>NZ_CP065053.1:4335569-4954936 GCF_015689335.1 Massilia antarctica | reverse complement strand
TGAGTACATATTTCAACTCGCCGGTGCCGTCACCTATGCGCACCGCGCGGGCACGCCACGAAGCGAGCAGCGTCGGATCCTTGCGCATGGCCGAGTCGGACACCTCCATCTCAACAAGCCCATCTTCCACTGTTCCCTCTATTAACTTCCAGCGCGTATTACTCTTTGCCGGAATCAGATAGTGACGACAATGTCCCTGCCCAGCCAAATTGCACAGGATTTCTGCTGACAGAAAGCCTGCATCGAAGACGGTGAGGGAGCTGTCCGGCACGCTTGCGATCAACTCCTTGGCGAAGCTCGCTTCACTCGTCGCGTAGGGCCCGAAACGGGCATCGAGGATCAGATGCGTCGGTACGGCGGTCAGTGTGACACCCTTCGCTTGTGGGTAACTCGCCACACTCCCTTTGGCATATTTCTGGGCGCCGAAGTGCGCGCGGTTGGCCTCGCTCTCGGCAAGACGCAAGGTCGTGCCATCCATGGCAAAAAGACTCATCCCGTGAAACAAATAGGCTGAGTGATCTTCCTCACTCCATGCCTGGGCCGAGCATTCAAACAGCCAACGCAGTGGTTCGGGCCCAAGCCGCTGGCGCGCCTGGCAGGCCGCGCTGGCGGTTAAGCAGGCACCTTCCAATTCCGGGAGTGCCAAGTCCAAGTCATCGAGTACTTCTTTGACAGACAGATGGCGATACAGGGCCAAAGCGATGACTAGCCACACCACTTGCTGTGCAGGAAGGCGGCGCCGACGGATACTGGCTTTGCCTTTCGCTTCGAGGGCAGCTTCAATCCATTCGTACGGTAATTCCTTACCCAGTCGCCCCCAATCTGGAGGAAATCGCGGGAGGTCAATGGCAAGAGAGAGGGCATCTGAGAACATAGTTCCAGACGTTAACACTTCTGGAACTTGTTTACAAGAAGCGACAGTCAAGGGCTTAACTTAACGGCATTAGGGTCTGACCTCTGACTCGAAACATTTCCCAACCGGGGTCAGACCTCCGACTCGAAACTTTTCCTAATTGAGGTCAGACCCCGGTTGTAGGACTTGCGGAAAATCTGGACGAGAATTCGACGCGAAATTGCCAGGAAACGGCTTCATCACCCCCTTCGACACGGTGATCCTCCAGCGCTACCGGGGCGAAGCGCAGCTCAGGCTTGCTTTACTTCCACAAACGGCACAAACGGGGTCTGACCTCCGATTAGCAACATCTTGACGATTATTCGCGCTTTGCGGCAGTTCAGGCAACTATTTCTAATCAGAGGTCAGACCCCGGTGCTGCCCCCGGCAGAAAAATTAGTACGGTCGTTCTATTCATGCGCTAGAATAGATCTCACATAACCAGCAGGAGACAAGATGTTCGAGGAAATGATGGGGACCAAGCCGGTCTCGGAGCGCCAGAAATTCGATGTCGATGCCCTCGACGCCTATCTGCGCGCCCATGTCGAGGACTATCCCGGCGGCCCGCTGGAAGTGGCCCAGTTCAAGGGAGGTCAGTCCAATCCCACCTTCAAGATCAGTGCCGGCGGCCAGCATTATGTGCTGCGCACCAAGCCCGGTCCGGCGGCCAAGCTGTTGCCGTCCGCCCACGCCATCGAGCGCGAATTCCGGGTCATGGATGCCTTGCAAAAAGCCGGCTTTCCCACCGCCCGCCAGTACGCGCTGTGCACCGACGAGTCGGTCATCGGCCGCGCCTTCTACGTGATGGAATTCGTCGACGGCCGCGTGCTGTGGGACCAGTCCCTGCCCGGCATGACGCCAGCCGAACGCGGCGCCATCTACGATGAGCTGAACCGGGTCATCGCCCTCCTCCACACGGTCGACTACGCCGCCATCGGCCTGGCTGATTTCGGCAAACCCGGAAACTATTTCATGCGCCAGATCGAACGCTGGACGCGCCAGTACCAGGCTTCGGTCACCGAACCGATCGAGGCCATGGACCAGTTGATCGCCTGGCTGCCGCGCAACATTCCTCCGGGCGACGATACGTCCATCGTGCATGGCGATTTCCGCCTCGATAACATGATCTTCCACCCGACCGAGCCGCGCATCCTGGCCGTGCTCGACTGGGAACTGTCGACCCTGGGTCATCCGGCGGCGGATTTCTCTTACCATTGCATGAGCTGGCACATTGCTCCCGGCCAGTTCCGCGGCATCGCCGGACTCGACCTGGCCGCACTCGGCATTCCCACCCAGGAAGCCTATATCGCCGCCTATGCCGCGCGCACCGGCAAGACCATCCATATCGAAGATTTCAATTTTTACCTGGCCTACAATATGTTCCGCCTCGCCGGCATCATGCAAGGCATCATGAAACGCTACGTCGACGGCACCGCGTCCAGCGCCCAGGCCCTCGAGAACGGCAAAGCCGCCCGGCCCATGGCCGAACTGGGCTGGCAGTACGCGCAGCGCGCCATTTCTCTTTCCAAGGACAACTAATGAACTTCGATTACTCCGACCGCTGCAAAGAGTTGCAAACGCGCCTGCTCGGCTTCATGGACCAGCACGTCTATCCGAACGAAACCGCTTTCAAGCAGGAAGTCGACCGCAACGGCACGCACAAGGGCAACCGCTGGATTCCGACCGAGCTGATCGAACGGCTCAAGCCGCTGGCGCGCGAGCAGGGCTTGTGGAACCTGTTCCTGCCGAAGTCGGCGCGCGCGCCGGAAGGCTTGTCGAACCTCGATTACGCGCCGCTGTGCGAGATCATGGGCCGGGTCGGCTGGGCGCCGGAAGTGTTCAACTGCGCCGCCCCCGACACGGGCAATATGGAAACCATCGAGCGCTACGGCAGCGAAGAACACAAGCGCACCTGGCTCGAACCGCTGTTGCGCGGCGAGATCCGCTCGGCCTTCGCCATGACCGAGCCGGCCGTGGCCTCATCCGACGCCACCAACATTGAAACACGCATTGAGCGCCAGGGCGACGATTACGTCATCAACGGGCGCAAGTGGTGGATTTCGGGCGCGGGCGATCCGCGCTGCAAGATATTCATCGTCATGGGCAAGACCGATCCGGAAGCGGCGCGCCATGCCCAGCAATCGATGATCCTGGTGCCGGCCGATACGCCAGGCATCACCATCGTCCGTCCGCTGCCCGTGTTCGGTTACGACGATGCGCCGCACGGCCATTGCGAAATCCTGTTCGAGAACGTGCGCGTGCCGGCTTCCAGCCTGCTGCTGGGCGAGGGGCGCGGTTTCGAGATCGCCCAGGGCCGCCTGGGACCGGGCCGCATCCACCATTGCATGCGCGCCATCGGCGTGGCCGAGCGCGCGCTGGAACTGATGTGCCTGCGCCTGAATAGCCGGATTGCCTTCGGTAAAAAGATTTCCGACCAGGGGGTGTGGCGCGAGCGCATCGCCGAGTCGCGCATCCAGATCGATACGGCGCGCCTGCTGACGCTCAAGACCGCCGCGCTGATGGATACCGTGGGCAACAAGCACGCCCAGGCCGAGATTGCCATGATCAAGGTGCTGGCGCCGAATGTGGCCCAGCAGGTGCTGGACTGGGCGATCCAGGCGCACGGCGCGGCGGGGGTATCGGACGAGTTTCCGCTGGCCTATCAATGGGCTGGCAACCGCACCTTGCGCCTGGCCGACGGCCCGGACGAAGTGCACCGCAACGCCATTGCCAAGATTGAACTGGCCAAGCACATCAAACTCGGCGAAGACCTGGCTCTGCCCATCACCCGCTCCTGACCCGCCGATCCAACCGGCAATGTTTCCTAACCGGGGTCAGACCTCGGTTAAGAAATGTTCCGCATTGGCGCTCTGACCCCGGTTAGGAAACATTGCTGGTCGGTATGGCAGACGCATGGCCGCGCACGGCTGGTGCAAAGTGCTTTCAAGAAAACGCGTGCTCGGCTACCATCGTTCTCACAGCGGTGCGCGGCGCCGCGTTTGATGCGTCGGAGGCTCGGGCAGTGTCGTTTTCATCACGTTCATCCCTGCCGTCCATCCGCTCGAAGACCGCCACCCTGGTCCTCGCCTGTGCCTTGCCGACCCTGATCGGCTTCGCCACCCTGACCTATGATTCCTTCCAGCGCGAGCGCCAGGACCTGCTGCGCGATGCCGAGCGGCTGGCGCAAAATGTGCTCATGGCCGCCGAGCGCGATCTCGATGCCGGCGAAACCGCCGCCCGCGCCCTGGCCAGTTCGCCCAGCCTGACCAGCGCCGACCTGGCCGCCTTCCATCAGCAGGCACGCAGCATCCTTGGCCCGGAATTCCCGGGCTTCGCCTTCGTGCTGAGCGAGCGCGATGGCACGCCGCTGCTCAACACCCGCGTCGCCCACGGCCTGCCCCTGCCGCCCAACGGCAATGCCGATACCATCCGCCAGGTGGCCGCCAGCGGCCTGGCCGCCACCTCGGACCTGTACCGCGCCAGCCCCGCCGATCCCTACACCATCTCGGTCGAGGTGCCGGTGCGGCGCCACGGCGAGGTGGTGTACGTGCTGTCGGCCCAGTTGCGCCCCGAACGCTTCAACCAGCTGCTGGCCGAACAGCGCCTGCCGCCGCGCTGGAACGCCCAGTTGTTCGACCGCCACGATATCTTTGTCGCGCGCAGCATCGCTCCCGAAAAATTCATCGGCGCGCTGGCCCGTCCCGAGATGGCCGAGCTGGCGCATCGCGCCAATGCCGGTACCATGGAACTGACCTCGCGCGAGGGCGTGCGCGTCATCTCCAGCCTGCAGCGTTCACCCAGACGTGGCTGGTACGCGACGGTCGCCCTGCCGCGCGACGCGGCCAACGAAACCATGCGCGAGGCAATGGCCAGCGTGTTCCTCAGCGTGGCCGCGCTGCTGGTGGTCGGCTTCGCCGCCGCGTGGACCATCGGCGGCGTGATCGGCGCCTCGGTGCGCTCCCTGTGCGCGCCGGCGGCGGCACTCGGACGCGGCGAGCCGATGGCGCTGCCGCCCATGCACATCCGCGAGGTGGCCGAGGTGGCCGACGCCCTTCGGCACATGGACGGCGAGCTGCAGCGCTACCGCAACGACCTCGAAACCCTGGTCGCCGAGCGCACCGGGGAACTGGAACGCGCCAACGCCCTGCTCGAAACCGTGTACGCCACCGCCCCGGTGGGCCTGGCCCTGCTCGACAGCGACCTGCGCGTCGTCATGGTCAACGAGTACCTGGCGGCGGTCAATGCGCTGCCGGTGGCCGCCCACCTGGGGCACACCCTGCCCGAGCTGCTCGGCCCCCTCGGCGCCGAATTCGAGAAGGCGTACCGCCAGGTGCGCGATACCGGCCTGCCGATCAAGTCGGTGCATGAATCGCGCACCGTGCCCGGCTCGCCCGATGTGGAAAGCCATTGGGTGACCAGCTACCATCCGGTGTTCGGGCCCGATCACGCGCTGGTCGGCATCAGCGCCGTGGTGCTCGATGTCAGCGAGCGCAAGCTGCTCTCGGAGCGCCTGCGCGACGTCAACGAGCAGTTCCGGGCGCTGTACGAGATGTCGGGCGATGCCCATATGCTGGTCGCCCAGGGCGCCGGTTTCATCGGCGGCAACCAGGCCGCGGTGCGCATCTACGGCTGCGCCACCATCGAGGAATTCCTGACCCTGTCGCCGGCCACCACCTCGCCCGAGTTCCAGCCCGACGGGCGGCGCTCCGCCGACAAGGCCGAACAGTTCATCCGCTACGCGATCGAAACGGGCAGCCATCATTTCGAGTGGCTGCACATGCGCCGCGACGGCACCCTGTTCCACGCCGACGTGCTGCTCACCAGCGTGAACATCGGCGGCAAGGGCATTTTGCAGTCGACCGTGCGCGATATCAGCGAAAGGGTGGCCGCCGAAAAGGCCCTGCGCGCCACCAGCGAGCGGCTTGAACAGAGCGAGCGTTTCATCCGCACCGTCACCGACAACGTGCCCGGCATGGTCGCCTACTGGGATGCCGAACTGCGCTGCCAGTTCGCCAACCGCCGCTACCAGGACCTGTGCGGGCGCAGCGCGAGCGAGATGAACGGCGCGCGCATGGACGATATCCTGGGCCCGGCAACCATGGCCGACATCGCGCCGCACCTGCGCGAGGTCCTGGAGGGCAAGGCCACCCATTTTTCACGCGACGTGCAGGATCCGTCCGGCGAGGTGCGCCATACCTGGGCCAATTACATCCCCGACTTCGACGAACAAGGCGCGGTGCGCGGTTTTTACGTGCTCATTTCAGATGTGTCGGAACTCAAGCGCACCGAATTGCGCCTGCAGTCGCTCAACGAGCAGTTGATCCAGGCGCTGCAACGGGCCGAATCGGCCAGCAGCGCGAAAAGCCAGTTCCTGGCCAATATGAGCCACGAAATCCGCACCCCGATGAATGCCATCATGGGGCTGGCGCGCCTGCTCGAAGAAGGCTCGCTGGAGCGGCGCGAACGCAGTTATGTCGCCAAGATCAAGATGTCGACCCGTTCGCTGATGGGCATCCTCTCCGACGTGCTCGATTTTTCCAAGATCGAGGCGGGCCAGCTGGTGCTCGAATCGGCGCCGTTCACCTTGTGCCAGGTCCTGGAAAGCATGTCGGTGCTGCTGTCGGCCAATGCCTGGAACAAGGGGGTGGAGCTGGTCTACGCGGTGGCGCCGGAGGTGCCCCTGACCGTGGTCGGCGACGCGTTGCGGCTCGAACAGGTGCTGCTGAACCTGATCGGGAACGCGATCAAGTTCACCGAACAGGGCGAAGTGGTGCTGTCGATCACGCGCCGCAGCGACAGCGACGGGATCGTGGTGCTCGACTTCGCCGTGCGCGACAGCGGCATCGGCATCGCGCGCGAGCAGCAAGAGCACATGTTCGACGCGTTCTCGCAGGGCGACACCTCGACCAGCCGCAAATACGGCGGCACCGGGCTGGGACTGGCCATCTGCCGCCGCCTGGTCGACCTGATGGGCGGCACCCTGGGCGTGCGCAGCGAACTTGGCGCGGGCGCGGAATTCCATTTCGATGCGGCCTTCGGCATCGCCCAAGCGTGCGACGCGGCGCTGCTGCCGCTGCTGCCGGCGCTGCCCGGCGGCGCCGCGCGGCGGGTGCTGGTGGTGGACGACAACCGCAGCGCGCGCGAGGCCATCGCGCGCATGGGCGCCAGCGCCGGATGGCATGTCGACAGTGCCGCCAGCGGCGCCGAGGCGCTCGAACTGCTGCGCGCCGCCGGCCGCGCCGCTTGGTCCTACGATCTGATGTTCCTCGATACGGCCATGGCGGAACTCGATGGCATCGCGGTACTGACCTTCGCCCGCGCCGACCCGGCCATCGTGATGCCGCGCTGCGCGCTGATGGTGGCCGAAAGCGCGCGCGAGCAGCTGGTGGGGCTGCAGGAAGACCTGAAACTGGACGCCATCCTGAGCAAACCGGTGACGCCGCTGACCTTGGCGGCGGCGGCGCTCGAGCTGCACACCGGGAAAGCGGCGCCCATGGCGACGCCCGAGCAGCCGCTGGCGGGCCGGCTCAAGGGCATGTACGTGCTGCTGGTCGAGGATAACCAGATCAATCAGGAAGTGGCCAAGTACATCCTGCTGCACGCCGGCGCGGCGGTCGACATCGCGGGCAACGGGCGCATCGCGGTGAGCATGCTGGCCGATGCCCCCAGCCGCTACGACGCGGTGCTGATGGATATCCAGATGCCGGTCATGAACGGCTACGAAGCGGCCGAAGCGATCCGGCGCATGGGCATCAGGACCTTGCCGATCATCGCCATGACCGCCAACGCGATGGAAGAGGACCTTCATCATGCCAGCCAGGCCGGCATGAACGGCCACGTGGCCAAGCCGATCGACGTCGACAACATGGTCAATACCCTGATCCGGGTGACGTCGGCGCTCGCCGTGCCCGAGGCGCAGGCGCGCGCGCCCGCCGGCGGCGCCCGTGGGTCCAGGGCAGCACCGCCCGACAAGGTGCGCACGCTCGATATCCCGGGCATCGACCTGGCATCGACCCTGCCGCGCTTCGGCGGCAATGTCGATAACTTCGTGACCTTGTTCAAGCGCTTCGAGAGTTCGCAGGGCCAGACCCTGGACGAGGTGCGCGCGCTGCTGCGCGGCGAGGAGCGGCTGGAGGCGATCCAGCGCGTGCATCGCCTGCGCGGCGTGGCGGCCAATCTGGGGGCGAGCGAGCTGGCGGCGCTGGCCTTCGATTTTGAACAGGCTTTGCGCGGGGCCGGCAGCGCCGAGCTGACGGTGCGCCTGGGGGCGCTCGACAAGGCGCTGCAGGCGGTGTTCGACACCGCGCGCGCCCTGCCCGCGCCGGCGGCGGCCGGTGTGCAGCCTGGGGTACACGACCCCGCACAAGTCGATGCGGCGCTGGCGGATCTTCTGAGTTTGCTTCAGAATAACAATCTGAAGGCAATGGCGGCATTTGACGCACTGCGTCCGGTGCTGGACGCGGCCCTGGCGCCGGCGGTGATGGGCGCGCTGGGCGATGCCGTCGCCACCTTGGGCTTTGCCAACGCCGCGCTGCAGGTGCAGGAGATTTTGAAAAGAAGGGACCATGCATGAGTTGGACCGATATGGCGAGGAACGGGCGTATCCTGATCGTCGACGACGCGATGGAAAACATCCAGATCCTGCACCAGGCCTTGCAGGACGAGCACGACGTGCTGTTTGCGATGAACGGCGCCACGGCGCTGCACATCGCCCAGAACCAGCGCCCCGACCTGATCCTGCTCGACGCGATGATGCCCGACATGGATGGTTACGCGGTGTGCCGGGCCTTGCGCGAGTCGGGAGCGACGCGCGACATTCCGATCATTTTCGTCACGGCGCTCAAGACGCCGGAGGATGAAACGCGCGCGCTGGAAGCCGGCGCCGCCGACTTCATCACCAAGCCGGTCAACGCGGCGGTGGTGCGGGCGCGCGTGCGCACCCAGCTGACGGTCAAGCGCCAAAGCGACGCGCTGCGCGAGCTGACCCTGACCGACGGCCTGACCGGGGTGGCCAACCGGCGCGGTTTCGATGAAGCGATGGATACCGAATGGCGGCGCTGCGCGCGCGCCAGGCTGCCGATCGCGCTGATCATCGCCGATATCGACCATTTCAAGGCGTATAACGACGCCTACGGCCATCAGGCCGGCGACGACAGCCTGGTGCAGGTGGGCGCGGCGATGCGGCGCGCGGCGGCGCGCCCGCAGGACCTGGTGGCGCGCTACGGCGGCGAGGAATTCGTGATCCTGCTGCCGCAGGAAGACAAGCGCGGGGCCGAGGTGGTGGCCAAAAAACTGCTCGACGAACTGGCGCTGCTGGCCATCCCGCACGAAAAATCCGGGGCCTCGCCCTGGCTGACCGTGAGCATGGGGGTGGCCAGCCTGATGCCGGCCGATGGCCTGCTGCCGGGTGGCTTGATCAAGATGGCCGACGCGCTTTTGTACGAAGCCAAGGCCGGGGGGCGCAACCGCTATTGTCTACAGGCCGATTAGGGCGCGAGTCGCGCCGCCCCACGCGGCGCCCGCGCGCAGCGCCGGCCCGGCCCGGCCTTCCACCACGCGCGCCGGCAGCTTGAACACGCTGACCACACAAGCGAGCGATTCCGCCTGATCCTGCAACGCCCCGGCGGCGGCCGCCGCTTCTTCCACCAGCGCCGCGTTTTGCTGCGTCACCTGGTCCATCTGCGCAATCGCCCGGTTGATCTGCTCGATCCCGGCCGTCTGCTCGACGCTGGCCGCCGTGATCTCGCCCATGATGTCGGTCACGCTCCCGATACTGGTGACAATGGCCCGCATGGTCGTTCCGGCCCGGTCGACCAGTTCACTGCCCTGCGCGACCTTGTCCACCGAGTCGCCGATCAAGGTCTTGATTTCCTTGGCTGCCGCCGCCGCGCGCTGCGCCAGATTGCGCACCTCGCTGGCCACGACCGCGAAGCCGCGTCCCTGCTCGCCCGCGCGCGCCGCTTCCACCGCCGCATTCAGTGCCAGGATATTGGTCTGGAACGCGATCGATTCGATCACGCCGATGATGTCGACGATCTTGCGCGACGATGCGTTGATCGACCCCATGGTGTCGACCACCTGCGCCACCACGGCGCCACCCTGCTGTGCCACGTGCGAGGCCGAAATGGCCAGTTGATTGGCCTGGCGCGCGTTGTCGGCGTTCTGCTTGACGGTCGACGTCAGTTGTTCCATCGACGACGCGGTTTGCTCCAGCGAACCGGCTTGCTGCTCGGTGCGCGCCGACAGGTCGAGGTTGCCGGCGGCGATCTGGTCCGCGGCCGTCGCGATCGCGTCGGTGCCGCTGCGTACCTGGCCGACGATGTGTTGCAGGCTGCCGTTCATGGCGCTGAGCGCCTGCATCAATTGTCCCGTTTCGTCGCCCGAACCCGGCGCAATGTCGCTGGTCAGGTCGCCCGCGGCGACCGTCTTCGCAAGCCGCACCGCCCTGCCGATCGGCCCGGTGATGGAACGGGTGATCCACCAGCCGGACATGGCGCCGGTCAGCAACGCCGCCAGGCCAAGTACCAGCATGGCGCGGCGCGCAAGGACCGCGCTCTGTTCGATGCGCTCGCCGGCGTCGCCCACCAGCTTCTTTTGCAGGCCCGCCAGCCGGGTCACCGAGTCCTGCAAGGTGTCGAGCGCCGGCAGGGTCTCGCCCAGCATGAGGGTGGCGGCCGCATCGCGCTCCTGCGCGGCGATGCGCTTGCTGACGTTGGCGAACGAACCGACATACAGCGCCCGCTCGGCCTTGATCCTGTCCAGCAGTTGGCGGCCTTCGGCTTCGCTGGCCAGTTTGTCGAGTACCGCAATGGCGGCGCTGATGTCCTTCTTGTTCACCTCGATCTTGTCGCGCACCCTGGCGCTGTAGGCGGCATCGGGCGCAATGAACAATTCCAAGGTGGCGCGCGCGTTGGCACGGGTGCCGACGTTGATGACGTTGGCCGCATCGGCCTGGACCATGTCGCGCTCGATCATGTGGCTGCTGACGCTACTGATATTGGCGAGCAGAATGAGCGCGGTGGCGATCAGGGCCGCCATGATCAGCAGAATGATGCCGAAAGCGCCGCCCAGGCGCGCACCGATTCGTAAATTTGTCATATTCATCCGACTATCCCGGGTGATGCGGGCGCGCCAGCGCTGGCTGGACGCCGCGGCGTTAATGGAAAGAAGTAGCTTGTGAGCCCGCCCGCAGGTTTGAGGCGGGCGGAAGAAGACGAGCAATGGCCGGCGCTGCGGCTAACAGCGCCGCAACCTCGCATGCGACGCTAATGTGCTGCAATCATTATTTCTACATGGAAATTGTATGCCGGCGATGCGGCCTCGTCAATTGATCCAGATCAAGGAATGCGGCGTTGGCAGCCAGGCCGCGCGCGGAAGGAGGGGGAGCGGCTGCTCAAAATTCCTCCCAATCGTCCGTCCCGGCGGCGGCCACCTCCCGTTTGCGCGCGCCCACCGGGCTGGCCGTCCGTGCCGGCCGTTCCACCGCCACCGGCGCCTGCACCTTGCGCAGCACCGGCTTGGCCCGTTCTTCCGCCACGCCGGCCGGCAGCTTGAACACGCTGACCACACTAGCCAGGGTTCCCGCCTGATCCTGCAGCGCCCCGGCGGCGGCGGCCGCTTGTTCCACCAGCGCCGCGTTTTGCTGCGTCACCTCGTCCATCTGGGTGATGGCCTGGTTGATCTGCTCGATCCCGGCGGTCTGCTCCACGCTGGCCGCCGTGATCTCGCCCATCATGTCGGCCACGCTCTTGATACTGGTGACGATCGCCTGCATCGTCGATCCGGCCCGGTCCACCAGTTCGCTGCCCTGCGCGACCTTGTCCACCGAGTCGTCGATCAGCATCTTGATTTCCTTGGCCGCCGCCGCCGAGCGCTGCGCCAGGTTGCGCACCTCGCTGGCCACGACCGCGAAGCCGCGCCCCTGCTCGCCGGCGCGCGCCGCTTCCACCGCCGCATTGAGCGCCAGGATATTGGTCTGGAACGCGATCGATTCGATCACGCTGATGATGTCGACGATCTTGCGCGAGGACTCATTGATCGATCCCATCGTGTCGACCACCTGCGCCACCACAGCCCCGCCCTGCACCGCCACGTGCGAGGCTGAAATGGCCAGCTGGTTGGCCTGGCGCGCGTTGTCGGCGTTCTGCTTGACGGTCGATGTCAGCTCTTCCATCGACGACGCGGTCTCCTCCAGCGAACTGGCTTGCTGCTCGGTGCGCGCCGACAGATCGAGGTTGCCGCTGGCGATCTGGCCGGAGGCCGTCGCGATCGCATCGGTCCCACTGCGCACCTGGCTGACGATATTGCGCAAGCCCGTGTTCATGTCGGCCAGGGCATGCAGCAATTGCCCCGTTTCGCTGGACGATCCGGGCGCAATCCGGGCACTCAGGTCGCCCGCCGCCACCGTCCTGGCCACCCGCACCGCGTCATTGATCGGCAAGATGATCGAGCGGGTGATCCACCATCCCGCCGCCACGCCGATCAGCAACCCCAGTGCGCCCTGCCACAGCATCATGGTGCGCGCCTCGGCGATGCTGGTGTCGACCGCGGCGCTGGCCGCTTCCGCCATGCGCTTTTGCAAGGCGACCAGGGCGGTGATCGAGGCCTGCAGCGCGTCGAGCGCGGGCAAGGTTTCGGAGCGCATCAAGCCTGATGCTTCATCGCGCTGGTTCTCGTCGATCAGTTTAATGACGCGCGAGTACGAGGTGACGAAGACGGCGCGCTCGCGCATCACCCGCGCCAGCAGTTCGCGCCCTTCGCGCGAATCGATCAGCTTGTCGAGCGTCGCCAGCGCGGCGGCGATTTGCTTCTTGTTCGCTTCGATGCGCTGGTGGATGGCGGCCACCTGCGCCGGGTCGCTGACGATGAACAGTTCGAGCGTCCTGCGCGCATTGGCGCGCGTGCCGACGTTGACCTCATTGGCCGCTTCGGCCTTGACCCATTCGTGATCGACCATGTGCGCGGTGCTCTCGCCTGCGCTGTTGAGCAGGGTGATGCCGGTGCCGACCAGGGTCCCTATCAGCAGCAGCAACAGGCCGAAACCGGCCCCCAGACGAACACCGATCTTCAAGTTCGCAAGTTTCATCCGGACTCCTGGCTGATGTATGAACGACGATCGCTACCCCTCAGTCCATACTAGTCCCAACTGCGTGCCCCATTCTCCCGTGCATATTGATAGTTGCGGTGTGCCTTCCTTCGCGTCGATGAAAAAATCGGCTTCATGATTGACAAGGATTGCTGCCCCTCGGTGCGTTCGTTTGCGCGCCAGGCAAGGTGGCCCACTGTACCGCGATGATGCTGGCGAACACCGTCACCAGCCCGGCCAGCGACATGCCCGTCATGGCTTGCCCAAGCAAGGCCCAGCCAAGAATCACCGCCGTCAATGGACTGAGCAGACCGAGCGACGACACCGCCACCGGCGAGAGCCGCGCCAGGCCGCGAAACCACAGCACATAGGCGGCCATGGTGCCGATCAGCACCAGGTAGGCGTAGGCGAGCATCTGGGTGCCGGTCAGCGCCGGCAGCGGCGGATCGATGGCCCACGCTGCCGGTAGCAGCATCACCCCACCGGCGAGCAATTGCCAGCCCGTGAATGCCAGCACAGGCACCTCGGTTTTCCAGCGCCGCGCCAGATAGGTGCCGGCGGCCATGCAGGCCGCGCCGGCCAGCGCCGCCGCAATGCCGGGTCCATCCCATACGGCGCCCGGCGCGAGCAGCAGCGCCGCCATGCCGAGTATCCCCGCCACGCAGGCCGCGATCGCCAAAGCGCTGGCGCGGCGCCCATCGAACGCCCAGACCAGCCCGACCACCAGCAGCGGCTGGATCGCGCCCACCACGGCCGCCAGGCCGCCGGGCAAGCGATAGGCCGCCACGAACAGCAAGGCCTGGAAGAAGCCGATATTGAGTGCGGCAAGCAGCGCCAGCCGGCCCCACTGAGCGCGTTCGGGCAGGCGTCTGGCCCACAAGGTCAGCAAAATACCGGCCGGCAAGGTACGCAGCAGGGCCGTGGTGAAGGGCCGGTCCGGCGGCAGCAATTGCGTGGCGACGATATAGGTCGAGCCCCAGATGGCCGGCGCCAGGGCGGTGAGGAGGTAGTCGGTCCAGGATTGCGGTTGTTGCGTGTCAGCCATGCCAGTGCTCCTTGCATTTATCTTCAATTGAAGATAATAGCTTAGCATATAATCTTGAGTTCAAGATAAATCGGAGAGGTTCATCATGGAAACTGAGCGAGCGCCGGACGCGGTCGATTCGATCCTTGCGCAGTGGCGCCGGGAACGGCCCGATCTCGATTGCGGCCCGATGGGCACGATCGGGCGCATCAAGCGTTGCGCGGCCCTTTTGCAGCGCAGGCAGGAAGAGGTGTTTTCCGCTTACGGGATGAGTAGCTGGGAATTCGACGTGCTGGCCACCTTGAAGCGTTCCGGGGCACCGTACCGCCTGGCGCCGACGGCCCTGTTCTCAAGCCTGATGATTACCTCGGGCACGATGACGCACCGCCTGAAGGGCCTGGAAACGCGCGGCCTGGTCCTGCGCGTGCCCCACAGCGGCGATGCGCGCAGCGTGCTGGTGCAGCTGACAGCGGACGGCCTCGACCTGATCGAGCGCGCCGTGACGGCCCACGTGGCGAACCAGCATCGCATATTGGCCTCGACCGCGGCGGACGACCTGGCCGCGATCGATGCCGCCCTGTCGCGCCTGCTGGGTGTGCTGGAGCCCGGCGCGCAAGACTGACCCTCCGGTGGGCATCATGCGCGCGCCCGCTGCCAGGAGGCGGCGCCGGAGAACTGCCGCGCCAGCGCGGCCAGGGTCAGGCAGCCGACCGCGCACAGCACCATCCAGGGCAGGCCCGGCAGGCCCAAGGCCCTGCCCGCGTCGAGCAGATATCCGCCCGCGACGTAGCCGATCAAGCCGCCCAGCGCCAGCCCGATCCTGCCGAGGCCAATGTAGCTGGCGCGCGCCCGCAGCGTCGCATGGCGCGCCACGATGGCTTCGCGCGCCGGCTCGGCGATGAGGCCGCCGATATAGAACAGCGCCATCACGCCAAACACCCCGGCGGCGCCCGATACCAGCGCCATGGCCGCAAGGCTGGCCGTCATCACGCCGATTCCGAGCAGCAGGCGCGCCTCCTCGCTCAGGTAGCGTTCGCCCAGGCGTGCCATGGGATAGAGCAGCAGCACGGCGAGCAGCGCATCCATGCTGTACATCCAGGCGACGGACTGGGTGGTCCCGGTCACGTGGGTCAGCAGCACCGGCAGCAGCAACATCAGCTGGACCTGCAACACGTAGTAACCGCTCAAGGTCAGCACCAGGGTCAGGAAGGGCTTGTCGCCAAGCGGCACCCGGATCGCCGCCAGCGCAGCCGTGCCGGGAACGGCGACCCGGTAGGCGGGCAGCGCCAGCGCATTGACCAGCGCCGCCAGCACGAACACCGCGCAGCCGCCCATCGCGACCCAATAAAAATCCAGGCCGAGCAGGAAGGTGCCGAGCAAGGCGCCCAGCACGGCCGCCGCGCTTTCGAGCATCATCAGCAGGGCGTAGAAGCGGCTGCGCTCGGCCGGACGGGTCAGTTTGACGACCAGCGCCCCGCGCGCCGGTTCGAACAGGCTGCCGCCCAGCCCTGACAAGATGCAGGAAACGAACAGGTGGGCCGGGCTGGCGGCGTAGGCAAGCAGCCCGAAACCGGCGGCCCGCAGCAGCATGCCGCCCACGATCAGGGGCTTGGCGCCAAACCGGTCGGAGAGCGAACCGCCGAGCAGCCCCAGCCCCTGTTGCGACACCTGGCGCAAGCCGAGCGCCAGGCCGACCGCCGCCGCGGCCCATCCGAGCTGATCGATAAAATGCAGGCCGATGATGGGAAAGACCAGATAGAAACCGGCCACCACCAACAGATTGTCGATCATGATAAAACGTTTGCCCCGCACCCTCGCGCCGCTGGATCCCGCCATGTTCCTGCTCCCACGTCATCAACGATCTTTCATCTTAGGCAAGAGCGAGACATAATAGAAGCCACCAAATTTGGATGTTTGATATTGGATATTTTTATGTCTGTGAGTTTCGACGATCTGCGCCTGTTGATGGAAATCGTGGAATACGGCAGTTTTACCCAGGCCGCCGCGCGGCGGCGCTGGTCGCAGCCACAAGTGAGTCAGCGGGTGAGCGCGCTGGAAGATCAGCTTGGCGTACAGCTATTCCGGCGCCACCGCCGCGGCGCCCTGCCCACCGAAGCCTGCGTCACGTTCCTGCCGGCCGCGCGGGCCGCGCTCGCTGCGCTCGAGCTCGGCATGGAATCGGTCCAGGGCGTGCCCGCCTTGCCGACAATGCGCCTTGCCTGTGTGCCGTCGCTCGCGTCCATGCTGTTCGGCCCGATCCTGCTGGCCCTGGCGGAGGCGCCCATGGAAATTCGCTGTACCACGAACCACTCGCCGATCATCATGGAGTTGCTCCTCACCGATCGAGCCCAGCTCGGCTTTGTATTGCGATGCCCTGCGATTGCCGGTATCGAACTGGAACGCATTTGCGTGTCGCCCATTATCGCCGTGGTGCAGCGCGATCATCCGCTCGCGCGCTCGCCCGCTTGCATGCTGGCCGATATCGCGAACGCACAACTGGCCCCGCAATTCTGGGGGGCGGAATGCGATGAATTAATCGGACGCCTGCACGCTAATCGCACAACGAATATACCGATTCATGCGATCCAGCCGGCCAGTGCCGCACTTGAGCTGGCGCTGGAGCATGGCTTCCTGACGTTCATGCCTGAAATGGCGGTAGCGAAACAGTTGAAGGATGGGAGTCTGGTCAAACTCGACATCGCCGATTTGCCGCTGTGGGAGTGGGAAGTCATGATGGCGTGGCGCAGCGGGAAGCGGGTCGATGCGAGCAAGCAGATGGTGTTGCAGGTTGTGCGAAACATAGCGGCCGGCTGGACCCCGGCCAGGTAAATCTTGCCGCCACGTTCGCGCAGGGCCGGATCGGCACGATCAGGCGTAGCGGCGGATCAGCAGTTCGGCCACGCACACCGGTTTGGTGCCGCCCTCACGCTCGACGACGACGCTCCATTCGAGCTGCGCGCCACCGTCGATGGGTTCGACCTGCTGCAAGGTCAGGCGCGCGCGCACGCGGCTGCCGACCGGCACCGGGGCCGGAAAGCGCACCTTGTTCAAGCCATAGTTGACGACCATCTTCGCGTCCACCATGCGCAGCGCCCGCTCGAACAGGCCGGAAATCAGGGACAGGGTCAGGAAGCCATGCGCCACCGGGCCGCCGAAGGGCGATTCGCGCGCGCAGCGTTCGAGGTCGACGTGGATCCACTGGTGGTCCTCGGTGACGTCGGCAAACAGATTGACCCTCTCCTGGGTGATCTCTACCCAGTCCGACACGGCCAGTTCCTGCCCGGTCAGCGCCTGCATGTCGGCCAGGGTGGCAAATTCACGCATCGCGATCCTCCTTCGGGCGGCGCCCGAGCATGCCCATGCCTTCGATGATGCACGCTACCTCGCCGTGCTGGTTCACCGCCCGCCAGGTCGACCAGACCACGCCGCGGTCGGGACGCGAGCTCGATGGCTTGAGCGCGGTGGTGATGTAGGTGACGGTGAGCGTGTCGCCGGCGCGCACCGGCTGCGGCCAGCGCACCTTGTCCAGGCCCGGGGAACCCATGCTCGACGAGGCGCACCACAGGCCGTCGACCACCATGCGCATCATCATGCTGCAAGTGTGCCAGCCGCTGGCGATGACGCTGCCGAAGATGGACGCCTTGGCCGCGTCATGGTCCACATGAAAGGGCTGCGGGTCGAACTGGGTGGCGAAAGCGATGATTTCGTCTTCGCTCACGGTGCGGCTACCGAGCTCGATCTCCTGGCCGACGTAAAAGTCCTCGAAATACCAAGTGGTTTTCGTCATGCCATCTCTCCGGCCGCGAAACCCGGCTGCGCGATGAAGCGCTGCAGGTGGTGGTCGGAGTCGCCCAAGGTCAGCTCGATCATGGTGAGGCGCTTGAAGTGGTGCGCGGCCGGCAGTTCATCGGTCACGCCCATGCCGCCGTGCAGCTGGACCGCCTGCTGGCCGACGAACTTGAGCGCCTGGCCGACCCGGAACTTGGCAGCCGACACGGTACGGCGCCGTTCTTCCGCATCGTTCGAGGCCAGGCGCACGGCGGCCAGCAAGGCCATCGAGCGCGCCTGCTCCAGGTGAATGTACATATCGGCCATGCGGTGCTGCAGCGCCTGGAATTTGCCGATCGGCGCGCCGAACTGGGTGCGCGTCTTGAGGTAGTCGAGGGTGGCCGCGAAGATCGCTTCCATCGCGCCCAGCGCTTCGGCGCACAGCAGGCCCGCGCCATAATCGGCGCCGGCGTCGAGCAGTTCCCAGCCCTGGCCCTCCACGCCGATCAGGCTGGCGGCGGGCAGCTGCACCTTGGTCAAGCTGATCTCGGCGGCGCGCTGGCCGTCGAGCGTGCGGTAGTCGCGCACGGCGACCCCATCGGCATCCACAGGCACCACGAACAGGGACACGCCGTCGCTGCCGCGCTGCGCGCCGCTGCTGCGTGCCGACACGATCACGCTGCCGGCCTGGCCGCCGTGAATCACCACGCTCTTGTGGCCATTGAGGATGTAGCCGCCCGCACTGGCGACGGCCGTGGTGGCGATGTCCGACAGGTCGTGGCGCGCCTGTTTTTCGGCCAGCGCGCACGCCAGTTTGAGTTCGCCGCCGGCCACTTGCGCCAGCAGGTCGGGGTGCTTGCCGCCCAAGGTCAGGAAATGCGCGCCGAGCACGGTGGCGAAATACGGTTCGACCACCAGGCCGCGCCCCAGCTCCTGCATCACGACGAACATGTCGACCGCCGTGCCATTGAAGCCGCCCTGCTCTTCCGGCACCGGCAAGGCCAGCATGCCCAGTTCGGCCAGCGCGGCCCATGCCGTGTCGGAGGTGCCCGAATCGGAGTGAACGATCTTCTTGCGCGCCTCGAAGCTGTAATCCTTGCTCACCCAGCGCTTGAGGGCATCGGCGAAGGCCAGCTGTTCTTCCTTGAAGTTGAAATCCATGTCAGTCCCTCACAGGCCCAGGATCATCTGGGTGATGATATTGCGTTGAATCTCGTTCGAGCCGCCGTAGATGGAGGTCTTGCGGAAATTGAAGTAGTGCGCGGCCAACGGCGCGGCATCGTCATCGTCGAACACGCTGTGCGGCGTCTCCGATTCCAGATAGGCCGGGTCGAACGGCAGCGCCATCGGGCCGACCGCTTCGACCATCAGCTCCGTGAGGGTCTGCTGGATTTCGGTGCCGCGCACCTTGAGCACCGACGCTTCCGGTCCGGGCGCCTTGTGCTCTTGCGCCAGCACGCGCATGACGGTCATCTCCAGCGCCATCAGTTCGATTTCGAGGGTGGCCACCTTGGCGGCGAACAGCGGGTCTTCGATCAGCGGCTTGCCATGCTTGTTGCGCTGCGCGGCGATGCGCTTGAGCGAGGCCAGTTCGCGCTTGGAGCGGCCGACGGCGGCGATGCCCGTGCGTTCGTGGCCGAGCAGGTATTTGGCGTAGGTCCAGCCCTTGTTTTCCTTGCCGACCAGGTTTTGCACCGGCACGCGCACATTGTCGAAGAAGACTTCGTTCACTTCGTGGTCTTCGTCGAGCATGATGATCGGGCGTACCGTCACGCCGGGGCTGTGCATGTCGATCAGGAGGAAGGAAATGCCTTCCTGTTTGCGCACGCCGCTGTCGGTGCGCACCAGGCAGAAGATCATGTCGGCATGCTGGGCCAGGGTGGTCCAGGTTTTCTGGCCGTTGACGACGTAAAAATCGCCATCCCTTGCGGCGCTGGTCTTGAGCGATGCGAGGTCGGAGCCGGCGCCCGGTTCCGAGTAACCCTGGCACCACCAGTCCTCGCACGACAGGATGCGCGGCAGGAAGTGGGCTTTCTGTTCGTCGCTGCCGAAGGCCATGATGACCGGGGCGACCATGTTCACGCCAAACGGCAGGATTGGCGGGGTGCCGGCGCGGGCACATTCTTCTTCCCAGATGTGGCGCTGCACGGCGCTCCAGCCAGGGCCGCCGAATTCGATGGGCCAGCCCGGCGCCACCCAGCCTTGTTTGGCCAGGGTCTGGTGCCAGCGCACATAGTCGTCCTTCGACAGGCGCAAGTGCTTGCGCACCTTTTGCTGCAGATCGGCCGGCAGATTGGCGTCGAGGAAGGCGCGCGCCTGGTCGCGGAACGCCAGGTCCTCGCTCGTATAGTTCAGGTCCATACAGTCTCCTTGTTGTTATCGCCTAAAAATAGCACGACCGTTCACAATGATTGTACCCGAAATAATCGCGGCGGGAAGATGGCTTTTGCGGCCCTCCATATCGGTCCATGTGAGGCAGTAAACTGCGGGTTCAGATCACCTCGACCGACAATTCAATGAGGCGCCTCCATCGTTTGACCGGCCACCCGGCCTTGGCGGTCCAGCAGTGGCGTCCTGGAAAATCAGAAATGACATCGGTTGCAATTAGTCTTAGCCAGAAGCACACGGTTGGCGTGCGGCGCAGGACGGCAAAATTAGTCAGCACGCCTATTTGCGATACTTTGCCATTGCACAATCATGCGCCAGCCCATGTTAATCTGACTGCATTAAATGACATATCGGCGTGTAATGGGACAGTACTGTTGCGTTTCAAGTAACAACAAGCCCGCCGCGGCTCACCCGGAGCGCGATTGATGACGCCTTGCCGACTTCCCGCTCGCCTGCTGGCACTGCCGCTGTGCTGCGTGCTGAGCCTGGGCGCGGTCGCCGGCACGGGCGGCGGCGCCAGGGCGGCCGCTTCACCGCCCGAGATGTTGTTGGCGAGCACAGACTGGTTGCCCTACACCGGGGCGCGGTTGCCGTTGGACGGCGCGGCAAGCGCGGTGGTGGCGACGGCGGCGCGGCGTTTTGGCTATACCGTGCGCTTCGCGTATTTTCCGTGGCTAAGGACCGTGCAGCTCGGCCACGAGGATCCCCGGTTTGCCGGTTATTTTCCGGCCTACTACACGGAAGAACGCGCGCGCGATTGTCACTTGTCGGCGCCGATCAGCACCAGCATCGTCGGCCTGGCTTATCTGAAGAGCACACCCTTGCATTGGCACAGCGTGGGTGACCTGGCCGGCATGAAGATCGGCGTGGTCGCGGGCTACGCCAATGGCGCCCTCTTCGACGCGATGGTCAAGGCGGGCAAGATCCGCGCCGACCTCTCGCGCGGCGACCTGCTCAATCTCAAGAAACTGCTGGCGGCGCGGGTGCCCGCGATTGTCATCGACAAGGCCGTGCTGCGTTACCTGCTGTTTAGTTCCCCTGAGTTCGCGGGTCAGCGCGAGCAGGTCGTTTTTCACGACAATATCCTCGGCGAGATGGCGGTGCACATCTGCTTCCAGCCCACGAAAGCGGGGCTGAGCTTGCAACAGTCGTTCAATGCGGCGCTGCGTGACATTGATCTCGGCAAATTCGAGGCGGCCTACTTCAGGGAGCTCGAAGCCGCCGAAAAATCAAGGGCGAAATAAGCCGCGGCATCGCCACCACCACAAGAATCAAGCCCTGAGAACAGTCAGGATACAAGGAGAAATAGTATGTTCAATCACATCATGGTGGGCACGAACGATATCGAGCGCTCAAAACGGTTCTATGACGCGCTGCTCGGCACGCTCGGCGCGGGCGAGCCGCTTCGCAATGTGGCCGCATCCGGTCACACCCGGCTATTCTATCGTCATGATGGAAGCACGTTTTGCATCACCGAGCCGATCAACGGCGAGGAAGCGACGTGCTCGAACGGCGCGACGATCGGCTTCAAATGCAATTCGCCTGAGCAGGTAACGCAATTTCACGATGTCGCGGTGGCGCATGGCGGCGTATCGTGCGAAGCCCCTCCGGGCTTGCGTGAAGGCGACATGGGCGCCGTGTATTTATCGTATGTCCGCGATCCGGACGGGAATAAACTCTGCGCGCTGCATCGTCCTAAATAATCCCCGGGTGACATGCGCCACCTTGGCCAATGACGGCGCTCGATTCGACATCGCCTGCTGGGACAGCGGCGCGACGACACTCATCAACCTTCCGGCGCACGCTCAGCGCTCGTTCATTGCCAAATTTCCCGATACGCAGCCGCGAAGCAGTGGCCGAAGGGCGCGGCAATAAAGGCTCCAATGCCATTTACCTTATGTCATCCCGCCATTGTCATTCCGTTGCATCGATGTGCACGCGGTGTCACATCCCTGCCGGCGCTGGTGATCGGCAGCATGATGCCGGATTTCGTCTACTTCTTTGCCTTTGGCGTCAGCGGCAGGTTCAGTCACAGCGTGTCCGGGATACTCCTGTATTGCGTCCCCGTCGGCGCCCTGGTGTATCTCCTCTATTACGCCCTGTTGAGGCAAGCATTCCTTGCATGGTTGCCGCAGGCGCTGAGCGCGCGCATGGCGTGGCAAATTCCGATGCCTTTTCCAGGTGCGCGAGCGGCATGGGTGGCGCTCCTTTCGCTGGCAATCGGTGCCTCGACCCATATTGCCTGGGACGCTTTCACGCACCCCGGTACATTGCTCGTCAATCACTTCGGACTGGCACGCGCGCTGGCGTCGATCGGCGGCCACGACATACCCGTGTTCAAAGTTCTGCAGCATATGAGCAGTCTGATCGGATTCCTGGTGATCGCCAGTTGCACCGCCGCCTGGGTTTTACGCAGCCAGCCCGGCCCAGCGTATCCACTTTCTTTGAGCAACCGCCAGCGGGTGCTGGTTCTGGCGATGGTCGGGGCGGCGGCCGTGGCTGGCAGCGCGGCGGGGCTGCTGCTTCGACATGCGACAACCCTTGAACGCGGGCTCTTCAACGCGATCACCACTGGCATGGCGAGCGCAGCAATGGCCGTTGTGCTGCTGTGCGTCGGATGGAAAGCATGGGCGCACCACAGGATTGAGAAAAGCAGACATGTCAGGCAGGCCGGGGAGTAAACGACAACGGGGCCCGTCAGGCCCCGTTGTCGCAAATTACTTCAGACCTGCTCAGTTACCGGGTTTGGCGGCCGGCAAATAAGGCATCAGCCGTGCTGCCATCCGCGTATCGGTCTTGAGCATCTCGACTTCGTCGGAGAGGACGTGCGCCGCTTCCTGCAGCATCACATCCTTGGCATCCTTGGCCGCTTTTTCGGCGGCCAGTTCGGACGCCAGATTGCGCTCGTCGGCCTGCAAGCCATCGTCCTGACGGTTGGCCTTGGCGACAGCAGCCTTGCTCGTCTTGGCCGGCGACGCCAGCTTGCTGCGCGCATCCTTGGCGTCGGTCACGTCGGCCGGATCGTCGGTGACGGCGGCGCGCAGGGCGACCTGGCGGGCCTCGCGCTGCTTGGCCTTGGCTTCGAGCGCATCGCGTTCCTTGCGCCGCACCGCTTCGTTGAGCGAAATCACGTTATCCTTGCGCAGCTTACGCAACTCGGCCATGTCTTCCTGCAGGTACTGGAAGTCCTTATCCTTGGCGATGCGCGCTTCGTGGCGTTTTTGCAGCGGAGCAACCAGTTGCTTGAGGTTGCCAGACGGCGTATACACCGCCGGCTTGATCGCAACCCACGGCAGGGCATTGTCGTAGCTGGACTCGCCGAAGCCTTCCGGATCGGACGTAACCGGCATCTTGATGTCGGGCGTGACGCCGCGCAACTGCGTGGTGCCGCCATTGATGCGGAAAAATTGCGCAATCGTCATCTTGAGCTCGCCGTAGCGCGCTTTTTCACCCGGGTTGCCACGGTCGAGGTTGACCAGGGTCTGGACCGTGCCCTTGCCGAAGCTCGGTTCGCCCAGCACCAGGCCGCGGCCGTAATCCTGGATCGCGGCGGCGAAAATCTCGGACGCCGATGCCGAACCGCGGTTGATCAGCACGCCCATCGGGCCATCCCAGGCCAGGCCGGGCTGGGTGTCGTTTTCGACCTCGACCTTGCCATCGGCGCTGCGCTGCATGACGACCGGGCCTTTGTCGATGAACAGGCCGGTCAGCTCGACCGCCTCGCCCAGGGCGCCGCCGCCATTGTTGCGCAGGTCGATCAGCACATTGTCGACTTTTTCTTTCTTGAGCTCGCCCAGGATGCGGGCCACGTCGCGCGTGGCGCTCTTGAAGTCCTTGTCGCCACGGCGGCGCGCATCAAAGTCCAGATAGAAGGTCGGCAGGGAAATCACACCCACCCGGCGCTTGACGCCGCCATCCTTGACTTCAATGATGGTTTTCTTGGCGGCTTGCTCTTCCATGTTGATTTTCTTGCGCACCAGCGCCACCGTGACCGTCTTGCCATCGGTACCGGCATCGACCGGCAGCACGTTCAGGCGCACCACCGATTCCTTGGGGCCACGGATCAGCTGCACCACATCATCGATGCGCCAGCCGAGCACGTCGGTGAAACCAGGCGAATCGGCCTGGGCCACGCCGACGATGCGGTCGCCTACCTTGAGCTTGCCGGACATGCCGGCCGGGCTGCCGACCACGATTTCGCGGATGACGGTGTAGTCTTCGCGTTGCTGCAGCACGGCGCCGATGCCGTCGAGCGACAGGCGCATGGCGATGGCGAAATTGTCGGCCGAACGCGGGCCGAGGTAGTTGGTGTGCGGCTCGATCGAGGTGGCGTAGGCATTCATGAAGGTCATGAACACATCTTCGCTGTCGACCTTGCTCATGCGGCCGGCGTAATTTTCGTAGCGCTTATCCAAAGTGTCGCGGATTGACTTGTCATCTTTTCCTGCCAGCTTGAGGCGCAGCCAGTCGTTCTTGACGCGCTTGCGCCACAAGTCGTGCGCTTCGTCCAGGTTTTTCGGCCAGGCGGCTTTTTCGCGGTCGATCTGGAAGGTTTCGTCGACGGTGAAGTCGAACTTACCCTTGAGCAGTTCACGCGAATAGGCGAAGCGCTCGTTGAAACGCTGCTGGTACAGGCTGTACATGGCGAACGGCGTGGTCAGGTTTTCTGTCTTGATCGCGTCGTCGAGCTTGGTACGGATGCTGTCGAACGAGTCGATATCGCTCTGCAGGAAGTGCAGGCGGTCGCCATCGAGGGACTTGAGGTAGCGGTCGAAAATCTTTTCGGACATCGCATCGTCGAGCGGCGTGACCTTGTAATGGTGGCGTCCAAAGACGGTGGCGGCCCAGGCGGCGGCCTGCGTTTGCGTCGCAACCGGCCGCAGCTGGGTGGCGCCTACCTTGACGGGCTGCGGGACTGCCGCTTGTGTCGTCGCGGCAAATGCCAGTGCGACCATCAACATGTGCTTCTTCATTCGTTGTCTCTCCGAGCGGGAACTGGTGTTATCTGCGGGCGAAACCCTGCACTGCAAGGGCGCCCAGCCGCTAAATCGGCTACTGCAGCTGATTCTAACAGGATAGTGGCGCGCGGCAGAGCCATCCGGCACGTTGCCGCGAATCCGAGCTTACGGGCTGGGGGCGGTGCGGGTTCATGGATTTACAAATTGAAACAGGTGCGGCCGGAAGTGAAACGCCAGCCAGGCCGCGCCAACGATGATAAACAGATAGGGCCAGGAGCGTACTGCGATACGCCAATCGACCATCGATGGCCAGAACGACAAAAACTGGGGGGCCAGCGCCAGCGCGACGAACAGGTCGCGCATGTCGAACTGCCAGGGTTGACGGGTGCGCCACCAAGCCACGCAGAACGGCAGCAGCACGATCACCAGCGGTGCCAGTGCGGCCGGGGCAGCGTTGTACCAGCGCACCCGGGTCAGGGTGACCGAGCCCAGCTCCCAGTGCCGCCCTACCCTGCGCGGAATCACGGTGAACGAGGCGGGCCGGGCGCCGGTCAGCAAGCCGGCCACGAAGTGCGCCAGTTCATGGCAGATGGTGCCGGCAACGGTGAACAGAAAAAAGAACGGATGGGCACCGGCCAGCACCCGGATCACCAGCGCCAGCGCGGCCGAGGGCGCGAGGTAGAGGAGAATCTCTTTCATGGGCCCGCTATCGGCAATGCGGCGGGGAATTGTCCGGCGTTCATCGTCGCACTTATATCATAGACCAGCCCGGCGGGACGCCAGCATGCTATCGTGCGCCGAAATGAGCGGATCGCAGTACTGGCGACATGGCACGGGTACCGGCGCTGCCGCAGCCGCTGACGCCAGCGCAAACGGTTTTCGGCATGGATGGCCACCGGTCGGGATAGCTGGATCAGGATGTGGGGCGCGAGGCTGGTAGCATGACTGGCAGAAGGATTACGGTATCCCGTGCATTCTGTACGGCGCTTGCTGACGGCAGTGTGGCAGCCGGCGGGGATATTGCAAGACCGGTTGTACAAAATAATATCCCCGCTGGCCATACCGACTGAAAAGAGCGCGGCATCGCAGCGGGGATGACAAGGCAATAACAGGTGCCGCAGCCGGCGTTCAATCCGCCGGACAGGGTCAAACCGCTCTATTTATAGAACGCTTCGACTTTGCCTTTGAGTTTGATGAGCATCGGATGGCCCTTGCGGTCCAGGGCTTTCAGGGATGGAATCTTGATCCAGCCTTCGCTGATGCAGTATTCCTCGACATTGAGGTATTCCTTGTCGTTGAGCATGATGGCGACGTCGCGCTCGAACGCCGCTTCATTGTGAAAAGGGCTGCGCGGATCGATCGACAGGCGGTCGGGCAATGGGGGGAGTGTAGTGGTATCGTTCATGGACGAATTATCCACCAGATCGGCGCGCAGTACAACGGGCTTCGGTGCCGCCTTTTGCGTCAATGGCAAGTATGGCATCATGCGCCTTTCGGGCAGCATGCCCCACTTCAAAGGAAATCATGACAGCAGTGACACGACTCAGGGATGCGGAAGACGCCATGCGCGAAGGCCGCCACGAGGAGGCATTGGAAGCCTTTATCTGGTTCTATCAACACGCCCTGGATGAAGATCCGTCGCTGGAAGAAATGCGCTACTACCTGATCGGCATGTGGGTCGAACTGGGCAAGGCCTATCCCAAGGCGCTCGACGCGCTGCGCACGATCCGCAGCGAAAAAACCGATGCACTGCTAGGTGGCGAAAACGACCGGGAAGTGTTTTGGGATATCGTGATCATCGATGCGGAGCTCGGCAATACGGCGGCCACGTATCAGTTCTATATCGCGCTGGCCGAGGCGTGGCCGGCGTTTGCGTCCGAGTGCGCGCTGATTGCCATGCCCGCCATTGTAGAGGCGCAGGATTATGCGCTGGCAGCGAGCCTGATGCCGGCAGCGGAACCGTTTGTGCGCGAAATGGCCGTCGTACTGGAACAGGAGATTGCGGCGATCAAGCACCGTCCCTTGTCGCGCACGCCCGAGCGCTGGGCAGAAATCACCACGTACGTCAGCGAAGTGCAGCGGGTACTCACCGTCCTGGCCGGAAATGGCGATCCTCACGAAGCGGCCCGCATCAAAGCCCTTGCAGTAAGCCTGATCAAAAGCCCGTCCGTGCGCAGGGAAGTCGCGGCCGGATTGCGCAAAGGTGCGAGGGCGCGGCGCTCCTGACAGCATTAATCACGACACGCGCGATTCACGCTGCCGCGTAGGCTTGCAGCAGCGCGTCCTCGTTTGCCGTGTCGGAAATATGCAGCAGGACGGTCTGCCTGAGTTCAACCGCCGGATGGGACGCGGCGTATTTGCAAAAGCCGAGAGCTTTCTCGATCGGATCGTGCGCATGCCAAAAAGTGTAAACGAAATGGTCGGCCGGTATATCGCCGAACTCGAACGCTTCGATATTGGCCGTGTCAACAGCGTCGTCCCAGGTACTGCAATCGACACCCCAGGCGACCATGCAGCGGCAACCCGATTCGACAATCCAGTCGCTGACCTGCGATTGCCATCCCGGCGAGACAGCGGCGTCGGCGATGACGACCATCTTGTACGGCGCCGGCCGTACGCGCCCAGTGGGCGTATCGCCCGGCGCAAGATGAATATAAATGACGGGATAAGACATGCAAACACCTCCTTGCCCAAGGGGCTTTTCAGCCCGCATAACAACACCGGCCGCAGGCCTGGCGCACCTACTCGTTTCCGCCGATACTGACCTGCTCGCCTTCCCTGATCCGCCTGCCCTGCCCGTCCACACGAAAATTCGTCCTGGCTTTCGTCCCGCAGGTGCGGCTGTCTTGCAATCCTTCGAATATGCCGGTGGCTGAACGCCAGCCGTGGGGCCGCAAACAATACTTTGCTTTAGCACCAGGAGGGGTGCATGAGTAACTGTTGGATTCAGAGGTTCCGAAGTTTCAAATTGAAATTCCCCATATCCGACGTCCTTCGCTCCACAAACCTCCTTTGCCTTCGGCAGCAGCTCCAGTCGCCCTGCCTCGACAGTCTTGCTGCGGTAGCTCTTCAGCACGAAATGAAACGAGTCGTTGCCAAGGCGCTGGATATCAATCTGTGGCGGCTGGATGGGTTGCGGACTCGCCACCTTCCCCTCCATGGATTGTTTCATCCTTTCGTTCAACTGCTCAAACTCCACCATGAGTTGCTCGCACGCCGTTTTACTAGCCTGGCACAGTGCGGTCATATCCATGCCAACTGCGCCGTCGCGCAAAACGATGGCCCGCTTCACAACCGCAGGGTGCGCAGGATGATTTGAAGGTGTGAACGACCAGATTGTGTTTGCAGGCTTCTCATTGAGAATTGTCCAGCCCTCCTCGACGGAGACATTAACGTCGCTTCTGGCTTTCAAAGCCTTCAACGCTGCGGCGACAGTCGGGTATCCAACTCCACGCCCCTCCTGAGCGAATGCTGCGAGAGGAATGATGGTTGCCAGTACAAGCAGTAAGCTTCGCATCGCCGTGGACCTGACCTGAGATCGATTGAGTGAGTTTTCTATCACGGCACCACTGTCGATTTACGGTAAGAGTGGATAGCCGATTTCAGCAGCTTCGCGACGCGCGACATCCACCTCTGCGTCCGGATTGAGCGCCAGGATCATCGTTTCACTCATGGGAACATGGCCAAACACGGCACAAACTGCTTGATGGTCTACCGGAACTTCGAAGTAACTCTCAGCCCACGCTTGATAGCCAGATGGCCCGGAGCCAAGCAGGGAAAGCATGTCGTCCGAACCATCGTCTTGAAGCGAGCCTTGAACCTTGTTCCAAGTCGCATCATCAGTTTTCCGCCAATAGCAAAACGTGGCGTCTTGCATGGAGAATGCTGGCTCGTTCAAGAATGCCGAAAATCCGCACGGCACCTGTACCTGCAACCTTGCACTAAACGTGTTGTCACCGGCCAGTTCATGGGCGAACCCTTTCAGAGCGGCGCCAACTGAGTCGAACAGCAAGAACCACGCGTCCCCGGACCCGTTGCGCATGGACGCCATCTCCATTCCCGGCGCCCACGCGCAATTGAAGCTGAAATAGCGATACTGCCATTCCGGGCAAAGAATGGCATCCAACATGGCCAGTGACTGCGCGACTGCACGAAGTTCGGGAATGGAAGGAAGACAGATTGGTTTCATGTCGATTTGTCGCTCACTGGACGAGTCATCGTCCGGGAATCAAGCCTATGTATAAAAACACCGGCCGCAAGCCTGGCGATACTGCTCGTTTCCGCCGATGCTGACCTGCTCGCCTTCCCTGATCCGCTTGCCCTGCCCGTCCACGCGGATATTCATCGTGGCTTTCTTCCCGCAGGTGCAGATATTCTTCAACTCTTCGATATCGTCGGCCAGCGCCAGCAAATACGCCGACCCCGGAAACGGCTCGCCGCGAAAATCGCTGCGCAAGCCGTAGCAAATCACCGGCACGCCCCTGACTTGCGCCAGCTGGTGCAATTGCTGCACCTGGGCGGTCGATAAAAACTGCGCTTCGTCGACCAGCACGCAAGCCACGCGCGGCGCATCGTTCAGGAAATCGGTCGCGCCATCGAAAATATCCACTTCACGCTGCGGCCCGAGGCGCGATGTGACCTGCCCGACGCCATAGCGGCTGTCGATCGCGGCCGTGTACAGCTTGACCTGCTGCCCCTGCTCTTCATAGTTATGCGCGACCTGCAGCAGTGCTGTCGACTTGCCGGCGTTCATCGCCGAATACCTGAAATAAAGTTTTGCCACTGCGTGTTCCCACCGATTGAAGCGCGTCATTATAGCAAGCGCGGCGGGCCAGCTTGTTGCACCTTAGCATCAGCGAGTGAAATCGACGACCACCTTGCCAGGCGCATGTCCGCTGTGGGATTGCTCGATCGCCTGCGCCAGTCCATCGAAGGCGACCACCCGGGCGATTGTCGAGCGCACGGTGCCGGCGGCCACCAGCGAGGCAATCTCGGTCAGCTGCTGCTGGTCCGGCACCATCATGAACCACAGGCCACGCCGCCCGGCAGGCGCGCGCGCCACGATGTCCGGCGCGGCCGTGCTGACGACGGCGCCCCCGTCGGCGAGAACCTGCCAGGAGCGGTCCAGGGTGTCGCCGCCGACCAGGTCGAGCACCAGATCGACATCGCGCACCTGCTCCTCGAAGTGCTCGGCGTGGCGGTCGATGACTTTGTCCGCGCCCAGCGCAAGCACATGCTCGCGGCTCGATGCCGATGCTGTCGCCACCACCACCGCGCCCGCCGCCTTTGCAAACTGCACCGCAAAGCCCCCTACTCCGCCAGCGGCGCCGTGAATCAGCACCTGCTGGCCCGGCCGCAGCGGGCCGGCGGCGCGCAGCGCCTGCCACGCGGTCAGGCTGGCCACCGGCAGCGCCGCCGCCTGCGTGTAATCCATCTCCTGCGGCACGCGCGCCAGCCTGTCCGCCGCGATCGCGACCATGTCGGCATAGGCGCCAAGCCTGCCCAACGGACCCATGACACGGTCGCCCACCGCAAACCCCGTCACACTGGCGCCGACCGCCATCACCTCGCCGGCCAGTTCGATGCCGAGGGTTGCGGGCAACGCCAGCGGGAACGCGGCCTGCAGGTAGCCCTGGCGGATCTTCCAGTCCAGCGCATTGACGCCGGCCGCGTGCACCTTCACCAGCACGTCATCGGCGCCGGGCGCCGGGACGTCGACCTGGTCGACCTGGACCACGCCGGCGGCGCCATAACCGTGAATGCGAACGGCGCGATTCATGCTGCTTCTCCCAAGGTCGGGTAATCGGTGTAGCCGGCCGGGCCGGGCGAATAAAAGGTCGACTGGTCCGGGGTGTTGAGCGGCGCATCGACGCGGAAGCGCTGCACCAGATCGGGATTGGCCAGATACAGGCCGCCGAACACCGCGGCGTCGGCACCTTGCCCGCCGATGACGGCTTGCGCGGCCGGTTTCGTCAATCCGCCACCCTGCAGATACGCGCCGGCGAACAGGGGCCGCAGCGCCGCGTGGTAGTCGAACGACGTCTTGAACAGCGCCACGTGCAGGTAGGCCAGGTTCAACGGGGCCAGTTGCTGCACCAGATAACGGTAGGTCTGCTGCGGCGTGGCGTCGCTGATGTCGTTAAAGCCCATCTCCGGCGATATCTTGATGCCGACCCGCTCACCGCCGGCTTCACCAACCATCGCAGCCAACACCTCGAGAATGAAGCGCGCCCGGTTTTCAATCGAACCGCCATATTGGTCGGTGCGCTCGTTGGTCGAGGAAGACAGGAACTGCTCCGGCAAATAGCCCGATGCCGCATGCAGCTCGACCCCGTCGAAGCCGGCGGCAAGCGCGTTGCGGGTCGCGGCGCGGTACTCGTCGACCACCTGCCCCACCTCGCTGGTTGTCAGTGCGCGCGGCTGCGCCAGTTCCAGCGGTCCGGCATCGGTATAGACCGTGCCGGCCGCCTTGATCGCCGATGGCGCAACGGGCGCGGCGCCGTCAGGCAGCAGGGTCGGATGCGAGATGCGCCCACAATGCATCAGCTGCATGAAGATCCGCCCACCCTTGCGGTGCACTGCATCGGTGACCTTCTTCCACGCGGCGATCTGTTCTTCGGTATGGATGCCTGGCGTGCGCACGTAGCCCTTGCCCATCGGGGCGGGCCAGGTACCTTCGGTGATCAACAGGCCAGCACCGGCGCGCTGTTCGTAATAGGTGATGGTTGCCGCGGACGGCACGCCACTGTCGCCGTCGGCGCGCGAACGGGTCATGGGCGCCATGACGACGCGGTTAGGCAAGGTGAGACTTCCGAGATCGAGCGGGGTGAATAAGGTATTCATCTGATTCCCTTCTGACTGAGTGAAAAGCCATGGTACATTGCTGCGACAATACGAGAAATAGTCAAGAATGGAATTCACTGATGCATAAATGGAGCAATCGACGTGCAACTACTTAATTACATGCATCTCTACGTGGAAGTCGCGCGGACCAAAAATTTCCGCAAAGCGGCCGACACCCTGGGCATGTCGAGTTCCACGCTCTCGCGCAATATCGCCGCGCTGGAAAAGGAAATCGGCGTGCGCCTGCTGCACCGCTCCACGCGCCGGGTCGAGCTGACCGAGGCCGGCGAGGCTTACTTCAACCGCTGCCAGGGCATCGTGGAAGAAGCCAACGTGGCGCACGAAGCGCTGCGCGGCGAAGCGGCCCACCCGAGCGGCACCTTGCGCATCTCGATGCCGGTGGACTTTGCCATCGACTATCTGGCGCCGGTGCTGGCCGAATTTGCCGCGGCCTACCCGCTGATCGACTTCGAACTCGATGCCGGCGCGCGCCGGGTCGACCTGCTGGCCGAACCGTTCGACCTGGCGATCCGCATGGGGCCTGCGCCGGCCGCGCCATCGACCCTGGTCGCGCGCCAGATCGCGCTGCTGGAGCGGCATTTGTACGCGTCGCCCGCTTACCTCGATCAGGCGCCGCCGCTGTCCCATCCCGAGGATCTGGCGCATCACACATTGTGCGTCGCCGGCGGGATCAAGCAGGAAGGATGGGTCCTTTTCAACGGCGCGGACAGCACGACCGTGCCCGTCGCAGCGCGCTTCAGCTTGAACAGCATGGGGTTGAGCCGCGCGCTGGCGGCCCAGGGAGCCGGCATCGCCATCCTCGACAGCGTGATCGCGCGCGACGAACTGGCGTCAGGGCAGTTGCGCCGGGTGCTGCCGCAATGGAGCCTGGCGCCGATCCCGGTGCATGCGATTACCGATACTCGCCTGCTGTCGGCGCGCACCCGGCTGTTCGTGGATTTTTTGAAGGCGCGCCTGCCCGGGCACGACTCAGTCGCGCGGCGCTAGCACCGGTGCCCCTACTGGCCGGGATGGTATTTGCGTTCGAGCTGCTTCTCGATATCCGCCTTGTAGAACAGCACATCCTTGAACTGTCCCTTGCTGTACATCTCGGCCTGGTCGCTGAAATGCGGCGAGGCCGGATTGCTGCTGTTGCCGCCCGCCAGAATGCTCCTGGCGCGCACGCGTGGCCCGAACTCCACGGCCGCCACGAAGCTGTTGCCACGGTCGCCGTAAATGCGTTTGGTCTTTTGCGGCGCCACCATGCCGAAGGCGGCCAGCGAGCCCCACGTGGCGGACGCGAACGCCACCGGATAACTCGGTTTGGCGTCGTCGTATTGCTGCCTGACGTCGCCGCTGATGCGCTGGAAGCGGTTGATCTCGCCCCAGGGCATTTGCCAAGTGCCGAAATCGGCTTCCAGCTTCGCCGTGGCGCGCGCCAGCGCCTGCAGGCGCTCCGCCGGCGCGAGGCTGTCGCGGATATAGTCGGGCGTCGGCACGCCCTTGGCCTTGGCAGCGCCCGACGCCTTCTCGAGCATGTCCTGACCCCAGTAAATCGCCAGCGAGGTTGGCACCGACGCCACGCCGTAGCGCCGGTCCCACCCGCGCAGGGCCGCCATCTGTGGCGCCAGCTGCGCCTTGAGGGCGTCCCCTTCCCCCAGTTGGTCATACGCCGCCGACAGTGAGGCGATCAGCGGATCGAAAGCGGTCAGGTGGCTGTCGTAGGCGGCAGCGATCAGGCTGTCGAGGGTGAAATCCTTGCGGTTCTCCAGCACGGCCACGGCATGCAGGCCGCGCGCATTTTCCGGCAGCGACCACATATACCGGGGATAGTCCTGCTGGCGCGGGCTGCTCGCGCCCGAGGCGGCGAAGGGCCAGTTGTTGGTGTTCTGGATCCAGCCGCCAGAGGGATTGAACAGCGTGATGGTGTCGTCGATGGCGTGCAAACCTTGCCATTCGGTGGCCGGGTTGCTGCCGTCGACCGGCTTGTTCCAGTCGAAGGCGGTGTCGCGCCGGGGCACGAAATTCCCGTGGAAGTAGGCGATGTTGCCGTCGCCGTCCGCGTACACGGTATTGTTCGACGAGTTGGTGCGCAGTTCCATCGACGCGCGGAACTGCTTGTAATTGCGGGCCTTGGTGCGCGTGTACGACTGCGTCAAGGCCTTGAGCGGTTCCTCCATGAGCCTGACCGACACCCATTTGCCGCCCTCCTCGCGCACCACGGGGCCATGGTGGCTGAAATAGGTGGTCACGGTCTTGCTGGCCATGCCGCCGGCGGTCTTGTAAGGTAGCGTTACCTTCACTTCGCGCAGCGCGCGCTCGCCGCTGCCGTATCGGTAGACGTACTTTCCGTCTTTTTCGGTCACCGTTTCGAGATACTCGTCGATCACATCGCCGCCGCCCGAGGTGTGCATCCAGCCCGCCTTGTCGTTGAAGCCCTGGTAGACGAAGAACTGGCCCCAGGTCACGGCGCCGTACGCGTTCAGGCCCTCGTCGCTGACCACATGCACTTCGGGCCGGAAATAGAACGAGGTGTGGGGGTTGATCAGCAGGAGCGCGTGTCCGGATTCGCTCAGTTTCGGCGCGATGGCAAAACCGTTCGAGCCGCGCGGCTCCTTGTCGGCCGCATTGGACTCATCGGCCAGCGCCAGCGCGCTCTTCTTGCCGTAGAACTGTTCCAGGTCCTTTAGGTTGATCGATTCGATGTCGCCGCCGATGCTGCCTTCGCTGAACGCGAGCGCCATCCACGGCTCGAAATGCGTGATCAGGCGCGGCTTGACCTCGGGATGGGTGTGCAGGTAAAAATTCAGGCCATTGGCAAAGGCGACCATCAGTTTCCTGAGCCACGCCGGGCTGGCCGCGTATTTGGCCTTCATGTCCTCCGGCGTGATGTACATCTTCATGCGCAGGTCGCGCCAGATTTCGGCCTCGCCTTCGACTTCCGCCAGCCGCCCCAGCGCGTTGATGTAATTGAGTTCGACCCGGCTGAAATCGTCCTCCGCCTGCGCGTACAACAGGCCGAAAACGGCATCGGCATCGGTCTTGCCGAAGACGTGGGGAATCCCCCACTTGTCGCGCATGATGGTCACGCGCCGGGCGGTCTTATTCCAGCGCGCCAGTTGCGCGGATTCGCCAGGGCGGGTCTCGGGTGCGGCGCAGGCGGGCAAGGTGGCGCCGAGGGTGACGCAGCCCAGCAAGGTCGAAACAAGAATGGGACGAAACATCGATGGATCTCCTGGCGATATGGGTAATGCGGGGTGGCCGCCGGCGTTGCTACGCGCCGCTGTCGCCCAGCGCCGCGAGCCGCTTCCTGAGGACCTGGTTCTCGGCGCTCAGGGCGTCGACCTTGCCACGCAGGGCGGCCACCTGGGCGCGCAGTTCGGTTTCCGCGTCGGCCGGCGCCTCTTTCGGCGGACGGTTGGAGGCCTTCTGCTCGCGCACCTGGCGCGCGGCCTGCTGCAGTTCCTTGCGTCCGCCGGCGACGGCCGCGATCTGCACCGATTCGGGCAGCGACGCCACGTTGGCGGCGGCGTTGATCGAGATCGTCCCCGAGCGCACCGCTTCGACCAGCTGCGGCGTGGCCGCCTTCTGGATACGTTCGATCTGGCTGATGGTATTGCTCGACACGCGCGCGGCCTTGGCCACGTCTTCGCGGGTATTCCACGGCGGCGACTCGGGTACCTTGGGCGCATCCGGCGCGTCCTGCGCGGCTGCTTTCGGTTCCGGTTCGGCGGCGCGCTGCGCCACGCGGGCGGCGACGATATCCTTCTTGCGCAGCGCAAGCACGCCGCGCTGGTAGTCCGACACGCTGCGGCGCGCCAGGTGGTTATCGATCATCCACAGCATCACGTCGTCGAGCGCGGCGAAGGTCGCGTTCTGCACCGTCTTGAATTCGATTTTGTGCTTCTGGCAGATTTCATAGCGATTGTGGCCGTCGATCAGCACATCGTTCCATAACACCAGGGCGTCGCGGCAGCCCTCGGCCAGCAGGCTGCGTTCGAGCGCGGCGTATTCGTTGGCGGTGAGCGGGTCGATGAAGGAACGCAGTTCCTCGTTGATAGTGATGTTCAATTCGTGTCCTTGTAAGTGCTGCGGCGCGCCGGGCTGCGGCGCGCCGCCACGAATGCTACACCATACCGTGGACGAGGGGAATGCGGAGCGGATCGCTACGGATTGCCCGTGTCCAGGCCACTCGGGAGGCTCGTGTCAGGCGCCTCTAACTGGCGTAGCGCTGACAATTTAGTGAATAGACGTCATACCTGTTGCCAACAATCCAGAGTGAGCCAGCGCCGAATATACTGGACAGTCTTCTGGGGACGGCCTCCGTTCGAATCGTGCTGTCGTGACAGACCAACGGCCTTACAAAGCAGGCGCCCGCATCGGGATAGGGCTGGTGATATGCCGCAGCTTGTCGAGGCGCGCTCATGTGGGCATGGCAGCCGACGCTTATTGTTGTTTTTTCGCCAAGCGCTGGGCGGACGCTTACATCGCGAGGCAACGCGGCACATGGCGCGCTGCGCGGCAACGGCAGACCGGCCACGCCAGAGAGAGGGATTTTTGCGGAAGAAGCACGCTTTTGCGGAAAAGGTGGCGGGGCTTTGAAACCTCCAAAACCCCGCCATTGCTGGTGCCCGGAGCCGGAATCGAACCGGCACGCCCTTACGAGCACGAGATTTTAAGTCTCGGGTGTCTACCAGTTTCACCATCCGGGCAGCGGGCGAGATTCTAGCACAGGATGTGGTCGATACGGCCACTTTTAGCACGTCGCGCACTCCGCCCGTCGATGCCGCCGACCCGATCACCCTTGCGCGCGCGATAAATGTGCATTCGACAAAAAAATTTCGCGCTGCATCGATATGAACTTACGCATATTGCAAGTCATCTGATAACATACCATTTATATTTTAACAACTATAGAGGGAGACATGACAAATATCATTCGCAAGACCTTGATCGCCAGCGCAACCGCCCTGGTCGCCTGCAGCGCCGCGGCGCCGGCTTTTGCCGCGGACTGGCCCAGCGGCTATACGAAATGCGCATCCGAACGGGAAACCTGTGCGGTCGGCACCAGCAAGCGCTCCGTTTCTTACGGCGTTAGCAACAAGTGGGTTACCAAGAGTCTATCCGGCAACGTGGCGTGCAACAACACGACCTTTGGCGATCCGGTCCCTGGCAAGAAGAAGTATTGCGCGATTGGTCCGGTAACACCGACTCCGACGCCGACGCCGACTCCGACTCCGACTCCGACGCCGACGCCAACACCAACCCCGACGCCAACCCCGACACCCACTCCCACGCCAACACCGGTGGTCGATGCCGGCACCACCACAACCGTGTGGGCCACGGGCTGCGACACCACCAAGCCGCCCACCACGCTAGGCAACTGGTCGGCGGGCGGCCCTTCCCCTGACCGTCCCAACTACCGGCTGGTCAAGGAATCGCCGCACTTCGCTTTCTATTCCGACGAAGCGGTTTCCGACGCCGACCTCAATCTGGCGGTGAGCACGCTCGAAAACACCGTGTGGCAGAACCTCTTCAACAGCAATCTGTTCATGCCCGAGCCGTTCTACAACACGGCCAACAAGATCAAGCCCTCGATCCACATCCACTCGACCGATGGCCTGACCGCCGGCGGATGGGCGCGCGACCGGGTCGGCATGTGGATCGGCCCTGGGGCCTTGAAGGATCACTGGGGCCTGACCCATGAATTCACCCACGCCTGGCAATTCTGGATGGCCTACAACGGCGGCCTTGGTTGCCCCGACTCGAATACCTGCGGCTGGATCGCCGAGAGCCACGCGAACTACACGCCGCACCAGCTCCCGGAATACAAGAACGAGGCCCACTGTTCCGAGATGCTGTCGAACGCGCCGCACCTGTACCTCGGATCGACCCGCGACCGCTACTGCAACTGGCAGTTCATGGAGTTCCTGAAAGATAAGCAGTGCCCGGCCGCGGCCAACCAGATCTACACCACGCCGGGTCCTGACCCGTTCACGAATATCCAGAAGTCGCGCGGATGGAACATCTCCCAGCTCAATGACTTCTTCGGCGATTGGGCGATGCACAATGTGACGTGGGACTACAAGTCCACGCCCGATGCCTTCCGCAACGCCTATGGCAATATCGCCCAGACCGACAAGTCCGAGCGCATGCACCGCCTGATGCCGCTCGAAGCGCTCGACACCGACTGGGCCGGCAACCGCCGCTTCGTCTCGCCGAACTATGGCGCACCCCAGCGCTTCGGCTACAACGTCGTGCGCCTGTACCCGGCCAGCGGCGCCACCACCGTCAGCGTCAAGTTCCGCGGCGTGAACCAGCCCGGCTCCGACGCCGATTTCCGCTGGGGTCTGGTGGCCACCAATGGGCAGTTCACCGCACCGCGCTACAGCGCCTTGCAAAAGGGCCTGAACGCGAACCTGACTTACAAAGTCAATCCGGGCGAACCGCTGTTCCTGGTGGTGACGGCGACGCCGGCCGTGTTCAAGACCATCGTCGCGGAACAGGAATACGGCAGCATCTGGCGCTACCCATATATGATTGAACTGGCCAACGCATGGCCGCAGGGTTTCCAGAACGGCCAGCGCGACACCTGCCCATCGGGTACCGCGCGTCACGCCAACGGCGGCGGCTGCGCGCCGTCCACTACCCCGGCGAGCGTCTACGTCGGTCCGTATGCCACGGTCCTTGCCGGTAACTCGGTGACGGGCAATGCGCGGATCGAAGACCAGGCCATCGTCGCCAACGGCACGGTATCGGGCGGCACGGTGGGCGGCTTGAGCATCATCGGGGAGCGGGGCAACAACGGCGACAATGCCTTCATCGTCGGCGGTGCGGCCCAGGTACGCACCACCTTCTATCCGCTCGGGTTCTTCGAACGCGCCCAGGCCGCATCGGGCAGCTTGAACTTGTACGGGGATGTGGAGTACCGCGGAACGGGCCTCAATCTGGGCTCGGGCAACCGCTCAGGCTTCGTCGACGCCACCTCCGACGTGGGATCGGCCACCGACATCAACACCAAGGCGCGGCCGGTTTGGCGGCCATGATCGGCAGCGTCCGGCAACGCTGATGGGTTCCCGGTCTCACCGTCGATGATAGGCGGTGAGACCGGTGCAAAACAGCTCAGGCATCGGCGGCGGTCAAACTTTGCTCGTGGAGATTGCTTCCCGGGCGATATAGTCCTCGACCGCCGTTTGCGCACTGCGTCCAGAAGACTCGGTCTGTTTCCGATGCAAAGCCATGGCCTTATTCTTGTGGCCCTCCGCAATCAATTGTTTTACTTCCGGCGACAAGTCCAGTGCTGTTTTATCCACCGGAAGCGTCAACAAAAGCGTTTCGATTTTTTTCAGCCGCTCCGTTAGCGCACCAACCCGCGACAACAGGAGTATTACTCCGATAAGCATCGCCATGTTGAGCATGTAATCTAAGTCAGTCGCAGACATCGTTCGCCTCCTCAAAAAAATTGCGGGAAATGGTTACATTCCGATTTCCCGCGATAAGTTACGCTACGAGATGCTTAATTTGCCATGAGCAGGCGCCAGCCAGCGTAGCCGGCGCACGCGGCAATTGCTACGACACTAAGTGGACTCATTGCAATCGCGGCGCCAACCGCCATCGTGCCCCAGCTTGAGGTAAACGCGGCGGTTGCGATGACGCCGCCGAGGCCAAATGCAGCCGCACTCTCCTTCGCATCTCCACCAGAAACCAGCTCGACTTCGTTAAGAGATAATTCTTGCATATAGCATCCTGTAAAGTGAGAACGACGGTTTATATGAAAATTTACATATTGAGAAAAGCAATGCCGGCCTGGTTCCTCATCCACCACCGATAAACGTCGACATGTTTTTCTCAACGAATGGATATTACCTACGCAAAATCTACTTAGCTATTTGAAATAAATTTCATTGTGATAATGATCAACGCGATCAAAATCAACCATTCCGAAAATTTCGGTATCTTTTTCCAGTTGCACGATGGTGTAGCCCGTATGGTTGCGCCGTACACGGCCATGACATCGCCCCCCCTTCCGCGACCATCCGCAAGCGTCACCCTTGAAGTGACGAACGATCAACAACAACTACGCCCCGCAGCTCTTTGCATTTTCACTAATCCGAAGTCAATCCGGGCGAACCGCTGTTCCTGGTGGTGACGGCCACGCCGGCCGTGTCCAAGACCATCGTCGCCGAACAGGAATACGGCAGCATCTGGCGCTACCCATACGTGATCGACAACAACGGCGACAATGCATTCATCGTCGGCGGTTCGGCCCGGACACGTATCACCTTCAATCCGCTCGGGTTCTTCGAGCGCGCCCAGGCCGCATCGGGCAGCTTGAACTTGGACGGGAATGTGGAGTACCGCGGAGCGGGCCTCAGTTTGGGCTCGGCAACCGCTCAGGCTTCGTCGACGCCACGTCCGACGTGGGATCGGCTACCGACATCAACACCAAGGCGCGGCCGGTTTGGCGGCCACGATGGTCGCCTTGCGGCATTGACGATCGCTTCACTGTCCCATTGCCGCACGTCGCGGCGGTGGGACCGAAGCAGGCAAAGCAAATGCGCTGTGATATCGGCGTGCTCGCTGGGTGTCCCTGGACACTGCAGCGACGGCGAGCCGACCGGGTGCGCCACAGGGAGCGCACCCGCGCCGAACCCGTTTACATCTCTACCGAATGAACCACCAGCAAGCCTTCGTCCAGCGCGTTTTCCACCACGCGCAGAACGCTGCGCAAGAAGACGAACATATAGTCGGCCGACTCGCCATCGTCGCCCCGCACCTGAGCGTTCGGATACGGCGCGGCGCAGACATAATCTCGCGCCAGCGCATCCTCCACGTCGTTATCGGAGAGGTGGCCGAATTCTTCGGCGTTGTACACGATCATGGGATCGGCCTTCAATGCCGCGAACAGCTCATTCATCTGGGCGATCACGGCGCGCTGCCTGGCGGCGTCGAGCACCTCGACCCCATGAACGCCATACTCGCCTTCATACGCGTACTGCTGGCCGCCGTCGGTGAGAAAAACAAGCGCAGGCAGATCGAATGAAGCGAGAATATTCCCGAACGTGTAAATGGCATAGCCGCTGCGCGTGCTGCCGGAAACATAGTGCAGCCGGTCGTCGCGCCGCCACGCCCGCGTGCTTGCCCCGTCGTTGAAAGCGTCGTACTCAGCCTGGCTAGTGATCGCGGCCGGCAATGCGGTCGGCGACATGGTAAAGGTTTGTGTTTCGGAAAAGTGGGACATGGGTACCGTTCGGTCAGGGATGGCGCATGCGCGCATGACGACCTTATCATATTCGTTGCCTTCAGTCACGACGAGCACAGGCCCGCAGCGAATGTCTTCCCAACATAATTGTTGAACTTACTCAATTGTTCAGCTAGCATGAGCTCGCCTTTTTCTGAAATTTTACTACGCGATTTCTTCGGGACACCCAAGCAGCACGAGGACCACACTCGCGCGCACACCACAACAAGAACGAGACAGTCCCATGCACACAGCCATGAACACGACGGAGATCTTCCTCCTCGCAATGCTCCTGATTTTCTCCATTCCCTATCTCGTCTGGCGCGTCTGCAAGACCGACTACTACGCGCCGCTGGTGGTGGTGCAGATCATCACCGGCGTGCTGCTCGGGCCGGGTGTGATGGGGGCGATATATCCGGATTACTACAAATTCATCTTCAACCCCGCCGTCATCATGGCCATGAACGGCATTGCCTGGTGGGCAGTCATGATCTTCGTAATGATCGCCGGCATCGAGCTCGACCTCAAGCAAGCCTGGGCGCATCGCCGCGAAACCACCATCACCTCAGGTCTGGCGCTGGGCGTGCCGCTGGTCTTCGGCGCGATGGCCGCCGCCGGCATGCTCGGCTACGCCGGCTGGATCGGACCGAAGGCGATGACCTGGCAGTTCGTGGTCGGCGTCGGCATGGCCTGCGCGGTCACCGCGCTGCCGATCCTGATCCTGCTGATGGAGAAGCTCGACATCCTGCGCCAGCCGATCGGCCAGCGCATCCTGCGTTACGCCAGCCTGGACGACATCGCCATCTGGGGCGTGCTGGCCTTGATCATGCTGGACTGGGACCGGGTCGGTCGCCAGCTCGGCTTCCTGCTCGCCTTCGGTATCGCCACGGTCGGCTACCGCCGCCTCATGGTGTGGCTGCAGGAACGCGACCGCTGGTACGTCGGCCTGATCTGGCTGGCCCTGTGCGGCTTCGGCGCCGACTGGGCCGGCCTGCACTTCATGGTCGGCGCCTTCCTGGCCGGCGCGGTGATGGACGCGCACTGGTTCGACCAGGAAAAGATGGACCTGATGCGCCACCACGTCCTGCTGGCGATCATGCCCGTGTTCTTCCTCAGCACAGGCCTGCGCACCAACTGGAAAATGGGCGGCGCCGCCGTTTTCATCGCCGCCGGCGTGCTGCTGGTGGCCTCGATCGGCGGCAAGCTGATTGGCGCCCACATCGCGGGGCGCATCCTCAAGTGGAAAAAAGGCGAAGCGGGCATCATCGGCTGGCTGCTGCAGACCAAGGCGCTGATCATGATCATCTTCGTTAACATCCTGCTCGACAAACAGATCATCACCAGCGAAACCTTCACCGCCCTGCTCCTGATGGCCATCGCCAGCACCATGCTGACGGTGCCGGTGGTCTACCCGCGCCTGCAGCGAATGAAAGAGATCATCTTCCGCACGACCTGAACGACTTCAGAACGTGGTGCGCAGGCTCACGCGCACGCTGCGCGGCTCGATCGGATGCACCAGGCGTCCATCAATGCCGCCGCCGCAACTGCCATCGCGCTGTTCGGCGCGGGTGCAGGCGCCGCCCCAGTATTCGATGTCGTTGGCCTTGCGGTCGGCCAGGTTGAGCACATCCACACTGGCCTGCCAGCGCGCGCCGAGCCGGTAACCGAGCTTCAGGTTGGCGATCCAGAATGGCGTCGAGCGCTGTTGATTGGTCTCTTCGAGCGCGTAGGCGCCCAGATAACGCAGGCGCAGGCCGCCGAACCACGCGCCGTCCGGCGCGTAATTGACGGCCAGCGAGGCAGTGAGCGGAATCGCATTCGGCACATGCGCGCCGCCTCCCTCCACCGGCACCTTGAAGCGCGCGTGCGACCAGGCCACGTCGCCATCGATTGTCAGGCTGTGATTCGGCGTATAGGAATTGGACCATTCCAGGCCATGGCGTTTTGACGCGCCACGCGCTTCGGTCACCCCGGCGTCGCCGACAAACACCAGCTCCGACGCGGAACTGATCTGCCACAGCGACACGCTGCTGGTCCAGCCTTTCAAAGGCCGCGTGCGCGCGCCCAGCTCGCCTCCGGTCGAGCGGGCGAACAGCGCCAGGCGGTCGGCCGGGCTGCCGTCGGACGGGTGGGTGCCTGAGGTCGCGCCGCGCACGTCGTTACTGTGAAAGCCGTGGCCCCAGTTGGCATACAGCTCGGTGCCGGCGTGCTCGCCGAACGGCCCGACAATCACGCTGACCTTGGGACTGGTCTGGCCGGCGCTGGCCGTGCCACCGTTACCAAGGTTGAAGCGCCCGCCGGTGGCGCTGGCGTCGGCCGCGATCTGGTCGCGGCGCAGGCCGACGGTAGTGCGCAGCCACGGCGTCCACTGGCGACGCGCCTCGACGAACAGGCCCGCCGCGGTTTCGCGCAGGCGGTCCTGGCGCACCGTATTGGTACGCACCCGGTCGACAGTGTCGTACAGGCCGACGTTGTCGACCCTGTCCTGGCGCAGCTGCACGCCGGCGCTCAGTTCGACGTCGCGCAGCTGCCAGCTGTGGCGCGCGTCGAGGCCCCAGGTCACGCGGCTGTCGGCCTGCTCGTGCTGGTCGGCGCTGGCGCCACTGATAAAACCGGACGGCGTGGCAAAGTAGTTCAGGCCATAGTCGAGCACATATGCGCGCACCCTGCTGGCGCCGGCCGCGCCGCTGGCGGCCCACTCGCCGGACAGGCTGTAACGGTGGGTCACGCCGCCATCGCTGGGCGAGAGCGCGCCGAAGCGGCCGATTTCGCCATTCAGGATGGCGCGTTCCGGCACATGTTCGGTGGCGCGCCAGTCCGACTGATAAGCCATCAGCGTGACAGCCACGCCGTTATCGGCGCTGCCGTTCGACGCGCGCAGCACCGCGTTGCGCTTGCGCAGATTGGCCGGCTGGTCCCACGGCCCGTCGTTACCGGCGAACTCGAACGCGCCCAGCACATCCAGCCCACCCAGCTGTCCGCTGCCCGCCGCCAGCACGCGCCGGTAGCGGTGCTGGCCCAGGCTGACATCGACCAGCGGCGCCTTGAGCGTGCGCTGGTATTCGATGCGCGCCGAACCGGTGCTGGAAAAATCGCCATCGTCGGCCGCGTAGACGCCTTTGCGGTACTGGATATGCGAAATCAGCTCCGGCATAAGGAAATTCAGATCCATATAGCCCTGGCCGTGCGCGTGGCTGGCCACGTTGACCGGCATGCCCAGCACGCTGGTGGCGAAATCGCTGCCGTGATCGAGGTTATAGCCACGCAAAAAATACTGGTTCGCCTTACCGTCGCCCGAATGCTGGGTGACGATCACCCCGGGCACGGTTTCCAGCAGCTCCGCCGTGCGCAGCAAGGGGCGCACGGCCAGCTGACGCGCGCTGACGGTGCCCTCGGTGGCCGAATCGGCCACGCCAGGCAATGCCGCGCGGTTGCCCGACACCAGCACCTCCTGCATCACCGGCACATCGGGCGTGGCCGGCGCCTCGGCAGCAAAGGCCAGCCGAACGGCCGCGACCGAGGTCGCCAGCAAACATGTTTGAAACTTTAATTTACGCATGCGATTACTTTCCTGAATCCATTGAAGATCAAGGCACATCGCGAGGAAAAATCACGCCAACTTGCACGTCGACAAAATCCCCCAATCGGGGTCTGACCTCTGATTCGAAATATTTCGCGCACGTCAATGAAAAACCCGGGCTTCGCCCAAATTTTGTTAAACAAAATGCCGTCGCGGGCGCGCTTAATTGGGGTCTGACCCCGGTTAAGCAATTAATTTCTAATCAGAGGTCAGACCCCGGTTGGGCGTTGGCTTGCGGGCGCGCAGGGGCGCTTGGCCGGGCACGCGAGGTGGCCGGCCGCAACAAGTCAATGCATCGGTGTCGACAACAAATGGCCAAAACCACTCCCCGGGTTTTGCACCAGTACTTAACGCCATGGCCGGTCTTCTGGCTCGCCGTCATCCTCGGCTGTCCTTGCCTTCCCATGCGGTGCACAGTGGCGTTTGAACAGCGTCGTCAGGCCTACAGCAGCGGGGGCTGCGCCGGATTGTCAGAGAGGTCTTCTCTTGTCACCGGCTTCCCGTTTCACACTCCGGCAGAAAAGCGGAGCGCACCTTGGCGTATGTTGTCCATTTTACCTCGACCGCAACGCCGCTGGGAACGCCTGGCGGGAAATTTGATTTAAGATGCTGCACTTGTCTCACGTCCCTCCCGCCTGGCCCCGGCCGCACCATGAAACTTTATGAAGCGCTTGCGCGCGATATCTCCGAATCGATCCTGTCCGGCGTGCTGCAGCCGGGCGACCGCCTGCCGTCCGTGCGCAAGACCAGCGCCAGCCGCGGCGTGAGCCCGGCCACCGTGTTCGAGGCCTATTACACGCTCGAAGCCCAGGGCCTGGTGCAGGCGCGCGAGCGCTCCGGCTATTTCGTCAGCGTGGGCGCCGCCCGCCTGCCGCCGGAACCGGATACGCCCTCGCATCCGGCCGATGAAGCCCTCCCCATCGCCATGAGCGAAAGGGTGTTCGACTTGCTGGAGACGACCATGCGGCGCAACGTGGTGCCATTCGGCTCGGCCTTTCCCAGCCCGCTGCTGTTCCCGCTGGCGCGCCTGGCGCGCATGATGAGCACCAGCGTGCGGCAGCTCGATCCGTGGGCCAGCGTCGACGATCTCACCCCGGGCAACGCGCGCCTGCGCCGCCAGATCTCGCTGCGCTACCTGATCGACGGCATGAGCGTGCCCGCCGACGGTATCGTGGTCACCAACGGCGCGCTGGAAGCACTGAGCCTGTGCCTGATGGCGGTGGCGCGCCCCGGCGACGCAGTACTGATCGAGTCGCCCGCCTTTTACGGCGCGCTGCAGGCGATCGAGCGCCACGGCCTGGAGGCGATCGCGGTGCCGACCCACCCGCGCGACGGCATGGACCTGGCCGCGGCCGAACGCGCGCTGGAACGGCACCGGCCCAAGGCCTGCTGGCTGATGACGAATTTCCAGAATCCCCTCGGCAGCCTGATGCCCGACGAGAAAAAGCGCGACCTGGTGCGCCTGCTGGCGCGCTACCAAGTGCCGCTGATCGAGGATGATGTCTTCGGCGAGCTGTATTTCGGCGACCAGCGCCCGTTGCCGGCCAAGGCCTTCGATACCGAGGGCCTGGTGATGCACTGTTCGTCGTTCTCGAAATGCCTGGCGCCCGGCTACCGGGTCGGCTGGGTGGCGGGCGGGCGCTTCACGCGCCAGCTGGCGCGCCAGAAGCTGGCCAGCACCCTGACTACCTGCGCGCCGGCCCAGGGCGCGCTGGCGCTGTACCTGGAAAAAGGCGGCTACGACCGCCATCTGCGCCTGCTGCGCCACACGCTCGCTGCGCAGCAGGCTGTGTTCGTGGACGCCGTGCGGCGCCACTTCCCGGACGGCACGCGGGTCACGCGGCCCAAGGGCGGCTATCTGCTATGGCTGGAACTGCCGGGCGAGGTCGATGCGCTGGCGCTGCACGCGGCCGCTCTCGCCGAGGGCATCAGCGTCGCGCCGGGGCCGATCTTTTCGCCGCAGCCGGGCTTTGAAAACTGCCTGCGCCTCAATTACGGCCATGCGTGGGACGCGCGCGCCGAGGCGGCGCTGGCCACCATCGGGCGCATCGCGCGGGAGCGGATGGCGCGCTAACCGCGTCCATCCCTGGTCTGCTGCAGGGTGAATCCGATCAGGCGCGACACGACCGCCGCCAGGTAAATCAGGCCGACGAACATTTCGACGCTGGCCAGCGCGCGCGCGTGGGCAGTGAGGGGGATCACGTCGCCGATGCCGGTGCTCGATAGCAGCGCGAAGCTGAGGTAATTGAGTTCGGTCCAGGTGCGCGGGCCGGCACTGTTGACGGCGGCGGCGTAAGTCCCGGGATGCATGGCCTGCACCAGCACGAACAGGTGCGTGAAGCCCCAGGCGATCAGGGTGAAGGTGGCGCCGGCGGCGAACAGTTCGTCGGTGGTGGCGCGGCGGTCTTCCATCATGTAGGCGATCAGGCTGGCCGCGGCGTAGAAGTAGAACAGCGCTTCGAGCGCGGACGACCATGGCAGCAGGCCGTCGCGCCCAGATGCCATCTGCAGCACCAGCAGCACGATGATGGGCAAGGCGATGCCGGCGCTGATCCAGGCGTAGCCGGGTGTGCGCCGCACCATGCGCGTGGTGAAGCCGAGCACCGCGATGCCGAAGGCATTGAACACCACCAGCCCGCTCGGCGTCGATTCGATGAATGGATAGAGCAGCATGCCGAGCAGCTGCACCATCAGCAGGAGGGCGCACGGGTGACGGTGGGTGCTGCGCATCAGGCTCAAAGCGTTCATGGTCGAAGTCGGTCGCACGGGAAATGCGCATTGTAGACCAGCCGATGCGCCGGCCGCGACGTTTCACGGCGCCTGCGCGAGCGCCCGCGTCCAGATGCGTCACGTCGCCGGTGGTGGCGACCTTGATCCGGCGCCGTCCGGCCGGCGCGCGCCGCCAGCTCGTCACGGGTCGGGCCGAAGGCATGCGGATGGGGGCGTGGCCCAAGTCTGCCGGAATACGGCGGGTGCGGCGTGAGCGGATTGTCGATGGTTATACGCTGGAGTTCGGTTTCCGCATGGCCGGAACCGGCGTTGAGAATGATGAAAAGCGGCCCGGGCATGGCAAGGCTGACGTGGCGTTGAATGATGCTAAACTTTCAGCAGCGCAGAAAATTGCGTTTTCAATACGACAGTGCCCAGGCGGCACGAGGCGGAACCATCTTGGCATCGGACAACAGCACGCCGTCTCTGGCGGCCAGGGGGAACCCGACAATCACACTCATGCGGCACGGAAAACCATTGCTGTCCGATCACGGATGGGTGGCACTGGCCGGCATGCCCGCCTGGATCGCCGCTTACGACCTGGCCGGGGTCGTCGATGAGGCCATTCCGCCAGCGAGTATCGCGGCCGCCGGCGCTGCGGCGACGATCGTAGCCAGCACCTTGCCGCGGGCGCTGGCGTCGGTCAGGGCGCTCGGCCAGACACCCGCCATGGCCGATGCCTTCTTTCGCGAGGCGGCGCTTCCCGCGCTGTCGATGCCTCCAGCATGGGGGCGCTTTCCGCGCTTGCCGCCAGCCTGGTGGGCCGTGCTGTTGCGTCTGATGTGGATGGCGGGCTACGCGAATGGCGCCGAGAGCCGGCAAGCAACACGCCTGCGTGCGCGCCAGGCGGCTGCGCGCCTGATGGTGCTGGCGCGCTCGGGACCGGTGCTGCTGGTGGCGCACGGCATTATCAACCGCATGATCGCCGCCGAGCTGCGCCGCAGTGGCTGGAGCAGCGACCAGCGGGCGCGGCACGCCTGCTGGAGCACCAACACGTTCACCCTTGCCGCATAGCCGGCATCAAGGCGTGCCCTGCGCCCGGCCATGGATCCGTTTGCCGTTGGCCGCAGTGGCGCCCGATCCGCCCGCAAGGCGCCGACCCTGGCGTGGCGGCATCGCCGCCATCAGCCCTCGATCCGCTCGGCAACCGGTGAACTCTGCTTTTCGTTTGCAAGCGGCTTGATGCGGGCCAGCACGCCGATCAGCTCGGCCGTGTTGGCCGGCTTGACGAAATAGTGGTCGAAGCCGGCCTGCACCGCGCTGGCCTTGTCGTATTTGTTGCCGTAGCCGGTGACGGCGATCAGGGTGGCGGCGCGCGCCTGCACATTGTCACGCAGGCGGCGCGCCAGTTCGTTGCCATCCATGCCTGGCAGGCCGATATCGAGCAGGCAGGCGTCCGGTCCGAAACTGCCCACGCTGTCGAGCGCGCGATGCGGATCGTGCTCGACCATGACGACGTGGCCGGCCGACTCCAGCACCATGGCCATGGCGTTCGCGGCATCCTTGTTGTCGTCGACCAGCATCAGGCGCAAGCCCTCGCCTTGGTGCTGGCCCGGCCCGCGCCCGGCGCTACCCGCGCCGTCCGGCGCCGCGTGCTTTTGCAGGTACACGGAAAAGGTTGCGCCCTCGCCCGGTCCCGGGCTGGCCGCCGTCACATGGCCGCCATGCAAGGATACCAGGCTGCGCACCAGCGCCAGCCCCAGGCCCAGGCCGCCCTGGGAACGGTCGGACGAGCGTTTTTCCTGGGTGAACAGGTCGAAGATGTGCGGCATCAGCATGGCATCGAGGCCGATGCCGTTGTCGCGCACGTGCAGCTCGACCGTGTCGCCATGGTGGCTGATCTCGAGCGTGATGCGGCCGCCCGGCGGTGTGTACTTGGCCGCATTGTGCAGCAGGTTGCTCAGCACCTGCACCAGCCGCTTGCGGTCGCCGCACACCGCCACCTCGCCCTCGCCCGGCACGTCGAGGCTGAGCACATGGCCGCGCTCGGCAATGAGCGGCTGGGTCTGCTCGACCGATTCCAGCACCACCTGGTGCAGGTCGATCAGCTGCTTGTCGAGCACCACCAGCCCGGTATTGACGCGCGACACATCCAGCAGGTCGTTGATCAGGCTAGTCATGTGGTTGACCTGGCGTTCGATGATCACGCTCGACATTTTCACCCTCGATGCGTTGTCGGGCGCCATCGCCAGCAAGTGCGCGGCCGAGCGGATCGGCGCGAGCGGATTGCGCAGCTCATGCGACAGCATCGCCAGGAATTCATCCTTGTGCCGCCCCGCCTCGCGCAAGGATTCCTCGGCGCGCTTGCGGGCGCTGACATCGATCGAAACGCCGCGTATGCAGTGTGCATGGCCGGCGTGGTCCGGCACCACGGTGGCGTACACCTGCAGCCAGACCGTCTGGCCATTGTCGGGCCGGCGCAGGCGCACCACGTCGCCGTAGCTTCCATTGCATTCGACCGCTTCGCGGTGCGCAAGTTCCATCCTGCGCAGGTCGGCGGGATCGAGCACCGCCCCTACCTGGCGCATGTCGGTCCAGTTGGCGCCGAACAGTTCCGGGGCGTTGTCGGAAAACACGACCTCGTTGCTGGCCAGGTCCCAGTCCCACACCACCATGCGCGCCACTTTCATGCCTTCTTTCAGGCGCAGTTCGCTGCGCTGCAGCGCCTGCCGGGCCACGGTGCGGTCGGTCACATCGAAGCCCTGCACGAAAATCCCGCTCACCCAGCCGTTTTCCATGATCGGCTGGTACACGAAGTCGATGTAGGCATGGATCGGCGCGCTCTTCGGTGTCACCCGCAGTTCGATGCGCAGGTCGCCCGCCTTGTACGGCTGGCCGCTGGCATACACCGCATCGAGCAATTCGAAAAAACCCTGGCCGACCACGTCGGGCAGCGCCTCGCGCACGCTCTTGCCGATCAGTGCACGCTCGCCCACCAGGCGCAGGTAGGCCGAGTTGGCGAATTCGAAGACATGCTGCGGGCCGCGCAGGATGCACATGAAGCCGTGCGCCTGCTCGAACAGCGAGCGCAGGCGCGTGGACTCGGCTTCGCGCTGCTCGCGCAGGGCCTGCTCGGCGCGCAGGCGCTGCCCGGTCTGGATGGCTTCGAGCCGCTGCGCCTGCTCGCGCTGGGCGATCTGTTCGGTCAGGGCCAGGTTCATGCGCTCCAGCGCGGCCTTGGCATTGTGCTGGGCCGTGACGTCGTTGCACACCACCAACACGCCGTGCACGCCGCCGTGGTCTTCGATCGGGCTGTAGCCGTAGGTCCACCAGACATCCTCGCGCTTGCCGTGGCGCGTGACCGGCACCAGCTGGTCTTCGTGCCAGGTGCTGCCGCCGCCGGCCATGACCATGTCGATCTGGGGGCCGATGATGGGCCAGATTTCTTCCCAGCACTCGCGCCCGCCCTGGCCCAGCGCGCTCGGGTGGCGCTCCGGCCCCATGGTCAGGCGGTAGGCATCGTTATAGAACTGCAGCAGTTCGCCGCCCCACCACAGGAACATGGGATGGCGCGAGGTGAGAATCAGGCGGATCGTGCTCTTGAGCAAGGTTGGCCAGTGTTCGGGCGGGCCGAGCGGTGTCGCGCTCCAGTCCTTGGCGCGCATCAGGGCGCCGAGTTCTCCACCGTTGGAGAAAAAATCAAATGTCAGACGCATCCAGTGCCCGGGTTGTTGTCGTCGATGATGAAAGCATGCGGCCGGCAAAGCGCCGACACATAGGTGATCGTATCATTATGTTTCGACAAACGACGTACAGTTTTTATAACGTCAGCGTGCGGCAACACGGGCGCGCAGTCAGCCCGGCGGGACGGCTGGCGCCGCCGCAGGGCACCGGGCGCGTGGCGCCGACGTCGTCGCCGGGCAAGCCATGGCCAGGCAGGCAAACCTCATCCCCTTACAATGCCTGGTGCTTCCCTCCATCGATTTTAACTTGCAACATTCGCAACGTGGCGCACCGTTGAAACGGCAGCGGCATCAGGTCCAGCCGGCGTCGACGACGAATTCCTGAGCCGTCATCATGCGGCTGTCGTGCGCGCCAAGGAACAGCGCCATGCTGGCCACATCCTGGCCGACGATGCGTCCCGGCAGGCACTGATTTTCATCCATGGCGCGTTCGCCGGCCGGGTCGACCCATTTGTCGAGCTGGCGCGGGGTCATCACCCAGCCCGGCGTGAGCGTGTTGACGCGCACGCCGCTCTTGCCGAATTCACGCGCCAGGCTGCGCGTGAGCCCGTTCATGGCCGATTTGGCTGAAGCGTACACCGGATAGCCGGCCACCTTGTTCTTCCAGCCGGTCGAGCCGAGGTTGATGATGGACCCGCCGCCGCGCCGCTGCATGCCTTCCATCACGGCCTGGGCCGCGAAAAACGCCACCTTGAGGTTGATCGCCACCTTGTCGTCGAAGTAGTCCGGACTGACCTGCAGGAAATCGTGGCGCTCGTCGTTGGCGGTATTATTAACCAGCACATCAAAGTCGCCCAGTTGCTCGCCCGCCGCCTTCATGCTGGCGCGCAGCGCGTCGATATCGGACAGGTCGCAGCCGATGAAGTACGGCGCGCAGGCTACCGTGCCGGCCAGGCCGTCGACCAGTTCGGTGGAAGAGGCGATGTCGCGGTCGGCAAACGCCACGCGCGCGCCCTGGCGCGCAAAGGCGGCCACGATATCGGCCCCGATTCCCGAACCGCCGCCGGTCACGAAGACGGCTTTGCCGGCCAGGCTCGGGTAGTTCGCAAATTCCATGGTGTTTCCTTTTTCTTGTTGTTGATTCTTGATCCGGGCGGCATGCCGCCGCCGGTTGCCAGAGCGCGATTGCTAGCCGGCCTGGGTGGCGCGCCAGGCGGCGACAAAGGCAGCGGCGCGCGCGCCCAGTTCCTGCGGCGTGACGCCGGGCGTGTACAAGGCGCCGCCGATGCCGAAGCCGGTGGCCCCGGCCGCGACCCAGGCCGCCATGGTGTCCGGCGCCACGCCGCCGACCGGCCACAGCGGCGTGCCCGGCGGCAGAACGGTCTTGAACGCCTTCAAGCCCGCATAACCGACCATTTCGGCCGGGAAAATCTTGAGCGCGTGGGCGCCGGCGCCGAGCGCGTCGAACGCTTCGCTCGGCGTTGCCACGCCGGGCGCGCACAGCATGCCCAGCGCTTGCGCGCGCGCGATCACTTGCGTGTTGCAGTTCGGCGCGACCAGCATGCGTCCGCCGGCCGCATGCACGGCGTCGACATCGGCCACCTTGAGCATGGTGCCGCCGCCGACGATGGCCCCGGCCGGCGCCATGCGCGCCAGCAGTGCGATCGATTCGAGCGCGCCCGGACGGTTGAGCGGCACTTCGAGCAAGCGAAAGCCGGCCCCGAACAGGGCCGCGCCGGCCGTCTCGGCGTCATGCGCTTGCAGGCCGCGCAAGATGGCGACCAGCGGTGGGTTCAATTGGGTCAGGTCCATGATCAGAGTCTTTCAAAAAAGTGGGCCAGCGCGGCCAGGTAGACCTCGTCCGGATCGCGCGCGCGCGCCGGCATGCCGTAATGCGCAGCCGCGCTCTGGTAACGGGCGCTGAGCGCGGACGAAGCGATGATGTCGATGGCGCTGTCGGCGTGCCCCTGGGCCGCCACGAACTCGGTGCCGATCAGCAGGCCGCTGACGAAGGAGCGCGCCTGCGCCGCCGCCATGGTTTTCGACACGACGCGCGCGCGCACGCCGAACAGCGCGTTCGACAGCGGCCGCCCGCGCCGCGCTTCCTGCAGGCCGGCGGCAAAGGCGGTGTCGTCATCCGGGCCGTCGGCCATCAGCGCGGCCAGGGTACTTGCGCCTGCCAGCATCGCAAACAGTTCGCCGGTCATGTAGGTGACCAGCTGGTCGATGCGTCCGCCGCGCAGGTAGACCCACTTGCTATGGGTCCCCGGCAGCACCACCCAGCCGTCCCCCAGCCCGCAGCCGACGGCGCCGAGCAGCTGCGTTTCTTCGCCGCGCATCACGTCCACCGCGCCGTCGCGCGTGCAGTAGCCGGGCACGATGAAGCAGCCCGCCTGGCCCGTCACGGGCACCAGGTGGGCCGGCAGCGCGGTGAGCGGCACGCTGGTGTCGAGATACGGCACTTCCTGCCAGCCGCTGGCCGAACCGACCATGCCGGACATGACCACCGGGATGGCGTCGCTCACGCCCATGCTGGCGCGCAGCGCCGCCAGGGAGCCGGCAAAGTCGCCATTGACAGCCAGCATGCCCTGGTCGTCGGCATGGTGCGCAAGGCACTTGCCGTCGCGTCCGACCAGATAGGCGCGGCGGTTGCTGGTTCCCCAGTCGATACCAATTAATTGCGTATGCATGCTTCCTCTCATAGTTTGTACGATATGCCGAGATTGAAGCGCCGTCCGAATTCGGTCACTTCCTGCTCGTACGGATTGTTCGCGCTGGTGTAGACGACTTTTTGGTTGCTCAGGTTATCGACACCAAAACGCAGCTGAAGTTTCGAGGTCAGGTGCCTGGCGAACGATAGCGCGGCATAGGTTTCCGCACTGTTGTCGACCAGTTGGCCCGCGCCCCAGGTCGGGTTGCGCACAAAGGCGCTGTGGTAGTTGGCCGACATGCGCGCTTCATAGCCGGCATTTTCGTACCACACTGTCAGGCCGCCATTGTGTTTCATCAGCCCTTCGATGGGGAACGGTTTGCCGGCCGGGATATTTTCGTGGATGTTACTGGCCGTGTAGGCGTAGTTGCTGGACACGCCAAGGCCGTTGGCGAACGATTGCTGATACACCAGCTCGACCCCGCGGATATTGCCGCCCTCGCCGTTGAGCGAGCGGGTCACCAGCGCGCTGCGCGCGTCCAGGGTGGTGCGCTCGCTGGTAATGCCGATGTAGCGGCTGATATCCTTGTAGAACAGGCCCGCCGACAGCAGCGCACCTTTGTCGAAGTACCACTGGTACGCCAGGTCGATCTGGTCGGCCAGCATGGGTTTCAACTGCGGATTGCCGGCGCTGCCGGTGAGCGGCTGGGTCGGATTGGCGTCCACGTTCAGATTGCGCGAGGCGCCCATTTCGTCGAGCGGCGCGCGCGACATGGCACGCGCGAGGCTCAAACGCAGCTGGCGTTCCTGCTTCTCGTCCAGATTGACAATCAGGTTCACGCTCGGCAGCACTTCAGTGTACGAGGTGCCATCGCTGACCGCCGTCGGCGCCGCGCCGCCCCGCGCCTGCATGCCCTCGCCGGTCTGTCTGGTGTGAACCACGCGCAGGCCGGCGTTGCCACGCAAGGTTTTGCCGAACAAGGTGCCATCGAGGTCGGCCTGGCCGTACAGCGCGGCGCCGCGCTCGCGCACCTTCCAGCCCGACAGCAAGTCGTTCTGGCTGCGCGGGCGACCGGCGGGATCGAAAGCGCCCGGGCCGAATGCGGCCGCGGTGCTGGCGCCGAAGTCGCGCAGCGCGATGTAGGGCGCCATGCCGGCCACGTTGACGGTGTCGTAGTCGGCATCGGGAATGGCCGCCAGCGGTGCGACTTCCCAGGTGGTCTGGCCGTACGATTTTTCCCGGTGGGTGGCGCGCGCGCCGAACTTGAGGCGCTTGACGGCTCCGAGGTCGGTGTCGCGCGCCGCGTTCAGGTGCAGCGCGCCCAGTTCATCCTTGAGGTGGCCGTCGGTATCGATGTGCATCGTCGGCCCCCAGAAACCGGCGGGGTTGCCGCTGTCCTGGCCGAGCGAGAAGTCTTGCCGCTCGTTGCCGGTGAAGGCCCAGCTGACGGTGCCCGTGCCGCGGCTGAACTGGCGCAGGTCGCGCCACTGGCTGTCGCGTTCCGCGCGCGAGGTCGACAGGTCCGCTTCGAGCTTCCATGCACCGGCCGTGGTTTTGCCGTCCACGCCCAGCACCAGGGTGCCGGTGTCCTGCACCCAGAGCGAATCGTGGTTGCTAAAGCCCGTATCGGCCACAGTGGCGCCGGTCACGTAGCCGTCGCGGATATCGAGCTTGCTGTAGCGCGACTTCTGGCCGTTGTCCCAGTTGCCGATGTCGCCGGTCCAGTGCTGCAGGCCCGGTTCGCGGATCCTGGCCAGCGCGTAGTAGGCGTCGGCGGTAACGAGGCTCTCGCCATTCTTCCATTCGACTTTCCCGAGCACGCTGGAGCGCTCGTCGCTGCCGCGCAAGACCTTGTCCTGGAAGCCCCACGGCGTCTTGTCGGTCTTGCCATCGCCATCGATGTCGCCCGAATGCGCTTCGTTGAAGCCCCAGTGATCCTTGTTCTTTTGCAGCGAGGGCTGGTCCTGGTAGCTGAACGCGAGCGCCACGCCAAGCGACTTGTCGAAGAACTGGTCGAGGTAGATGCCACCCACGCGCGGCGCGGTTTTCTTCGCGCCCGGGATATCGCGCCCCAGCGCGTAATACAGCGCATCGGCGCGCAGCGAGGCCTGGCGGCCGCTGTATTTGAGCGGCTGCACGGTTTTCAGGTCGATCATGGTGGCCACGCCGCCTTCCACCAGGTCGGCCGACTGGGTCTTGTAGACGGTGGCGCCGCTGAGCGACTCGGATGGAAACTGCTCGAAACGCACCGAACGATCCGGCTCCGACGTGGCCAGTTCGCGCCCGTTCAGGGTGGCGTCGATGAAGCGCGGGCCCAGGCCGCGCGCCACCACCTGGCTGGCATTGCCGCGATCCATGCCGGACGACAGGCCGGGCAAGCGCGCCAGGGATTCGGCGATGGTGGTGTCGGGCAGCTTGCCGATGTCTTCGGAGGCGATCACTTCGACCATGCTGTCCGACGCTTCCTTGACCGCCAGCGCATTGCGCACCGAGGAACGGATGCCGGACACGGTCACTTGCTGCACCTCGTCGGCTTGGGTGTGGGCGTCGGCCGCAGCGAGCGGCAAGGCGAACAGGCTCGCGATCAGCCAACTGAGTTTCTTCTGTTTCATACAGGTCTCCTGGGTTGGTGGGTCCTGCCATGCGCAGTTCGCTTTGCTGTCCGCGAATCCGGGTCATGGTCAGGATCGTACGGACTCCAGGGATATGATTCCAATTGCTTATTTATAAAAAAGCATGCTTAGATCATATAGCTTGCGCGGGCGGATAACGCAGGGCCGCCACTTCGCGCACCGTGGCCAGCATGTTCTCCGCGCCGGGCGAGAGCTGGTGGTGGCGGCGCGTGATGATGCCGTACATGTCCATGCGGATGCCCAGGTCGAACGGCAGCACGGTCAACAGGCCGGTTTGCAGATAAGGCTCCACCAGTTCCAGCGGAAGCGCTACCACCATATCGCTACCGGTCAACAGGTGCGCGATCACGGGAAGGGCGAGGGTTTCGACCGTTTCCGCCGGCGGTTCGAGGCCGCGCGCGAGGAACAAGGCGGTCAGGCGGTCGCGCAGGATGCTGCCGTTGGGCGGCAGGATCCAGCCCTGGCGCGCCAGTTCGTCGAGCGTGAGGTCGCTGCGCCCGGCCAGCGGATGGCCGGCGCGCACGATCAGGCTGTGGGGTTCGTCGGTGACCGGCTCGAAATGCAGTTCGGCGGCGGCGCCGGTGTCGAGGATGCGGCCGATCACCAGATCGAGTTCGCCGGCGCGCAGGCGCTGCACCAGGATCTTGCTGGTATCGACGCTGATCGACACGTGCACTCGCGCGTGGCGCGACTTGAGCAGGTTGACCGCCGCCGGCACCAGGCTGGTGGACGGCGTGAGCACGGTGCCGACGTCGACCCGGCCGCGCAGGCCGGAAAGCAGTTCCATCACTTCCTGGTGGGCGGCGTCCATCTCGGCCAGGGCGGCGCCGGCGCGGCGGATCAGCACCTGGCCGTACCAGGTGGGCGCCACCCCGCGCGGCAGGCGCTCGAACAGCTGCACGCCGAGCGCGTGTTCGAGTTCGCCCAGCAGCTTGGAGGCGGCGGGTTGGGTCAGATTGGCGGCCTGCGCCGCGTGCATGATGGAACCGTGACGGCCCAGTTCGACCAGCAGCACCAGGTGGCGGGTCTTGAGGTGGGAGCGCACAAATCGGTCGGAACGTGGATCAGACATGGATGGTTGCCGGGGTTGGGGACCCCGATGATATCTGCATAATAGGCAAAACGTCAACATGTATGACGTCAGTCGTTTCTACCACCCCCGCGTCGTTCCCGCGCAGCCTCCAGTTTCTAGGAAACTCCTCCAATTCCTTGGAACGAGGCGAGTCCGGAGGCTAATGCCGTTAACGTACGCTCCGTCATTCCCGCGCAGGCGGGAATCCAATTTTGTACCGTAGCCGTCGGCTGAGCGCCGGACTTGGGTTGCCGTGGGGGCGCCTAGCCCTGCGCGGGAACGACGTGCCGGTGGTGGCGCAAGCGAACTTAGGTGCGGCGCTCGCCCCGTGCCTTGAGCTGGTCGAGCAAGACCGCGGCCAGCAAGATCGAGCCGCGCACCAGATACTGGTAGAACGAATCGACGTTCAGCAGATTCATCACGTTCTCCACCGTCCCCATGATCAGGACGCCGATCAGCACCCCGAAAATGCGCGCCTTGCCGCCCTGGAGCGACACGCCACCGAGCACGCACGCCGAAATCACATCGAGCTCGAAGCCTTGCGCCGCATTCGGCTGGCCGCTGGTGATGCGCGAGGCCAGGATCAGACCCGCCAGCGCGGTCACCAGCCCTTGCAGCAGGAAGATCCACACGCGCAGCTTCTCGACCTTGACGCCAGCCAGGCGCGCCGCTTCCGGATTGCCGCCGATGGCCAGGGTATTGCGCCCGAAGACCGTATGATTGAGCAGCACGCCGAAAATCAGGAAGCAGGCGCCGGCCACCAGCACCGGCAGCGGCAGGCCGAATACCTGGGCGTCGCCGAACGCGATGAATGCGTCGGAATTGATGCCGACCGCCTGCCCTTGCGAGGCGATGAAGGCCAGCCCGCGCACCATCAGCATGGTGGCCAGTGTGGCGATCAGCGCGTTCACGCGCAGGTAGGCAATCAGCACGCCGTTGCCGGCGCCGATCAGGGCGCCCGCACCGAGGCCGGCGCCCACCGCCAGGGTCACGCTGCCGGTGCGTTCCAGGACCATGGCCCCGAGCACACCGGCAAAGGCGATGGTGGAGCCGACCGACAGGTCGAAGTCGCGCGAGGCCAGGCACAGCATCATGGTGCAGGCGACCATGCCGATCTGCGCCACCGACAGCATCAGCCCGACCACGTTGGCGACCGAGAAGAAGTTATCGACCGTGGCCGCCAGCACGGCGAACAGCACCGCGTACGCCAGCGGCATGCTGTATTCGATCAGGAGCGCGCGCTGGCGGCCTGCCGGCACGGGGGCGCCGGTGTGGGTGAGTGGAATGGTGCTCATGCGGTTCTCCGGGAAGTGGTATCGGCGTTGTCGCCGCTGTTATCGTTATCGTTATTGGTATCGGGCAGCGCCAGGCGCAGCACCGCTTGTTCGTCGGCGTCGGCACGCGCCAGCTGGCCGACGATGCGGCCGTCGCGCATCACCGCCACGCGGTCGGCGATGCCCAGCACTTCCGGCAGTTCGCTCGACACCACGATCACGCAGCAGCCGCGCGCGGCCACTTCGTGGATGATGCGGTAAATGTCGTTCTTGGCGCCCACGTCGATGCCGCGCGTCGGTTCATCGAGCACCAGTACTTTCAGGCCCGGTTCGGCCAGCCAGCGCGCCAGGATCACTTTCTGCTGGTTGCCGCCCGAGAGCAGGCGGATTTCCTGCTCCCGGCTGGGGGTCTTGATGCGCAGGCGCGCGATGAATTCGTCGGCCAGCGCCGCCTCGCGCGCATGGCGCAGAAACACGCCGCCCAGCAGCGCGTGGCGGCGGCAGCTGATATTGATGTTCTCGGCCACCGAGGACTGGGCCAGGATGCCCTGCTCCTTGCGGTCTTCGGGGCACAGGACGATGCCGGCCGCAATCGCCGCCGACGGCCCGCCCATCGCTACCGGCGCGCCGTCGAGGATCACGGTGCCGGGAGCGCGCTTGTCGGCGCCGTACATCTGGCGCATCAATTCGCTGCGCCCGGCGCCCACCAGGCCGAAAAAGCCCAGCACTTCGCCGGCGCGCACGGAAAAGTCGCAGCCGTCGGCCATGCCGCGCACCGTCAGGCGCTCGGCGCCCAGTTCACGCTCGCGGTAATCGTAGATGTCGCTCAGCTCGCGCCCGACCATGTCGCTGATCAAACGGTCGCGCGGCACGTCGGCCATCACCGGGTGGGTGGCGACCTTGCGCCCGTCCCGGAAGATGGTGCAGGTGTCGCACAGCGCGTACAGTTCTTCCAGCCGGTGCGAGATGTAGATCAAGGTGCGGCCTTCGGCGCGCAGATCGCGCACCAGCCGGAACAGGATTTCCGTTTCGCGGTGCGAGAGGCTGCTGGTCGGTTCGTCGAATGCGATGACCTGGGCGTCCTGCATCACGGCCTTGCAGATCTCGACCATCTGGCGCTGGGCGATCGACAGATCGGCCAGGCGCGCATTCGGGTCGAGGTCCACGCCGATCTTGGCAAGGCGCTCGGACACCAGCTTGTTGGCGGCGCCCTTGTCGAGAAAGCCCATGCGGGTCGGCATGCGGCCCAGCAGGACGTTCTCGGCGACCGTCAACTCGGGAACGTACTGCAGTTCCTGATGGATGATAGCCACGCCCGCGGCGATGGCGTCGCTGGCCGAACCGAAGCGCACTTCGCGCCCGTCCAGCAGCAGGCGCCCGCCGTCCGGGCGGTACTGCCCGCCCAGGATCTTGAGCAGGGTCGACTTGCCGGCGCCGTTTTCGCCCAGCAGGCCGTGCACGGTCCCGGCATGGGCCTCGAAGCTGACGCCCCCGAGCGCGATCACGCCGGGGAAGTGCTTGGAGACCTGGTCAAACTGGAGGTAAGCGGACATCGTTGATCACTGCTCCATCTCGGCGTGCACCTTGGCGGCATTGGCGCGCGTCATCAAGGTGCCGGCGGTGAGCGTTTCCGCCGCCGGGACCTTGTTGGTGGCGATCCAGTCGTACAGATTGGCGGCGGTTTCGTAGCCGTGGCGTTTCGGGCTGATCATCACGGTGCCGAAGAACCCGGTCGGCTGCGGCTTGGCGAATTCGTTCAGGGCCGTCTTGCTGCCGCCGATGCCGATGCCGATCATGGAATCGGCGCGCATGCCGCGTCCTTCGGCCGCGCGCACGGCGCCGAGCACCGCTTCATCGTTCAGGCCCACCGCCACCCAGTGCTTGAAGCGCTGCTGCTTGGTGTAAGCGATGTTGGCGGCGTTGAAGGCCGATTCGGTATCGGTCTTCGACTGCGGCGCGTCGACGACGTTCGCCGCCGGCACGCCGGCCGCTTTCAGCGTGTCGACCGCGCCCATGGTGCGCTCGCGCGCCGTCGGCAACTGGTCGTACGACACGCGCAGGATGCCGACCTCGGCCAGGTTCCAGCCGCGCGTCTTGATTTCGGCGGCCAGTCCGCCGCCCACCTGCTTGCCGATTTCGTAGCCCGAAATGCCCATGTGCGGCACCGATGCCAGCGGCTTGCCGGCGCCATCGAGCAGGCGGTCGTCGACCGAGACGACTTTCATGTGATTGCGCGTGGCGGCGCGTTCGACCGCCTTGCCCAGCTTGACGTCCGGCGCGCAGATGACAAAGCCCTGGGCCTTTTGCGCGGCCAGGTTGTCGATCGCGGCGATCATTTTTTCGCCGTTCGGGATGCCGATCTTGATCAGGGTGAAGCCCTTGTCCTTGGCGGCTTGCTCGGCGTAGCGCCATTCGTCCTGGAACCACGGTTCCTCGGCCTGCTTGACCAGGAAGCCGATCTTGACCGGGTCGGCCGCCTGGGCGGCGCCGAAAGCGCATGCAACTACTGCGGCCGCGGCCAGCTTTGCGAGGATGGGGAAGGTTTTCATGGTGGTCTCCTGTTGATTTATTGTGATGGATGATCGTCGAATGGACTGTCTGGCTGGCCCGCGACGCCGGGTACAGACACGGTAAACAAACCGCCCTCGCCTACTGCGGCGAGCTGCGTAAGACCAGCACCGCCAAAGGCGATGCTGCTGCAATCGAGCGCGATGCGCCGTACTACCTTGCCGTCGGGCGCGTACTGGACCAACTGGCCGGCCTGGGCGTTCCACAGGCAGCCGGCCGTGTCGAGCACCGCGCCGCGCGGGGTGGCGCCGGCGTCGAGCTGGGCGAACACCTTGACGGCGCCCACGCGCCCGCGTTCGGCGTCATAGTCGCAGGCGAGCAGCGCGCAGCCCTGCGCGTCGGCGAAAAACATGCGCTTGCCGTCGGCGCTGAAGCAGATCGCGCTCGCTTCGGCCACCACCGGCAAGGCCAGCCGGCGCAAGCCGTACTTGCCCGAAAACTGATAAAAACTGCCGATCGCGCGCCCGTCCGCGGCCACGTTGCGGGTGCCGAATACCAGGAAGCCGCGGCGGTCGGTGCTGCCGTCGCTGATCGCCGTGCGCGGCTCGGCGGCGTCCACCGCCACCAGCGGCTGCACGCGCAACTGGCGCGCCCTGGCGTCGCGGCCCGGCTCGGAGAAGCCGAGGCGCTTGCTCAGGCCGAGCAGCACGCGCCCGGATGCGCAGTGCGCCAGCAGGCCGGCGGCATCCGGCAGGCGGCAGGCCAGCGGTGCCGGGTCCTGCTCGGCCACGGCGTGCACCGCGTGCGCGCCGCTGCCCGCCCACCACCAGCGGTTGCCGCGCGCATCCCAGCGCAGGCAGCGCCCCGCATGCTGCGATAAACGTGACGATGGCACTGTCATCGTCATGCCTTCACGTCGAGCTGGTAGATCGGCGTCACGCGCACGGCGCGCAGTTCGGCGATCTGCTCCCTGCCGCCGAAATCCGGGCGCCCTTCTTTGGGAATGTAGACCGGGGCGTCGGCGCGCAGCGGCAGCACCGACAGCGTCAGCGGACCGCTGCCTGCGTGGCGCGCCGCGAATTGCCAGCCGTAGCCGCTGTAGTACCAGTCGTCGAGCATGCGGGTACCGTTGAACAGGCGTCCGATGTCGCCGACGAAATCGAGTTCGACCAGCGCATCGAGCTTGTTCTTGTCTCGCGGCAGGTCGATCGACCAGGCCGCGGCGGCGCTGAAACTCTCGGGCAGCGGTTGCAGCGCGGCGTTGGCCAGGCCGCCGATCATCACGGGGCGCACCAGGCGCGCCGCGCGCACCGGCTTGAACGTCGCGTCAAGGCTGCGCGCCGGCAAGGTGGCGGCAAACGACTGGAACATGCCGTCCTGGCCTGCGCCGAGCGGCACACCGGCCTTGGGCGTGTGCGCCAGCGCCGGATACACGGCAAAGCGGAAAGCCGGATTGCCGTCCGAGCGCATGCGCAGACCGCCATCGATGAACCAGGTTTGCTGGGCCCCGATGACGAGGCGGCGCTGGCCGGCCAGCTGGCCGATCGCCAGTTGCTGCGACTGTTCCGGGGTGAGCACCAGCAAGGTCACGGGTGGCTTGCCGGCGCGCCGGATCGTTACCGCTGCCTGGGTGCCGGGGGCGATGCCATCGATGACAGTCTTGCCGCCATCCTGGGCGATGCGCGCGCCGGGTGCCGCGAGGCTGCTGGCGGCGGCGGTATCGAACCCCAGTTCGACCGGGATGCCGGCGCTGGCCGCGAATACGTACACGATGCCGGCCTTGCCGTTATCGAGCCGCGCCACCGGCTGCGCCGTGGCATACGTCAGCCGGGTGCCGTCCAGGTCCATGTTGACCGGCCAGATAAAGTAACTACCGTCGGCCAGGTCGACCGGCTGGCGCGGGAACTCCACGCTCTGGCCGGGCAGCTTGACCGAGAAGCGCACCTGGCGCTGCACCGCCATCGGATACTGGCGCACGTGGTTGCTCACGAACAGAAAGGCGCTGTCGCCCTGGCTGCGCACGGCAAAGCGCGGCGTTGTCAGGTCGTCCGGGCCGGTGGGCACCACGTCCGGTTTGCGCACCGTCATGGGCGCGAGGCGCTCGCCGAAGTCGCGCATGAACAGGTGGAAGGGCCGCAGGCGCGCGAGCACGGGACGCTGCTGGCCGTCCGGGCCGAGCGGCGCCTGGAAGTCGTAGCTGATCATCGGGGTGTCGTTGTAGCCGCCGGTGAGCGTGCTTTCTTCCAGGGTGGACATGCCGACCGGATTGCGCCCGCCGTGGAACATGTAGTAGCCGACCAGGTTCACGCCGGAGCCCAGCTGCACCGGCAACATCGACGCGATGTCGTCGCTCGATACCACCGGCCGGCGGCGGTACATGAACGGAAGGCCGGCGCCGTATTCGGCTCCCAGGAACGGGGTTTTGTCGATATCGGTGTCGGCGCTGCCGCGCGCGCTGGCTTTGGTCTGCGCACCGAGGTCGCCGCTGACGCGGCTGTCGAAACGGAAGGCGTAGGTTTCTTTCGGCGGCAGTTCGCCGGTTGAGCGCGCCCATGGCTCGTCGGGATAGCCGCCGAACACCGGCGTGACTTCGCCGGACGGATACACCGTCTGGTCCCAACCGGTGACGGTGTACAGCGGCACGTCCAGGCCCGCCGCGCGCGCCATGCGCTTGAGGGTGCTGATATGGCCGGCGCCTTCGCCCGGGCCATCGAGGTTGTATTCGTTTTCGATCTGCACGCCGATCACGCGGCCGCCATCCTTCCACAGCAAGCCCTTGAGCTGGCGGCCGATCTGGCCGTACAGGCTTGCCACGTGGCGCAGATACTGCGGGTCGTCACCGCGCGTGGGCATGGCGCCCACCACCCAGTCGGGAATGCCGCCGTAGCGCACTTCCGCATGCACCCAGGGACCGACCCGCACCACCACGTCCAGGCCCGCGCTGGCGGCCAGCTGCACGAAGCGGCGCAGGTCGCGCTGGCCGCTCCAGGCCCAGCTGCCCTGCCGCTCTTCGTGGTGGTTCCACATGATGTAAGTGGCGACGACGTCGATACCGGCCGCCTTCATCTTGCGCAGCTCCGCTTCCCATTCGTCGGCCGGGGTGCGGCTGTAATGGAATTCGCCCATCACCGGCATCCACGGCTTGCCGTTGCGGGTCAGGTACTGGCTGTTGGCGCCGATGCGCTCACCCGACGGCGACAGCGATGCGCCCATTTGCAGCTGGTTTTCAAGCGGCGCCCGGGCCGGCGCGCTGGCATCGACGTGCAGCAGGGCCTGGCCGCACGCGCTGCCGGCGACGGCGCCCGCCACCAGCAGCGCCAGGCATTTGACGATCAGGTGCATCTTGTCTCCGTGATGACGGTTTTTATTATGGTGCTGCTTGTGTTGTTGTTTTTTCGACTGCTACCACTCGGCCACGCTGCCATCCTCATGGCGCCAGAGCGGATTGCGCCAGTCGGGCGCGTTCTTGCTGGCCTCGATCACGCGCTCTTCGTCGACCTCGACACCAAGGCCCGGCTTGGTCAGCGCCGCGATGTAGCCGCCTTCCATGCGGAAGTCGTCCTTGTTCTTGACGTAGTCGAGCAGTTCGGCGCCCTGGTTGTAGTGAATGCCCATGCTCTGTTCCTGCAGCACGGCGTTGTGCGACACGAAGTCGAGGTGCAGGCAGGCCGCCAGCGCCACGGGGCCGAGCGGGCAATGCGGGGCCACGGCGACGTCGTAGGCTTCGGCCATGGCCGCGATCTTGACGCATTCGGTGATGCCGCCGGCGTGCGACAGGTCGGGCTGCAGGATCGCCAGGCCGCCCTGTTCGAGCACGCGCTTGAATTCGAAGCGCGAGTACATGCGCTCACCGGCCGCCAGCGGAATCGAGGTCGATTCGGCCAGGCGCGGGTAATACTCCGCCTGCTCGGCCAGCACCGGCTCTTCGACAAACAGGGGGCGGTACGGTTCGAGGGCGCGCAGCAGCACCTTGGCCATCGGCGCGGCCACCCTGCCATGGAAGTCGATGCCGAATTCGATGTCGTTGCCGAAGGCTTCGCGGATTTCGGCGATGCGCCCGACCGCCTGGTCGACCGCGCGGGCGCTGTCAAGCATACGCATTTCTTCGGTGCCGTTCATCTTGAAGGTGTCGATGCCGACTTCGCGCAGCTTGCGGATGCCGGCGATGACATCAAGCGGACGGTCGCCGCCCACCCAGCTGTACATCTTCATCTTGTCGCGTACCCGGCCGCCCAGCAGGTCGTAGACCGGCACGCCCAGCAGCTTGCCCTTCATGTCCCACAAGGCCTGGTCGATTCCGGCGATGGCACTCATCAGGATCGCGCCGCCGCGGTAGAAACCGCCGCGGTACATGGCTTGCCACAGGTCGTTGATGCGGCCCGGGTCCTGGCCGATCAGGAATGGCGTCATCTCGTGGACCGCCGCTTCGACCGTGCGCGCACGGCCTTCGATCACCGGTTCGCCCCAGCCGACGATGCCTTCGTCGGTCTCGATCTTCAACAGCATCCAGCGCGGCGGAACCCGGTACGTCGTCAGTTTGATGATTTTCATTGCTTAGCCATTAGTCAAGAATGACAAGCAGTCTAAGCCTGCGAGCTAGCTGTGAAATATGAATATTCGACAAAATGCTATACGCAAATCGCATAGCTTCCGCGCGATCGTCGCGCCGCTATGATGGACTTCGCCACCAGACGGTACCCGTGGAGATATCGACGGCTTTTACAGGGAGGCATGCATATGAGCTATTTTTCTCGACTAGTGGCCCGCACCGCGGCGTTGACCGGGCTGCTGGCGCCCGGCGCCGTGGGCGCCATTCCCATCGCCTCGCCCGGCACCGAGGGGCTGCCTGTGCTCGCCGCCAACGCGGGCGCCATCGTGGCGACCTATCAGGGCAGCTCGGCCAACTACAACAACGACCTGTATTTGTTCACTGACGACGGGGTCGACGATAACGATGTATTTATGTTCGGCAACCGGGGCACGCCGGTCGGCCACATCTTCAATCTCGGCCGCTTCGTGCCTGGCCGCGAACTGATGTTCCGCCTGCATGTGAACACGACGGGGCGCGATTTCTTTAGCGGCGGCGCCAGCCGCAATCCGGACCGGCACTCCCACGCGCGGGTGCAGCAGGATTGGACGCCGGGAAGCGCGCTGGTCAGTTTTGAAGATTTGCGTGGCGGCCCCTACCAGTTCAACGATCTGAGTTTTTCGTTGAGCAATGCGGCGACCACGGTTCCTACCATCCCGGTCCCGGTGCCGGTGCCGGCGCCGGCCTCGCTCGGCCTGATCGGTATCGGCATCGCCGGCCTGCTGGCTGCGCGGCGCCGCTTGATGCGCGCGAGCAAACCGCTGGGGAACCTTGCTGGGGGCATCGCTGTCCAACAAATCATCACTTCAGTGGAGACTTGCCATGTCCAGCACTCATGAAAACGACCAGCCCGACAATCCGTTCGGAGCCCTGCCCTCACCTTCGGCGCGCCCGCGCGGCGTGCCGCACGCCGGCATCCCGCTGCCGGACGACGATCTGCACCTGCCGGACGAGCCTGATGATGACGATGAGGATGACGACGATCTGCGGCTGATGGCGGACACCATGCCCGGCGAGGGTCCGGGCGACGACTAGGCTGGCCGGCGGCTGCGGCTGCGGCGTCGGACGTGCCCGGAACAAGCGGCGGCCGCGGGGCATCTTTGGCAGCGAACGGGGGCGGAAGGTATCGGGATTGAATTTCCAACAGGAAATCTATTGCTTTGACTTTTCAGATTGGTATTTTTATTCCCGCATCCGGAAACGGAAGCGTTGCCCCTTCACCTCCGTCAAAAGTTCCCTTTTGGTATGCGTCGATAATTTATACAGGCCTGCGCGTCTGCGTCGTGATCGCGGCGCCGTGCAGGAAGACCATCAACGAACCCGAAGGGAAACAGCATGAAATCAATGCAATCGGAAATTACGGATGCAGTTAGCAGTGGTGCGATGTCCGACATTGGCAGCGGCAGTGGCGCGTCGGCCAGTGCGCACGCCATGCCGGGCGCTCACATGATGAGCCAGCCTGCGGCCGCCGCCGCGGCGCACGCGGACACACCCGACGCGCAAACCCTGGCGATGCAGGCGGGTCCGCGCAGGCCAAGTTCGTCGCCGGTGGTGTCGTGGGGTCCGAACCGGCTCGACGTGTTCGCGCTGGGAACCGGCCGCGGCATGCATCACAAGTGGTGGAATGGCGCGAGCTGGAACCCGTCCGTGACCGGCTACGAATTCATGGGCGGTGTCGGCACCAGCGCGCCGCAAGCGATTTCAACCCAGCCCAACCGCCTGGACCTGTTCGTGACCGGCACCGACAGCGCGCTGTATCACAAGTCCTGGAACGGTAGCACCTGGTCGCCTTCGCTCACCGGCTACACCAATCTCGGCGGCGTGTGCATCGGCGATCCGCGCGCCATCTCCTGGGGTCCCAACCGGCTTGATGTGTTCGTCATCGGCACCGACCGCGCGCTGTTCCACAAGTGGCGCAGCGGATCGACCTGGGGCCCATCGCTGACCGGCTACGAAAACATGGGCGGCATCATCATGGAGCAGCCCGAAGTCGTCTCGTGGGGCCCGAACCGGCTCGACGTGTTCGTCATCGGCACCGACCGCGCGCTGTATCACAAGTGGTGGGACGGCAGCAACTGGGGCCCATCGCTGACCGGGTACGAAAGACTGGGCGGCGTGTGCACCTCGGCGCCGCGCGCGGTGGCCTGGGGCAACAACCGCCTCGATGTCTTTGTCACCGGCACCGATGGCGCGCTGTATCACAAGTGGTGGAACGGCAGTGCCTGGCTGCCCGCCGGGAACAACCTGGAGCGCCTCGGCGGCGTGTGCATCGGCAACCCCGAGGCGGTGTCATGGGGGCCGAACCGCATCGACGTGTTCGTGGTCGGCACCGACAGCGCGCTGTATCACAAGTGGTGGGACGGCAGCAACTGGGGGCCGTCCGTGACCGGTTTCGAATACATGGGCGGCATCCTGTCCTCGCAAGCGCGCGTGGTGTCGTGGGGCCCGAACCGGCTCGATGTGTTCGGTACCGGGTCGGACAGTGCGCTGTACCACAAGTGGTGGGACGGCTCGTCGTGGGGACCGTCGGTCACCGGGTACGAGTACATGGGCGGCATCATCCAATCCTTCGGCCAGACGCCGGTGGGCGCGTCCGACGCCGCTCCCGGCGGTGCGGCCGGATCGGGGCAGAGCGCGCAGTTGAGTCACGATATGGGCAGTTGACGGGCAATTGACGGGCAGTTGACGTCTTTCCCGGTCGGCTGCAGGGCGGCACCGGCGGCCAGTTGCCCGTGCCGCTCGCCCCGGATTGCGTCGGCCCGGCAAGCATGAGGCTTGCCGGGCAAGCGCCAGCCCACGCATGCGTGGGCTTTTCTTTCCACCCTTGCTCGCCGCACGCCCTGGCGTCGACCGTCGCGGCAACTTCCACGATCGAGACGGTCCCGCCGAACATCGACGACACGGCCACATGCGCGCGGCGCGCACCGTTGATCCGGCGACACGGCCACATGCCTGCGGCGCGCACCTTTGATCCGGCGGCACTCCCGCCCGCCGCCGTCGGACCCGGCTGACCGGTACTGACTGCGAATGAGCGCGCCCTACTGCGCCATGATGCGCAGCAACTGGCCGTTGTCTTCATCGGTAATCAGGTACAGATGCCCGTCAGGCCCCTGTCGCACATCGCGCACGCGCTTGCCGATCTCCAGCCGCTCCTGCGACACCACATTGCCGTCCTTGTCGAGCACGATGCGCCGCACATCCTTGCTCGCCAGCCCGCCGCTGAACAGACTGCCGCGCCATTGCGGAAACTGGCTGCCGCTGTATTGCGTCAGGCCGGACGCGCCCGGTGAAGGCACCCATGCAATCTTCGCTTGCGTCATGCCGGGCACGACCAGTTGGCCGACCGGTTCGCCCGTACGGTAATCGCGCCCGTAACTTTGCATGGGCCATCCATAGTTTTGACCCGCTTCGATCAGATTAAGTTCATCGCCGCCGCGCGGACCGTGTTCGGTGGCCCACACGCGGCCGTCGGCATCGAGCGCCATGCCCTGGATGTTACGGTGGCCGTAAGTCCAGATTTCCGGCAGCGCTCCCGGGCGCGCCGCCAGCGGATTGCCGGGCGCGGCCTTGCCGGCATCGGTCAGGCGCAGGATGGACCCGTTATCGCTGCCCAGGTTCTGCGCCTGGTCGCGCGCCAGCATGCCGCCCACCTGCTGGGGTGGATTGCCGCCGTCGCCGACGCTCATCAACAAGCTGCCATCCTTTTGCCACAGCAGGCGTGAACCGAAATGCTCGCCGCCGCTCTTGTCGGGCTGGGCGCGGAACAAGGTCTTGATGCCATGCACCCGCTTGCCGTCGAACACGCCCTGGACCAGGGTGGTGCGGTTGGCCTCATCGGTGCCGGTGGCCATCGTCATGTAAATGCGCGGATTTTTCTTGTCGCCCGGATGGATGGCAATGTCGAGCAGGCCGCCCTGCCCGGTCGTCAACACCGGCGGCAAACCCTCCAGCGCGACTGGCTCGAAGCGCTTGCCCTTGAGCAGATGCAGCTTGCCTTCCCTGGTGGTGACCAGCAAGCGCCCGTCCGGCAACCACGCCATCGACCACGGATGGGACAGACCTTCGGCGACCGTTTCCGCGCGCCAGCCTTTGGCGGCCGGTGGCGCATCGCTGGTCGGTAGCTGGGCCAGCGCGGCAGGCAGCGCAAGGGTCATCAGCGCAACGCTCAGGCAAGCGGACATCGTTGTTCGCAACATCGGAACTCTCCTTCAACAATCGGGGGCTGCCCTTCATCGTACCGGTTCGCTGCGGGAAGCGCACGCCCGCCATCGCTACCGGGCGTGGCCTGTTGACGATGCGCCAGCCGCGACAGGCCGGCGCATCGGGGGAGTTTGCCGCTCGTTTACCGCGGTTTAGTGCTGATACGCGCCGATGTCGAAACCGGTATCCGCATTGCGCGGATTGTCGAGGAAGTCGTAGTCGAGCGCTTCGGTCGGCGTGCCGCGTCCGATCGCCGGCGAGCTGCTGCTCAGGCGCAGGTCCGGCGTACCGGTCCTGGTGTAGGACACGAACAAGGGATCGGAGGCGACGGTCTCGGCGTGCGTCAGGCCGTTGTTGAGCCTCCAGTTGTAGGTCGAGTTCTGGAACACCAGGTTGTTGAGGTAGACATTGTTCTTGCCCGTCTTGCCCTGCTCCGACACGCCCATCTTGTTGTCGTACACGATGTTGCTGTAAACGAGCGTGTAATCGTTTGGCCCCTTGGTGTGATAGAAGTCGCCGCCGCCGACAATAATGCCGGTGTTCGAGGTCGTCACCGTGTTGTTGGCGATGATCACGTGGTTGGCGTCGTGCCACAGGTGGATCGCCCCTTCCGCCACCCGGTACACCACATTGTTTTTCACGCTGCCGGAAGTACTGACGTAAATTCCCTGGACAAAGCGGCAGCCGGCGGGGCCGATGTCGTGCACGAGGTTGCCGATCACGTCGGACTTGACGCCCTTGTAGTAGCTGTCCACGCCGATAGCCGAGCCGCCGGCGCTGGTGCAGCCGACGCCCTTGGCGACGTGATGCACGTAATTGGCGCGGATCATGTCGTAGGAGCCGCCGTTATAGATGCGCCGCCAGTCCACTTGCCGCCGCTGCCGTCGACCTCGAAGCCGACGATGTCCACGTAACTGCCGCGGTTATCCCAGCCGCTCTTGCCGCTGGAACCGGCAGCGACGATCTTCGCACCCCACTTCGTGGTCGACACGAAATAGATCCGCCCGCCCTCGGAACCGCTGACGGTGGTCTTGATGCCGCCGGGATAGGTTCCGGGCGCGACGAACACGGTGGTGCTCGCTTTGCTTGCGCGTGCGGCGCGCGCCAGGGTCTTGAACGGTGCCTCGGCCGTGCCGGCATTGCTGTCATTGCCGTTCGGCGCAACATAAAACGTGTAGGTGGTCGATGGAATGACCGGTGCGGCCCGCGCCGCCGCGTCCGGCGCCGATCCTTGCGGGGCAGTGGCGGCCGCCACGGCGGCTGCATCGCTGGCGCCGTATGCCGTCGCGCTGGTCCCGGCTGGCATGGCATCGCCGGCGCCATAGCCGGTCAGGGCAAAATCTTTCTCGGTGTACGTGCTTGCGCTGCTGTTCGCGGCGTCGGCGCCAGTCTCCTGCGGAGCAAGGGCGGCGGGTTTAGCCTGGTCGCCATCGGCGCGGATCGCCATCAGCGCATCGGCCGGCGCCGTTGCGGCAGCGGTCGTTTCGTTGCTGACGATATAGCCGGCCGTCTGCGTTTGCTGCTTAGCCTGGGACAATCCCTGTTCGCCGGCGCCACCGCCGCACGCGGTCAGCAAGACCGTCATGCTGCTGCACAGCAACGCACTAACACGGATATCCGAAGCAAAAGTGACAAATTTATTCATTACAGGTTCCTTACCTTGTGACGTGAATGAGTAAGGTTTGAGCCCGATCAAATGTTTAGGTTCAACGATTTGACAGGAAAATTTCTGTCAAGTATAAAAACCGCACTTTTAATTTCATCATAGAAATTAAAAACTTCGCTGCAACTTGGCTTCCTCCGACTGCTCTAAGCAAGACCTTTAACCTCACGGAGAACCCATGCGCGACTACATGAATGTCAAATACACCCTTCCCGCCGGCGAGCACTATGCCGGCCTGATTCTTGGAAAAAACAACTGCCGGGACCACCATCTGGTGTTGCTGCCGGACGAGCTGGAAGAGGTTCCGTGGGGACTTGCGCGCGACTGGGCGGCGCAGTGCGGGGGCGAATTGCCGACCCGGCGCGAGCTGGCGCTGTTGTACGCCAACCTGCGCGAACACTTCCAGCGCATGTGGTACTGGTCGTGCGAAACGCAGGAACCGCGCGCCCACCTGGTGTGGGGGCAAAACTTCACCAGCGGCATCCAGACCATGTACGGGCGGCCCTTTCGCGGCCGCGCGCGCGCCATCCGCCGCGTGCTCATCGATTGACACGGGCCGCGCCGCTGCCATGCACCTATGCGCTATGTGCCCTACCGAACGGATCGACTGATGCTTTTCCGATATCGTCCATTCTGTCTACTCCGAAGCACTTTATAAAACAACAGCCGTATTGGAAACCATCATGAATATCATCATCAGTCTCATCGTCTACCTGGTCGTCTTCGGGCTGATCTGGTGGCTCGTCAGCATGCTGCCGCTGCCGGCACCCGTGGCGCAGATCGTCCGCGTACTGTTCATCATTCTCCTGATTCTGATCGTCCTGTCGGTCTTCGGCATCATTCCGGGTAACTACCTGCCGCGACTGAATTTTTAGTCGCGCCACGGCGCAACCGGCCCGGCCAGTTCCAAACGGAACCGCCGGGCTTTTTTACGCGCTCAGGGAATATAATCAGGCAACCACCACAGCCTCACTCTCCATGCAAGCACAGATCCAGGCTTTTTTCGACGACGGCACCGCCACCATTACCTATGTGGTGTTCGCCGGCCCGGGCACGCCCTGCGCGATCATCGACCCGGTGCTCGATTTCGATTCCCGCTCTGGACGCACCGCTACCACCTCGGCCGACCGCATCATCGATTTCGTGCGCGCCAACGCGCTCAAGGTCGCCTGGCTGCTCGAAACCCACGCCCATGCCGACCACCTGTCGGCGGCACCTTACCTGGCCGCGCAACTGGGCGGGCGCACCGGCATCGGCGCCGGCATCCGCACCGTGCAGAAGGCGTTTTCCGCGCTGTTCGGCGATCCGGGCGACACCACCCGGTTCGACCACCTGTTCGGGCCCGACGAAACGTTCGCCATCGGCGCCCTGCAGGCATGCGCGCTGCACGTGCCGGGGCACACGCCGGCTGACATGGCGTACGTGGTGGGCGATGCCGTTTTTGTGGGCGATACCCTGTTCATGCCCGACGTCGGCACGGCGCGCTGCGACTTCCCCGGCGGCAGCGCGGCGCAGCTATACCGGTCGGTGCAGCGCCTGCTCGCGCTGCCGCCCGCCACGCGCCTGTTCATGTGCCACGACTATCCGCCCGGCGCGCGCGCACCGGCGTGGCAGAGCACCGTGGCCGAGCAGCGCGCTCACAACATCCATGTGCACGATGGCGTGAGCGAGGCCGATTTCGTGGTCATGCGCAACGCACGCGACACAACGCTTGCCATGCCGACCCTGATCCTGCCCGCGATCCAGGTCAACCTGCGGGCTGGCCAACTGCCGCCGCCCGAGGCGAACGGCGTGCGCTACCTGAAGATCCCGCTCAACGCCTTGTGAACCGGGTCTACTCCGGTTCTACTCCGGTTCTACTCCTTGAGCAGGTCGACCCAGCGCGCCACCGGCTTGTCGGTATTGGCCAGGAACCAGGTAGTGGCCGCCATCAGCGCCACGTGACGGCGCAGGTTTTCCGGATCGACCTTGTCGAGCGTATCGGCGGCGGTGTGATGATAATGGAAGTAGGTCGACGTATCGAGCAGGGGCGCAAAGGTCGGCACGCCGGCCAGTTCGAGTTCGTGCAGGTCGGTCGCGCCGAGGACATCGGTGCGCTGGAAAGCGCCGGCGCCCATCGGTTCGAGCACGGCCTGGAGCGGCGCGAACTGCGCCACATCGCGTGCGATCACGCTGGCGCGCAGCCCGAACGGACGCCCTGCCCCGCTGTCGCTTTCGATCGCGGCGATCTGCTTGCCCACGGCCGCCTTGTTTGCATCGAAATAGGCCAGCCCGCCGCGCGCGCCGTTTTCCTCGTTGGCCCAGGCGATCACGCGGATGGTGCGGCGCGGCCGGTAGTCGAGCTTCTTGAGCGTCTCGATCACGCCCATCGCGCTGGCCACGCCGGTGCCGTCGTCGTTGGCGCCGGTGGCCAGGTCCCAGGAGTCGAGGTGGCCGGAGACGACCACGATTTCATCGGCCTTGTCGGTGCCCGGCCAGTCGGCGATGACATTGAAACTGTCGGCGTCGGGCAGGGTTTGCGGAGACAAGGTCAGGCGCATGGTCAGCGGGCCGCGCGCGGCCAGGCGCACCATCAGCAGCGCGTCCTCGGTGCTCACCGCCGCCGCAGGAATGCGCGCGCCGTCCTGCATGCCGCTGTTGCCGGTATGCGGCAGGCGGAAGTCGGCGCCGCCGACCGAACGCACCAGCGCCGCGGCCGCGCCCATCTCGGCCGCCATGCGCGGCCCGAGGGTCCGGTATTTCGAGCCCTGGCGGTAAGCTTGCGAGGCCTGGCCGCGATCGGCCATGCCCTGGTCGAATGGCACGTCAAACAGCACGATGCGCCCCTTCACCTCGGCCGCGCGGGCCTTGAGTTCATCGAAACTACGCACCACGATCAGCGGCGCCACCAGCCCCGCCGCCGGCGTGGCCGAGGAGCCGCCCAGTGTCGTGAGGACCACGCGCTGGGTCACGCCGGCCGGCCGTCCGCGATAGTCCACCAGCTCGCCCTTTTCTTCGCCACGCACCCAGTGCGCGACCTTGACCGGCTGCAGGGTCACCGTGGCGCCCAGCTTGCGCATTGTGTCGGCCACCTGGGTGACGGCGGCGGCGGCGCCGGCCGACCCGGACAGGCGCGGCCCGATCAGGTCCGTCATGTCGGCCAGGCGCTCGTAGGCCCAGTCGCTTTTGAGCGCGGTATCGCGGATTTTCGCCAGGGCGGCGGGGTCGTTGCCGGGAGCGGCGGCAAGCGCGCCGCCACTGAACATGCTGGCGGCAAGAAGGGATAACACAGGCTGGTGGAACGTGCGTGACATGCGCGGAATCCTTGAAGAGGGCAGAAGGATTCCAACGATAGCGCATTTGCGCCAATCTTGCCGGAGTCATACCGATCTGCCGCATGCGCCGCGGCGCTTGCCCGTCAATCAGGCGATCCATCAAGCGCAGCGGCTTGAGACGCAAAAAAGCCGACAATACCTTGTCGGCTTTTTTGATGATTCTGGTCGGAGTACAAGGATTCGAACCTTGGACCCCCTGGTCCCAAACCAGGTGCGCTACCGGACTGCGCCACACTCCGCTGACCAGCATCATACTGGCAGCAACCCCTTACGGTCAAGGGCGGCGGCGATTCAGTTCGCGTGCAACGCCCCTTACGCCGCCACCAGGCGCACGCGCGTGATTTCGGACGGCGCCCCGAAGCGCTTGGGCGGCCCCCAGTAGCCGGTGCCGCGGCTGGTGTAGACCCACAGCTCGCGCATGCGGTTCAGGCCCGCGGTAAACGGCTGCTGCAAGGGCACGAACAGATTCCACGGGAAGAACTGGCCGCCGTGCGTGTGGCCCGAGAGCTGCAGGTGAAAACCCGCATCCGCCGCGGCGGGGGCGCTGCGCGGCTGGTGCGCCAGCAGGATGCGCACGGTCACGTGCTCCGGCGCGCCGGCCGCCGCCGCACGCGGATTGCTGCGATGCGATTCGTCGAAGTGGTGCGCGGTGAAGTCGGTCACGCCGGCGATCATCAGGGCCGCGTCGCCGCGCTCGCACACCACGTGCTGGTTCATCAGCACCGTCAGCCCGAGGCGGCGCATCTCGGCGATCCACTCATTGGCCCCGGAATAGTATTCGTGGTTGCCGGTGACGAAAAAAGTGCCGTCACGGGCCGACAGGCGCGCCAGCGGCTCGGTATGAGTGCGCAGGCGGTGCACGCTGCCGTCGACCAGGTCGCCCGTGATGGCGATGGCGTCCGGCTTGAGCGCGTTGACCTTGGTGACGATGGCGTTCAGGTAGCCGCGCTTGATGGTCGGCCCCACGTGCACGTCGGAGATCTGCACGATGGAGTAGCCGTGCAGCGCGGCCGGCAAGCCGGCGATCGGCACGTCCACCTCGACCACGCGCGCCACGCGGCGGGCATTGACCAGGCCAACCAGGGTCACGCCCAGCGCCACCAGCGGCACCGCGATGGCCGTGCCCCTCACGACGGCGGAGCTGGCGGCGCCGGCCATGCCAAGCGCCAGCAAGCCCAGGTCGCGCGCCAGGGTGAGCACCAGCAGCGAGGAAAAGAAGCCCATTGTCAGCATCCCTGCCCACGCCAGCTGGTCGGCCCAGCGCCAGCGCTTGAAACGCACCGACAGCAGGCCGGCCGGCATCAGCAGGGTGGACACGGCCAGCAAGATGACCGCCAGGGCCACCCCCAGCCGCCCGGGATCGATGGCCGGCACCAGCCGCATGCCTATATACACATGCAACATTGACAGAAGGGCCAGGACGATGAAGATGGCGCGCGCGGGCATGGGCAAGTCCGGAAAAAGAGGTAACCGAGGTCAGATGGGGCGGCAAGTGGCTTACGCAAGGGCAAAAGATCGGGGCAAAGATCGCGCGCGACCGTTGTTACAGTATCGCCGTATTTGTAAGATTCTGTATTACCAATGGAGTTCCCATGGAGTACGGCTATAGTGGAGTCATGCCCCAGCGCTTGCGTGATCATCCCGATCTCGGTTGAGGCCAAAGGAAACGCCATGTTGAACACAAAATTTGTCGGTGCGGTGATTCTGGCCGCTGCGGCCGTCTCCTCCACCGCGATGGCTAGCGACCGCGGCGTCAATACGGCGATCGGCGCCGTCGCCGGCGCGGCGCTCGGCAACAGCACCGGATCGCGCAACGGTGCGCTGGTCGGTGGCGTCATCGGTGCGGTGGTCGGCAATTCGATCAGCACCCGCGACCGCTCGTATTCCGACAACCGGTATGACAACCGTTACGACAACCGCTATGAAACCCGCTACGAAGAGCGCCGCTACGAGCGCACGTACCGCGAGCCTGCACCGGTATATGTCGAATCGCGCACCTACTACGAGCCGGCCCCGGTCTATTACGCGCCGCCTCCGCGCTACTACGTCCCTCCAGCGGTCGTGTATGTCGAGCGTGGCCGCGGATATCATCACGGTTATGGTTACGGTCATGGCCGCGGCTATGGCCACGGATACGGATACGGACGCTAATAACAGCTAGTTCCCCCAGTTTTGCCCGGGCACGAGTTTCTCGTGCCTTTTTTTCGTCCCGCCTCCCCTTTCCCGCTCCCCCGGCTATGGCTTGCTGACGGCACGTGCCGGCGCATGACAGGGGCAAGCATGGAAGCAGAGGACGCAATCATCGCACTCGGCGCGGGGCAGTACCGGCTGTGCGGCCAGTTGGGCGGCTCCGCTTACGGCGTGGTCTGGCGTGCGATGGGGCCGCGCGGCGCGGTGGCGCTCAAGCTGGTCAACCGCGAGCAGATGGCGCGCGCCCACCCATTGCAGCAGGAGCGCTGGGTGGCCAGCGCGCGCAACGAAATCGCCTTCCTGCAGTCGCTCGCACCGTGGGATGAGCGCCACGTGGTGCGCCTGCTCGACAGCGGCGAGCACGATGGCCTGCCCGTGATGGCGCTCGAACTGCTCGACACCGACCTTGGCCGCCATATCGCCACCGAACGCGATGCCGGCCGCGCGCTCGCCACCGGCCAGCTGCTCGACTGGCTCGGGCAGATCAACCAGGCGCTGGCGAAGGTTCACCAGTACGGCTGGTCGTATCTCGATTTAAAGCCGGCCAATGTGCTGCTCTCGCGCCGTCACGGCAAGGTCAAGCTGGCCGATTTCGGCACCAGCCGCCTGCTGGCCGACGGCCAGGCCCGCGCCTATGCCGGCACGGCCAGCTGGCAGGCCCCGGAGCAGTTTTTCCCGGACGCCGCCGGCTGCTACGACACCGACACGCGCACCGATTACTTCGCCCTCGGCGCCCTGTTTTATTACCTGGTGACAGGCGGCCTGCCGCTGCGCTTTTGCAGCGATTGCGGCCAGGCCTGGCGCGAACACCGCAACGAGGGCGCGGCCATGCTGCTGGCGCGCCACGCAAACCGCCCTCCTCCCACCCTGCGCGACGATGAAGCGGCCCATTTCGTGCGCGCCTTCGGGCGCCAGGCCGACACGGGCACGTGTAGTCCGGCCACCGGCACGCCCTCCGGAGGCGGGCACGAAGCCTTGCTCCTGCTGCGCGCCCTGCTCGGCGCCGATCGTGCGCAACGCCCGCGCCACGCCATGCAGATCAGCCGGATGATCGGCGCCATCCGCGCCGCCCTCCCCGCGAGCGTGCAGCCATGAAGCGCTTTCGGCTTGCCGACCGTTCGCCCGGCTTCATCCCGACCGCCGCCCTGCTCGCGGTCCTGTGCCTGCTGCAACTGGTGTGCCTGGGGCGCGCGCCGCCGACATGGTCGCCCGAGCGCATTTCGGTCTCGCTCAAGCCCGGCGAATCGCTCACCCTGGGCGCGGCGGAACTGGCGGCGCCCCAGGCCGACAGCGCCCATCTGGCGCTGCGCCGGGGCGCCGACGGCAGCTGGTGGGCCAGCAATGTCAGCGCCGGCAAGCAGGTGCTGCTCCAGCGCGATGGGGTCGACCGCCGCATGGGCTCAACCGCCCTGCGCGCCGGCCAGTCGTTGCGCATCGGCGCCGCGCGTTTCGATGTCGCCGACGCCGGCACCAATCAGGTCGCGTTCTCCGGCCCCGGCGCCACATGGCGCTACGACGGCGCCACCCTGTACCGCAACGGCAGCGCCCAGCCAGCATGCCCGGAGGCCGGCCTTGCCGCGCGCGCCGTCGCGCTGTGGAACCGCGCCATGCCGCGCGCGCTGACGGTGGCGCGGGCGCTCACCTTCGGCGGCAATCTGTATTGCGGCAACCGGCTCGGCATCGCCTATGTGGACGGCGCCAGCGCCACCATCGCCCGCGCCCGCGACGGCCTGCTGCTTTCCGGCACCGCCGAACGCGCACCGCTCATGATCTCATCGGCCGCCGGCGCGTTCGACCTGGCGCGCAGCGCGGAGCCGCTCGCCGGCGTGCAGACCTTGGTGGCCGGGCACACCCGGCTCGGCGTGCGCATCGACGACGGCGTGCTGCACCTGCTGCCGCAGCGCCACGTGGCGCTGTACGCCGAAGCGCAAGCGCTGCTGCCGGCGCAAGTGACGTGGCAGTGGAAGAAACGCGGTTTTTGGACCTTGCCCGGCGGGCGCGCGTGGTCGGTGGCGCTGGGCCTGTGCGGCTTGCTGGCGGTGGCGGCGGCCATGCACTGGCAGCGCGGCGCCTGGCCGTTTACACGCGATACGGGTCGCGCCATGCGCGTGGCGGCCGGCGCCAGCGCGCTGCTGGCCATCGCCGGCGTGACCGCGCTGCTGTTCCAGCGTGCGGGCAGCGCGCCTGGTGTGGGCTGGTCGATGCTGCTGGCCTGGGCCGCGCTGTGGGGCTGCCTGCTGGTGCCGGCGCGCCTGACCCTGGCCACGGCGGCGGGTGTGCTGCTGCTGGCGGTCGGCCTGCTCGCGCAGCTCGACATGGGCTTTGGCGGCGCCGAATCGGCCGCGCTGCGCCACTTCCAGAAATCGGTGGCGCTGCTGGCGATCGGTCTTGGCATCGGCGCCCACCTGCGCCTGCGTTCGCACGCGGCGGCCGGCACGCCGGCGCTGCCCCAGACCAGCCTCGAATGGGTGCTCGCCCTGCTTGCACTGGCGGCGCTGGCGGCATTGCTGATGCAGGTCGTCTTCGGCGACGAAACTGGCGTGTTCGACCTGCAGCCGGTCGAATTTGCCAAGCTGGCATTGACCGCGCTCACCGCCCACTGCCTCGCCATCGGCCTTGGCTGGCATGCGGGCATGCCGGAACAATCGAGTCCCGCGCGGCGCTGGCTGCGGCTGGCGGCCCCGGTCCTGCTGTTCGCGGCGCTGCTCGGACTGGCCCTGGTCCAGGTCGACGATTATTCGCCCTTGATCCTGCTGCTGGTGTGGTGCATGGCGATGGCGCTGGCCTGGGCGCTCGCCACCCGCACCCACGCCGCCAGCGCGGCCTTGTTCGGCATGGCCTGCGTGGCCGCCGGCGGCGTGGCCTGGCTGCGCGGCGCCGGCGTGGCGGAGGTGGCGCAATGGGGCTTTTATGCCGACCGCTTTCTGGTCTGGCTCGATCCGGCCCAGCATCCGCACACCGGCCAGCAACTGCTGCTGGCGGCGCGCGCCATCGCCGAAGGCGCCTGGTGGGGCGCCGACCACGTGCTGGGACTGGGATCCATGGGGCAGCCTGGCGGCAGCGCGCTGCACATCCCGGCGGTACAGGATGACTTCGCGCCATCGTTCTTCCTGAACCGCCACGGCCTGCTGGGCGCACTTGCCCTGTGGGCGCTGCAGGCGCTGTTCCTGGTCGGCCTGCTGCAGACGGCGGCGCGGGCCTTCGGCGCCAGCGAACGCACGCGCGACTTCCGCCAGGCCTGGCTGTGGCGCTTCCGCTGCTTCGCCCTGTGCGGCGGAGCCGCCTTCGTGCTGGGCCACTTCCTGCTGTCGTGGGGGACCAACCTGGCGATCTTCCCGATCATGGGCCAGCCCATGAGTTTTCTGTCGGCCGGCGGCAGCCACCTGCTGTTTTTCATCTGCCCCCTGCTAGCGTTCAGTGCAATCAGTGCGCAATCAATCGAGGAGAATCAACCATGCCGGTCTACGTCCAACATGAAGTCCTGGGCAAGGTAAGCGATGTGTTCAACGCCGAAACCCTGTGGCAGGCGCCCGGCCTGGCCCTGTTCTCGCGCCGCCCGCTGCTGCGCGACCTGCTGGAACGCTCGCCGCGCGAACACCGCGGCCGCGCGCCCACGCGCTGTTTTTCGCATATCACCCTGATGCTGGCGCAGGATGAAGTCGACGACGACCGCCACCTCACGCGCGGCGCCCGCGTGCGCGACCTGGCGCAGTCGCTTACGGCCCTGCACCAGAAAGACTTCGGCGACCTGCTCGGCAGCGATGACGTGCGCTACGACGTGGTCGGCACCGATACGCTGGAACCGGGCCAGGTCGAGGTCAAGTTCGGCCACGCGGTGTACCTGCCCGCCGCAGGAGAGCAGCCTTTGTATACAGTGAAAACCTCGCGCGACAGCGCCATCTGGCAGGCTGTCTGCCCGATCTACCCGCAGCAGCGCCTGGCCTTGATCGGCCACGATGCCGACCTGGCCAGCCATGCGGTGCCGGCCTGGCCGTTCGGACCTGTTGGCGCCATTTTGCTCATTAACGATGGTCCCGATGCCCCGATCGAGGTGCAGGTGCGTCCCAAGGGCGCATTCGACTGCGCGCTTGACCCGCTGAGCGGCCATTACCTCGTCACGGCCAAGGGCGACAGCGCCGGCGCGCGCCTGCTGATGCGCGTGCGCCGCGCTGCCGCGGCTTCCATCCCCGCCCCCAACGCCGCTGCCTCCGCCAAAGCGGCCGCGGTCTGGAAGGCGCGCGCACCGGCCGCTGCCGACAACGGCGAAACCGCCGTGCCGTTCAGCCACCGCCCGGCCGCCGCGCCGGTGGAGAGCGATGTCACCTACGCCCCGCTCGCGCAGCAGAAGGTCAGCCTGGTCGCTCTGGCGCTGCCCTGCCTGAGCCGCTATCACGAGACCGGCGCCGTATCGATGGAGATCAACCTGGCGCCCTCGCTGCAACTGGCCGCCGATGACGAAACGGCCGCCATCGGTTTCGCCGTCGACTCTGCCGACCAGCTGTTCGCGGTGACCGGCGCCGGACGCCAGCCGATCGAAGCGCCCGCCAGCTTCACCCCGGTCGATGCGCGCGCGGTGGAGCTGCTGGCGGTCGCTCCCGCCATGGCCGACCGCTACCGCGCCGTGCTGCGCCTGCCGCATCCGATCGCGGCCCCCGTGGCCAGCGGCGCGCGCTTTGCCTTCGGGCGCAGCGCACCGATGCTGGCGGCGCTGCGCGTGCTCGATTCGGCGCGTTTCCTGCGCCTTGCCGGCGGCGCCGACAGCGCCAGCGCCGACCGCATCGGCCTGTCGCGCAGCGCATTTAGCTTCGAGGCGGAACCGGGCGGCTACCGGATCGGGCGCCTGAGCGCGACCCAGGCCCTGTATCACCTCGACGACAAGCTGGCCTTCGTGGCCTGCATCGGCGAGGCGAGCGCCGAGCAGCCCTACATGCTGCCATCCGGCCATCATCTGGTGGCGGGCCATTACGTACTGCGTTTCGACGCATGAGGAGAGCGCCATGCCAAGCGTAGCTTACCTGGCCATGGGCGCCTACGCGGCGGGCCTGATCGCCACCCTGGTGCTGGCGGCGTGGCTGACGCCAGCGCGCTGGTGGCGCCGGCCCAACCTGCGCGCGGCCGGCATCCTGGTGGCCGGCACCTGGGGCTTGGGCGCCCTGCTGCTGTCGCTGCTGCCGGCCGTTCAGCCGGCAATGGCCGCCGCCGTCCCGCCTTCTTACGCGGGTGTCAGCTACACCGTGTTCGACGACTTGAACCTGCGCGCGGACAAAGGCATCGGCGCGCCGCGCATCGCCGTGGCGCCGGCGGGCACCGTAGTGACCACGACCGGCCTGCGCGACGGCGACTGGTGGCAGGTCAGCGCGCGCATCGACGGCAAGGACGTACGCGGCTGGTCAAGCAGCCTCTGGCTGCGGCGCGCCGAGGAAGCACGGCGCTGAAGTCGCTCAGGCGGACAGCTTCATCGGGTTGAAGTACAGGCCATTGACGCTCTGCATGGGCGCACTGCGCTCGAAACCCATGGACTGGTAGACCGGCAGCGCGTAATTGGAGGAATTGACGGTAAAGCTGCCATCGCCGCCGCCCTCCATCGCCGCGCGCCGGGCCACATCCCACATGGCGCGCGCGACGCCGCATCCGTGGAAATTTTTACCAACGAACATGTGATACAGATGCTTGCACTCGCGCACGGCGATGAAGCCGGCCAGTCCGCCGTCGATCTCGGCCACGTGATACACATAACCTTTTGCTAGAAAACCCTGGAAGCCCTGTTCGTCATTGTCGCGCAGGAAGGTCGCGGCCACTTCAGGCGGCGACTCGTGGACGATGAACTCGCTAGCCAGCGCACGGAACAGCGCGACGACGGCGGGGATATCGCCGGCCTCGATAGGACGTATCTGCATGGTTGTTTAATCAGGTTGGCAGATCACCATTGTGCACGTTTGGCCGCGATTGTGCAGGTCATTTGCGCCGGCATGTTGACGCCCGGCATGACCGCACCGTAGACTGGAACGATCATGTCCAAACCCAGCCTGTCCGTTCCTCTCCCGGCACCGTCGCTGTGCGCCAAGGTGCCCTTGTCCAAGCCGCTGCGCCATCCGCGCTTCCGGCATCTGTGGACGGCCAACCTGATCTCGAACCTCGGCACCTGGACCCAGACCTTCGCTTCGGCCTGGCTGATCGCCTGTGTGGCAAGCTCGGCTTCCACGGCCAGCCTGGTGCAGACCGCCAGCTACATTCCCATCTTTCTGTTTGCCCTGTTTGCCGGCGTGATCGCCGACGCGGTGGACCGGCCCAAATTTTTGTTCTTCTGTAATCTGTTCATGGCCCTGTGCGCCTGCGCCATGGCCGCGCTGGCCATCAGCGGCCGGGTATCGACCGCGCCCGTGCTGGCGTTGACGTTCTGCATGGGCTCCGGCGCGGCCTTCATGTGGCCGGCCTGGCAAGCGTCGATGTCGGGCCTGGTCGAACCGGACGAGGTCGAGGCGGCCGCCACGCTCAATAATCTCAGCTACAACGTGGCGGCCATCCTCGGGCCGGCACTGGGCGGGCTGCTGTTCAACTGGGTCGGCGCCGGCGCGCTGTTCTTGGTCAACGCGCTGTCCTTTGTCGGATTGCTGACCGTGTACTGGTCGTGGTGGCGCGACGGCGTGCCCGAACCACGCGCCCGGGTCGATTTTGCAAGCAGCCTCAAGCTCGGCCTGAGCACCGCGCTCGGCTGCGCTCGCTACCGGCACATCCTGCTCAATGTCTGCACGGTGTTTTTCGCGACGATTGCGTTCGCCGCCCTGCTGCCGGTCTTCGTGCGACAAGTGCTGCACATGGATTCGAGCGTTTTCGGCACCCTGATGGGCAGCCTGGGCGCGGGGGCCGTGTGCGGCGCCTTCCTGCTGCCGTCGCTGCGCACGCGGGTGAGCAAGACGCGCCTGCTGGGCGGCTCCTTGCTGGTCTATGGCGCCATGCTGTGCCTGCTGCCCTTGATCCGCTCGCTGACCCTGCTGGTGCCGCTCATTGTCGCCGCCGGCATGGCGTGGTCGGCCACCGTATCGACCCTGAACGCGGCGGCGCAACTGGCTTTTCCGGCGAGCATACGGGCGCGCACCCTGTCGATCTACCTGTTCGTCATGGCGGGCGGCTACACCGTCGGCAGCATGGTCTGGGGCGCGCTGGCGGACCGGGTCGGCGTGCAGGCCGCGCTGGCCACCGCCGGCGCCTGCGTGATCGTCAACGCCATTGCACTCGCGACAGGAAAGCGGGAAACCTCCATCTGATCATCGTTTTGGCGCGGCAAGTTTACCGATAAGCTGTCAGGATTGCCAAACACTGCGCCCAGCCCGATGACAACAGCAACCCCCAGCCTGGATTTTGGCCCCTGTCTCGATGTGTCGGTGCACTCTTGCGCCGGCGCCGGCGCGCCGCCGCATCTGGAAAACCAGGATAATTACCTGGTGATCGACAGTACCGGCAGCGCCGTCTTCCTGCACGAGCAAGCCGGGCAGCGCCAGCAGGTGGCCAACTGGCCCGCCGGCCATATGCGCGTGGCGGTACTCGACGGCATGGGCGGCCATGGGCGCGGACGCGAAGCGGCCGAGGCGGTCGTGGCCGGTTTGCTGGAGATCCCCGCGTGCCAGACCTTGCACGAGCTGTCGGCCCGCCTCGACTTGCTGCACGGGCAATTACAGCGCCATTTCGGCTGCGATCCCGCCACCGGCAAGCGGCCCGGCACCACCCTCACCATGCTGGAACTGCGCCTCGGCAAGCCGGCGCTGCTGTACCACGTGGGCGATTCGCGCCTGTACGAGCTGCTCCATTCGCACGTCACGCCGATGACGGTGGACCATGTTCCCGCGACAGCCTTCGCGATGGGCGGCTTGCTGGGCGAGCACGAATGGTGGCAACAAGTGCATGGCGAGCATCGCTCCCAGATTTCGCAAGCTTTCATTTTGGGCAATGCATTCGCCAATCCGGCCGAGCTGGCCGATGACTTGTATGAACTGTCGCCGCGCAACCTGCCGCCCTATCTGTACCACTTGCCGGACCGGCGCGCGCTGGAACTCGATCCGCGCGCGGTGTACCTGCTGGCCAGCGACGGTTTCTGGGCCTGCGCCGATCCGCGCGCGTGGCTGGCGCGCTGGCCGGGGCTGTTCAATGCGCAGGATAGCGCCCGCGCCATGAGCGAGGCCCTGTTCGCGGAAATGCGCAGCAATCCACCACCCGAACTGCATATCGATAACCTGACGGCCATCGTGCTGCGGCCGCTGCGCCACGACGAAACGGCGGCGCCGTTAGCGGCCCGATAACTTTACGGAGACGAGCCTTGATGACCCGACAACACTCTGTTTCAAAACACAAATATTGTTGATAGGCATGGGCGTTTGGCGTGCCACAGATCTTTAAAAGCGCGTAAGCTTTGACACTCATGAACGGCGAGTATTGCTATGAAAAAATGCAACAATCCTCTGCACCCGCATTGCACCTTCTGGGTCATGCCAGGGGAAAGCGCCTGTTCGAACGGCCATGCCCAGTCGGCTGTACCGGCCCCGGCGGCACCCGCAAATTCCAGTTATGAACTGATCAGCGCCCTACGCAGCTCGCGTCCCACGGCCAAGCCAGGAGCGGCGCCGTTCGCCTACCCCGAGGAAGCGCCCCCGGCGCTGCAACGTCCGCATCTGCACATCAGCGGTTTCGATCCGCGCGCGGCGGGCGGACGCCAGGCCATCAAGGTCGAGCTGCGCGGCATGCCGCCCGACAGCGCGCCGCTGGTGACCATGCAATTGCAGTCGGCGCTCATCGCGCAGGGCAACGCGCGCCATTCCTTCGTGCGCACCCTGCGCGGCGACTGGCGGCCCCTGTTCATCGAATTTTCGTCGCGCGACAAGGAACACGGGCAATACCGCATCGAGGTGGAGCTGTTCAACCTGCAGGACAATCGCATCCGCCATAAGTGGGTGTGTACCCTGGTCATCCTCGTACCGCGCCCCGATGCAACCCTCACCGAAATCCACCAAACCTTCCTGTCGACCCATAAAAACGTACGCGTGATGGCGGACGACGCCTCCATCGCAAGGGTCAATGCCCAGGCTGGCGGCGGACGGCTCGACATCGACGTCCACGCCCGCAACGCCTCGATCGCCAATCTCAATCTCGACGCAAAGCCCGGCAAGGTCGACCTGGGCTTTTCTACCATCGCCTGGGACGAAGACCTGATCGAAATCGACGTGCCCGCGCATGCCGATCCGCACCCGCACCCGACCGCCTGCGCCTGCCTGGTCAACGCCGCGCCCGAGGCTGGCTCGCAGCGCCAGGTGCGCCTGTTCGCGATGGCCGAGTGCGTGCTGGGCCGGTTCGAACTGTACGACCCCGAGGCGGACGTGCTGCTGACCCACTTCGGCGACGATGGCCAGGACCGCGACGGCCTCACGCGCCGCCTGTCCGGGCGCCACGCGGTGATTCGCCCGGGCCTGAACGGCTTTGAAATCGAAGACGTGTCGCGCTACGGCATCCTGCTTGACGGCGTGTGGCCGGGCAAGAACAAGCCGGTGCCGCTAAGGCTGGGCATGCGCATCGAGCTGTCGGCCAGCATCAAGGGGATTGTGGAACTGAATGTGACGGCGATCATGCCGCACGGCGTGATTGTGCACCGCATCGACCAGGGTGCGCATGCGGAGTGTTTTTACTTTCTGGAACCGGGGCGGCATCCGGGCTTTCCGCTGGCACCGTTCGGTGCGGCGCCACGGGCGTCGGTGATGCCGGTCATTTATCACCAGAATGGCGGTTTCTGGCATCTGGACCCGGCTACCGGCAAGGAAACCGCCCTCAGTCCCGGGGCTGCGCTTGACCGGCTGGCCCAGTTTCCGCGGCATACGCGTTTTGCCAGCGAATCCTATCCGGAATGCTGGATCGTGCGCTCGGCCTTGAAGTCGACCCACGGCGTGGGGGAAATGCAGACCGCCTGACGCCTTTCCCGGGTGCCGCGCTAGCCGCGTTCCTTGATGCGGCGTAGCTGGGCCGCCTGATAGGCACCGAATACATCGTTGAACAGGCAGCGGATCAAGGGATCGTCCACCAGTTCGGCATCGAGCAGGTCGGCTTCGGTCTGCGCGTCGAATACCGAATCATTCATCCGCAGATACATCGAGGTCAATGCCTCGCCCAGTTCCAGCGCCGCGTACAGGCGCGCGACCGGCACCTCGGTCGTCCACGACAGGGCAGCCGGCACGCCGGAAAACAGCTCGATATGGTCGCCTTCGATCCGGTAATGAAAATCGGTGCCCTGCCCTTCATGATCGAAGACTGACAGTCGCCACACGCGCGGGGTCTCGAAAAAACTCTCTTCCGGCAGTTCCATGCCCCGGTATTTATCCAGCAGGCCCGACTCGCAGTAATGAACCACGCGCGCGTGCTGCGCCGCGGTCAACGGCGGAAAATGGCGCGCGATATCGGCCGTGCGGGGCGCCTGCGCGTGCCCCTCGTACTGGTAATCGACATCCTGCTCGCCCACCGGCACTACCCAGCTTAACGGCGGCGCGGCCTTGAGTCCATCGTGGTCCAGCGCGAACGACACCGATGGATTCATCCTGACGATGCGCGAATCCGGCAAGGCCGCGCCCATCTCTTGCCCGAACTGGCGGTAGGTGATCGGGAAAAACGCGTGGTTATACCAGGACCATGGCTCCTGCACGAACTGGCAGGAACTGGGCACCACATAGCGCGGCTTGAGCGCGGCCAGTTGTTCGAACCATTCCTCGGGCAATTGCACCGGCGCGGCCACGGCGCGCGATGGCGACAGGACTTCGATTTCGCGCATGGTCTGGAATGGCCACAGCACCATATCCCACAGCGCGAAGCGCGCCAGTGCCGGCAGGGTCGCCGGATCGATCCACGAATCGACCACATTGAGCACATTCAGGCCGGCGGCCTGGATATGGAACATCGAGTCGACGTCGGCGTCCATGGCTTCGCGCGGGGTCACCGTGAACGCGCCGACCGGCACCGGCACGTCGATGTGCAGCGGGTGAACATGAACAAAGCCCAGCTCGCGCACCATGTCGAACAACTCGTCGAACATGCAGTAGATATGGATCGGCGTGGCGCGGTCCAGCAAATCGAGGCTGTCGAACGAGCAGTGGTCGTCGTGGAAATGCGAAATGAAGACGGCATCGAAGCGCACGGCGCGGATTTGCGCGTGGTCGAAACGAACGTCCGGAAAAGCGTGGCAGTTGCGGCTGAAGGGATTTTCGAAGACCGGATCGAACGCGATGCGCGTGCCCTCGCATTCGAATACATAGCCGGCGTGGAGAATCCTGGAGATTGTGAGCGTCATGCCGGCCATTATCTCACGCGGCCGGCCCAGCCAAAAACGCTTGCCCTGCCCCGGGATCGCCTATCATGGCGGTATTGGCCGGGCACCCCGGCCGCCGAACTCCTGTAAGTGGACAAACAATGACGATCATCGAACTGCCGTTTCGGGCGACAACAGAACAAGCCTGCGCGTGGATGGAACAGCAAACCGGGTCTTCCTGGACCTTGGCGCGGCTGATAGAACATACGCTAACGCCCTACGTGTGGCTCGATTACGACGCCGCGTATCCCGATCTGTTCGGCGACGCCAATGGCGGCTATGCGGCGCCGATCTTCTTCGAAGGCGATACCGCGCGCCTGGTGGCCGGCAGCGACGATGTGCTGATCACGATCACCAAGGACGCCTACAAGATCGTGGTGACGCTGCCGCCGCCGGGTTTCCGGCGCGAGCTGCACGAACTGCGCTTCCTCAAAAAAGAGCTGGAAAAACTGGTCGCCAGGCTGAAACGCGAAGCGGAACCCAAGCCGGTGGTGGTGGAAACGGCCCAGGAAGCACGTGTGGGCATCAGCAGGGACGAAGTGATCGCCGCTTTCGCGGGAATGCTGCGCATCGACATCGCCAAGGCGCTCGACGACGCCCTCGGCGTCTTCGGCGATGAAGGCGCGCGCATCAAAGGCAGCGCCAGGAAATCGAAAAAGCAGGCCATGTGGAATCCGGTGACCCTGGCCCTGGGAATGAACGATCTGTACCGGGTACCGGTATCGCAACTCAAGCGCGCGTTCCAGGGCCACGATTTCCTGCATCCGTGGCTGGGGCAATGGAATGCATCGCTTGCGCTGCTTGGCAAGTGAGCGATAGGTTAAACTACGGCTCTACCACCTAAGACAAGCAAGCACTGAATCTATGACCACCAAAAAACAACCTCCGGTAAAACGCGCGCCCGAGGAACCAGTCGGCCGGCCTGAAAATCCGTTCATCAGTACCGAATTTTTCGCCCGGATGCGCGATTACACCGAACGTGACGCGGCCTTTTCCAAGGAAATCAAGGCCATCGGGGAACGCGGCGCGGGCAAGCTGTCGACCGACGCGCGCACAGCGCCGTCGCTCGAACCGCTGCGCGGCGTGATCAAGAAAGGTTTGCCGCTCAAGGATATGTTCGGCCGCATCGTGCAAGGCGTCGAATCGGGCCTGTGGGAGCCGTGGCTGACCACGTTCGGTTTTGAGCTGCGCGGCGTGAATTACGCCAAAACGGGGGCGCGCAATGCCCGCCTGGCCCTCGATATCAGTCTCGCGTCGAAAGCGACCACGGTGTTTGCCAACGCCGGCATTCCCAACTGGCGCAGCCTGGTCGCGGAAGACTGCGCCCAGATCCAGATTGAAAAGCCGACCGAAAAAACGCCGGCGAAGGCCTATGCCATTTTCTGGCTCGACGCCGCCGATTGAGGCGACCGCTCTATTGCCTCAGCCGGACCGGGGCAGCGCTTGCCAGCCCCACCAGGTGTAATGCGATTCGCGCTCTTCCACCTTGAACCGGGTGCCGCAGCGGCAGCAGGTGCAGCCGATATCCTCGCCCCACCCGCCTTCGGCCGGCGAGACGGTGTCGATGGATACGTTACCGGCTTTCTGTTCCCGCTGCGGGTTATACATCAGGTAGGCGGGATACAGCGCGCACAGGCACTGCCGCGTATCGCGGTGGAAGGCCAGCCTTCGAAATGCGAAGTTGAGGTGTTCCGCGTTGGGGAACACCGCCCCGCCCAGCGCCACGTCTTTCGTCGCACGCTGCATGTCACCGAGACGGGCGGCGAACATATCGAGTACGGTGCGATCCCACAGATGGATAAGCGCACCGGATGCCGACCACACCCGCATGGGGTCGCGCGACAGCATATCGTCTAGTAGTTTATTCATTGGCATGCAGGGCCTTGGACACGCTTTCCATTTTATACGATGGCAAAGGGAGTCCCCTGTTTGCCGGACTGACAGCGGCCAAGGCCGCCGCGGCCTTCGGTCCGGAACGCAAACCGCCAGTGATTCAGCCAACGACGCAATGGCTGGCGGCAGCCCGGCCAGCGCCGGCCGGCAAGGCCAGGTAAACGGCACAGGGCGGTCGCAATCCGCGACCGCCCCGCTGTCATCCTCGCTGCGCAATTACTTCATCGTGAAGCTTTGCAGGGCAGTGTCGACCGCATAATTACGCGTGGTATCCCAGTACGTGAAGCTGTACTTGACCACGTCGCCCGCCTTCAGGCCGCCTGCCGAGTAGGTGTTATTGCCCGCGTCCTGGCGCATGCGCAGGTTTTGCTGGCCACCGGAATTGACCGTGTAATGCACGTCCGCCCAGCTTGACGTGCGCACGGCGAACTGCAGGGTCGTCGAGCCGGTCTGGGTGGCGCTGACCGAGACCGGGGTCGGGGTTGGGGTTGGCGTCGGCGTTGGAGTCGGTGTCGGCGTTGGCGTCGGTGTCGGCGTTGGAGTCGGCGTTGGGGTTGGTGTCGGCGTCGGCGTCGGCGTCGGCGTCGGCGTCGGCGTACCGGAATCCCACACAATATCGTCGATCGCCATCTGGAACGGCGCGCCCGGCAATTGCGTCGCCTCGCTCGAAAACTGGAACAGGTCCAGCATCGACTGCAACGCCACTTTCGGCCCCACCAGGGTCGATACCGGAATCGTCGCCGTGGCCCATTCACCGTTACGCACCAGGCCATACGTGGTCGCATTGGCCGGGAACTTGACCGCGTTCTGGTTGGTGTAGGTATCCTGGATACTCACATTGAACGCCACATTGGCAGGAATCTTGATGCGGAACTTGAGATTGCCGTTCCTGAAATTGCTCATGTCGTGCGCCTGGCGCGATTGCACGCTGCCGCCGAACCACTGGTTTGGCGCGGTATAGTTCAAGGCCATCACATTGCTGCCCTCGTAAGGCGGGGTATTCCCGCCTGACATGGAAGAGTTATTCCACACAAAGATGTCGGAGCTGGTGCCGGCCACCTGCTTGTTATTGACGGCGGTGTTATCGGTGAACACGCCGAACTTGCCCACTTCCGGCGTCGTCTGGTTGCCCAGCTTGACCGTACCCTTGCCGTCGAGCTGATACACGCGCACATAATCGACATACATCGTGCCCGGCAGCGGCGCCGTGACTTGTCCCGGCGACGCCGCATCGGTAAAGTTCCCGCCCACCGCCAGGTTCAGCAGCAGATAGAACGGCGCCTGCAGCGCGGTCGAATTGACCGGCAGCGGGTTATCGTACAAATTGTGCTCGACGCCATTATCGACGACGGTAAAACGCATCTGCGACTCGGTCCAGTACATGCGATAGGTGACGAAGCGGTTCGCCATCGAGGTCGGAGCGATGTACCAGTTCTTGGTTTGCCACGCGGTCGACGCGGCGCAGCTTTCGTTACCCGGCACGCAGGCGGCCTGCTGGTAGGTAATCACGTTCGAACCGACGAAGCTGTCCATCGGCGCATTGCCGGCGGCGGCACGCGAGCTGGCGCGGTGGCCCATCTCCAGAATATCGATCTCGCCATTACGCGGCCAGGTCTGCGGGCTCGATCCCAGCAGCCACGCGGCCGGCCACAAGCCGGTGCCGAGCTGCGGCGTGCTCACGCGCAGTTCGATCATGCCGTACTGCACCTGCACCTTGCCTGCCGATGTCACTTTGCCGGAAGTGAAGGAATTGGCGCCGACCGTTTGACGCTGGGCCTTGATCGCCAGCGCGCGCGAATTGGGCTCGAACGGCACATTGACGATGGAGAGATTGTTCGGGCTGTAGTACTCGAGTTCCTGGTTGCCGTAGCCGCACAGGTTGATCTGGCAACCATTGCCGTCTTCCGCAGTCCAGACCGAGCTGTTCAGGCTGGGGCCGTTGAACTCTTCCGACCACAGCAACTGGCCGATCACGGGATTGGTCACGCTGGCGCTCGCGCCGGCGCCATAGATGCCCAGGATACTGCCCGCGATGGCGGACAGGACGAATTTGCGTTTCCGGCTGACCAGCTTGTTATCTTGATTTTTCACAATGTCTCCTAGTAAAGCTCTTCATAAAATGCGGCACAGGGTCGGGAAGCACGTTGGTAGCGCTTCCATCAGCATCGGCACCGCGCTGTGCCAGACTGCGCAAAACGCGCGCGGCCTGTCAGGATTCAGGTGGAACATGCGGCCGGCTCAGCGATACGCGCGGCCCGGACTGCGTCGGACAGGAAAAGCCAGGCCCCGGAACGCCTGTTGCATGAGCGGTTCATAGCGGACATCGGTCTCCTCGTCGGCCGGGCCGCACGCTTGTGCACGCGTTTTTTTTCGATAAATTGGAGAGCGGAAACTTAACATTCTCTCCATTATGGAAACGCTTCCAAATCTGGAAAATGAAATATATGCCGATTGAATTTTGATGTCAAGATAAAAAGATATGCATGTGGCGCCGATGTCTGCGCGCCCTGTCCGAACGCGCTGGCCTGTCCGCGCCGGCCTGTCCGCCGCATTGCGCGCGGGCGGGCGCTGCCATGCGCTACCAGCGCGACGCGTGGTCTTCGGTCACGCCGGCCAAACGGACCACGGCACGGCGCGGCCCATCCGCGCTCGCCCTCACCCACCCGGAAAAGGTGCCGATCGGCTGCACATAGCGGCTGGCCGCCACCAGCAGGTTCTTGTCCTCGCGGCGCGCCCCTTCCGGCGTGAAATGCAGGTCGAGCAAGCCGTCATCGGTGAACACGTGCCACGGCGCCATCGGATCGCCTTCGACGAACTCGAACGTGGCGGCGCCAAGTCCGATCAGGCGTCCGTCCAGCCACAAGGCGTTCTCGTGCGAGCCGAAATAGCCGGCCTGCACATTGAAGCCCAGTTCCAGGCTGTGCGCCGACGCCCAGCGCCACGCCGTGTTGCGCGCCAGTAAACCGTTCGAATAGTCGAAGCTGGCAACGCCGCCATCAAGCTGGTACGCGCGCTCGCCAACGCGCACCATGCCCGTGAGCGCGAGGCCCGATGATTTCTGCGTCGCATGCACCGCCCCGCCCTGCACCGGTCCCACGGCCAGCAACAGCGGCGCGCCCGGTGCGCCGAAGGCGGCATCGATCCGCACATCCTTGCAGCGCAGCGACAGTGTGCTGGCCGACATCTCGATGCGGCTGCCGGCAAAACTGAAACGGCTCTGTTCACCCGCGTGATCGGCCAGGCGCGCGGTCAGCCCCGGAATGCCGTCGCGCGAAAAGCCCGCGACCACCGCGCGCTGCCCGCGCTCGAACACATACGCAAAGGCCGTGTTGGTCCAGCCGACATCGACGATGGCGATACCGCAAAACAATTGATCGGTCGCCAGCGCGGTGTAGTGCCAGCGCTTGTGGTGGAAGCGGCGCCACCAGCGGCTGCGCGCGTGCGGCGCCGCCAGGCGGGCCCAGTCGAAGCGCGTGGCGGCACCGGCGAAGCGGCCGAAGACGGGTACGCCATCGGCTGGGGGAATGGTCTGGGGCGCTGCGGGAAGTGACGTCATCGGGTGGGCGTGGTGAGCGGCGTGCCGCGGTCGCCCAGCCTAGCAGATGCGCGAGCGCGCCGGCAAATTTCTGTTCCCGAAACGACAAGGCCCTCCCGGACAACAGGAGGGCCTTCATGGCGCCGCGCGCCCGGCTGTGGGCGCTCTGCCGATGCTTACTGCACCGTGAGAATGACTTTCACGGTATCGTCCACGGCCGACTTGTCGATGTAGCCGATCGCACTCACATCGGCCGCGACCGCCTTTTTTACCTCGGCTGCCGAATGATATTCCTTCGGTGCCGTGCCCTTGCCGGTAAACACCAGCTTGGACCAGATGGCCTTGACCTGCGCAGGTTCCTTCTGCAGCACCTTGGTGTAAAACTCGGTGCGGATGGGCGCGCCTTCGTTAAACTCGATCGGCGTGAACAAGGCCGACTTGCCGATGAAAAACTGGGCCGCCTGCTCGCTGAACATGCGCGTGGCCGGATTCTTGGGGTTGACGATCACGGCGATTTCCGCGAACGCGGGCACGGTCGTCGCAAACAAGCCTGCCGCAAGCAGCATCTTGCCGATTGTTGTCTTCATGCTGCTCTCCTTAAAATACAAAGTCGATACCGGCGGCGTAGACGTTCACAGTATCGTGAAACCCAGGCTTGGCCCGCAGGAACGTGCCGGCGCCATCGCGTGGCTTGACCCGGTCAACCTGCACCTTGAGCGCGGCGGACTTGCTGAAGTCCCAGCGCAGGCCGACCGCGTTGGTCGATTGCTGCGCCGCCTTGACCACCCCATTCACGCCGGCCGTCAGCGGCGCCAGTGGGCCGCTGGTCGGCAAGCCGGCATACGTGCGGGCGCTGTCCTGCTTGGTGTCGCCGTAGAAGTAGTACGGGGTGAATTTGCCGAAGCGATAGCCGAACATGGCATAGTAGGAATTGGTGTCCACGATGATGAGCGAATCGGTCCTGCGCATCGCGTATTCGGTCTGTATCAGGAAATTCTTGTAATCCATGGTGAAGCCGACCGAGGTGAAGGAGCCATCGACATCAGTAATGCTGAGGTCTTGCGCGACCTGGGTCAGGCCAACCCGGCGCAAGGTGGCCAGCAAGCCGTCGAGCGCCTTGTTGTCTTCCACGGTGACCTTGGCATCGGCACGGCCGAAGCGCACGGTGAACGGCCCGTTTTCGGCCACGATGTGAATCGCCGTCGCCGGCCGGTACTTGACCTTGGCATCGTCGGTGCTCTTGGCCTTCATATTGCCGATGCCAGCCTGCGCCGTCACCGTGGTGTCGCCGAAATTGTGCTGATACACCACATCGACGCCATCGAAGGAATCGCCGTTCACCTGGCGATACACTTCGGTGGGCGGACGGATCATGGTGTTGGCGTAGCCCACCTGGCGGAAGTCCGAAATCATGTAGATCGGCATGCCGATGCGGCCGACCCGAATCGATATCTCATCGTTGACCTTGAACTTGGCGAACGCCCAGCTCAGTTCGGCGCCCCAGGCATCGCGCGCATTCTTGCGGGCCAGACCCTGCACGGTGAACGACAACCAGTCGTTCATCTTGGACGTGCCCTGGATGCCGAAATTCGAATCGACGCCGGGACGCGGGCTCTTGCCCACGCCTGCCTGCTGATTCGGGCGGGCGAATTCGACGTCGTCGGTATCGGTCGCGGTCAGGGCCGCGGTACCGAATCCGCTGATGGTCACGGTCGGGCCATCGGCCGCGTGCGACGACATGCTGAAGGCTGCCAGGATTGCTGAAACCAAGGCAAGGCGCAGTGGTTGATTCATTCTATCTCCTCAATGGTTCGCGAGTGCTGAAGCCTTAGTGTGGGACACGAGTAACTATTTGTGTACCGTTCACTCGCCCAATTTCACGAAAGCGTTGTATCGAAGGAACACAAGCAGGCATTGGTGCGCTTTAATCTAGCCTATCGAATAACTTCTTCACGAAAGGTAACTTAATGCCATGCCAAATAGAATATTTTTTCCAATAACGAAGCGCAAGAATGCATTACCCTTGGCAATCGATGGCGAACAAAACGGGGAAATAAAACGGAGAACAAGGAGAGGTGTGCCGGGCACCGCGGCCCGGCAGGCAATTGCTTACTGCACCGTGAGGATGACTTTCACGCTCTCATCCACGGCCGACTTGTCGATGTAGGCGATGGCGCTCACATCGGCCGCGACGGCCTTTTTCACTTCGGCCGCCGTGTGGTATTCCTTGGGCGCCGTGCCCTTGCCGGTGAACACCAGCTTGGACCAGATCGCCTTGACCTGGGCCGGTTCCTTCTGCAGCACTTTGCTGTAGAACTCGGTGCGGATAGCCGCGCCTTCATTGAACTCGATCGGCGTGAACAGGGCCGATTTTCCGGTGAAAAACTGGGCCGCCTGCTCGCTGAACATGCGCGTGGCCGGATTTTTTGGATTGACGACCACGACGATTTCCGCGAGCGCGGGCACGGTCGCCCCAAACATGCCTGCTGCCAGCAGCAAGGTGCCGATAGTTACTTTCATACGGTTCTCCTTAGAATACGAAATCGATGCCGGCGGCGTAGACATTCACGCTATCGCTGAAGCCTGGCTTGGCCCGCAGGAAGGTACCGGCGCCATCGCGCGGCTTGATGTGGTCGATCTGCACCTTCAAGGCGGCCGACTTGTTGAAGTCCCAACGCACGCCAACGGCATTGGTCGATTGCAGGCCGGTCTTCATGGCCATCGCAACCCCAGCGCTCAGCGGCGCCAACGGACCGGCAGCGGGCAAGCCGGCGTACACGCGCGCGCTGTCCTGCTTGACCTTGCCGTAGTAGTAGAACGGCGTGATCTTGCCAAAGCGGTAACCGAGCATCGCGTAGTAGGAGGTGGTGTTCGGCAGGGCAAGCGAGTCGGTCTTGCGCACCGCATATTCGCTTTGCACCAGGATATTCTTGTAATCCATGGTGACGCCGAGCGAGGTGAAGGAACCGTCGACATCGGTGACCGACAGCTCGTCGGCGACCCTGGACATCCCCACCTTGCGCAGGGTAGCCAGCAAGCCGTCGATCGATTCGCTGTCTTCCACGCTGACCTTGGCGTCGGCACGGCCGAAGCGCACCGTGAACGGGCCGTTTTCGGCCACGATATTGATCGTGGTCGCCGGCTTGTACTTGATGCGGTTGTCGTCGGTGATCCTGGCCGACATCGTGCCGACGCCGATCTGGGCGGTCACGGTGGTGTCGCCAAAGTTATGCTGGACCATGGCATCGACGCCATCGTAGGAGTCGCCGTAGATCTGGCCGTACACTTCCCGCGAAGGACGGATCATGGTGTTGGCGTAGCCGACCTGACGGAAATCGGAAATCATGTAGATCGGCATGCCGATGCGGCCGACACGGATCGACACTTCATCGCTGACCTTGAACTTGGCAAACGCCCAGCTCAATTCGGCGCCCCAGGCATCGCGCGCATTCTTGCGCGCCAGGCCCTGTGCGGTGAACGACAGCCAGTCATTCATCCTGGCCGTGCCCTGGATGCCAAAATTGGAATCGACACCGGCGCGCGGACTCGTGCCGACACCGGCGGCCTGGTTGAAACGCGCATACTCGACGTCATTCGTATCGGTCGCCGTCAGGGCGGCCGTGCCGAACCCGCTGATGGTGACGGTGGGCGAATCGGCGGCGTGCGCTGCGACGCCAAAGGCCGCCAGGATCGCGGTGACGAGGGTCAGGCGCAGTGGTTGGTTCATGTGTTTCCTCAATAGGTTGCTAAAGGCTGGGGCTGTATTATGTCCCATGAGCAATTATACGTGCATTGAAGAAACACTCAAATTTGTTGAATTGTTGTTTTAGAGGAACAACCCGGCAGCGGCAGCGGCGGGGAATGCCGCTGCCGGGAGAATGGGTTCAGATGCCGGACGACAGCACCAGAAAGATCATCGCCACGCCGAACAGCAGCGCCGCCTGCATTGCAAACACGACAGCGGGAATTTGCAGCTCATCAGGAATCTTCATGATCGCCTCCATGCGGTTGGTGTACATGCTTAGACCGCTGCCGTGCTGCAAAGTTCCCGTCAGCGCTTGGGCAGGGGAATGAATTCGGTTTCGCCGGGCACCTTGCCGAAGCGCTGCTGCTCCCAGTCGTCGCAAGCGCGCGCGATGCGCTCCTTGCTCGACGAGACGAAATTCCAGTACATATTCCGGTGGCCATCGAGCGGCGCCCCGCCGATGACGACGAACTGCGCGCCGGCGCTGGCGTACACGCTCGCGCCCGTGCCGGCCTCGATATACGCCATCGTGTGCGGCGCCAGCGGCTCGCCATCGATCGCGATCTCGCCGCTGACGGGATAAATCGCCGCTTCCTGCGGCAGGTCATCGAGTTCGATGGCGCGGCCCGGGTCAAGCGCGATATCGAGGTACAGCGTTTCGCTGAAGGTCGCCACCGGCGAGGTCTGGCCGAAGGCGCTGCCGATCAGCACCCGCACCAGCGCGCCGTCGAGCTGCGCCACCGGGATGTCGCTCGCCGGTGTGTGCGCGAAGCTGGGAGGATCTTCCTCGTGCGCGCGTGGCAGCGCAGCCCACAGCTGCAGGCCATGCGAGCGGCGCGGCTTGCCGGCCAGGTCAAGCGGGGTACGTTCGGAATGGACGATGCCGCTGCCGGCGGTCATCCAGTTGATCGCGCCCGGCTCGATGCGCTGCACCGAACCGACGCTGTCGCGGTGCTCGATCGCGCCTTCGTACAGATACGTCACCGTGGCCAGGCCGATGTGGGGATGCGGACGCACATCGTGATTGGCCTCGGCCGGCGCGTCGATGGGACCGAAATGGTCGAAGAAAATGAACGGCCCGACCGCCTGCTTGGCCGCCGCCGGCAGCACGCGGCGCACGCGAAAGCCGCCGCCGATATCCTTTTCGTGCGGCTTGAAAAAGTAGGCGATGCTCATGGCTGCACCAGGGTGGTGGTGATTTCGGTGGTCACGCCGGTCATCAGCTTTTGAATCGGGCATTTCTCGGCGGCGGCCAGGAGCTCGGCGCGCTGGGCGTCGGACAGCTCGCCTTCGAGGCGTAGCGCGGCGGACAGGCGGTACACGCCCTTGCGCTCCTCGCTGGCGTCGCGTTCGACAGTCACTTCGATGTCCTCGACCGGAATGCCCTTGCGCTTGGCGTACCAGACCACGGTGAGGGCCTTGCAGGCGCCCAGGGCGGCGTCGTACAGGTCGTGCGGGGACGGTCCGGCATCGGCGCCGCCCTCCTCGACCGAGCCGTCGGCCGGGATCAGGTGGTTGCGCACGTGGACGATATGGCGCATTGGCTGCGACAGGTCGCGCTTGACGGTAATGGACATGATGTTCCTTCTTGATGAGGGTGGGTGTGGGCGGAATTTACACCCTTTCGCGGCAGCGCGCATCCCACGGAATGGGGGGAGCCTGCAGGACGCACGCCGCGCAACTCTCATGCCGGAACCACCCACGCCGCCCGGCGGCGGATGCGGACATACGTCAGGTGAAAACGAATGGCTTTGTATAGGGTGTCCGGTAAGGCGTTCCGGAGAAGTCCTCACCGTTTTTGTACACGTACCAGTTTCCCCAACTCCGATTAGGATGAATGCAAAGATAGTCGTCGCCAAGTTCCAGATGAATCGGCAAGGTCTCATCCTCCTTGTACACCAATACCTGCACCGCATCGCCCGGTAACAATTCGACTTCTTGGGGCGTCAGCTCCAGATAAAGCGTGATCGGGGTCGAGCGATTGTTAACAAACTCAAAAATTGGAACGAAATCGGGAGGTGGATTGGCAGGTGACATTGTCTTTAAGGTAGCGAAGCGCTGCATGATGAACTGTATCTGGACATTGAAACGACCAGTATCGCGCTCGCGGCGCACCCGTGGCAAGATAACCTTTCAGGGCGCGATGATATTGCGCGCTACGCGGAACCCGACAATATCATTACTGAGCTGCGCAGAAAACCCATTGCGCAGCGCCGAGCGCAGATAGCGCGGGTTGTACAGCCACGAGCCGCCGCGCAGGATGCGCCGGCTCTGGTCCCCGCCCTGCTCCCAGGCTTTCCCGGTGGCCGGCGCACCCTCGTAATTGTCGTGCACCGTGTCCTGCACCCACTCCCACACATTGCCGTGCATGTCGTACAGCCCCCACGGATTGGGCGCGAACAGCCCGGCGCGTGTGGTGCCCTGGCGGTACTCGCCCTTGGGACTGCCGTTGTAGGTGTAGTTGCCATCGTAATTGGCCAGGCTGGTATCGATCTCGTCGCCGAAGCTGAACGCGGTTTTGGTGCCGGCGCGGCAGGCATACTCCCACTCCGCCTCGCTCGGCAGGCGGTAAGTCTGCCCGGTCTTCTCGCTCAGCCAGCGCACGTACTTTTGCGCGTCGTGCCAGGTCACGCCCACCACCGGATGCGCGTCGGTCTGGGCAAACCCCGGGGCGGCCCAATCGACCTCGCCATGCGGCTGCCAGCCGGTGGCGCGCACGAACTGGCGCCACTCGCCCACCGTGACGGGAAAACGCCCCATCGCCAGCGGATGCTCGATGCCGACCCAGTGCTGCGGCGTTTCGCGCTCCACCCACGATTGCTGTGAGCCGGCCCGCATCGCGACCTTGCGCTCGTGCTCCGGGGAGCCCATCAGAAAGCGCCCGGTCGGCAGCAGCACCAGCTCCGGCCCCTTGCCCGTGCCGTCCAAAAAGCGGTCACGCAGAACGCCTTCGGTGTCGGCAACCGGACCGCCCGCTTCCGGGAGCTCAACCGGCACCTCGGCTGCCGGTTCGGCCGGGCCGCGTTCTGCCGCGCCGCGCTCGGCCATCTCTTCGCGCGCGCGCTGCTGCTCGGCGCGATACGCCGCCACGGCCTTGGCCTGCATGGCCTTGCGCTGCTGATCCTCGCGCGCCTTGCGCTCCTTCTCGGCGTCGGCCTCGCGCCGCTCGCGCAACTGCTGGCGCAGTGCTTCCTTGCGTTCGCGCTTGGCAGCATCGGCTTCGGCGCGCTCGACCGCTTCCTGCTCCTTGCGCTGCTTTTCCTTGAGCAGATGGGCCGCCGCAGCCGCTTCCGCCTCCGCCTTGCGCTGCACCGCCAACTGTCTCGCGCGCTGCTCTTCCTGCGCGCGCGATGCCGCCTGCTGCGCCGCATGCGCAACCTGTTCCTGCGCCTGTTGCGCGGCATGCTGCGCCGCCAGCTCCTGCGGCGACGGCCCCACCGCCCCGCGCAAGGAGGCCAGCAAGTCCGGCACCGTGGCCGGCCGCTGGTCCGGATCGAAGGCAAAGCCGCCGCGCAGCGCATCCCATTCGCGCGCCGACAGCGCCTCGGGCCGCGGCGGCTCGTGACTGGCGCTGCGCGGGCCATCGAACGGCATGTGGCCTTCCACCATCTGGTAGATCATCACCGCCACCGCATACACGTCGAGCGCGCGGCTCGGCTGGCGTTGCAGGGTGCCCGCTTCCGGCGCGCGGTAGCCTGCCGTGCCCGAGTTGCCGGGCGCCTCCAGGCCGATGCTGCTCGCGCTGCTGCGCGCACGCGCGGCGATGCCGAAGTCGAGCAGCTTGACCTCGCCCTTTTTGGTGACGAACACATTGCCCGGCTTGATGTCGCGGTGAACCAGCTTGTGCTTGTCCCACGCGTACTGCAAGGCGTCGGCAATCGGCGTGAGCAGCTCCTGCACGCGCGCCAGGCTCAATGTGCCTTCGCGCGCCAGCAGGCTGTCGAGATCCTCGCCTTCCAGGCATTCCATGATGATGAAATAGCTCGACGTGGCCGGATCCTGGGCCCACTCGTAGACCCGCACGATGTGTTCATGCGCCAGCCGGCGCGCCTGGGTCGCTTCTTCGATCAGCAGCTTGGCGTGGGTGGCGCTCTGGGTCAGTTGCGGCGGCAGGATCTTGAGCGCGACCATCGCGCTGTGACCGAGTTCGGCGTGGGTGGCCAGGTCGATCGCCTGCCACACCTGGCCCATGCCGCCCTGCGCGATCAGCTGTTCCAGCCGGTAGCGGCGGTTTTGCGGGCCGATTTCCTGGCCTGCCATCAGCCCGATCTCGGTGCCCTGGCGGATGTGGATCGCCGGCGGCGCCATGGGCGTGCCGCTGCCGCCGGGCGGCGCGTACTCCGCATCCAGGATGGCGTTCTTGCGGCTGTCGAACTCCTGCTGGCTTAGCAGGCCATCTTCGTGCAGGCTGCGCAGTTCGCGGATCTTGTCTCTTGCCGTTTGCATCTGTCCTGTCAAGGTTGGATCGCCGCGCCGCATTCGGCACAAAATTTATCATTGGGACCGGCCCGGTGCCCGTTGGGACACATGCGCACCACCGGGCGCGGGGCCTGATCATAGCGCACCTGCGCGCCACCCTGCGCCACGCCGGTGCCGAGCGCCGACTGCGAGGCCAGCGCCGCCTTGTTCACATCGTTCTGCATCCCCAGCAGGTCGAGCTGGTGGCGCCGGTCCTTGTCAACTTCGGCGTCGCGCAGGGCGCGTTCGCGCTCGACCCGCTCCTGCGCGCCGCGCGCCGCTTCGGCCGGCGTGACGCTGTAGGTCGCCGCCACCACCGACGCCAGCGCCGCCAGCTGGTGCGGCGTCATGCCGGCGTGGACCTGGGTTTTCATCACGTCGGCCAGCGCCAGCGCGTTCGGGCCTGCCGCCAGCGCCACCTTGCCGGTGTCGCTCAAGTTACCGATGGTCGACACGCGCGAAATCTCGATGCGCGCCAGTTCCGCTTCGTGCGCCTGCTGCGCGAACTGCGTTTCGCGCTCGTGGGCAAGGCGCTTGAGTTCCTGCTGCCAGGCCGCCTCCTGCTCCTGCTGGCGCAGCGCGTGGCGCCGTTCTTCCGCTTCCAGTTCGATCTGCTGCGACTGGCGCGCATGGCGTCCGTCGGCGTCGATCGTGCGCAGCAGCTTTTCGTGCTGGGCGATGGCGTCCTGCTGGGCGCCGCCGCGGCGCAGGGTCTCGATTTTCTGGTTGACCTCTTCGGCGTCCGCCTTGGCGCCCGTATCCTTGAGCATGTCGGCGCGCAGCAAGTCGCGCTTGCGGTCCAGCGCCAGCTGGTCTTCCCATTCGGCGACGCGCTCGGCCTCGCGCTTGTGGGCCGCGTTGGCCAGGGCCAGCGACTGCCAGCGGGCCTTGTGCTGCTCCGCTTCCATGGCCGTCTCGCGCTCGCTGGCCGCTTGCTGCGCCTGGTGCAGGCGCGCCAGCTCGGCGCGTTTGCGCGATTCATCCTCGATCCCCAGCGCCTGCGTGATCTTGTTCTGGATCTGCTGCTGCAATAACTGATGCGAGAAGCGCTGCTGCGCCAGCTGGCGCATCTCCAGCGCGGCCTGCTGCGCCACTTCGAGTTCGGTGCGCATGCGCAGCTGGGCCAGATGACGCAGGTGCGCCCACTCGGTCGACTCGTCCTCGCGCGCCGCGCCCTTCTTGGCCAGCTCGTGTTCCAGTTCGTTGACGATGTCGCCGGCGCCCCGTTCCAGCGCCTGCTTGCGGTTTTTGGAATCGACGATGCGTCCATACAGGTCGATTTCGCGCGCGCGCAGCGATTCCAGGCGCTCGGCGTTCTGCAACGTCAATTCGGCTTTGTCGATGCTGTCGTCCTGGCGCAGTTCCTGGCGGCGGTAGCGCAGGCGGTTTTCCTGCTCCTCGCGCCGGATGCGCTGCCATTCCTCGTCGTTGTACAGCTGGTCGAGCTGTTTCGCGTGTTCGAGTTTGACGTGACGCTCGTCCGCCACCAGCCACAGGGTGCCGATGCGCGCCTGGTGGGCGTCGAATTTATCGTGGCGCAGCGCCAGTGTATCGACCTGCGCCACCGCCAGCCCGTACTGGGCCAGGCGCAGCTTGAGCGAGCCTTGCAGGCGCTCGTCGAGCTGGGGCCGCAGGTCGCGGTTGCCCGACATGTCGCGGATCGACTGGCCGGCGATGAATTCGGCCGCCAGCTGGCGCACCGAGGGCGCCAGCAGCTCGCGCAAATGGCTTGAGGTGACGGCGCCCGGCATGGTCATGAAGTACTGGGCAAAGGCGCTGACCTGTTCGATCTTGATGCTGACCGTGAAGCGCGCCCCGATGGCCAAGTGTTCGGCCGTGAGCAGGTCGTCGAAGGAAAACTCGACCGGCATGGCGGCGGTGCGCGTGATGAGGATTTCGGCATGCTGATTGCGCAGCAGGTGATTGAGGCGCGTGAAAAAGCCCTCGATCTCGTACTCGCCCTGCGGCACCTCGGTCGCCTTGCCCGCCTGGAGAATGTAGGCGCGCGTGGTGGCGGGCACCCGCAAGGTCTTCACGAACAGGCCGGAAAGCTGCTCGACGCCGAAAAACACGGCCAGTTCGTCGGCGCCGGGAATCCAGCGGTTCTCGCGGAACACCGGCTCGTTGCGGGGTGCGCCCAAGGTCAGGCCGCACTTGGCGCAATAGCCGGAATCGCCGGCATTCTGATGCTCGCAACGGGGACAGGCCACACCGCCAAAACCAAACATCTGGAACATATCGACTCCTGGTTGTTCAACTTGCACTACTTTTCACCAAACGTACCCGGGCATCGCGATTTTAGCAGGGGAAGCGGCCCGCGGCCGTCGCGCACGCCGCTAGCTAAAACGCGTGTTCAGATAATCCCGATCCGCTCGACCAACGCCACGCTGGCACCCCGCGCGCGCACGGCATCGAGGAAGCCGGGCGCCAGCGCGTCTTCCCATGCCTTGGGCAGCAAAATCCGGTCGCCGGCGACGGCCTGCCGCAAAATCAGCTCGCACTTGGGCACGCAGCCGTCGACCGCATCGACCCGCCCCGCATGCCACGCCCCCGAGCAGCCGCTCGCGATGACCCTCCCGCGCGCCAGAAATTCGCGTCCGCGCGCCATGCGGTCGGCCATCACCAGCGCCAGCTCGAACGAATTACCCTGGAAGCGCGCTTGGCCGAAGCGCACCACCGTGCGCCAGCGCCCCAGCGCGCGGCCGTCGAAATGGCGTGCGCCGGCCAGCGCCTGGCGCACCGCCAGCAACTGGACCGGATCGAGCCCGGGCGCGGCGATCGTTTCCTCTTCGTCCCCGCCCGCCCCGGCCAGCGGATACACATTGACTTCGACCCAGCACAAGCTGTCGTTGATGCCGCCGCTGTGCAGGGGGAACCAGGCGCGCGCCGCAGCCACGCTGGCCGCGCTGTCGGGCTGACCGGTCAGGGCGCCCAGCCATCCCAGGCCCTGCGGCCCGCCCAGCAGCGCGTGCGCGGGGGCGTTGGCCACGTCATGGCCGCCGATGCGCCCCAGTTGCCACTGTTCCGACCAGCCGTTGGCCAGCACGGGACCGGTGCTCTGCCACACCCCGCGCACCATGCGGTCGGCCAGCACCACGGCCAGTTCCCAGTCGCGTTCATGGCGCCCGGGAGCGCGGTCGATGCTGATAACGACCTGGTCGCGGCTGTCGAAACAGCCTTCGGTCAGGCGCGCCATGCGCACCACCTGCTGCATGCGTTCGGCCAGGGCGGCGTCGCCGGCGCCGCTGCATTTGACGTCGGCGCGGCCCGCGCGCGGGCGCAAGGTGGCGCTGACGGTCAGCAGCGCGCCGCCGGCCAGCACGCTGCGGCACTCCGCGCTGCGCCGCTTGTCGGTCGTGATGCTCATGCGGGCTCGCTCTCGGGAACAGGAACCGCCACGCGACGCGCCGCGCACTCGTGTTCGAGGTTGGCGATGATGCGGTCGGCATCATCGAACAGCGGCGCAAGGTCGGCATCGGCCGCCAGTCCCAGGCGCGCCAGCAGAGCCCAGGCATCGTCAAGCGCGACGACCGCGCGCAGGCTGTGGCGCGTGCGCGCGAGTTGGCGGTCGGCCGGCAGCATTTCGCCCGGCGCAGCCAGCGCCAGATCCGGCATGGTGTTGATCGACAGGCTCACCTTGTCGAGCCGCTGCAGCAGCGCCATATGCTGCTGGAACAGTGCCTGGCCGGGCGGGAGCACCGCCATGCGCAAGCCATGCATCACGCAGGGCAGCTCCAGGAACAGGCGGCGCAGCGCCTTTGCGTCGGCGGCCGTGGCGTCGAATGGCGCGGCGGCGGCCACCGGCTGCGGCGGCGGCGCCGGCACTTCCGGTGTCTCCAGCGCGCGCGCCAGCAGCAGAGCCGCATAGTCGACCCGTTCGCCCAGGTCGACCGGCACGCAATCATCGACGCTGATGCCGAAGCGGGTATATAACAGTTGGTTGAAGCCGCCGCGAAAGGCGTTCCATTCGTCCAGGGTGGTGCACGGCGGCAGCGCCAGATGGCCGAGCGCCAGCTCCTGTTGGAGCGCCGCCTCGATGGCTGCGGAAAAGTCGCCTAGGCCGAGCGTGTCGCCCGCTTCGCTGGCCAGGTACAGGTCGAAGCGCTGCTGCGCCACGCGCGGATCGGGAGCGTCGACCGCGAACGACAGATGCAGCCCCAGTTCGGGCGCCGCCGCGAACGGCAGCAGGTCGGCCCCGTACGGCCCCGGATGAAAGCAGAACGCGTTCTCGCTGTCGGCCAGCACGATGCGGGTGCTTTCCGCCACGCGCCGCGTATGCCCGCCCTGGTCGGCCACCACGCCGATGCAGCCCTTCGGCACCGTGCAGCCGGGGCCCATGCGCAGTGCCAGGGTGGCCGTGCCCAGCGCCGACATATCGGGCGGCGTGGCTTTGGCCGGGCGCTTGAACAGACCGATCATCGCCTTCCTCACGAGTGCACCGGTTCGACCGCGAAGCGCGCGCCGAACCGCTGAAAGTGGTGCGCGGGCGCGCCGTCGAAGGGCCAGCCGCATTCGATCTCGCCGTCCGTATCGAGCCGGCCTTGCAGCAGGATCGCGCCGCCGCCGTCGACCACGCGCAGCATCGGCTGCTCGCGCAGCAGGCGCGCGGCGAACGGCGCGGCGGGGTCGAGCGAGAGGATCAGGCGCCATGCGTCACCGTGCGCCACGAAATGCAAGGTCCAGTGGCCGTCGTCGGTCAGAAGACGGGCCAGATCGGCGCCGTCGGAGGCGGCGCGCAGCATGCCGGCGCTGCCGCTCCAGGCGTCGTCGTTGGCCGCAAGTGCTCCGCCTCGGCACTCAATGGCCAACTGCCGGAAGCGGCGCAGGGTCAGGGGCGAGGCGCGCAAGGCGGCAAGTTCGGCGCCGCTCAAGGGGTGGGTCCCGACGATCGCGGCCAGCAGCACGGCATCGGCCAGCATCAGGCGGTCGCCCTCCACGCGGCGCGACAGCAGCAGGCGCTCGATCAGCTTGCGGTCGGCTTCCTGGTTCGTTTTCACATCATTCTCCTTCATGGAACTGCCTCCAGCAGGCTGGCGATAGCGGCGTCGCGGCGCTTGCGCAAGGTCGGCAGCGATATCTGGTCCAGCACCGCCAGTTGCTGCATGGTCGGCAGCTCGCCGGTGGCCGGGTCCAGCCATTCGCCGGGATAGCTGTCGTCGAGCCCACCGAGCATTTTCAGGTACACCGCCAGCCGCACCGGAAGTGAATACGCCGTCAGTGCGCGCGCGCTCCAGCTGCCGTGGTCTTGCACCGCCCACGCCAGTTCCATGAAGCGGGGGGGCAGTGAAAGGCTGAGGGCGACGGCGCTGTCGTACGATGCCGCCTGCGGCGCGTCGTGCGGCGCCGGATCGGGGTCCGGGCCCTCCCCGGCATCCTCGCCGTCCTCGCTCTCGGGCGCCGGCAGGATGCGGCTGTCGGCCCCCTCGACGGCATTGTCGGCGACGCGCCACAGGTCTTCGAGCCAGTTGGCCGCCTCGCCGGCGTCGTGCAGCCAGTCGCGGTCGCGGTTGGACGACAATTCTTCGTAGTCGCCGATCTCGGCGAGCATGGCGCCGATCTTGTCAGGGCTGTTTTTCAGGTTGGCGAAGCGTTTCGATTTGGTGTGCAGGGGACCCGCGCCACCGCCGAAGCGCTCCAGCGACCCGCTCCAGCGCAGCACCCACTCCGCCTTGCAGGCGCCGATGGAGCGCATCTGGCGCACCTCGATCGGCATCGCCGCCACCTCGCGCCCCAAGATGGCCGCGACCTGCTCCGCGTGCTCGCGCCAGGCGCCGAAGATGCGCGCGATGTCGCTGTAAGCCGTATCGAGCATGCGATACGCATACATCTTATTAGGACTGCAACTGCGCCCGCACGCCGCCTGGTAGTTATCCGAATCGACCTTGTCGCGCAGGCCGGCGTACATATCGTTGACTTTCTTGCGCAGGAGGGCGTCGCCGCCGGGCGTGGCCCAGAAAGCGCCGATTTTCCGGTATTCGCCGGCCACGGCGGCGCACAGCGCTGCCCAATCGGAGGGGCGCGCCTGCAACTCGTAGAGCAGGCTCAGTGACAGTTCCAGCGCGCTTTCGCCATAGCTGTTGGCCGGGGACTCGGCCCGCGCCGAGCGCGCGCACTCTTGCAGCGCCTGCGCCGTCAGGTCGACGTACTCGGCCAATGTATCGACCAGCTTCTCGGCCGGTGCGTCGGGCGCATCGAGCAGGCGCGCGGGCGAACAGGCGGCGAACGCCTGCAGGGAACAGTGCCCAAGCAGTTTGCGCACCTGTTCCCAGCCCTGTTCCTGATACCGGGTTCCCGGCAAGCGCATACCATCCCCATCGTTGTGTCAGCACCAAAATGATGCCATAACCCGGGAATCGGCAAGGCGCGCTTGAAACCCCTATTTACCCTTCTGTTCCGGATTCTGCCCCGCCATCGCCCGCAGCACGGCGGCCACGATGGGCGCCGCATGCTCGCCCCCGGTCGCATCTGAATGGCTCACAAAAGCCGCCACCGCCAGGCGCCGGGTCTGGCCCGGCAGGCTGCCCGGTTCCAGCCAGCCGGTGAACCACACAGTGGCCAGGTCGCGCCCATCGGCCACCGATGGCGAGGTGCCGGTCTTGCCGGACAGGCCACGCCGCGCGGCATCGAGCCCCGCCCCGCGAAAGGCCGCCGCCGCCGTGCCGCTGTCGACCACCCCCTTCATCCCGGCCCGCACCCGATCCAGGCGTACGCCCAGCGCAGCGCGCTCGCCCGCAAGCGCGTCGTGGCCGTCGAGCGAGAGCAGCAGGCGTGGCGCGATCACCCTGCCCTCGCCCACCGCGCCGGCCACCAGCGCCATTTGCAGCGGCGTGACCTGCATGCGCAGGCCGATCGCCATCTGGCGCAGCTCGTGGCGGGTGTGGATCGGATCGATGTGGGCGGCGCTGGCCTGCAAGGCATCCCAGGCCGACCAAGGGAAGTCGGGCGGCAGCAGGCCGCCATCGAGGCGCGCGGCCTGCTCAAAGCCGAGACGGTGCGCCATTGCCACGATCGGACGCACGCTGTCCAGGGCACCGCCATCGAGCGCTTGCAGGTCAGGCGCGCCGCCATCGGCGCGGCCGAACAGGCTGCGATCGCTCAATTCACCGGACCAGGCAAACCAGGTATTGAGGCTGTAGGTCAGCGCCTGCGACAGTCCGAGGCGGCCATCCTGCGCGCGCCGGTCCAGGTGCTGGTCCTTGTAATTGGTGATGTGGGCCAGCCTGGTGTCGAGCGGATAACTGGCGGCGTTGGTCTGGAAGGCGAAGCCTTTCGACTGCGCCATGCGGTTAATCGCCGGCAGCGGCAAGCCGGCTAGCAGTGCTTCGAGCTGGGGATCGCGCTTGGCCGCCAGTTCCAGGCCCAGCGCGCTGATCACCTTGAAGGTCGAACCGGGGCTGCGGTGGGCGCCGCCATCGTGCTGGAACGCCGGCAGGCGCAGGGGGCTGCGGGCCGGATTGGCGCGGTCGAAATCGCGCACCTCGTTCCAGTTGGCCGGGGTAACCGCGCCGCTGCCGGCACCCGCCGCCACCAGCACGTCGCCGCTGCCGGTATCGAGGATGACCAGGCCCGCCTGGCGGCCCGGCACCACGGCTTGCGCGCCGCTGCACGTTGCGCCATTCCAGTGGCCGCGCCGCATGCCGATGCAATCGAGCGCCTGCTGGCTGGCCGTTTGCAGGGCCAGGTCGAGCGTCAGCCGCGCGCTGTGCGCCACGCCATCGGGCGCCGACACGCGCGCCAGCATGCCGGCCACGCTGTTGGCGTGGGCCGCACGGATGCCCAGCAGGGGCGCGAGACCCGCATCGACCGCGGCGCGGGTCGGCTCGCCCCCGCTCCACACCACCGTGCCATGGCGGTCGGCCAGGGTCACGCCCGCCAGCGGCGCGGCGCGCGCCGTGGCGCTGTTCGCGGCCAGCGGTTGCCACGCAAGCTGGCCGCCCGCCAGGCGCAGATGGCGGTATTGCTGGTCGCCCGCCAGCCCCGCCATGCGCAGGGGCGCCGCCGTAAGGGTGATGCTGCGAGCGCCCGGTTGCAGTTCCATTACCAGCGACTGGACCGATGCCGGCGACGGGCAATCGCGCCCGCTGCAGGCGTCGCGCGGCTGGCCGCGCAGTTGCGCGCCGTCGAGCGAGCGCAGGCGGCCGACCAGCATCAACTCGATCGTCTGGCCGGCTTGCGCCGCGCGCGGCAAGGCCAGGATCAGGCGCGCGGGCGCCCCGGCGGCGGCATCCGGCCAGGCTTTGATCCGGCTCCACGGCGCCCAGCCTTGCGGCACGTCGGCGAACAGGCGCGCTGCGGCGGGCGGCATCGCCGCCGTGGTGGACGCCGGCGCCGAGGCGACGCTGGCCTGCCATTCGCCGCCCTGCTGCGGCTTGAGGCGCCATGCCAGCAGGCGCCGTTCGCTGTTGAACACCTGGACCTGCTCGCGCACATAATCGCCGTCGGCCATGCGGTACAGGCGTTTGAGCAGCTTCAGGGACTCCGCATCGAGGCGCGCCCCGGGCCAGCCGGCCAGTTGCGCGGCACGCGCGGCGTCGCCGGAGGCCTGCCATGCCGCCAGGTCGCGCGGCGCCAGTTCGGCCAGTCCGCCGGCGCCAAGGCGCACCAGGCCATGCCGCTGCAAGGCCTGGAACAGCGCCTGGTCTTCCACGCTGGCGCGCGGCAAAACCGGCACTTGATAGGATCCCGGCGCCAGCCATGCCGACAAGGCCGCGCCGTGGGCCGGGAAGGCCACCACCAGCGCCTTCGCGGCGGGTGTCGCGGCGTTGGCGCGAAACAGCTGGACCAGCAGCTCGCCGGCTTGCCGACAGCGGTTGCTGGCGCGGCGCTGGAAGCGCAAGGCGGCGTCTTTCCATACCAGCCAGCCTTCGCCGTGCAGTTCGACCGATCCTTGCGCGCCGCGCGCGCTGCCGCCCGATTCGCCCAGCCAGTGCGCTCCGGCGTCGGCTCCGGCCCAGTCGAGCCGCAATGCCGAACCATGCGCCTCGGCGAAATCGGGCAGCGCCACGCCGCTCAACTGGACCTGCGGCATGCCTGCCACGTCGGGACCGGCCAGGGCGATGTTGCGCAGCGCGACAGGGCTGGCCGATGCCTCGTTGCGCGCGACCCAGCGCGCCACGTCGGCGAAGCGGTAACCGATGCGCAGCGGGAGCAGGCGCGGGCTGCCGCTGTCGAGCATCTGCGTGCACAGGTCGATGCGCACGGGCGGCGCGCTGCGCAGGCTGGATGCGACCAGCACCGTCGCATCGCCATGGACGGTCACGCCGATGCCGGATGTCGGCGGCACCTTGAACTGCGCCCCGGGTGCCGCTGGCTGCAAGGTGTCCAGGGATACCGGCAAGCCGGCGCCCTGCAGGACGGCCGCGCCGGGCTCGGACGACGCGGCCAGGTGAAGGGCGTGGGCGGCAATGAGCAGCGCGCCCGCGACGGCGCCAACGATGCCGGCGGCGCCGATCCAGTGCGCGCCGGTCCACGCCAGGGCCAACGCCCGTGGCGCCGACGATGGGCGCGCACCCTGGCGCAAGCGGCGCGCGCGCCGCCGTGCCGTCCAGCGCCGCGACCATGCCTGCACAACCGTATCGAGCCAGCCTCTCATCATCTCTCCGCCAATCCCCTGGCACGCCCCGCGCGTGGCCTGCCCAGCATTAGCGGGGGGCGCGGCGAAACCGCGCAACCTTGCCAACTGCGCAAGGTTACCGGGCGACGTTACGGAACTTACGTGTTGCCCGGATTCTGTTTCATTTGTAAGCAGGTGAATCAAACTTCCTGAAGCGCCACCCCGCTTGTTATATTGAATTCACAGGATTTCACAAGGAGAAGTAAAAATGAAGCGCACCCTGACCTTTGCAGCATTGATCACCCTTGGCGCCGCCGGTTTCATGCCTCTGCCGTCGGTCGCGCAAACGGATTTCCGTGTCATCATCAATACCGCTCCACCTCCACCGCGCTTCGAGAGCGTGCCGGCGCCACGGCGCGGCTATGTGTGGGCGCCAGGCTTCTGGAACTGGGAAAACAACCGTCACGTATGGACCGCCGGCCACTGGGAGAGCGCGCGCGACGGCTACACTTACCAGCGCAGCGAATGGATCCGCGATAACGACAGCTATCGCCTGACCCGCGGCGGCTGGCAGCAGGTGGCGCAGCGCGAGTACACCGTGGTGCAGGTGGCCCCACCGGCGCCCCGCTACGAACGCGTTCCGCGCCCCCGCGCCGGCCACATGTGGGTTCCCGGACACTGGGAATGGCGCGGCAACCGCCACGCATGGGTTGGCGGCGAGTGGGTACGCGAACGTGCAGGCTATGTGTATTCGCAGCCGACCTGGGTCCAGCGCGACGGCAGCTGGTTCATGGAACCGGCCCGCTGGAGCCGCCATGGCGAAGGCCGTGACCGCGACCGCGATGGCATCCCCGACCGCCTGGAAGGCCGCGACCGCAACCGCGACGGCATTCCGGACCGCCTGGAGGGCCGTGACCGCGACCGCGACGGCATCCCCGATCGTCTGGAAGGCCACGACCGCAACCGCAACGGCGTGCCCGATCGCCTGGAACACCGTGACCGCGACCGTGACGGCGTGCCCGATGCCTATGACCGTGACCGCGATAACGACGGTGTCCCGAACCGTTACGACCGTGACCGTGATGGCGACGGCGTACCGAACCACCGCGACAGCCGTCCGGACAATCCGCGCCGCGATTAATCCGTCGTCTGCTTGAGCAAGCGCCAGCCCGGCTCCCCCGGCTGGCGCTTTTTTTTGGCTCGCTCATTGGCCGCCGCCTGCGGCGGCGCTACGCACCGTGCGTGATGTCGACAGCTATTTCGCCGTTGCGGTTATGCTGTCGCCATGACCGAACCAACCCACGCCGAACCGACCCACGCACTGGCCCAGTTAGTCGCGGCGGCCTTCAAGGCCGAACGCGGCGCCAGCCGCAAACTGGCCGCACGGGCCGGCATCAGCGAAGAGCAAGCCTTGCGCGCCACGCTCGAACAGCGCGCCGGCGCGCGCGGCCTCGCCGCCCTGCTCGACGAACGCGCCGCGCTGCTGGCCGCCGAAACGGCGCGCCTGGCTGAACGCGATACCAAACGCGCACTCGCGCGCAGCGCCCGATCGGACAGGCATGCCGGTCCACCGGCGCCGTGGCGCGCCTGGTTCGACGGCTCGGCCCATCCCAATCCGGGACGCTGCGGCATCGGCGCCCTGCTCACCGGCCCGGATGGCGAACACATTGAAATCGCGCGCCCGGCCGGCTATGGCAACAGCAGCGAAGCCGAATACCAGGCGCTCATCGCCGTTCTCGAAGTGGCCGTCGCCCACGGCGCGCGCGGCCTGACCGTGCATGGCGACAGCCGCGTCGTGATCGACGATGTGAATGGGCCGGAGCTGGCGGGCGCGCGCTCGCTGCGGGACTACCGCGCGCGCGCCCGGGCCCTGCTCGGCCGCATCGACGGCGCCTGCGTGCGCTGGCTGCCACGCCACAAGAACCAGGCCGCCGACGCCCTGTCGCAGCGCGCCGTGGCCGCGTTCGGGCTGGCCGGCATGGCATAATCGCGCTCCCCACAAGGAGCATGAAATGAGCAAACGATGAGCACCGACGAACTGACAGCATGGCGGCCACGCCTGCAGGCACTGGCCAGCGCCGCCTGCGGCGACGACGGCGCCCACGACATCAATCACCTGCACCGCGTCTGGCGCAATGCGCAGGCGCTGCTGGCCAGCCACCCGGAAGCCGATGCCCTGGCCGTGATGGCGGCATGCTATCTGCATGATCTGGTCAACCTGCCCAAGAATCATCCGCAGCGCGCGATGGCGTCGCGCCAATCGGCCGAACTGGCGCGGCGCGAGCTGGCCGCCATCGATTTCCCGGCCGCCAGGCTCGATTCGGTGGCGCACGCCATCGAAACGCACAGCTTTTCGGCGGCGCTGCCACCCCGCACCATCGAAGCGCAGCTGGTGCAGGACGCCGACCGCCTCGACGCCCTGGGCGCGGTCGGCCTGGCGCGCCTGTTCTACATCGCCGGCCAGATGGGCAGCGCGCTGGCCCACCCGAGCGACCCGCTGGCCCTGGAACGCGAGCGCGACGACCGCGCCTATGCTCTCGACCATATCGACGTCAAGCTGGCCAGGCTGCCAGCCATGATGCAAACGGCCGCTGGACGCGCGCTGGCAGAAGCGCGGCTGGCGCAGCTGACCGCCTTCCGCGCCGCCTTCGCGCAGGAATGGGCCTTGTAGGCAGCGCCGTGTTCGTTCAAGCGCGCAGTGCGTTAAGATACGGTTTCGCCCATTCGCGCCCGGCCCCGGGCTTTCCTCCATGAGCAGCAAACCAGTCATCACACCGGCAGAAGCGGCGGCACCCGCCGCTCCCGCATCCCCCGGCAACCTCAATTTCGTGCTCGTTGCCGTCTTCATCGACATGCTCGGCATTGGCCTGATCATCCCCGTCATGCCTGCATTGGTCGGCAAGTTCGTGGGCGGGCGCGATGAACAGGCGTTCTGGTTCGGCGTGCTGGCGATGGTGTTCGGGCTGATGCAGTTCGTCTTCATGCCCATGCTCGGCGCCATCAGCGACCGGGTGGGGCGCCGGCCCGTGATGCTCTACTCGATGGCCGGCATGTGCCTCAACTTCCTCGCCACCGCGTGGGCTCCGAGCCTGGCGTTCCTGTTCATCGGCCGCGTGATCGGCGGCATGTCCTCGGCCAGCATGTCGGTCGCGTCGGCCTATGCGTCCGACATCTCGACCCACGAAACGCGCGCCAAAAGCTTCGGCAAGGTCGGCGCCGCCTTCGGCCTCGGTTTCATCTGCGGCCCGGCGCTCGGCGGGGCGCTGGGCGAAATCAACCTGCAACTGCCGTTCTTCGTGGCGGCGGCCCTGTGCGCCGCCAACTTCGTCTACGGTTACATCGCGGTGCCCGAATCGCTGCCGCTGGCGCGCCGCTCGGCGTTTTCGATCACCCGCATCAATCCCTTCGCGTCCCTGCTCAAGCTGGTGCGCCGCACCGATATCCGCGCCGTGGTGATCGTGTTCGCCCTGTCCACTTTCGCCCAGATGATGCTGCAGTCGACCTGGGTGCTGTACACCACCTTCCGCTTCAACTGGACCCCGGGCGACAACGGCACCGCCCTGTTCTGCGTGGGCTTGTCGGCGGCCGTGGTCCAGGCCGGCCTGCTGGGCATGCTGATGAAGCGCTTCGGCGAGGTGCGCCTGTCGCTGATCGGCCTGGTGTCGGGCTGCATCACCTTCGTACTGTACGGCCTGGCCACCAAAGGCTGGATGATGTACGTTTTCATTTTGTGCAACTTGTTGTCTTTTACCACCGCGCCTGCGCTGCAAAGCATCATTTCGCGCGGGTCGGATTCGCATTCCCAGGGTGAACTGATGGGTTCGCTGCAATCGATCAGCAGCCTTGGCGTGATCTTCATGCCGCTGCTGGGCACGGCCATCCTGGGCCTGGCCAGCCACCTGCCGCCCGACGACTGGCGTATCGGCAGCACCTTTTTCCTGTGCGCGGCGATGCAGGCGGTGGCGATCGGCGTCGCGGTTTTCTATTTCAAAGCCCATCGAATGCGCACGTGAAGCGCTCATGCGCTAGAATTGGCGGATGGGCAAAACCTTCATTCGCAGCGCGACGCGCGCGGCCGCATTTGTCATTGCCATCCTCGCCGCCGGCACCGGCGCGCCTGCGGCGGCCGGCTGCGAACAGCCGTTTCTGGTGCCGGTCGCGCCCACCGGCCTGAGCGTGAGCATCAGCGGTGAGTCGATCAGCGGCATCTACCCCGACCTGCTGCGCAGCGTCAGCGCGAAAAGCCCCTGCAAGTTCATTTTTTCGGTGGTACCGCGGGCACGCCAGGAAGCCATGTTCGAGGCCGGCAAATCGCACCTGCTGATGCCCGCCCTGCGCACCCCGCGGCGCGATCAGCTCGGCTATTTCGTTCCCGTGATCGGCACCCGCGCCACCCTGCTCTCGGTGGACGGCAAGCGCGCGCCGGTGCGCTCGGTGCGCGACCTGCTCGCGCGCAAGGAGCTGCGCGTGGTGCTGGTGCGCGGCTTCGACTACGGCGACGTCTACCTCGACCTGATCGACCAGTTGTCGGCCCAGGGCCGCCTGCTGCTCGAAAAGGATGGCGCGGCCGTGGCGCGCGTGCTCGACGCCGGCTTTGCCGACGTGACCCTGATGGCGCCCACCGTCTTTGCCGGCGCCATCCTGGAGGACAAGCGCTTCACCTGGATGATGCCCAGGCTGCGCATCGAGCCGCTCGAGGAGCTGCCATGGGGCGAAAGCGGCATCTACATCTCCAGGCAGACCGTCAGCGCGGGCGACCGCGCCGTGCTCCAGGACCTGTTCGCGGCCGCCGTCAAATCCGGCGCCGTGTACGAAAGCCTCAAACGCTACTACCCGGCCGCCGTCCTGGCCGGCGGCGTGCGTCCGCGCTGAGGGGCCTCGCGGCCTGCGCCGCGGCGACTATTTTCGACCCATTGTCCCTCCCGGGCAGCGGAAAGCGCGGCACAGGCGTGGCGCGCCGTTATAATTGCCCATCGTTTTTTTAACAGGTTGAAGCCCGTGTCCGATCGCATAAAAGTCATTCCCCATTATTTACTCCCCAAGCTAGGGCTGACCAGGTTCGCGGGCCGCGTCGCCGGCCACCAGGGCGGCCAGTACACGACCACCATGATCCGCTGGTTCGTCGGCCAGTTCGGCGTGAACATGGAGGAAGCGGCCAATCCGGACATCGCCAGCTACGCCAGCTTCAACGAATTTTTCACCCGTCCGCTGCGCCCTGGTGTGCGGCCGCTGGCCAAGGCCGATTTCGTGTGCCCGGTGGACGGCGCGATCAGCCAGTTCGGCGCCATCGACGACGACCAGATCTTCCAGGCCAAGGGCCACAAGTTCAGCACCACCGCCCTGGTGGGGGGCGATGCGACACTGGCGGCCCAGTTCCAGCACGGCAGTTTCGCCAATCTGTACCTGAGCCCCAAGGATTACCACCGCCTGCACATGCCCTGCGACGGGCGCCTGACCCGCATGATCTACGTGCCCGGCGCGCTGTTTTCGGTAAGCCCGACCGCCGCGCGCGGCATTCCCGGCCTGTTCGCGCGCAATGAGCGCGTGGTGTGCGTGTTCGACTCGAAAGTGCACGGCAGCTTTGTGCTCACCCTGGTGGGCGCGACCATCGTCGGCAGCATGGCCACGGTCTGGCACGGGCTGGTGAATCCGCCGCGCCCTGGTGTGGTCAAGGAATGGCGTTACGACGACCAGAACATCGTGCTCAAAAAGGGCGATGAAATGGGCCGCTTCCTGCTTGGCTCGACCATCGTCATGCTGTTCAAGAAAGATACCATCGACTTCAATGCCGAATGGGCGCCGGAGCGTCCGGTGCGCCTCGGTGAAGCGATGGGCAACAAGCCGGCCGCCAAACGCGCCTGAGCGGACAAGGAAAGGCCCATGAGCGAAGCAGTGGACGAGATCGTCGGCCCGCCGGCGCTGGAACAGGCACGCGGGTCCCGGCCCGCGCCGCGCGCCGGCGTGCTGGGCGCCTGCGACTGGCTGCGCGAAGGCGCGCGTTCCATGCTGCTGCTTGCACCGCGCTGGGAGCGGCTGGCGGCGTCGCCCTGGCAGGTGGCGTTCCAGGTGCTGCTTCAGATCGGGCTGGCCGTGCTGCTGCAGCGCATCCTCATCTTGGACGATGCCGTCTTTGTCTGGAAGTCGCTGCTGTCCGGGTGGGCCAATGCCATGCTGACCTTGTGGCTGTGCTACCTGATCCAGCCCGATCCAAGGGTCCGGCGCAGCCCCGATGGCGCCCCCGGTGCGGCATACCTGTACACCCTGCTGACCGCGCAGTCGACCTTGTTTGCGTTGCTGGCCTGGGCACTCTATTTTTACCTGGTTGTTCGTACCAACGTCATCGCCCCCGGCGGCGCCTGGGCGCCATGGCTCATCTGGATCGTGCCGTCGCTCTGGTCCGTGCTGGCACGGCTGGCGGTGCTGATGCGCGCCGCCCGTCCGCTGGCACCGCTGCGCACCATTGTCACGATCGCGGTTGTCGCGCTCACCACGGCATTGGGCCACTACCTGGCGCCGTCGCCATCGGCGTGGCGCGCCCCGCCCGCACCCGAGGCGCCCGAGGAAGAACCGTTCGAGGTGAGCCAGGAGATGATGGAAGCGCAGCTGCCCTTGCTGGGCGATCAGATCGATGCGCTCAAGCCGCAGCGCCCGGGGGTGATCGACATGTACACGATTACCTTCGCGCCGTACGAAGGCGAGGAGGTGTTCCGGCGCGAGAGCAGCATGGTGGCCGACGTGATGGCGCGCCGCTTCGATGCCGCCGGCCGCGGCCTGCAACTGATCAACCACCGCGAGAGCGCCGAGACCTTGCCATGGGCCACGCCGCTGAACCTGCGGCGCGCCATCGAAGGCATCGCCGAGATCATGGACCGCGACGAAGACGTGCTGTTCATCCATCTGACCTCGCACGGAGCGGCGGACGGCGAGCTGGCGGCCAATTTCTGGCCGATCGAGGTGGCGCCGGTGATGCCGCCGGAATTGAAGGGATGGCTCGACCAGGCCGGCATCCGCTACCGCGTGCTGTCGATCTCGGCCTGCTTCGCCGGCAACTGGATCGCGCCGCTGGCGGCCGACGGCACCCTGGTGATGACGGCCTCGGACGCCGATCATACGTCCTACGGCTGCGGCAAGAAGTCGGCGCTGACGTTTTTCGGCCGCGCGATGTACGACGAACAGCTGCGCACCACGACGCACTCGTTCATCGAGGCGCACGCGGCGGCGCGCAAGATCATCCTGCGGCGCGAGCAGGAAGCCGGCAAGGACGATGGCTATTCGAATCCGCAGATCAAGGTGGGCGGCAAGATCGTGCCGGTGCTGGAGCGGATGAACAAGCGGCTGGCCAAGCCCTGAGCAGGTAACGTCGCCTGCGTCACGCGTTATACATTGGCGCTACAATGAGATCGGTCGCCGGGTTCGTTCATCAACCTTGTCGTTCGGCAGTGCATCATGGCCAAGCATACTCATCAGCCAAAAACAATCGCTAGTGCAACGGAGCCGCCGCCTCCCGTCAGCCCCATAACTCAGCGCATCAATGCCGAGGGCAAGGCGATGACGGTTGTCACGCTGGGCAATGTCACTGTGGAGGTTCCCACCCCATCGGCGTCGGAGCTCAAGGAACGGCTTGCCGAAAGTCAGCGTGTCATGCGCGCTTTTGCAGCCGCCCTTCCGAGACACGGCGTGCGCCTCAACTTGCCCCCAACAGTGCCGCGATACGAAGCCGACTCCAAGGATCCCAGTCTGGTCATCCGGAAGCTTGGGAAAACGCGCACGCTGGGCCGCTTCGATAAAAATGGCCGCTTCATCCAGGTGAAACGATGATACGCGTTTCAATCGATAATGCGATCGGCGCAGTGTTATACCCGCGCGACCAACCGCTCGCGGTCGTACTGGCGGGTCACAACGGCTCAGGAAAATCGACACTGTGGTACCGATTCCTGGCCCCTCGCTTGCAGGTTCCGCTGTTGAATGCCGATCGCATGATGCTTTCCATCCTCCCCGAACCGGACAAGTCCGGCTTCCTTACCCCGTGGGCACAAGAGCTACGCGACGCGAGCGAGGCATGGATGCAGGTAGCCCAGCAGGGCGTGAAGGCCTTCACCAATTCGGCAATAGGTGCTCAGTTGCCGTTTGCTGTCGAGACCGTCTTTTCCTATTGGTCCCGAAATGCGAACGGGGTGATTTCGAGCAAAATCGACCTCATCAAGGAACTTCAGAGGTCCGGCTACTTCGTGCTCCTGGCCTTTGTCGGATTATCAACAGTGACTCTCTCGATTGGTCGGGTTGATACTCGTCAAAGCCAGGGCGGACATGCAGTCCCGTTTAATAAGCTGCTCCAGCGCTTTCCCAGAACACAGCAAGCCGTCAACGCGGCCATCGACGTTGCAGACGCGTCCATTTTGTTCGATAACAGCCGGAGCGAGGCACTGGCGTTTACACCTGTACATATTCGCCGCGATAACAAGGTGATTTATGACGTGCGCGATTCGTGGAAGCGCGCACTTCGGCCCATTTCCTCATGGCTCAATGTGGTCGTACCCCGATAAATCGGGGTGACACGTCCGCTATTGGCCCGGCTTTCGCGCGGCAAAAAAAAGACCGCGGCGCCAATACCCTGATTTACGCCAGTTTCGTGATGAATTGCTCGCTCGGACGGCGCACTTTTTTCAGTTTCACCAGCCAGTCACCCTCGGCTTCACGGTAACCGAGCGCCATGATCGCCACCGAGCGCAAACCGCGCGCGCGCAGGCCGAGCAATTCGTCGAGCTGCTCGGGATTGAAGCCTTCCATCGGAGTCGCATCGACGTGCTCGAAAGCGGCCGCCGTCAAGCCGATGCCCAGGCCGATATACGCCTGGCGCGCGGCGTGTTCGTAGTTGACCTTGGCGTCGCGCTGCGGGTAGGTCGACAGGAGCATCTTGCGGTAGGCTTCCCATCCCTCGTTGACCATGCCGCGCTCTTCGTTGACGAGGTCGAACATCCCGTTGATGCGCTCTTCCGTGTAGTTGTCCCAGGCCGCAAACACGACCATGTGCGAGCCGTCGGCCACCTGGCCCTGGTTGCTGGCGATCGGCCGCATCTTCGCGCGCAGGTCGGCATTGCTGACCACGATCAGCTCGAACGGTTGCAGGCCGCTCGAGGTCGGCGCCAGGCGTATGGCTTCGAGAATGCGGTCGACTTTGTCTTCCGATACAACCTTGGTGGCATCGAATTTCTTGGTGGCGTAACGCCAGTGGAGTTTTTCAAGCAGCATGGTATTCCTTTTATGTTGGATGGATGAAGGTCGCAGCCAGGGCGAACGCAGGATAGGCGCCCCGGCGGGCCCATTATCGACGATTCCGCGATCAGGCGTATCCGACCGGCAAAAACCGCGGCCCGGCATCCCGACTCGTCCTACACCAGCCCCATGCGCTTGCGGGCATCGGCGCAGCACAGCGACTCCATCATGTCGAGGAAAGCGCGGGTCTTGGCCGGCATCAGGCGCCGGCCGGGGAACACGGCCCACCCGGTCACCAGCGGCAGATCCCATTCCGGCAGCACCCGCACCAGGTCTCCCCTGGCCACAAAGGGCGCGGCGAACAGGTCGGAACTGGCGGCGATGCCGGCGCCGGCGCAGGCCACGCGCGTGAGCAGGTCGGGCGAATTGGCCGTCAGCCGGCCCGGCAGCGCGCGCTCCCACACCGTCTTGCCGCGCGTCAGCTTCCACGGCGACGGTCCGCCGCCCTGGCTCAGGAGGCACAGCAGATCGTGTGCCAGCAAGTCGTCCGGATGCTCCGGCAGGCCGCGCAGCGCGATGTATGACGGCGCCGCGTACAGCGCCATTTGTTCGAGCGCCACCCGGCGCGCGTTGAGCGAGGCGTCATCCGGCAGGTCGCCCATGCGGATCGCGATGTCGAAATTCTCGCTCACCAGATCGACCCGGCGCGGCGACAAGTCCAGTTCCAGGGTGATGGCCGGGTACTGCGCCATGAAGTGCGTCATCACCTGCGTCATGCCAAGGCTGGCGAAATCGGCCGGCATCGAAATGCGCAGGCGCCCGCGCGGCGCCTGCTGGCGGTGCTGCACCAGCGCGCCGGCCGCTTCGACTTCCTCGACCACCTTGCGCGCGTGATCGAGCAGGCTGGCGCCGAATTCGGTGAGCATCAGCTTGCGCGTGGTCCGCTGCAGCAGGCGCTCGCCCAATTTCGCTTCCAGCAGCGCGATGCGGCGCGAGACGGTCGACTTGGGCAAACCCACCCGCAGCGCGGCCTGGCTGAAGCTGCCCACCTCCACGATACGCGCGAACAACAGCAGGTCATTCGGTTCCACATCCATTCGATTGTCCCACTGGCTGAATAATGATATCCATTTTAACGCCTTCCGCATTGATTTTGGAACGCGTAAAGTCACACCATCGCAGTTCAACTCATAAAAGGAAATAAAATGAACATCTTGCAAATCAATTCCAGCGCCCGTTCGAGCGGTTCCGAGTCCACCCGCCTGGCCGATGCCATTGTCGCCAAGCTGCAGGCGGCCACCCCCGGCGCCCAACTGACCCGCCGCGACCTGGCCAGCAACCCGCATCCGGCGCTCGACGAGCCGACCCTGGGCGCCCTGTTCACGCCAGCCGACCAGCGCAGCGCCGAACAAGCGGCCCGCGTGGCCCTGGACGACGCCCTGATCGCCCAGGTGCAGGCCGCCGACGTGCTGGTCATCGGCGCCCCGATGTACAACTTCGGCAGCTCGGTGCAGCTCAAGGGCTGGTTCGACGCGATTGCCCGCGCCGGCGTCACCTTCGCCTACACCGCCACCGGCCCGGTCGGCAAGCTGACCGGCAAAAAAGTCTACGTGGCGTTCGCCCGCGGCGGCATGTACCGCGACACCCCGAACGATACCCAGACCCCGCACCTGAAACAGCTGCTCGGCTTCCTGGGCATGACCGACGTGACATTCGTGTACTCCGAAGGCATGAACATGGGTCCGGAAGCCGTCGCCAAGGCGCAGTCCGGGGCCAACGCCGAGATCGAGGCCGTGCTGGCCTGAAGCACCCGGGACGACGCCAAATAGCAGGAAAACGCAGGAACCACGCGGGAGAGAAAAATGACACAAGAGTTGACGACTGAGTTGACGACGTCGGAGGTGACGGTGCGCCAGGCCGTTGAGGAGCGCGTGCAGCAGCCGCGCAGCGTCGAGCGCCTGATCAACGGCCAGTTCGTGATGGACGGCGCCGGTGTCAAGATCAACCGCGTGCTCACGCAAAACCTGCAGCGTCGCCTCGATCCCTTCCTGATGCTCGATGCCTTCGGCAGCGACAAGCCGGGCGACTACATCGCCGGCTTTCCCGAACACCCGCACCGCGGCTTCGAGACAATTTCCTACATGATCACCGGCAGCATGCGCCACCGCGACAGCGCCGGCAACGAAGGCTTGATCACCGACGGCGGCGTGCAGTGGATGACGGCCGGGCGCGGCGTCGCCCATTCCGAAATGCCCGAGCAGACCGACGGCATGATGGAAGGCTTCCAGCTGTGGCTTAACCTGCCGGCCAAGGACAAGATGAGCGCGCCGTGGTACCGCGACATCCCGAACACCGAGATCCCCCGCTTCACCACCGGGGCGGGGGTAACGGTGCAAGTGATCGCCGGCGCCAGCCACGGCGTGCAGGGCGCGGTGCAGCGTGCCGGCACCGAACCGCTGTATCTCGATGTCGCGCTGCCGGCCAACGCCAGCTTCGAACAGCTGCTGCCGCCGGGGCACAACGCCTTCGTGTACGTGTTCCGCGGCCAGGTGCTGATCGACGACAAGCTGGTACCGGTGGGGCGCATGGCGATCCTGGCCAACACGCCGCAGGCTGACGGCGTGCGCATCGTGGCCGCCCAGGACAGCCGCCTGATCATGCTTGCCGGACGCCCGCTGAACGAACCGATCGCCCAATACGGTCCGTTCGTGATGAACACCCAGGCCGAGGTATTCCAGGCCGTCGACGACTTCCGCGCCGGCCGCTTCGCCGCCTGACGCATCCGCCGCTCCGCGCCAGGGCCAGGGCCAGGGCCGGAGTGCCGCAAGCACAAGGAGAACGTCTTGCGCTACACTGGGGGCATGTTCCCAATCCTGACCCAGGCCCTGGCCTACCTGAGCCGCGTATGCGGCTTTGAAACCGTCGATTCCTTCCCTCCCGGGCACGCCCACGCGCGCACCCACTGGAGCGGAGCCCATTTCGACATCGCCTCCGACCTCAAGCCCGACCAGATCGAGCGCGCGCTGTGCGAAAAAATCGCCAACACGCCACTCATTTTCGCCAACATCGCCAACCCCACGCCGGCCATGCAGCGCGTGCTGCTCGACCTGATCGGCACGCGCATGCGCCATTCGGGCGGCCAGCCGGTCGACCTGGTGTCGCTGCTGGTCAATGCCTACCGCAGTCCCTACACCCAGGAAGCGCTGCCCGGCCTGCGCGCGGCCATCGAAGACAGCGGCGGCGACGCCCGAAGCGTGCTGGCCTTCCTCAGCGAGATGCCGGCCGCCTTCGACGTGATCGACGCCAGTGTGCGCCAGCGCGGCTTGAAACTGGTCGGCCGATAGCCCTGGCGCTGCGGCAGGCGCCGGCGATGTCCGATAAAATAGACGGTCCACCAATCGTCCAGGCCATCTCCGACCATGAGCACCGCACCCGAGCTGCAGTTCAAATCGATCAACTACACCGGCCTTGGCGCCGGTCCGCGCCTGATCGTCACCGGCGCCGTGCATGGCAACGAGACCTGCGGCACCAAGGCGATCCTGCGCGTGATGGGCGAGATCGACAGCGGCGCGCTGCACGTGGCGGCCGGCAAGGTGACCTTTGTCCCGGTAAGCAACCCGCTGGCCTACGCGCTCGGACAGCGCTCGGGCGAGCGTAACCTGAACCGCAATCTGTTCCCCAACCCGCAGCCGCGCGACTTCGAGGACCGCATCGCCAACTGGCTGTGCCCCCTGCTGGCGCAGCACGAGGTGCTGCTCGACCTGCACTCCTTCAATGCGCAAAGCCAGCCCTTCGTCATGGTCGGCCCGCGCAACAACGACGGCACCCTGCAGCCCTTCCGTCATGCGGAAAAAGAGCGTGCGCTGGCGCGCCGCCTTGGCGTGCGCCGCTTCGTCGACGGCTGGCTGGCCACCTACGGCCAGGGCGTGCGGCGCCGCATGAAGAGCGGCGACGAATCGAGCCTGGACCTGGTGCTGCGCTACGGCATGGGCACCACCGAATACATGCGCAGCACCGGCGGCTACGCGCTCACGCTCGAATGCGGCCAGCACCTCGATCCGGCCGCGCCCGACGTGGCCTACCGCGCGATCGTCAATACCCTGGCCTTCCTCGGCCTGATCGCGGCGCCGCAGCCCGAACCGATCGCGCTGGACCAGATGGAAGCGCTGTCGATGGTGGTGGTGCACGACAAGCTCGATGCGCAGGACTGCTTCAGCCGCGTATGGGCCAGTTTCGATCCGGTGGCCATGGGCGAGCGGATCGGCACGCGCGCCGACGGCACGCCGGTGCTGGCCGAATTCGACGGCAAGATCCTGTTCCCCGATGTGAACGCGGGACCGAACCAGGAGTGGTACTACCTGACCCGCGCCAATCCCGATTTCGAGCGCTTCGCCGAGTAGGCAGCCGCGCCGGGGCGCACTGACATGAAAGCCACAAACGGGTGTGCTTCCACCTAAAAAGGCGCGCCATGCGCCCATTTATGCGGCCTGCATGCGGGGGTGACAATGTGTGAACTTGCGCTCTTTTCAGAGGGATAAGGTGGAATGGTCGCCGGGCGCAACGCCGGGCGGCCATCCCGCCCGGATGTTCCTGGGCGATCAGTCTACCCAATGGAGATCATCATGCCAGTGCAGGAAGCGTTGTCCTTCAACGATCTGACTTACCTCAATTCCAGCCCGTCGGCCGTCAGGGCCTACTTCGAGAGCGCCTACAGCAAGAACCCGGACGGCATCAGCGTCAACAGCGAGACCTATTACAACGCGGTGACCCCGGCCATCACGGCGCAGTACGGGCACCCGTGCTACAAGACGCTCGGGCCATTCAACTACGTCACCAATCCGAGTGCGCCGCCGACATCGGCCATCGTCGGCAGCAATTACGCCATCAACAACGGCGACGATCCGGCGCAAGTGAGCCTGACGGTCGAAGGCGCGTGGTCGGATGCGACCAGCTGGTCGTCCGAAACGACCACCGGGCTGACCTTGTCGTCGGAGTTCACGATCGAAGGCGTGTTCAAGACCGGCGCCTCGTTTTCGGTGTCGACCACGGTCGGCCAGTCGTCCTCGCAAAGCACCTCGCGCTCGTCGTCATCCACGGTGACGGTCACGGTCCCGGGGCGCAGCAAGCGCAAGGTGAGCATGGTCGGCACCATGTCGGATGAATCGATGTCGTTCACGGCGCCGATTGCCGTGCAGGGCTACTTCGGCGCCAACTTCCCCGACCGCGTGAATGGCCACTACTTCTGGTTTGCCGACGCCTCGTCGGCGCTGCCCAAAACCAGCGGCACCATCCAGGGCACGATCCGGCGTACCTCGGTGTTCAACGTGCAGACCGAAATCGGGCCGGTCGAGTCCCTGTCGTAACGCGCGCGCCAGGCGCGGCTCAGGGAATGCCCCACACAAAAGGGTCGCTCTGGTCGACAATGAGCTGCGCCTGCGCGTTGACCCAGGCCTTGCCGCGGATGCTGGGCATGATGCGCTCGCCGGCGCGCCGGTACGAGGCGTCGAACACGCTGCCGATGATGCTCTCCTGGCGCCATTTGGCATGTTCGGCCAGTTTGCCGTCGGCCGCCAGGCATGCCAGCTTGGCGCTGGTGCCGGTGCCGCAGGGCGAGCGGTCGTAGGCCTTGCCGGGACAGAGGACGAAACTCTGGCTGTCGGCCCCCGTGGTCGACGGCGCGAACAGCTCGATATGGTCGATCACCGCGCCGTCGTCGCCGCTGATGCCGTTCGCTTCGAGCGCATCGCGCAGCGCCACCGCGTAGGCGGTCAGCGCGTCGACGTTGGCGCGCCGCAGCGCCAGGCCATGGCCGGAGACCAGGAAAAACCAGTTGCCGCCCCACGCCACGTCGCCCGTCACCGCGCCCACGCCGTCCACCTGCACGGTGACCGCATGCCGCGTGCGGTAGGACGCCACGTTATCGATGGTGACCGCGCCGTCGTCGTGCAGTTCGGCTTCGACCACGCCGACCGGCGTATCGATGCGGTGCCGCCCCGGCTTGATCCGCCCCATGAACGCGAGCGAGACCACCACCCCGATCATGCCGTGGCCGCACATGCCGAGGTAGGACACATTGTTAAAGAAAATGACGCCGGCGGCGCAGTCGGGCGCGAACGGTTCGCACAGGAGCGCGCCGACCAGGACATCGGAGCCGCGCGGTTCGCACACGACGGCCGAACGCACGTGGTCGAACTCGCGCCGGAAGCGCTCGCGCCGTTCGGCCAGCGGCCCGTCCCCCAGATCGGGGCCGCCGTCGATGATCAGGCGGGTCGGTTCGCCGCCGGTGTGGGAGTCGATGATGGATATGGTCTTCATGCTTCCAGCATACCCCCGGACGGCGCGCTTGTCTTGGCGCTGGGTGATGGCGGCGCGACGAATTTGGCACAAGTGCGCCCTCAGGCCGGCTTGGCGCGCCGCGGAAACCGGCACAAGCCCGGCCTAACCGGGCGAGAGCAGCTTCAGTCCCAGGATGCCCCCGACGATCAGCGCGATGCAGCCCAGGCGCATGGCGCCGGCCGGTTCGCCCAGCACCAGCATGCCGAAGATCGCCGTGCCCACCGTGCCGATGCCGGTCCAGATGGCGTATGCGGTCCCCAGCGGCAGGTGGCGCAAGGCCAGTCCGAGCAAACCCACGCTGCCGGCCATCGCGGCCAAGGTCAATACGGAAGGACCGAGACGCGAAAAACCCTGGGTGTATTTCAGGCCGACGGCCCACGCGACTTCAAGCAAACCGGCGACGAACAGATAGATCCATGCCATGATAAGCTCCTGGAATGGCAAGGTCGTCCATGCCTGGCTCCGTGTGCGGCGGGGTCGTCCCCGCCGGAGAAAAAGGTAACTGAAGTATACCATCGGCCGCGCCGACGCGTGCCGTCGGGCGCTAGCAGCCCTCGTCCCCGGCCGGCAAGCGCACCGTATCGAGGGACACCGCGTCCCAGTCCACCTCGGTCGGCGCATCGTACAAAAAAGCCGTACCCGTTTCGACATCATAAAAGGCTGAAAAACAGGTCTGGTAGCGCGATGCCTTCGCATGGAACAAGCGGGCCTGCTCGCCGTCGCCGCGCTGGTGGTACACAAGACCCATCAGCCACTGCGTCGCCGAATCGTGGGGGTCGAGCCGTAACGCTTCTTCCAGATCGGCGAACGCCTGTTCAACCCTGCCCGCCAGCAGATACGCCTCGGCGCGACAGCGGTACGCGTAGCCGAAAGTGTCGTTCTCGTATTCGGCGTCGCGGTTGTGGGCGACCGACATGTTTGCCATTGCAATGGCTTCGTCAAACTGATCCAGGTACAGCGCGCACAAGGAAGCGTAGTTGAAGGCCAGGTTGACCAATCCTGTCTGATCGGCCGGGAACAGGGTTGCCGCTGTCCGGTAAGCGGCCCGCGCCTGGCGGTAGGCGCCCACCTGGAACAGCGCGTCGCCCATGCCAAGCCAGGCTTCGTAAAAGCCGGGCGCGATGGCGGCCGTTTTTTTATGCAGCAGATAGGCGGCGCGCTGGTCGTCGGCATCGGCCTGCGCCTGCGCGGCGCGGTGATACGGGTAGCACGCGATATCGAATCCGTCCCTGAAAATCGACTCGCCCCGGGCCAGGGCCGCTTCAATCGCGCCGGCGACCCAGCCAGGGGCGTCCGAGCCCTCGCGCTGGACGATGTACACGAACGGTTCGTCCAACACGTGGATATCCTCGTGCCACTGAAACGATGGATTGGGCAAGCGCAGGTCGGCGCAGTACTTGCCGTTACCGAGAATGAAGATGACGGCGTCCGGGCAGATCGTCAGATCGTCGATGCTGTAAAACCAGGCGAACAGGAAGCGCGCGTGCACGCGCAGTTCGGGAGCGGTGCGCATGGCGCAGTCGTCGTCCGCCGACAGCCAGGCGCAGTGCGCGACGATGTGTCCCGCTACCGTGTTACTCGGCATGTTGGTCAGATTGACCGACCCGACATACAGGTCGCCGCTGACAAAATAGACCCGGTTCATGCCGCTGTCGTAGTCCTCGCAGCTGGTGCGGCCTGCGATGTGCAAGTCGCCATCGACCGCGATATGGCTCCAGCCGTCACGCGGGGCGCCGAGCAGGAAGGCTTCGTCGATGCTGACATTGCCGGTAATGAGCAGCAGCCGGACATCGTCGCCATCGATCAGGCGCTCATCGCCGGATGTGCTGTCGATGCAGCGCTCCGGCTGCGGATTGCGACGCTGGCCGACACTGGCATCGGGGAACTGTTCGTGAAACCCGGCGAGCGACAGGCGTGGAAAGCCGTCAAGGCTGGTGATCGGGGTAATCGTCTGATTCATGCACGCTTTCAGGTGAATGGCGCGGGGCGGCCGGATTGTCAAGACCGGGTTATCTCTGTGCGGCTTACCCGGGTACGGCGGCGCCATCGTGGTCCCAGTCGACCCGCGTGCCGGCGCGCGACAGGAAGCCGGTGTCGCCGTGGGTATCGTAGGACGCAGCATAGCGTTCGTCGTGCTCGCAGGCTTGGGCGTGCGCCGCGCGCGCCTGTTCGGATTCGTTGCGCTGGTAGTGCGCCAGTCCCTTGAGCCAGTATGCGGCGCTCAGGTGCCGGTCGCGCCCCAGCGCCTGCCGCAGGTCGTCGAGGGCGGCGCCAGGCTCGCCCGACATCAGATACGCTTCGGCGCGGTAGCGAAAAGCCGCCCCAGTCGCCCTTTCCTTGTCGGCGCGGCCCAGATTGTGCTTGATCGACATGCTGGCCAGTTCAATTGCCACGCCAGGCCGGCCCGTGCGAAGGGCGCATAACGCCGCGTGGTTGAGGGCCGTATTGATCATGCCGGTTTGCTCCGGCGGGAACAGCGTTGCAGCCTTGCGGTACACGCCCAGCGCCTGGCCCCAGGCGCCCTCGCGCACCAGCGCTTGGGCCATGCCGCACCAGGCATGGTAATAGGCTGGGGCAATGACGGCCGATTTTTTATACAGCAGATAGGCGCTGCGATGGTCGCCAGCCGCCATTGCCGCCCGCGCGGCCCGATGGAACGGATGGCAGGCGATGTCGATACCATCCTTGAAAATGCTGCGCCCCCGGCGCAATGCCGGGATAATGGTGTCGTGGCGCCATGCATGGCCATCGTAGCCGTCGCAGATGACGCGGTCGACGAAACGCTTCTCAAGTACGTGCACCGCGTCGTGCCACGCGAAAACCGGGTTGGGCAGGCCGAGTCCAGCGCAGTAGTCACCGTCGCCCAGAATGAAAATGACCGCCCCGGGGTTGAGCGCCAGCTGGTCGACCCGGTAAAACCAGGCGAACAGGAACGGCGTGTCGAGGCGCAGTTCGGGTGCGCGCCGCATGCAGCAATCATCTTCCGCAAACAGCCACGCCGACTTGGCCACCACCAGCCCGGCGACCGCGTTGCTCGGCATGTCATCGAGGCGGATCATGTCCACATGCAGGTCGCCGCTGACGAAGCCGACCTGGCCGAGCGGGTCGCCCCACCTCAGCGCGGCGCCGCTTTCGTCGATATGCAGGTCGCCGTCGACGACGATGCGGCTCCACGCCTGGCCTTCGACCGCTTTCAGCATCCCCGTGCCGATGCTGACACTGCCGCTAACCAGCAACCATGGTAAGCCATCGTCGTTCTCACGCTCGCCGTACTCGTCATCCTCTTCGTCATCGTCGTCATCGGGATCGGAAAGCCGCCGCCGGCCGATGCTCGCGTCGGGAAAGCGTTCGTGGAATGCGGCGTGCGACAGGAGCGCGAAGCCTTCCCATGTCGTCAGGGGAGTAATGTTCTTTGTCATGGAAGCCTGATAGGTGGACAGCGCAGCAGCAAGCGATGCCAGGAAGATTATTATAACGCCAACTACCTTGCCCTCTTGCGGGCCGTCCTGCCCCGCCATTGGCCACGCGGCTTGCACGCGGTTACACTATCCATCCCCCAATCCATAACGAGGAGCCATCAATGGCCACCGCCGCAAAAGTACTGATCGGTTTGATTTTGCTGCTGCACGTGTACTTCGTCCTGCTCGAAACGGTCCTCTTCAAGACGCGCGGGCGGCGCGTGTTCGGCCTGAGCGCCGAAAAAGCCGAGATCATGGCGCCCGCCATGTCCAACCAGGGCTGCTACAACGGCTTTCTGGTGGCGGCGCTGGCGGTCGGCCTGCTCCACCCCAATCCCGAGATCGCCCACGCCTTCGTCGTGTACGGCCTGGCCTGCATCATGGTGGCCGGGATCTGGGGCGCGCTGACGGTCAAGAAAATCATCCTGTTGTTCCAGACCGTGCCCGCCGCGCTCGCGCTGGCCCTGGTGTACCTGTTGCCCTGAGCCCCGCAGTCCCTCGTTTTGGTCCCTGCCAGGCAGGAATTTTTAATATATCGTAATATGACGATATTAGATTCGGAAAACCCCGATATGCAAATCGACGCCATTCACAAGGCATTGGCCAACCCCATGCGCCGCCAGATTCTTGGCTGGCTCAAGGACCCGCATGTGCACTTCGCACATCAGGAACACAACCTCGACATCGGGGTGTGCGCCGGCCTGATCGATTCGCGTACGGGACTGGCGCAATCGACCGTATCGGCCCATCTGGCAGCGCTGCAGCGCGCCGGGCTGATTACGTCGCGCAAGGTGGGCCAGTGGATCTATTACAAGCGTAACGAGGAAGCCATCAAGGCTTTCCTCGACCAGATGAACGAGGGACTCTAGGAGTTAAGCATGACCACATTATTCGACCCGATCACCATTGGCGATCTCACCTTGCAAAACCGCATCATCATGGCGCCGCTGACGCGCGCCCGCGCCATTGGCGGCGGCCGCGTGCCGAACGCGCTCATGGCCGAGTACTATGTGCAGCGCGCCTCCGCCGGCCTGATCCTGACCGAAGCGACCTCGGTCAGCGCCCAGGGCGTGGGCTATGCCGACACGCCTGGCATCTGGTCCGACGCCCAGGTCGAAGGCTGGAAACTGGTGACCGACGCCGTGCACAAGGCGGGCGGCAAGATCATGCTGCAACTATGGCACGTGGGCCGCATTTCGGACCCTGAACTGCTGGGCGGCGATGCGCCGGTGGCGCCGAGCGCCATCGCGGCCAGGGGCCACGTCAGCCTGCTGCGCCCCCTGCGCGACTATCCGGTGCCGCGCGCGCTCGGCCTGGAAGAAATCCCGGGCATCGTGGCCGCTTACCGCAAGGGCGCCGAGAACGCCAAGCTGGCCGGTTTCGACGGCGTGGAAATACACGGCGCCAACGGCTACCTGATCGACCAGTTCCTGCAAGACAGCAGCAACCAGCGCACCGACCAATACGGCGGCCCGATTGAAAACCGCGCCCGCCTGATGCTGGAAGTGACCGACGCCTGCATCGACGTCTGGGGCGCCGGAAAAGTGGGCATGCACCTGGCGCCGCGGTGCGACGTGCACGACATGGGCGACTCCGATCCGAAGGCGAGCTTCGGCTACGTCGCGCGCGAGCTGGGCAAACGCGGCATCGCTTTCATCTGCGCCCGCGAAGGCCTGGGCGAGGACCGCCTCGGCCCTTACCTGAAGCAGGAATTCGGCGGCGCCTACATCGCCAACGAAAAGCTGACCAAGGAAAGCGCCGGGCAGCTGGTGACCGCCGGTGAAGCCGACGCCGTCGCCTTCGGCCAGTGGTTCATCGCCAACCCCGACCTGCCGCGCCGCCTGCGGCTCGATGCGCCGCTCAACCCGGTGCGCGCCGACAAGTTCTATGCCTCGAACGAAGAAGGCTACACCGACTACCCTGCCCTGGAGGCTTAACTTGCAGGCATAACTACTCGGCCACGGCTTCGACCTGGATGCGCAGGTCGACATCCATCTTGAAGCCGTAATCCTTGCCGGCGGTCAGGCCGAATTCATCGCGCTTGAAACTGCCGTAGGCGTCCGCACCGCACATCTCGCGTTTGAGCATGGGGTGCTGGATGCATTTGAAGCTCTTGATCTGCAGATTGACCGGGCGGGTCACGCCGTGCAGGGTCAGTTCGCCCTGCAGCTGGGTCGGCGCGCCATCCTTGAAGCCGGTCAGCTTGCCCTTGTAGCGCGCCGCGCCGAACTTGGGCACGTCGAACAGGTCCGGGCCGGCCGCCCACTTGTTCAGCGCATCCTGGCCGAAGTCCGCGCTGGCCGGATCGATGCTGATATCGACCAGGCCGTAGCCGGCGGTCTTGTCCAGGGTGACCTTGCCCGAATTGCTGTTGAATTTGCCGCGCCAGACGGATACGCCCATGTGGTCGGCCTCGAAGCTGGGAAAGGTGTGATCCGGATCGATCTTGTAAGTGACAGGCGCTGCCAGCGCGGCGCCGGCGGCGCCGGCCAGCAGGAAAAGGAACAAGTGTTTTCTCATGGTTGCTAACGGTTGATCGAGGTTGCGGGAATGTCCCGGGAAATTTCCTGACCGAGGTCTGAGCCCGGTTGGGAAAGTGTAGCTAAGCCTGGGCGTTCTTCACGGTCGCCAGGTATTTTTCGTATTCGTCGTACATGCCGCCGAAGCCTTGCTGCATGGAGCCGTGGCCGGCCTTGAAGGTCTCGATTTCGACCGCGCTGGCGTCGAGCGGCGTCGAGTGCAGATGCAAGCTGGTCTTGCCGCCAGCCTCGCTCAGGACGACCGTGTTGAGCACTTCCAGCGGCCAGGTCGGGCTCAGCTCGTAATGGATGCGCTTGCCCTCGGCATCGGCGAAGCCGTTGATGAACACCAGGCGCCCGGGCGGCGCAATCTCGCGGTACTCGAATTTGCCGTACATTTCCACACCAGGGCCGAAGCGCATGCAGTAGTGGAACACGCCGCCCGCAAGCGGCTCGTGCCGGATCACCTCGATGGTGCAGCCTTGCGGCCCCCACCACTTTTGCAGGTGGGCGGTCTCGATCATGGTCTTGAACACGAGGTCGCGCGGCGCGTCGAATACCCGCGTCAGGACGAAATCGATGCTGGGGTCAGGGCTGGTCATTGTCGTGCTCCTTGGTTTGCAGGGGGTGAGGTCATTGTCTAGCCGGCCGGGGCCGCCTTCCCGGAACTGGCGATACGGCACCATTAACTTGACGGTAAATTAACAAGCTGCGATCGGGACGTCAAGCGCGCGCCGCGCCAGCCCCCTCCCCTGCCCGCGGCCGGACTACGCCGCCGCGATTTTTTATTCCGCTCCCTTGGACATTCCGGAAAACGTTGCTATAATCTTGTCTTTCGCGGCTGTAGCTCAGCTGGATAGAGTACTTGGCTACGAACCAAGGGGTCGTGGGTTCAATTCCTGCCAGCCGCACCATTATTCGTAAGATTGAAGGCCTGAAGAAACATCTTCAGGCCTTTTTTCTTTTTAACAACAGTTTTGTTGTAGTGTCACATTCTCTTACACTTTAAGCTTCAGGCCATATCTTGCGATTTACGCGAAGAAGCGCGCTCTTCCAAGGAAATTAACGCGTGTTGATGTAGGTATTAACCTACGGCCAATAAAGCGACGTCGTAATCTTTGTAAATATGCATTAGAATCGGACGCGCTCCCCTATGAAAATGTAAAAGTGGACTTATAGGGGAGTAATTAATTTGCCGGCGCAAGAACGCAGCGGCGTTGCGCGCACATCGCGTCGTGGTGCCGATTTTGAACGCGCCTTTGCTAGCATTAAGCTCCCCGATTCTTGATAACCTGGCCGTCTTGCACGGCTGATTTTTTCTTACGAGGTAATATTTATGAAACATATGAAATCCCTGATCGCCGCGGCTGTCCTGGCAACCGCATCGCTTGGTTCGACGGCGGCCTTCGCTGCTGACATTTCGCACGGCACGCAAGCCTTGTCGGTGATCGACAACAGCGCAAACTTCGGCAGCTCGTTCGTCCAGAACAACCTGAACAATACGTTCATGGACAAGTTCAGCTTTTCGATCACCCGCGTCCCGCATGACTTCGATGCGATCGTCACGTCGTTCACCCGCAACGCGACCACCGGCATGGACATCACCAACATGAGCCTGTTTAGCGGCTCCGGTACCCTGATTACCACTGGCTTGCAGGAAAGCACGGGCGCTACCGACGTATGGAGCCTGCGTGCGGACAGCCTGGGCCTGGGTAACTACTACCTGCAGGTCAGCGGCAAAATGGTCTCGGGCACGGCCGGCAGCTTCGGCGGCACCGTGATGCTGGCACCAGTACCAGAACCAGAAACCTACGGCATGATGCTGGCAGGCCTGGGCGTGGTCGGTTTCCTGGCACGTCGCCGCAAGGCAGCCAAGCAAGCGTAAGTTGTTGCTTGTTGCATAAAAAAACGGAAGCTTCGGCTTCCGTTTTTTTTCGTCCCTACCCCAGGCGCCCCGCTACCCGCGCACTTTCTTGATCACGCTGCGGTTGCTCAGGATTTCCTCGATCTGCTCGAAGCGCACCGGCTTGACCATGTGATGATCGAACCCGGCCTCGAAGGCCAGCTGGCGGTCCTTTTCCTGGCCCCAGCCGGTCACCGCGATCAGCAAGGTCATTTGCCCGCACGAGAGGCGCCGGATGCCGCGCGCCAGGTCGTAGCCCGACATTTGCGGCAGGCCGATATCGAGAAACGCGTAGTCGGGGCAAAAGCGCGCCGCCGCCGTCAGTGCGTCCGGCCCGTTGTGGGTGATCACCACGCTGTGCCCCATGGCCGAAAGCAAGGCGCCGATGCTGTTGACGAAGTCGACGTTGTCGTCGGCCAGCAGGATGCGGTAGGTTTCCGATGTCATGAAGGCGGCCGGGCTGGTCTTGGTCGGCATTTCCGGTTCGACCACGATCGGCAGGCGCACCACGAATTCGCTGCCGCGGTTGATGCCGGCGCTGTGCGCTTCGATGCTGCCGCCGTGCAGTTCGACCAGGCGGCGCGCCAGGGACAGCCCCACTCCCAGCCCGGCGTTGGTGCGCTCCAGGGTCGAGTCGACCTGGACGAACATTTCGAACACGTGATTGAGCATGTCGGGCGCGATGCCGATGCCATTGTCGGCCACCTGGATCACCAGGTCGCGCTCTTCCACCCGCGCCGTCAGGCTCACCCGGCCGCCGCGGTTGGTGTACTTGGCGGCATTGTTGAGCAGGTTCGACAGGATCTGCGCCAGCCGCGTCGCGTCGCCATGCAGGAACACCGGCCGGTCGGGCAAATCGATGGCCAGTTCGTGGCCGTGCAGTTCGATGTAGGAACGCACCACTTCGAGCGCGTCGTTGACCACCGCCTTGAGCTCGACCCGGCCCATCTTGATGGCGAACTTGCCGGTATTGATGCGCGACACATCCAGCAAATCGTCCACCAGCCTCACCATCTGGCGCAGCTGGCGTTCCATGATGTCGGTGGCGCGCTGGGTGGCCTGGGCGTCGCCGCTGCGGATGCGCAGTATATCGAGTCCGGTGCGGATCGGCGCCAGCGGATTGCGCAGTTCGTGCGCCAGGGTTGCCAGGAACTCATCCTTGCGGCGGTCGGCCACCAGTAGCGCTTCCTCGGCCCGGTGGCGCACCTGCATTTCGTGCTCCAGGGTCAGGTTGGCTTCCTGCAGGGCGTGCGAGCGGCGTCCGATCTCGGCCAGCATATCGTTAAAGGCCGCCACCAGCACCCCGATTTCGCCCGGGCTATTTCCCGGCACCCTCAGGCTGAAGTCGCGCCGCTGCATCACTTCGCGCGCCACCTTGGTCACCGCCAGCAGCGGCCGGGTGATGCTCTGCTGCAGGCGCGAGGCCACCAGGGCCGCGATCACCAGCGAGATCAGCAGCACGATGCCGAGGATCGCCGCGTAATTGAGCAAGCGCTCGACCAGGGCGAAACGCGCGCGCAGGTACACCGTGCCCAGCACTTCGCCATTGTCGACAATATTGTGGTACACCACCAGCTCGCCATGGTCGATGGTGTAGCCCGGGCGGCCCGGCTTGACCGGATACGATGGCTCCAGCGAGCCCTGGGTGTAGGAGGCAAAACGCACGCCGCTGCTGGTGTACACCGCGCCCGACAGGATCTGCGGGCGCACCCTGAGCACGGCCAGGTTTTGCTGCGCGCTCCTGGCATCGTTGAAGGACAGCGCCGGCGCGCTGACACTGGCGATGATGTCGGCCTGGGTCATCAGGTCGTCGACCCAGTATTGCTGGAACGTGCGCAGGTCGTACAGCAGCATGGCGATCGAGGCAGCCAGCAAGGCCACGAAGGTGGTCGAGACGGCCATGAGGATGAGTTTGCTACGGACGGAGCCGGTATCGTGTTGCATCACGGTGCTCCCTTGTGAACGTGATAAGCCACTGTCAGCAGGCGCGAACTGAGCTTGACGCTGTTCCGGTCGGCCGCTTCGAGCGAGACGTCGAAGCGCACGCGCTCGTCGACGATCGTAAAATTAATAACACTGCCTTGCTGCAGCCCCTGTTGCGATTCGGTCACTACCAGGGCGGGCCCGGCGCCCAGCGCGCGCAGCGCATGGCGCAGGCGCACCGGATCGTCGCCGCCGACGAACAGCAGATGCACCCCGGCCGGCGCCTCCTGCTCGCGCAAGGTGCGCACCACTACCTGCCGCCCCTGCACCATGCGCCCGGCCACGATGCGGGCCAGCTCGGCCGCCAGCTCGTCGGCGCCCGCCACGCCGATCACCAGCGGCGCGGCGGCGTCGGCGAAGGCCGCGGCCGGAAATTCGGCGTAGCCCAGGAACTTATACAGGAAAGCGGCCTTGATGCTGCGTTCGAGCGACGCGCCGCCGCCCGCCGGCAGCGACGCCTGCGCCCCGGACAGCCCCGGCAGGGCCGCCAGGACGCCGACCGCCATGGCGCGCAACAGGAGGCGGCGCGGCGGGAGGGGGGCGCGGCCGGGCATGGCGGGGGCCGCCTTCAAAACCGCGAACTCAGCTGGAGCGACACGGTCCGCTCGATCAGGCGCCGGGTGGCGGCCGGTCCGAACTCGGCATGCGCGCGATGCAGCAGGTTCTGGCCGCTGAGCGCGACCTCCACGTTCGGATTCGGCTGCCAAGCCATCCTCAGGTCGAGCTCGTAGTAAGCCGGCACCAGCGGTTGCGGCAGCTGGCCGACCCGGCGCAGCGCCAGCTCGGCCTGCAATTGGTCGGACAGCTCGTGCGAGGAGCGCAGCGACCAGTAGCTGGACGGATCGTTGGTGCCGATGCCGATCGCGTCCGAGAGGTCGCGGCTGCCGGGCGCACGGCTGGTGTCGATATCCTGCAGCACCAGGCCGGCCACCAGGCGCCAGCGCGGCGCGGCCTGCCAGCGGCTCCAGAATTCCAGCCCGCGCGTGTTCGCATCGCCCAGGTTCGCAAACTGGGCACCCGGCGTAGGGGCGCCCGGCGCAGGGGCGCGCGGCTCCAGGGTGCGCAAGCGGCCGTAATCGCTGGCGAACACGGTGATCGAATACGAGACCTTGGGCAGCGGCTGGGCGCGATATCCCATTTCGGCCACGCGCACCGTTTCGGCGACAAAATCCGGTCCGCCCTCGATGCTGTAGCCGCCGCCAGCGCCGCGCCAGTACAGATCGCGGTCGAGCCGGGCCGGCGCGCGCACATTGCGCGAGACGGCCGCCCACAGCACGCTGCTCGGACTGGCGTTCCAGACCATGCGCGCGCTGGGCAAGGTTTCGGTGCCGGTGTAGGTGTTGTGTTCCAGTTTGACTCCGATACTCATCCGCAATGTACTGCTCAGTTGTATCTTATCTTGCGCGAACACATTCGCCCAGTTCAGATTCTTGTCTGCCGGAAAAAAAGCCAGCAGGGTACCCCCGCTGACCCGGTCCCAGGCACGGCGGTAGCCGCCGCCCCAGACTAGGCTGTGCGATTCCCCCAGGCGCGTGCCGTGCTGCATGTCGAGGTCGACGATGTCGAGGCGCTGGGCGCCGGTGCCGGGCTGGACCCGTTCGCTATGGTCGAGCGAGGCCTGGACCCGCCAGTCGCTGCCATCGGCCAGGGTGCCGCTGGCCCTTCCCAGCAGGTTGGCGCCGCTGCTGCGCGTTTCGCCGCCGCCGCGCCGGTGCGCGCTGCTGCGGTAGACATCGGCGCTCACGCTGGTGCTGCGCGTGCCGCTTTTCCAGTCGCCGCGAAAGCCGGCCTGGCGCCGCTCCAGGCCGCCACCTGGATAGTCCGCGAAGTCGTCGACCTGGCCGGCCTTGGCGTACACACGGTACAGGCCGCCGCCATCGAGCTTGCCGCCCTGGCGCACGGTGGCGCCGCGCTCGCGCCGGCCGCCGTCCAGCGCCAGCAGCACGCCCTGGCTGTTGGCGGCGTTGCGGGTGATGATGTTGATGACCCCGTTGACCGCGTTGGCGCCCCAGATGGTCGGGCCCGGCCCGCTGATGACTTCGATGCGCGCGATATCTTCCATCACCACGTCCTGGGTATCCCAGAACACGCCCGAAAACAGCGGCGAGTACACGCTGCGCCCATCGATCAGCACCAGCAGCTTGTTCTCGATGGTGCTGGCAAAGCCGCGCGCGGTGATCGCGTAGGTGCCGCCATCGCTGCGCGCCACCTGCAGGTTGGGCGCCAGGCGCAGCGCTTCGGGCAGGCTGCGCGCGCCGGCGCGGGCGATGTCGGCGCCGGCGATCACGTACAGCGATACCGGGGCGTCGGCCAGGCGGGCCGGCTGGCGCGACACCGAGCTGACCACGATGTCGGAGAGTTGTTCCAGCGAAAAATCGAGCAGGGACAGCTGATCCGCATTGGCATGCGCGCCAGCGCCATGCAGCAAGAGCGCGCATGCGATGAAATGGATCAGGAATGGCAGTCTACGCATGCTTGCTATCGTAGAACATTTTCTGTCATGAACAAAGCAGCGCACGTTAACAGCTATTTGCGATTGTTGGTTTATTGTTGGCCGCGGCGCTTTGCCTACAACAAAGCGGCGCCGGCGCGCCGTATCAGACCCCGAATTCCGCCGCCGCCTTGGCCGCCCACAAGGCTTCCAGATAGCTCGGGTAGGGAATATCGTAACTGTCGACCGCCCCATCTTCGCCGATGAAACTGGTCCACCAGCCGTCGGCCGCGCGCGACACGGCGATATCGCCCGGCTTGCAGTGCTCGCCGATGGCTTCGTCCGCTTCGAGTACGACGATGTTGACCTTCCTGTGCCTGACGATATTTGCCATGAATCACTCCTTGCGCCTGTTGAGCTATAAATAAAACGGATAACTGACATCACAAACATCAATTAGATTTATTTTCTGCAGCGCAGCATACTGCATCTGTCTCCTCTATTCTCCTCCAAGAAAATAGATTCAGCCCGCTCCCTGAGCGGGCTTTTTTTTTTGCCCGTCCGCAGTTTGAGCGAGCAAGCCTTGCCGGCATGAACACATTTTCCCTGCCTTCCTTGTCCGGTTCCGGGCAAGGCCGCGCACCCTGGCGCTTTGCACAGCTAGCTATTCGATCAGCTCCCCTTGTTTGATACCGATTGACGTGCATGACTGCCCACCAACCATGATGGTTCCGGGCGTGAGGGCAGGACGGGAGCTGCAACATGGGGGCGGATGCGCTCGAACCTCATATTCTCAAGGTGCAGCCCATGACTATCTACAATACAACATCGATTTTCGGACCTGGAGGTCTTCAACAAGCGGCCGGACCGTTCGTGACCGGCGATACCGCCTTTGCCGAGGGTTACCAGGCGCTTGGCGACGGCGGCGGCGGCGGCGGCGGCGGCGAATTTTATTTCCAGGTACTGGCCGATGTCTTCACCGGCACGGTGCACGTCGAGGGCGCGGGGATGAACGAGCCCGACCCTGCCGGGTACGGCACCCGTACGCCCGCGGACACCTTGCTGGTGTTTCCGAAAAACACGACCGGACTGCGCATCAGATCATCCGCCCCGCTCGACTTGCCAGGCGCGCCGCCCCATTCGGCCGAGCGTACCTCCATCCGCAACCTCACCATCTGGTGCAAGGAACTCGATGCCACGGGCGACGGCGTGTATGCCACGGTGATTTACTCGCTGGAAAACGTGACGGTCGAGAACTTCGCTGGCCACGGCGTCCACAATCGCGGAAGCTATCTGGTGACGGGAGATGGCAACGTCAGCGCCAGCCTGTTCTCGAACGTAACCGTGAGCCAGTGCGGCATCGATGGCTTCCACTCCGAAGGCGCGGATGCGACCGTCATGACGTTCGTGAACTGCACCGCGACAGTCAACCGGCGCTACGGCGTCTACGACGAAACCCGCATGCACGCTTATCTCGGCGTGCACTCCGAGGGCAATGGCGCGCCGGGACTGGCGCCCCCCCCTCGACGCCTCAGATCGATGCGCACTACGGCTCCGAGTATCACACCGAAGGGGAGACCAACTCGTCGACTTTCCTTGCCTGCTACAGCGAAGGCGCGGCGCCCGGTCACGAAAGCATCCTGAAGGGCCAGTGCAACGTGATCGGGGGAACGCTCGGCGCTTCCATGATCCATCCGGACAGTACCTGCTTCGTGCTGGAAAAGGGCGTCGCCTCGCGTGCTCCCTTCGTCTACGACAATACGCGCGCGCCGGTCCACATCATGTCAACCATGGGAACATCGGATGCATCCACGACCGCATTCGCATGGCCGACCCCGGACGCTTCGGACAACGACTATTCCGCAACGACCGTGACGATCGACGCTGTCGCTGACGCCGCGGACGGTCGCCGACGGCGAGAACCGGCGCTTCCGCTACAGCGCCGCGGTCGGCGATTGGGAGGCCCGCTAGTGCGGACCAGGCCGCTGGAACGGCATGCGGATGCCCGGGCATGGCGGGCAAGCGCGCGATTCTCGCCGGCGGCCAAGTTGACGATCTTCTACTGCCTGCACACCCCCCCGTTCCTGGCGCATATCACTTGCGTTTGAGCATTTTCTTATAGATCGATACGCCCGGGCAGACATCCCGGCACCACGCTGCGGGCAAGCGCGCGCCATTGCCAGACAAAATCTTTAAAAACAACAGCCCGGCTCTTCATGCATGGCCGGCCAAGCATCCAGCGACGCATGGGCGGTAGCTCCCTCCACGCGCCCGCGTCATGACAAAAAGGGCGTGCGCGCGTCGCGCAACTCGCCGCGAGCGGCCGGCTCTTGCCCGTTTGGTGTACGATTCACTCATATTTTCGTTTCTACAACTTCATATCATCCCATTTTCATGAAACAGGTTTCTCATGCACGACACTGGTAACGCCGCCGCGGTCGCCAGCACCGACTGGAGCAGCACCGACCTGGGCGACCCGCGCGCCTGGCCGCCCGCCCTGCGCCTGTGCGTCGACATCGTCCTCAATACCCCGCTGCCGATGCTGCTGCTGTGGGGTCCGCGCCGCATCGTGGTGTTCAACAATGCCTACGCCGACCTGGCCGGTCCGCGCCATCCGCGCGCCCCGGGCGGCCGGGTGCCCTCGGTCTGGCCGGCCCCGCTGGCGGCCAGCGCCGCCGCGCTCGAGCGCGCGCTCGGCGGCGACAATGTCCAGCTCGCGCGCCAGCACCTGAGCTTCCTGCGCGACAGCGGCCTGGAAAGCGCCGATTTCGACCTGTTCTTCACCCCGGTGCGCGACGGCGACGCGGTCGGCGGCGTGCTGTGCGCACTGACCGCCAGCGCGCCCCTGGCCGCGCCGGCGCTACCCTCCGGCGGCCTGCGCATTCTGGTAGTGGAAGACAATCTCGATTCGCAGTACCTTGTGGTCGAAATGCTGCGCGCCTTCGGCCACGAGGCCGAAGGCGTGGGCGACGCCGAAAGTGCGCTGGCGCTGATCACGCGCAACAGCTACCAGGTGCTGTTTTCCGACGTCAGCCTGCCCGGCATGTCCGGCGTCGACATGGCGCGCGAAGCGCTGCGCCTGCAAAGCGGCCTGAACGTCATCTTCGCGTCCGGCTACGGCGACGCCCTGCTGCGCCATGTGGAGTTCGCCCACCAGTCGCTGCAAAAGCCGTATGAACTCGAACATCTGCAAGCGGCGCTCGCCAGCGTGTCCCGGCGGCTCCAGAGCGGAGTATGATCGTTTCAAGCGTGTGGTTCGATGCGACGCCGGTCGGCTAAAATCGTCATCGCGCCGCAGATGTTGCGGGCCAGTCTTCGCCCATTCCTTCACGATTGCCGACATCCAGATGATGATTCCCACCGAGCCGATCGGAAGCATACCGCGCCCGCCAGAGCTGATCGCCGCGGTCGACAGTGGCACGCTCGGCGCGCGCGTGCCCGGCACCGCGCTGGCCAGCGCCATTTTGCGGGAGCGTGCGTGAACGACGAAGAAACCGAACTGGTGCGCGCAGTAGCCCTGCGCAACGCCAACAGCGTTCTGGCGGCGCGCCAGCGCGCCCAGCAGGAACTGATGGAAACCAAGGACGCCCTGCGCCAGGCCAACACGCGCATGGAAAACATGCTCGAAAGCCTGACCGACGGCTTTTGCGCGGTCGACCGCAGCTGGCGCATCACCTACATCAATGCGCGCGCGCTGCAATTGCTGTCGGCCCAGGGCAAGACGCGCGAGGCCCTGCTCGGCCGCATCATCTGGGATGAATTTCCCGAACTGCGCAACAGCGCCATGGAAGCGCAGTACCGGCGCGCCATGGATTCGCAGGAAACGGTCAGCTTCGAATTTTTCTACGCCAGCCTGGGCAGCTGGTTCGACTTGCGCGCCTACCCGTCCGACGATGGCCTGACCGTCTACTTCCAGGATATCAGCAAGCGCAAGGCCGACGAACAAGCCTTGCTCGACGGCAGCAGCCGCCTCCAGGTGGCACTGTCGGCCGGACGGCTGGGCGACTGGCGCTGGGACGCCGGTGCCGACCGGGTCACCCTGGGCGCGCGCGCCGCCGACATCTTCGGCTTGCCGCCGGAGACCCCGCTGCCCTGGGCCAGCCTGCGCGAACGCTTGCACGACGGCGACAAGGAAATGGCGCGCACCGAATTCTTGCAAGCCTTCGCCCAGCACACCGATCTGAACATCGAATGCCGGGTCGAGCGGCCCGACGGCGAGCAGTGCTGGATCGGCGTGGTCGGCCGCGCCGATTACGACCGCGACGGCGTCGTGCTCGGCATGACCGGCGTGGTACAGGATATCAGCACCCGCAAAAGCGCCGAGGACACCCTGCGCGAGAGCGAGGAAGTGCTGCGCGCGCTGGCCAATTCGATTCCCCAGCTGGCCTGGATGGCCCAGGCCGACGGCGCCATCGTCTGGTTCAACAAGCGCTGGTACGAATACACGGGCACCACCCCCGACCAGATGGTCGGCTGGGGATGGCAATCGACGCACGACCCCGACGTGCTGCCGCAAATGCTGCAGCGCTGGCACGAATCGATCCGCACCGGCAATCCGTTCGAAATGGAATTCCCGATCCGCGGCGCCGACGGCCAGTTCCGCTGGTTCCTCACGCGGGTGAACGCGGTGCGCGACCGCCTCGGCCACGTGGTGCGCTGGTTCGGCACGAATACCGACGTCGACCAGGTCAAGCGGGTGCAGCAAGCCTTGCGCGACGAATCGAACGTGCTCGAACTGCTCAACAGCACCGGCAGCGCCCTCGCCTCCCAGCGCGACCTGCGCTCGCTGCTGCAAACCGTGACCGATGCCGCCACCGGCATCAGCGGCGCCCGCTTCGGCGCCTTCTTTTACCACGGCAAGGATGGCGATGGCGACCTATTCACCCTGCACACCGTGGCCGGGGTCGCGCCGCCCGAGTTCGAGACCGATGGCGAGCTGCACGCCAGCGCCCTGTTCGGACCGAATCTGCGCGGCGAAAGCGTGCTGCGCTCGGACGATATCGGCACCGATCCGCGCTACACCCCGCTGCAGGCGCAGCAGGGCATGGGCGCCGACCAGATCGGGGTGCGCAGCTATCTCGCCGTGCCGGTCATCGCGCGCTCGGGAGAAGTGCTGGGCAGCCTGTTTTTCAGCCATCCGGAAACCGCCATCTTCAGTGAGCGCACCGAGCGCATCGTGGGCGGTATCGCGGCCCAGGCCGCCGTGGCGATCGACAACACGCGCCTGTACGAAGCGGCCCAGCACGCGGCCGAGGAACGCAAGGTATTGCTCGAAAGCGAACGCTCGGCGCGCGCCGAAGCCGAACGCACCAGCCAGATGAAGGATGAATTCCTGGCCACCCTGTCGCACGAATTGCGCACCCCGCTGTCGGCCATTCTGGGCTGGGCCCAAGTGCTGCGGCGCGGCAGCCGCGACCAGGCCGACCTGCAGCGCGGCCTGCAAACCATCGAACGCAACGCACGCGCCCAGGCCCAGCTGATCGAAGACTTGCTCGACATGAGCCGCATCACGTCCGGCAAGGTGCTGCTCGACATGCAGACCGTCGCGCCGGCCGGCTTCATCGATGCCGCCATCGAAACGGTGCGCCCGGCCGCCGACGCCAAGAATATCCGCCTCGAGAAGTTCTACGCCCCCGGCGTGGGCATGATCGCCGGCGACCCGGCCCGCCTGCAGCAGGTGATCTGGAACTTGCTGTCGAACGCCATCAAGTTCACCGCGCGCGACGGCATGGTCTGCATCGCCCTGCGCGGCGGCCCCGGCCATGTCGAGATCGCCGTCAACGATACCGGGATCGGCATCAAGCCCGAATTCATGGCCCACGTGTTCGAGCGCTTCCGCCAAGGCGACGCCTCGACCACGCGCAAGCACGGCGGCCTGGGGTTGGGCTTGTCGATCGTCAAGCACCTGATCGAGCAGCATGGCGGCACGGTGCGCGCCGACAGTCCCGGCGAAGGCCATGGCGCCACCTTCACGATCGAGCTGCCGGCGGCCAACCGCCAGAGCCCGGCCGCGCGCGCCACACCAGCCCCCTCCCTGCAGATGGCCCCGCTCACGCCCGACATCCTGCTGCGCGACCTGTCGCAGCTGGACGTGCTGGTAGTGGACGACGAACCCGACGCGCGCGATCTGATCCGGCGAATATTATCCGATTGCAACGCCAAGGTGCGCACTGCGGCCAGCGCGGCCGATGCCCTGGCCGAGTTCCGGGTGGCGCCGCCGGATGTGCTGGTGAGCGACCTGGGCATGCCGGACATGGACGGTTTCGAGCTGCTGGCGCAGGTGCGCGCGCTCGGCCGCGCCGGCGGCGGCGAGGTGCCGGCCCTGGCGCTGACCGCGTTTGCCCGTTCCGAAGACCGCCTGCGCGCCCTGGAAGCGGGATTCATGGCGCATATCGCCAAGCCGGTCGAGCCGAGCGAACTGATCGCTGCAGTAGCGTCGATGGGAGAAAGCCGGCCGCGTTGACATACAATGGGATTCCTACCGGCGCGCGCGGCGCTGTCCTACAAGAAATGTTCGATACACTGTTACACTAGCAACACATTAAAATCGCGCGCGCGCTTTTTGCCGCACGCCCCTCCGCCTTGACCGAGATAACGCATGCCAAGCCGAGAAGACATACTGAACGCAAAGATCCTCGTCGTCGACGATTCGGCCGACAATATCGAGCTGATGGAAGAGATATTGCGGGAAGAGGGCTATAACTGCGTCAGCTCGACCATGCTCCCCGAACAAGTCTGTCCGCTGCACCGCCAGCATTGCTACGACCTGATCCTGCTCGACCTGCAAATGCCGGGCATGAACGGCTTCCAGGTCATGAAGGGCTTGAAGGAAATTGAACAGGGTGGCTATCTGCCGGTGCTGGCCCTCACCGCCCAGCCGAGTTTCAAGATCGCCGCGCTGGAAGCGGGCGCGCGCGATTTCATCAGCAAGCCCTTCGACCTGCTCGAAGTGCACAAGCGCATCCATAACATGCTGGAAGTGCGCCTGCTGTACAAGGAACTGGCCCAGTACAGCCGCGCCCAGCAGGAACTGGCGCTGCACGATCCGCTGACCGGCCTGCCCAACCGGCGCCTGCTGGAAGACCGCATCGAAACCACCTTGCAGCACGCCAACCGGAACCACCACAAGGCGGCCATCATGTATCTCGACCTCGATGGCTTCAAGGCGATCAACGATACCTATGGCCACGCCTACGGCGACGAAGTGCTCAAGATTGTCGCGCAGCGGCTGGTGGCATCGTCGCGCAAGGAAGATACCGTGGCGCGCCTCGGCGGCGATGAATTCATGGTGGTGCTGGGCGAAGTGTCGGGCTTGCCGGATGCGCACGGGCCGGCGGCCAAGCTGGTCGAGGCCGTGTCCGAACCGTTTTTCATCAACGACCTGACCTTGCGGCTATCGACCAGTATCGGCATCAGCATATATCCGGACGATGCCGAGACCGTGGAAGCGCTGATCAGCATTGCCGATTACGCCCTGTACGAGGCCAAGCGCGGCGGCAAGAATCGCTTCTGCGCGACCTCGGCCACGCCGGCCAGCGCGCTGGCGCAGGATACCTTGGTGGTGGCGCCGCGGCGCTGACGTCGGTTACCTGTCTCGACTCTCTCTCCAGCAAACCAAAAATACGTCGTTCCCGGCCTTGGCGGCCCCCTTGGCGGGAACCCAAGTTTATACGCGCAGCCAGTGGCTGCAGCACGAGCTTGGGGGGAACGCATGCGTTCCCGCCTCTCCAGGAACTGACCTCTGGATTCGATGGCGTTAGGTTGGGCGTTTTTCTGACCACAAACTTCAAGACCGTCATTCCCGCGCAGGCGGGAATCCAATTCCGTAGCGCAGTCACAGGCGGCTCGACGAACTTGGATTCCCGCCTGCGCGCACTGTCGTCCGGAATAATTTTCTTGACGCGCTCACGAGAAGAGGCATCCTTGAATTTCTGCGAATTCGTGCGCCGCTTGTCGTCGTCGGCGATCATGTAAATCTTCGGTGTCCGTACGTTGAAATAGGGTTGCGCGGACGAAGCAAAGGCAATCCCACAGGGTCCGTTTCACACGGTTGGACTCGTTGAACAGTGCAACCAACAAATAACTGATGAGAGCGGTAAGTATCTGAATCCGGACCGCGTTTTCAGATCGTCCGAGGAACTGCTTGATCTTGAGGTGCTGCTTGATCCATTTGAAGAACAGCTCGATTGCCCAGCGCTTTTTGTAGTGCTGGGCAATTTCCATGGCACTACTGTCGAAGTCGTTAGTAGCCAGAACGATGGGCGTATCTTTGTTCGGCCGCGCCACGATGACACGGCGCAAAGGCTTCCCAAAGTAGAGATTGATCCGTTTTCCGCCGAGCCGTTTGTGCTTGAAAGTAACGATTTCGTCGCTGAGCACGATGTGCGCATCATCAGCAGGGATGTCCGATTTCTGCAGGACGTTGACAGCGGCGTTGTTCTTGAAACGAGTAACAAAGCGCGCGTTGGCCTCGTCAATGGATTTCCACCAATTGAAATCGCAATAGCCCTTGTCAAATACATAGAGCGCGTTCGCTTCGAGCGGTACGTCAACTGCCCGTTCAACGTCATTGACGTTGGGGTGGCTAATGTCGTGCCAGACAGGGATTGCATCATGGGCATCATACAAAACGTGCAGCTTCAAGCCTTGCGTATTGCGAGTGCTATTCTCGGGCGTCCACCTCTCAAACTCCCGTCCCTTCAACGTCAACGAGGTGGAGTCAAGCAAATACATCAGATCATTGCTTTGCTGGCGCAGCTTACGCGACACCTTCCCCATCAACCAGGCAGCGGTATCACTAAACACCGTGTCAGATCGATTCTCATTGGCGTCAGCCAAGGTGGAGCGCTTGATCGCTGACGTACCAAGATGGTAGTGATGCGCGACATGACTGTTGAAGCCAGTCTCCAGTGGTCGCAACCCCTTCGCCTCACTGATCTGCGCGTAGAGCATGGCAATGAGATGATCCCAATGCCCGAACTTCTTGCAATATTTGTCGGCATTGTGCCGTTCGACTAGTTGAGCGAAGGTTCCTCGCGGGAGCCCCTTCATTAAACGCTGAAAAGTAGTTATGCTGAACATGTTGCAGGTTTGGTTTTTAAGTTGGCAAACAGAGGTTAACCCTCGTAAACCAATACCTGCAACCCTTTTAACGTTGTCAACCCACTTTATTCCGGACAGCAGTGCGCCTGCGCGGGAATGACGGAGCTTAAGCTAGCGCTATTTGGAAGCGGCCTCTGACATTGCACAGTTCCTAGAGATTTGAGGAGTTTCCTTGAAACTGGGTGCTGCGCGGGAACGACGGTCTGGCCCTTCCTGCCCCCTGAATTACTTGGCGCCCTTGGCCGCCTGCTTGGTATTGGCCTCGATCGATTTGGCATGCTGGTGATCGGTGCTGGCGTTGACCATTTCAGGCGGCACTTCGATGCGCGTGATGCCGGCATCGACCGAGATCGGATCGCTGGCCGGGAAGGTCATTTCGACCGCATCGTCAAGCAAGGTTTCCTTGGCGGCTTGCTCCTCGGTATCGCACTCTTCCTCGGCCAGCACATTGATCGCGCTGGCCCATTTGACGAACTTGAGGTTCGCCAGGTCGCCGATGGTGGTGATGTTAAAGGCCTCGTGCAGGGCCTTGGCATCCTTGGTGCTCAAGCCGCGCATGGCCGAGAGCGGCGCGTTGCGCAGGTCGCGGAAACATTTGCCGGTAAATTCGGCGTCGACGATGGTGTTGATATTCATGGCTTACCCTTTCAATGTGCCACGCCACGATGGTGGCGATGTACCGCGCCGTTCGGCCGTGCCGTATGGCCGTGCCGTGCGGCGGCGGTTGTCCTGATGTCACTATCGCATACGCCCCCGGCCAAGTATGTGCGGTAGCGTACCTTGCAGGAATGTGAGCTGTGCGCTTGCATTTTGACATTGGAATATCCGATTGATATGATGAACACGGCCCCTCGTGACAGCCGCGTTCGCTGTTTCCAGAAGAAAATTTCCGGTTCTGCTATCCTGTCGGCAGCAATGCCACAGACCTGTTTCAACCATCACCGCAGTGCAGGAATGACGTGACCACCATAGACAAACCGAAGATTCTCGTCGTTAACGATGACCCGGCCAGCCTGCTCGCATTAACCAGTCTGCTGGACCAGTGGGCCGACGAGTCGGGCTACTCGGTCCTGTCCGCACGCTCGGGCCAGGAAGCCTTGCGCCAGGTGCTGCTGCACGACTTCGCCGTGATCCTGCTCGACGTCAACATGCCCGGCATGGATGGCTTCGAAACGGCCGAGGCCATCCACCAGCGCGCGCGCTCGGCCGACATTCCGATCATCTTCGTCACCGCCTTCCTGGCCGACGAGATCGACCGCCTGAAAGCGTACCAGCGCGGCGCCGCCGATTTCCTGTTCACGCCGGTCATCCCCCAGATCCTGCACGCCAAGGTCCAGGTATTCGTGGCGCTGGCCACCAAGAACGAAGAACTCAAGCGCCAGGCCCACAAGCTGAGCCAGCGCACCACCGAGCTGACCGCCACCAACAAGCGCCTCACCCGCGAAATGGAAGAGCGCCAGGCGGCCGAAGCCAAGAGCCACGCCAAGGATGAATTCCTGGCCATGCTGGGGCACGAGCTGCGCAACCCGCTCAGTGCCATCAGCAGCGCCGCCTCGCTGATCGGCCTGCCCGGCGCGCCCACCGACACGGTCACCCGCGCCAAGCTGATCATCCAGCGCCAGAGCCAGCACCTGTCGCGCATCGTCGACGACCTGCTCGACCTGTCGCGCGCCATGTCCGGCAAGATTTTGCTCGACAAGCAACACCTCGACGTCGCCGCGCTCGTTTCGGCCTGCCTCGATACCTTCAAGGCCACCGGCCGCACCGGCAATTACCTGGTCAATGTCGACATGCAAGCGGGCTGGGTCGACGGCGATCCGACCCGCCTCGAACAGATCGCCACCAACCTGATCGACAACGCCCTCAAGTACACCCCGCCCGGCGGCACCATCGACATCGCGGTGGCCGACACCGGCCAGGACATCGTGCTCGAAGTGCGCGACACCGGGGTCGGCATTTCTGCCGAACTGCTGCCCCATGTATTCGACGTGTTCGTGCAGGGCAGCATCACGCTCGACCGCGCGCAAGGCGGCCTGGGCATCGGCCTGGCCCTGGTGCGCCGCCTGGTCGAACTGCATGGCGGCAAGGTCTCGGCGCACAGCGAAGGCGCCAGCGCCGGCTCGACCTTCGTCATCCGCCTGCCGCGCGCCGCCCCGGCCGCCGCGCCCGCCATCGCGGCGCCGTCCACCCTGGCGCAGGACAGCAAGCCCGCCATTTTGCTGATCGAAGACAACGACGACGGCCGCGAAATGATGGCCACCATGCTCGACGCCTACGGCTACCCGGTACGCCAGGCGGCCGACGGCGTGCAGGGCGTGCAGATGGCGCGCAGCTTCCTGCCCGACGTCGCCCTGGTCGACATCGGCCTGCCCGGCATCGATGGCTACGAAGTGGCGCGCCGCCTGCGCCAGGGCGGCGACACCTGCCACATCAAACTGATCGCCCTGACCGGCTACGGCCTGGCCGACGACCAGCGCCGCGTGCTCGAAGCGGGCTTCGACAAGCACCTCGTCAAGCCGGTCGAGATCGCCGACCTGCTTGACGCCATCGGCCAGTGCGCCGCCACCGCGCACGAGTAGCTTCCCCGGCGGCGGCCCTACATGGTCGCCGCTACCTCATCCTTGCGCAAGGCCATTTCCTCGGCCATGGCCGCCAGGTCCAGCTTGTTTTTCTTCGCCTTCGGAAAGATCTCCTTCTCTTCTTCCCCGACGTGGTGGGCGATCTGTTCGGACAGCACCTTTACCTTGGCGTCGTACAACGCGTCATCCGGATCCATTTCCTGCAACTGCGCTATCAAGTCTTTCGCGCTGGCGTGCTCGACGATCGCCTCGTCGACCAGCTCCGCAGTGTCGACGCCGGCCTCGCGCACGGCCGGATAAAAGATCTCTTCCTCGATCGTCGCATGCAGGGTCAGCGCGGTGCAGATCTGGTCGGCGAGCTTTTTCTTGCGGTTTTTATCGTCCTGGCCCAGCGCCTCGTAGCGCTCGAACAAGTCCCTCACCTCGCGATGCTCCGCGGTCAACATCGCAATCGCGTCCTTCTTTATCGTGTTCATGAAAACTCCCTCATCTGATGAAAAAAATGGCAAATCTTCGAAGCGCCAGATTGTCTAAAGATGCGGGCGCCGACTGTGCGCCACTTCACCATCGGGGCCCGCGCGACGCGGCGACAAGCGCGCACAAGCTGTTGTATGATTTGGGAAACATTGATTGAGCCCAGCATGACCTTACCGCCCTCCTCCCCGCCAGACGCCGACCCGGACCGCCAGCTTGCCGAACGCAATGCCGACCTGACCGAACTGCTCGGCCATCTGACCACCTGCTGGGATGAGGAACGGCGCCAGCTGGCGCGCAAGCTGCACGACAGCCTCGGCTCGTCGATGACGGCCTTGACCATGCACCTGGCCCTGCTGACCCAGCAACTGCCCAAGGAAAAGGCGCTGCAGGACCGCAGCGCCCAGATAAAACAGCTCCTGATGACCATCATCAACACTAACCGCGACATGCAGTTATCGCTGTGGAACGACAAGCTGGAGTTTCTCGGCATCAAATCGGCCATCGCTGAGCTGGTCAGCGATTTCGGCAAGGAGCACCGCTTGGTGGCGCGCTGCAGCCTGCCTGACGACGATGAAAGCTATCCGCGCGAACATGGCGTGGCCTTGCTGCGCGCGCTGGAAGAAGGTTTGCGCAATGTTGCCGCGCATGCCGGGGCGACTGAAATCGACGTGATTCTCGACGATGGCGGTGACGAGATCATGCTCACGGTGCGCGACAATGGCGTGGGACTGGGCACGCGCTCGGGCGAGTCGTCGGGCTGCCACGGCCTGCGCCTGCTGCGCGAGCGCGCCCGCTACCTGGGTGGGGCGCTGTCCTTGATGCCGGCCGGGCCGCGCGGCACGGTCATGATCCTGACCCTGCCCAAGGTGGCGCTGGCGCAGGCGACGCTGAGCGAATAAGGCCGCTGGCGGGAACATCGTCATGCCAGCCTTCCGGCCGGCATGACGTTCCGTACTACGCCTTGCGGGAGCGGCGCTGTGCCGCACCGAGCAGCGCCATGCCGGCGCCCAGCATCAGCCAGGTCTGCGGTTCCGGAACTGGGCTGATGGCAAATTTGGTCTGGGGGGTAATCTCATGGGCGATCCCGCTCTCGCCAGACCACGACCAGTCGTTTTCGTAGGAGGTATCAAAGCCACCGCGCGAACTGTAGCTGGTGGAGGTACGCGACCATCCGCTGCCGTAAGTCCCGTATTCGACGGAATCGAAGGCATAAAAATTCAGCGCGCCACCCGGCGTGTACGAAAAGTCCCTCAATTTGCACTCGCGCTCGCCCGTGCAGTTCATGAACGATTGATTGCCGATCGTGAAGGACATAATTTCCTGGATGGAAAAGACACCATTCAGATCGCGATCCTCGGCGAAGAAACGCCCCTTCAGCACGTAGCCAGGGTCGAACGAGCCATACACGGGTTGAGGTTGGACCTCCGACCAGTACGACGGTAAAAATCCGGTATACGACCAGTCGAAGCCCTGCACCGCGGCCTGGCTCGACAGCGCGCATCCCATCAGCGCCAATCCACACATCAATTTCTTGATCATTTACGTCTCTTCCTTGAGTTATCTTACAAAATTGCAATCGTATCAATGAAACATGCTTTCAACAATAACAAAAAAGTAATTCTCCCGGACGAACCGTCGGCTTGAGGTAAACGCGCGACGGTGGCAACTTGCAGCAGGCCCGCAAAGACGCGCCCGCTACCTGGGTGGGGCACTGTCCGGGCGGCGCGGCGCTCATGTGCCTGCCCGAACCCGCTCGCGCGCGCCCTGGCAGGCGGCCAAGACGGTCGACTGAAGCGTTGTCAGTCCGTCATTGGCGGAACCGACACCGGAACGCCTTCCTTTTTGCGCAGACCAGCTTGTTATGCCTTACGCGAGCGGCGACCCTTGGCCGCGCTGAGCAGCCCAATGCCGGCGCCCAGCATCAGCCAAGTCTGCGGTCCCGCAACGGCGCTGATGGCAAACTTGGTCTGGGCGGTGAAGTCATGGTCTTCCGAGCTCGCGACCGTCCAGTCGTTTTTAACAACCTTAATGAAATTGCAATAATGCATCGGTATCGCAATGGCTTTTCATGCGATATTACGGAGGACCTACCGCGGCGCTTCAGTGCAGTTTGACCTGAGGCGTGCTGCGCTTGATCAGGAAGCGCGCCAGCGCCAGCACGCCGGTGCGCACATGACCGAGCACCGCCGCGTGATGCATCAGGTGCAGGCTCACGTACATCATGCGCGCAAAGAAGCCTTCGACGAACCAGCTCAAGCCCTTCAGCGAACCCATCAGGCTGCCCACGGTGGTGGTCTGGCCGAACGAGACCAGCGACCCGTAATCCTTGTATTCGTAGGGCTTCGTTGGCGGCGCCTTGCCGGCCTGCTGGCGCAGGAAGGTGGCGAGCAGGTAATCGGCTTGCTGGTGCGCGGCCTGGGCGCGCGGCGGCACCAGCTTGCCCTCGGCATCGGCGCAGGCGGCGCAGTCGCCCATGGCGTAAATGCCCGGGACATCCTTCACGCGCAAAAAGCCGTCGACCTCGATCTGGCCGCCCTTTGCCAGCGGCAATCCGAGCGTGGCCAAAAATTCCGGCGCCCGGATCCCGGCCGCCCACACGCACAGGTCGGATGGATAGACGTTGCCGTTCTTGTCGGTCACCCGGTCCGGCGCGATGGCGGTCACGCGGCACTCGTTGACCACCTTGATGCCGCGCTCGTGCAGCAGCTTGAGGGCGGCGTCCGACACCCGTTCCGGCAGCGGTGCCAAGATGCGCGGCGCCCCTTCGAGCAGGGTGATGCGCACGTCCTGCTGCGGTTTCAAGTGCTGGAAGCCGTAGGTGGTGTAGACCGCGCTCGCTTCGCGCAGCTCGGCCGCCAGCTCCACGCCGGTGGCGCCGCCGCCGATGATGACGATATCGACCCCGGCCGCCGGCTCCGAGGCTTTGCGCGCATCGGCCCGCGTCAGCAGCTTGAGCAGTTGCAGGCGGAAGCGCTCGGCGTCTTCGGTCGCGTTCAGGGAAATCGTGTATTCCTGCGCGCCCGGGACGCCGAAATAGTTCGAGGTGCTGCCGACGGCGATCACCAGCGAGCCGAATTCGAGCGTGCGCTCGGGCAGCACTTCCTCGTCCTGGGGCGTGTGCACGGGGCCGATGGTGAGGCGCCGGGCAGGAGCGTCGAGGCCGGTCAGGGCGCCGTAAACGAAGGTAAAGCCATTGTCATGGGCCAGCATCTGATAGGACAAGCCCTCCTGGTGGATATCGAGGGTGCCGGCGGCGACTTCGTGCAGGGACGGTTTCCAGATATGCGACAAGCGGCTATCGACGAGAAACACCTTGGACCGGCCCAGCTTACGGCCCAATTTGCTGGCCAGCTCCAGGCCGCCAGCCCCGCCACCGACAATCACAATTTCACCGCGCAAGAGGATCTCCCTGAATTATTTGACAATGCCAGTCTACTGCGTTCCGGGAAATCGCGCCCACGCGGCAGAGAGCATGATCCTGATGGGGAAGCCGGGCCGCACCGTGCACCAGCTTGCGCAAGGGCTATGCGGGCAACAGGCGCTTGCCATCCTGCGCATTGATCCTCTACTGGGCGGCAAATTGGGGCAGCCCTGGAAAGGCGGCGGACATGGCACCCAGCCTGGCTTGCGATACGTCGCCATCGGGGTCCAGAGCGAGTTCAGCAAGAAGCGCGATCGCTTCATCGTAGAGCTTCATGGCCTCGCCATGCTCGCCCCGCTCGCGGGCAAGATGTGCGCGGTTGCACAGAGCGCCACCGAGATAAACCAGATTCCAGCAATCGCCAGGTTCCTGATGAGCCAGGGCCTTGCGCTGCCGGATGGCCTGATCGAAGGCCGCGATCGCCTTGTCCCGCGGGCCACAGTCCATATACAGCAGTCCCAGCTGATTCTTGCAGGCGGCAAGCTGGCCTGCCGCGAAGCGCTTGTGCTCATCACTATCGGCGATGCTGTGCAAAAGATCGATGGCCTTGCCATACGCCATTTCAACCTCGGGCACCCGCCGTATCTGGCGAAACGCCGAGCCCAGATCGACATATCCCGCGCCCTGGATTTCCTGACAGCCGGCAGCGCGCCGTGGGCATCGAGACTTGCCAGGAACTGCGCAAGCTCCTTGCTGCGTGCCTCGACCCCTTGCACATCGCCGGATGCCAGGGCCGGGTCGATGGCGTCGGAAAGCGCCTGGAGTCGGCGCATATAATGCTCCACATCCACTTTCTGGACAGGGGCGCCCGTTGTCGCCGAAGTGTGCGGCGACCGGGCGGCCCCGGAAAACGCAGCCTTCAGTCTGCGGAAAATATTCTCTATCAATCATGACTCCGTGAACCACGATATCGCCACCTACTCAAGAAGCGCCTTCTTACCAGGGCCAAGGACTTAGTCTTTATCGCGGCCGTGACCATGGCCGTTCCCATTTCCGTGGCCGTTGCCGTTGCCGTTGCCGTTGCCGTGGCCATTTCCGTTGCCATGCCCGCGTCCCTCATCGTGGTCGCGCTCATAGCGCTCATGGCGGTCGCGTCCCTCGTCCCGGTCGCGTCCGTGATCCCTGTCGTGCCCGCCGCCACGCATCTCGCGGTAGCGCGGCGCATACGTATTGGTGTACCAGTCGTCGCGCACAAAATACACCTGGCGTCCGCAGGCGTTGTAGCGCGCGCAATGCTTGCTCCATTTTTTCATATGCCCCGGCGGCACCCGCAGATACAGCGGTTCCGGCGCGACCCGCACGTAGCGTTCGATCACCACCGGCTGCGCATACACCACGGGCGGGCGGCCGAAATCGCCAAGCTCGATGCGTCCGTAAAACCCCGGTTGCCCGATCTGGATATTGACACTGGTCTGGGCCTGCCCGGATAAACTCGCGCCCAGCAGGACGGCGGCGATGATCACGCTTTTCATGGTTGCCTCACAAAGAAAGTCAACGCGCCCGGCAGGCGCGCCGTCAGCCGCCGGCGCCGCGCGCCTTGCTGCTCACGTTCATTAGTTTAGCAAAAGCAATAGCAAAGTCGGTACGCAAACGCACATAGCCTGCCTCACATCGCACGGAACAAGGCCATGAACGGCTGGCTCACGGCCAAGGTTTCCGGCCGCGTGCGCAGGCGCACCAGCCCGCGTCCGGTCTCGTCGCGCGCCACCGAGGCGATCGCCTTCAGGTTGACGATGGTCGAGCGGTGGATCTGGCGGAACATGGCCGGATCGAGCACGTCCAGCAGTTCGCGGATGGGTTTGCGCAGCAGCGCCTCGCCCTGGGCCGTCATCACCACCGTGTACTTGCTGTCGGCCTGAAAATACGCGACATCTTCGACCATGATCAAGCGCGTTTCCGTGCCCGCGCTGGCGGTCAGCCAGACCAGCGGTTCCGGCCTGGCCGGCGGCGGCAACTCGCGCCCCAGCTGGCGCAGCAGGGCCGCCAGCATGCCCGGGTCCGGCGTGGCGCTGGCCAGGCGCGCCTTGACCCGCTGCACCGTGGCGGCCAGGCGCGCCGCCGCCACCGGCTTGAGCAGGTAGTCGACCGCGCCGCGCTCGAACGCATCGATCGCGTACTGGTCGTAGGCGGTCACGAACACGACCTCGGTGCGCGGACTGACCTCGGCCAGCGCGCCAGCCACCTCCAGTCCGCTCAACCCGGGCATGCGGATATCGAGAAACGCCACCTGCGGCTGGTGCGCGGCGAGCGCTTCGAGCGCGCTGCCGCCGTCGTCGCAGGCGGCCACGATGCGCAGCTCCGGCCAGGCACCGGCCAGCTGCCCGACCAGCGCATCGCGCAGCAGCAACTCGTCTTCGGCAATGACGCAATCAACCATGGCACCGCTCCTGCGCCGCTGCCGCGCCTGCGTCCGAATACGGCAGGCTGATCGTCGCCGCCACACCGCATGGATAGTTGGACACGATGGTCAAGCCGGCCCCGCCGCCGTACGCCAGGCGCAGCCGCTCGCGTACGTTGCGCAGGCCGATTCCGGTGCCGCCCCCTTCTGCGCAAAAGCCGCGCCCATCGTCGGCCACCGTGAGCGCCAGCGCGCCCTCGTGCACGCGCGCGATGATCCACACCGTGCCGCCACCCGGCTTGGGCTCGAGCCCGTGCTTGATGGCATTTTCGACCAGGGTTTGCAGCATCATCGCGGGCACCAGCGCCCCGTGCAGCTGCGTGGCCACGTCGACCTGCAGGCGCAGGCGCGGCCCCATGCGGATGACCAGGATGTCCAGGTAAGCCCTGGCCCGTTCCAGCTCCTGGCCCAGGGTCGAGAGCGCGTCATCGGTGCGCGGCAGGCAGTTGCGCAGGTAAGAGATCAGGTTGCCCAGCATGGCATCGGCGCGGGCCGGATCGCTGCGGGTCAGCAATTGCGCGCTGGCCAGGGTGTTGTAGAGAAAATGCGGTTCGACCTGGGCATGCAGCAAGCTCAGCTTGGCGACGGTCAGTTCCTTTTCGGTCGCCGTCTGGGCCGCCGCCACCTGCTCGCCGCGGCGCCGCTCGGCCACCCGGCGCGCCACGGCGCGGCCGATGGCGTCGGCGTTTTCCAGGTTGCCGCCGGCGTCGACCAGGAACCAGTCGGTCCAGGCCCCGCGCTCCGGCTCGCAGATCAGGGTGACGCTGCCGGCGTCGCCATTCGGCGTGACGATGGCGATGATCTGGTTGCCGCCCGGGCTGGCGTGGCCCGTGAACAGCCACGCCGCGCCGCCGCTGTAGGGCGGCACGGCGCCGATCCTGGCGCGCACCTGCAGGCTGTCGCGCGCGCTGTCGACCTGGCCGGCGCCGGGCAGTTCGCGGATGGCGGCGTCGATGATGTCAAACGTCTCGCCGGCCTCGAACGGCACTTCGATCTGGCGCCGCTGGCGGCTGTCCAGGGTGGCGCGGTCGACCTCGCCGGTGAGCAGGCGCACCCGGCGCACATGCGAAAACGCGGTGACGGCGGCAAACCCCGTCACGCCCAGCACCAGCAGCAGCAGGCTGCCACCGCAGTCGCGGTCGCTCAGCAGGGTTTCGGCCGCCGTAATCGCCAGCACCGTGGCCACGGTGGCCCAGGCAAGGGCGATTCGGAAGATAAAAAAGAAACTTGTCATGGTCAGCGATTCCAGTCAGGGAGGGGTGGAAATGACTATAGCAAGCGGTTCCTGGCGAGCGGGACCGAATCCGACGAAACCGCGCCGGCGCCGACGAACCCCGTGCGGGCGGCGCTTCGTGTCTTTCCGGAACGGAAGATAGCACACCGGACAAGCTTGCCCCAAACGGCCGCGCGGACCCGCCCGCGCCACCACGGCGCGGCAATTGCGCAACATCCGCGCGCCACTTCGCGACCCGCTTTAGATGCATATCAAGCTTTGCCCCAAGGTGCGGCGGACGCGCTTTTTCCATGAAAAATCGCGGGTACTATTCCCTTGCAGAAAGAGCTTCTGCAAAGAAAAAACCACCGACGAAACTAAGGAGCTGGAATGAACACAACGATCAAACAGCAGCGCACCCCGTCCGCCCTGGCCATACTGGCCCTCATCGCCGCCGGCCTGGGGCTGGGCGCCCCGGCGTTCGCCGCGCAAGCCACCGCCACCGCCGGCGGCACCGTGGTTACCCCGATCGCGATCGTGGTCGGCACCAACCTGGCGTTCGGCACCTTCGCCGCCGCGGCCGGCGGCACCATCACCATCAGCACCAGCGGCGTGCGCGCCGTCAGCGGCGTGGTGGCGATGGGCGCCTCGCCCACCTCGGCGGCCAAGTTCAACATCACGGGCGAGCCGGGCAGCACCTACGCCATCACCCACTCGGGCACGGCGGTGCTGACCAACACCGGCGGCGGCGGCGAAACCATGGCCCTGGCCAAATTCAGCGACCTGACCGGCGCCAACGCCACCTCGGGCGACGCCGCCACCGGCACCCTCTCGGCCGGCGGCACCCAGTCGCTGTATGTGGGCGGCACCCTGACCGTGGCCGCCAACCAGGCTCCTGGCACGTACGCCGGCAATGTCATCGCCACCGTTGAATACAACTGATGCGCGCCGCCGGTGCCGCCGCCTGCTGCGGCGCGCCGGCACGCTTGGCCTGGCTGCCTGCCTGCTGGCAGCCACGCCGGCGCGCGCCCAGTTGAACGCGGTGGCCGCAGGCGAGCTCGCCTTCGGGCGTTTCGCGGCCATCTCCGCCGGCGCCGTCACGGTCGGCACCAGCGGCGCCAGGTCCGCCAGCGGCGGCGTGGTGCTGCTGGCCTCGGCCGGGGCGCCGGCCAGGTTCACCATCAGCGACAAGACACCGGCCAATGCCAAGCTGGTCTACATCATCAGCCTGCCGGGCGGCGCCAGCATCAGCGACGGCGGCGCGACCATGGCCCTGACCGCCTTCGTCAGCTCCCCGGCCGGCGCCGGCCTGCTCTCCGGCGGCACCCAGGTGCTGCTGGTCGGTGCCACCTTGCACGTCGGGCCGGGCCAACGCCCCGGCAACTACAGCGGCACCTTCCCCATCACCATCGAATATCAATAGCCGATCACCGTCCCGCGAGGCCCAACATGCACTCCACCTTCTCCTTGGCGCGCGCCGCGCGCCTGCTCCTGCTCCTGGCAGCGATCCTGGCGGCAGCCCTGCCCTTGCAGGCGCTGGCCGGCCTGATGCTCAACCCGACCCGCGTGGTGTTTACCAAAAACCAGCGCGCCGCCCAGGTTGAACTGATCAACAGCGACAGCACACCCGCCACCTACCGCATCAGCCTGGTCAACCGGCGCATGACCGAGAGCGGCGAATTCACCAGCGTCGACACGGCCGGGCCGGACGACCGCTTCGCCGACGCGATGCTCAGTTTCTCGCCGCGCCAGGTCACCCTGCTGCCCGGCTCCGCCCAAGTGGTGCGGGTCATGCTGCGCAAGCCGGCCACCCTGACCCCCGGCGAATACCGCTCGCACCTGCACTTCGAAAAACTGGCCGATACCAGCGGCGCGAGCAGCGTCGAACAGCAAAGCGCCGGCACCCAGCAGATCGGGGTGGTGCTCAACACCCTGATCGGGGCCTCGATTCCCGTCATCGTGCGGCACCAGACCGAGGGCGCCAAGGTCACCCTGGGCGCCCTCGACCTGCAGCGCGGCGCCAAGGGCGCGCTGCTGTCGTTCCAGATCGGGCGCAGCGGCGACAGCTCGGTGTACGGCGACGTCAGCGCCGCCTTCGCGCCGCAGGGCGGCACCGAACACCTGCTGGCCAAGGCCGCCGGCGTGGCCATCTACACCCCCAACCCTATGCGCAAGGCCAGCCTGAACCTGACCATGCCGCCCGGCCTGCCCCTGGCGCACGGCACCCTGCACCTGCGCTTTCACGAGCGCGCCGAAGCCGGCGGCGCCGTGCTGGCCGAAGCCGCGCTCGCCCTGCCCTGAGCGGAGAGCGGGCGCGCCGCCATGCGCTCCCACCGCCTGCGCCGGCGCGGTTGCCGCTTCGGCATGGTGCTGCTGCTCGCCATGCTGGCGCTGCTGCAGCCGGTGCGCGGCGCCGCCACCGACGGTCCCGACCTGGTGCTCGAAGTGCGACTCGGCGAACATCTGGTGTCGGACGCGCTGGGCGCCTACCAGCATGGCAACGACGTCTACCTGCCGCTGGGCGAACTGGCGCGCATGCTCACCATCGCCATCCGCACCGAGCCTGCCGAGGGCGTCGCCAGCGGCTACATCCTGGACGAACAGCGCGGCTTCCGGCTCGACCTGGCGCAACGCATCGTGATCGAAGGCGAGCGGCGCGCCAGCGTCGACCCGGCGCTGGTCAAACGCCAGGCCGACGACCTGTACGTGGCCAGCCGCCTGCTGGCGAAATGGCTGCCGGTCGACCTCGACATCGACATGGCCAGCCTGGTGCTGCGCGTGCGCGCGCGCGAAAAACTGCCGCTGCAAGCGCGCCTGGAGCGCCAGTCGCGTGGCGGCAGCGCGCAGCGCCAGGACAGCGGCCCGGCACCGGTTTTCACCCGCCTCGACACGCCCTACGCGCTGGCCGCCCTGCCCTTCAACGACCAGACCGTGGCCCTCGACGCGCACCGCGGCGGGACCACCGTCGACTACAGCGCCTACCTCACGGCTGATCTGGCCGGCATGGAGGGTGCGCTCTATGTCAACGCCGGCAAGGCCGCCCGCGGCGCCAGCGCGCGCCTGACCCTGGCGCGCAACGACCCCGACGCCGGCCTGCTCGGCCCCCTGCGCGCCCGCACCCTGCAAATCGGCAGCGTGCTCGCCCCCGGCGTGAGCGACATCGCGCTGGCCAGCGGCAGCGGCAGCGGCCTGGCCATCTCCAACCGCGCGCTGGGCCAGCCGATGCGCAGCGACCTGCAAACCCTGCAAGGCGACTTGCCCCCGGGCTGGGATGTGGAACTGTACTTCAACGAGGCGCTGATCGGCTTCCAGCAAGCGCGCCCGGACGGCCGCTACCGCTTCGACGACCAGCCCCTGATCTACGGCAGCAACGAGTTTCGCCTGGTATTCCACGGCCCGCTGGGCCAATTGCGCATCGAACGCCACAGCTTCCTGATCGACCAGGCCGTGCTGGCCCCCGGCGAACTGGCCTACAGCGCCAGCATCCTGCGCGACGAGCATGGCGGCGCCCGCGCGCTGCTGCAAACCGAAATCGGCCTGACGCCCCAGCTCAGTGCCAGCGGCGGCGTGGCGCGCCTGCTTCTGAGCGGCCGCGACAAGCGCTACGCCAACCTCGGCGTGCATGGCTACTGGCGCGCGCTGCTGGTCGACGCCGCCGTGGCGCGCGCCGACGACGGCGGCAAGCTGGCCCGCATCGGCCTCAAGACCCGGATCGGCGGCATGGCCGTGGGCGCCAGCCATGCGCGCCTGGACGGCTTTGCAAGCGAACTGTTTTTGCCAGGGTCCGACCCGCTGCGCAGCCGCGCCGAACTGCGCCTCGACGGCCTGCTGCCTGGCGGCGGCCCCCTGCCCATGCCGCTGTCGGTGCAATTGCGGCGCGAGCAGCTCGCCTCTGGCGCCTCCCGCAACGAAGCCGGCGCGCGCCTGTCGGTCTTCAGCCGGGGCACTGCGGTCAGCGCCGGCGCCCTGTGGCGCGCGACCGACGGCGTGCGCCATGCCGACGCCAGCCTGCAAGCGAGCCGGCGCGTGGCCGGGATCGGCGTGAGCGGGCATCTGCAATGGGCCATCGTGCCCGACCCCGGTGTCACGGCGCTGGCGCTGGCGGCCGACAAATTCGTCGGCGACGGCTACCTCCTCAACGCCGCAGTCACCCGCAGCTTCGCCGACCGGCAGCTGCGCTGGAGCGCCTCGCTCAACAAAGGCGTGGGCAAGGTCGGCGTCGGCGTGAGCGCGTTCTATACCAGCCGCGGCGACTATGGCGGCGGCCTCCAGCTCTTCATGGCGCTCGGCCAGGAACCGCGCAGCGGGCGCTGGCTGCACGACGCCGTGCCGCTGGCAGCCAGCGGCGCGGCCTCGGTACGCATCTTCCTCGACAAAAACCGCAACGGGATCATGGATGGCGACGACGAACCGATCAAAGGGGCCGGCTTCGCCGTCAACGGCGGCACCCAGCTGGCGCGCAGCGACGCCGACGGCGTGGTCTACCTGAGGCGCCTGCCGGCGCACCAGCACGTCGACATCGCGGTCGATCCCGCCACCCTGGAAGACCCGCAATGGCAGGCGCGCGAACCGGGGCGGCGGCTGGTGCCGCGCCCGGGCAAGGTCAGCCGGCTGGACATCGCGATCGGCATCACCGGCGCAATCGACGGCACCACCTACCTGATGAGCGGGGGCGGCCAGCGCGGCATGGGCGACTTCGAGCTCGAACTGCTCGACACGCGCGGCACGATTGTCGGCAAGACCACCAGCAGCGCCGACGGCTACTACGTGCTCGACGGCGTAGCGCCCGGCGACTACCTGCTGCGCCTGGCCCCGGCCCAACTGGCCAGGCTCGGCCTGCAAGACAGCGGCATGCACCTGATCACTATCGACACTACCGGCAAGGTCGTCAACGGCAAAGACTTCCACGTCACCAAATAATGCCCAACCGGGGTCAGACCTCTGATTAGCACAAACCGGGGTCTGACCTCTGATTAGTAATATTTAACAAAAATCGTGCAAACAGGTGCGAGCCGGCCCCATTCATGGCGCCGGCGTAGCGTCGGCCGATCTCGGCAACATTGAGGAGCAGGGGCAGTCTGATTTGATTCGGTCGGGCCAGCCCACTTGGATTTAACAATATTTCGAGTCGGAGGTCTGACCCCGGTTGGGAAATACCGACCAATTTCCCACCAATTTAACAATGTTTCGAATCAGAGGTCAGACCCCGGTTAAGAAATGTTTCGAGTCGGAGGTCTGACCCCGGTTGGGAAATCATCAGGTGGCGGCGGGCGTGGGCTGGTCGGCAATCCATTGGTCGATGATCTTGCCGAGCACGTCCAGCGGCACCGAGCCGTTTTTCAGGATGACGTCGTGGAACGCCGGCAAGCTGAAACGCTCGCCCAGCGCCAGCCGCGCTTTCTCGCGCAGTTCGAGGATGCGCAGCATGCCCAGCATGTAGGCGCAGGCCTGGCCCGGCCACACCACGTAGCGCTCGACCTCGGCCGCGCCGATGCCGTAGTCGATCGCTTGCTGGCGCGTCCAGCCCTTGCTGTGCAACCCTGTGTCGACCACCAGCCGGCGCGCGCGGAACAGCTCGGAACCGAGCGCGCCGAGCAAGCCGGGCACGTCGCCCTCGTACCAGCCCTGCTCCACCGCCAGGCGCTCGGTGTACAGCGCCCAACCTTCGGAGTGCGCGCTGCCGCCGCCGAAAACGCGCTGTGTGCGCCATCTCGGCAAGCCGCTCAGCTCCTGCTGGATGGCGAGCTGGAAGTGATGCCCCGGCACCGCTTCGTGGTACGCCAGGCTGCGCATGCGGATCATGTCGAACTGGGGCCCGCGCAGCGGTACCCAGAAGATGCCGGGCAGGCTGCCGTCCGGCGCCGGCACGCTGTAGTGCGCCGAGGCGCTGCCCTCGGTCAGCGGCGGTTCGCGCCGCACCTCGACCGGCGCGCGCGGCTTGAGATTGAACAGCTTTGCGCTGCGCTGTTCGGCGTCGCGCACCATGGCTGCGTAACTGCTCAGGATCGCCGTGCGCGGATCGGGTTCGGCCGCCGGCTGAAAAGTCTTGTCGAGCGCTTTCATGCGCGCGTCGATACTGCCGTCCGTGAATCCCAATTGGCGCAGGTGGCGGTCCATCTCGCCTTCGATGCGCGCCACTTCGCGCAGCCCGATCGCGTGGATCCGGTCCGCGTCCAAGCTGCTGCCGGTGAAGCTGGCCAGCGCCTGGCGGTACGCGGCGGCGCCGTCGGGCAGGCGCGCGATGCCGGCGGCGTCGCCAGTCTTCGGGTGCAGTTCGGCCAGCAGCGCGCCGGTCCTGGCGTAGGCCGGCAGGATGCTTTTCCCGACGATGGCGGCCGCTTTCTCGATGGCGGCCGCGCGCGCCGCCGGCGTCAGGTCGGCCAGCGCGGCGCTGCGCTCGGCCAGCGAGAGCACCAGCACGTTCTGGCCGGCGGCCGGCTTGAGGAAGGCGTCGACCTGCCCCTGCGCACGTTCGAGGATGAAGCGCGGCGGCAGCAGGCCGCGCGCGGCGGCGGCGCGGGCGCGCGCGTTGGCCTGGTCCATGCGCTCGCCTATCTGCGCCAGGCGCGCCAGGTAGCTGTCGACGTCGGCCGCGCGCCGCATCGGGTGCGCCGCGCTCATGAAGCTGACCAGCGCGATGTGGGTGCCGCCGAACTGCGAGAACACGAATGCATGGTCCTCGAACCGTTCGCCCGCCAGGTGGTTGGCCAGCGACCAGCGCATGGTCTCGGCCGAGACGCGCTGGGTGCGCTCGAGCGACCCGCCCAGGAAGCGGTCGAGCCGCGCCACCCCCGCCCTGGCCAGCGCCGTGTACCTGGCGCGCTGGGCGACAGTGATGGGAGTGAGCTGGCGGTCCAGCGCCTGCTGTTGGGCGCCGCTGAAGTACTGGTCGATCGTGGCGCGCTGGGGCGAGAGCCGCACCCAGTCGGCGGCGAAACGGTCGGCCCATGTGTCGAAGGCGGCGTCGCGCTGGTGCTCTCCGGCTGCAAAGGCCGCGCCGGCAGCGGGTAGCGGCAAGGCGGCGCCGCCCAGGGACACAGCCAGCACGGCGGCGAGCAGACGGGGCGCGATGGCGCGCCGGAATGGGGTAGGCATGCGGGAATCTCCGGGAAATCGTTTCGTGGGCCGTGTCGCGACGCTCTGCAGCCGGGCGCGACAGAATTTATCATGGATTGCGCCTGGAAACCACCAGCCCAGCACCGAACGGCGCCCGTCAATACAGGCGAAACGTTTTCTTCAGGCGATCCCGGCAGGATCGCCCGGGCGACAAAAAACGACAATTGCTTACCTTTCGGGACTGGCTTGACGGCCCCGACTGGAGTAGCATGGCGGGCCACGATGCCCGAGCATGTCGCCGCCGGCCTGAGCCGGTACAATGCCGCCATCCCCCAGTCATTCTTCAAAGGTCATTGCATGTATATCAAAAATATCGCTCTGGCGGCCGCCGCCCTGTTGCTGGCCGCCAGCGCACAAGCCGAGATCGCCGTTACCGCCGAAGTCGGCACCACCGGCGTCGGTTCCCATTTGATTTTCCCTATGGAAAAGACCCTGAACGCCCGCTTCGGCGCCAGTTATTTCCAGCACAAGTACAACGATACCGCCAGCACCGTGAGCTACACCATGAAGGCCAAGCTGCAGAATATCGATGTGCTGTTCGACTGGCACCTGATCGATAACAGCCCGTTCCGCCTGACCGGCGGCATGGTGTACAACGGTAACAAAATCAGCATGGTGGCGCGCCAGGATTCGAACGGCAACTACAATATCAACGGCAAGAATTACGCGGCCAGCCAGGTCGGCATTCTCAACGGCGGCGTCGAGTACCAAAAGGCCGCGCCCTACCTCGGCGTGGGCTGGGGCAATGCCTTGAGCGCCGACAAGAAGTGGCAATTGAGCGCCGACCTGGGCGCGCTCTGGCAAGGCCATCCGAACGGGCGCCTGGTGCACTCGGGCTGCACCACCACCAGCGCCGCCTGCACCCAGCTGGGGCGCGACGTAGCCATCGAGCGCGTGAAGATGGAAGCCGACGTCCAGGCCTACAAGGTGTATCCGGTGCTGCGCGCCGGCGTGAGCTACCGCTTCTGACAGCGCGTCGCGTAAGCGCGTCGCGAAAACGGCGCGGCGCAACAGCGCGCCGCCCGGACGTGGTTGCGGGTAGCATCGTTCTTTTGTCAGGGATGCGCCATGAAACCACGCTTTCACCGCCTCGCGGCTCTCGCCGCGGGCTGCATGCTCGTGTTCTCGGTGGCCGCCTGCAGCGACAAGCATGAGCCGACCAAGCCGACCGTCGCGGCAGCCGTGAGCGCCACGCGCTAGGGCTTTTGCGCCCCGCCCGGCGCCGGACAGAGTAAACTACGCCCTTGTTCTTTTGCCGCAAGGTCGCTTCCCCATGTCTTTTGATTCCCTCGGTCTGATCGACCCTCTCGTGCGCACCCTGGACGCGCTCGGCTACAGCACCCCCACCCCGGTGCAGGCGCAAGCCATTCCCGCCGTGCTGGCCGGACGCGACATGATGGCCGCCGCCCAGACCGGCACCGGCAAGACCGCCGGCTTCGCCCTGCCCCTGTTGCAGCGCCTGACCCTGCAGGGCCAGGTGAGCGCCAACGGCGTGCGCGTGCTGGTGCTGGTCCCCACCCGCGAGCTGGCCGAACAGGTGCACGAAAGTTTCCGTGCCTACGGCGCCGGTTTGCCGCTGCGCACCCACGTCGCCTACGGGGGCGTGAGCATCAATCCGCAGATGATGAAGCTGCGCAAGGGCCTCGACGTGCTGGTGGCCACACCCGGTCGCCTGCTCGACCTGTACCGCCAGAACGCGGTCAAGTTCGACCAGCTCGACACCCTGGTGCTCGACGAAGCCGACCGCATGCTGGATCTGGGCTTTTCGCGCGAGCTCGATGCCGTATTCGCGGCCCTGCCGAAAAAACGCCAGACCCTGCTGTTTTCGGCCACCTTTTCCGACGAGATCCGCGCGCTCGCGGGCAAGCTGCTGAACGACCCTTTGAGCATCGAGGTCAGCCCGCGCAACAGCACGGTCAAGCGCATCCGCCAGTGGGTGGTGCCGGTCGACAAGAAACGCAAGCCGGAACTGTTCCTGCACCTGCTGGGCAAGCACCGCTGGGGCCAGGTACTGGTGTTCGTCAAGACGCGCAAGGGTGTGGACCAGTTGGTCGAGACCCTGCAGGCGCAGGGCATCGCGGCCGACTCGATCCATGGCGACAAGCCGCAGCCGGCCCGCCTGCGCGCGCTCGAGCGCTTCAAGGCGGGCCAGGCGAAGATCCTGGTGGCCACCGACGTGGCCGCGCGCGGACTGGACATCGACGACTTGCCGCAGGTGGTCAATTTCGACTTGCCGATCGTGGCCGAGGACTATATCCACCGCACCGGCCGCACCGGGCGCGCGGGCGCCTCGGGCGAAGCGGTGTCCTTGGTGTGCGCGGACGAGGTGGACTTGCTCGCCGCCATAGAAATCCTCACGAAGCAGACCCTGGAACGGATCGAGGAACCCGGTTTCTCGCCCGAGCACCGGGTGCCGGTGACGAATACGGCCGGCGAGGTGCTGAAAAAACCCAAGAAACCGAAAAAAGCCAAGGTCACGGGCGAGGTGTCGAACGTCGATGTGCGATTCCGCCCGCGTTAGCCGGCGATCCGGGCACGCTTGAGCCATATCAAACCTTGCTGGTAAGTCATTGATATCCTGAACGATCCGCCGCGTCTGGCGCCTCGCTCAGGAATCCCGTGGCAAGCACAACGCACGAGGCGGCCATCCATGGTGGCCTGAGCGAAGCAGAAGCGGCGCGCCGCCTGGCCGCCGACGGTCCCAACGCGCTGCCGGCCGCCACCCGCCCCGGCTTCGCCCGGCTGGCGTGGGAGGCCGCGCGCGAACCGATGTTCCTGCTGCTGTCCGGCGCCGCCGCGCTCTACCTGGTGCTGGGCGAGCTAGGTGAAGGCATCTTCCTGCTGGCCACGGTCGCCCTGACCGTGGGCTTGACGTTATTTCAGCAAAGTAAAACCGAAAAAGCGCTGGATGCCTTGCGCGAGCTGGGCAGCCCGCGCGCGCTGGTCGTGCGCGACGGCCACAGCCGCCATCTGGACAGCCGGGCGCTGGTGCGCGGCGACCTCATCGTCGTGGCCGAAGACGACCGGGTGCCGGCCGACGCCCGGTCGCCTTCGGCCACGCCCTGCGGGTCGACGAGTCGCTGCTGACCGGCGAATCGCTGGCGGTGGACAAGGCCGGCGACGCCGACGAACGCGCCTGCCTGTTCGCCGGCACCGTGGTGGTCGGCGGCCATGCCACGGCGAAGGTGACCGCCACCGGCGCGCACAGCCGCATGGGCGCCATCGGGGCGTCCCTGCAACAGCTTGCGCCGCAAGCCTCGCCGCTGCAGCGCCAGGTGCGCTGGCTGACCGTGCTGTTTGCGCTGCTGCGGCTGGCCCTGAGCGTGGCGCTGCTGATGTTCTACGGCCTGCGCAGCGGCCCCTGGCTGCAGGGCGCGCTGGCCGGGATCGCCCTGGCCATGGCCATGCTGCCGGAAGAATTTGCCGTCGTGCTGGTGGTGTTTCCAGCCCTGGGCGCCTGGCGTCTGGCGCGTTCGCGCGTGCTCACGCGCCGCCTGGCGGCCATCGAGGCGCTCGGCGCGACCTCGGTGCTGTGCGTCGACAAAACCGGCACCCTCACCGAAAACCGCATGCGCGTGGCGCGCCTGCATGCCGCCGGCACCACCGCGGCGCCCGATGGGACGCCCGACGCCGCGCTCGGCCCGGCCATGCGCGAGCTGCTCGAATACGCGCTGCTGGCCAGCGCCGCCACGCCCATCGACCCGATGGAACAGGCGCTGGCGCGGCTGGCCCGGCGCGCGCTGGCCGGATCGCACCAGCTGCACCCGGACTGGCGCCTGGTGCGCGAGGAGGCGCGGAGGCCTGCACGGTGGCAGCCAAGGGCGCGCCCGAAGCGATCGCCGTCATGTGCCGCCTCGACGCCCAGGGCAAGGCGGCCTTGCTGGGCGCGGCCGACGAGATGGCGCGCGAAGGCCTGCGCGTGCTGGCGGTGGCGCGCGCCGGATGGGATGGCGCGCGCCACCGCATCCGGCGCGCCTGGGTTTTACCTTGCTCGGACTGGTCGCCCTGGCCGATCCCCTGCGCGCCGGCATTGCCGGGGCGGTGCACGCGCTGCGCGAGGCCGGCATCCGGGTAGTGATGATCACGGGCGACTATCCATCGACCGCGCAAGCCATCGCGCACCAGGCCGGCCTGGCCGGGGGCGCGCTCCTGACCGGCGAGACGCTGGCGACGATGACGGCGCGCGAACTGCGCGCCCGCATCGGCAAGGTCACCGTGTGCGCGCGCATCGCGCCGGAACAGAAGCTGCGCATCGTGCAGGCGCTCAAGGCCGGCGGTGCTGCTGCCGATGCATATCGTGTTCCTCGAACTGATGATCGACCCGGCCTGCACGCTCGCTTTCGAGAACGATGCGCCCGATCCGGACAGCATGCGCAAGCCGCCGCGCGCGCCCGACGCGCCCCTGGTGGGCGGCGCCGCCCTGCTGCGCGCGGGCCTGTACGGCTTACTGGCGCTGGCTCACGTCGTCGGCGCCTGGCTGTGGGCGTGCGCCGCGCTCGCGCCCGACGCCGCGCGCGCCTTTGCCTTCACCGCGCTGGTGGGCGCCAACCTGGCGCTGATGGCCGGCCGTGGTACATGGCGCCGGCCCAACCGGATGCTGTGGATGATCGGGGCGGGCGCCTTCACCGCGCTACTTATGCTTATCTATCTGCCTGCGCTGGCGGCGGTGTTCCATTTTGCGCCATTAAGTGCCGCGCAATTGTTGCTGGCGGCCGCCGCCGGACTATCCCTCACGGTATGGTCCCCACTGTTGGAACTTGCACAACGTGCGCGGTGATAATGCGGCGTTATCGTAGGCAATCTGCCATCTGTATCGGAGAAAACACGGCATCTGCGCCGGTATTAGCCTGCGCGACATGGTTCCACTGGGGTATCATACGGCTCAAGCCACAAACCGTCAGACCCTATGCCTCAGCCTCTTCCATTCGTTCCCGCAGCCTTGCTGAACGTCGCCGCGCTCAAGGCCAGCTGCGCGGGGTGCAGCATGCACCAGCTCTGCCTGCCGATGGGACTCGACGAGGACGACATCACCCGTCTCGACAGCATCATCGGCAAGCGCCGCCGCATCCTGCGCGACGAACGCCTCTACCAGATGGACGAACCGTTCCGCAACCTGTACGCGATCCGCTTCGGCCACTTCAAGACTTACCAGGTCAATGCCGGCGGCGAGCAGCAGATCACCGGGTTCCAGATGGCCGGTGAACTGCTGGGCATGGACGCCATCAGCGGCGACCGCCACCACTGCGACGCGGTCGCGCTGGAAGACAGCGAAGTGTGCGAGATTCCGTTTGCGCGCCTGGAAGAATTGTTCGGCCAGGTGCCGACCCTGCTGCGCCACTTCCACCGCATCATGAGCCAGGAAATCACGCGCGAGCAAAATGTCATGCTGTTGTTGGGAAATATGCGGGCCGAACAGCGCTTTGCCGTGTTCCTGGTCAACCTGTCGGCGCGCTACGCCGCGCGCGGGTATTCGGCCACCAGTTTCCAGCTGCGCATGTCGCGCGAAGATATCGGCAACTACCTCGGGCTGACCATCGAGAGCATCAGCCGCCTGCTGTCGCGCTTCAAGAAGCAGGGCTGGATCGGTGTCGACAAGCGAGAAATGACCCTGCTCGATCCGGCCATGCTCAAGGCGCTGGCCGCCGGCACCGAGCAGTGCAGCCCAATGGCGTGAGCCGCAACAAGCCTGCGGAAAGACGTTTCCGGCAGGCGAAAAGGATGCGCAAAAACGTCATGGCGCGGGCATGCTTGCCGACCAGCTTCTTTCCCGGCCCGCTGATCCTGTTACCGTCCCTATCCCGGCGGGAAGACTGAATTTTTGAAGCATGGAAGTCGCTCAAGCGCCGCCGCACACGCCTGAGGCAGCGCAAAGGCGGGCCATGGGCGCTCGCTACAATGCGCCATGCCTACCCCTCACGACCTCGGATACCGTTCGCTGTTCGCCCACCCGGAACTGGTGCGCGAACTGATCACGGATTTTACTTCCGTCAAGCTGCTCGACGAGATTCCGCTGTCGGCCTTCGAGCGGGTTAATCCGGCATACGTGAGTGAGCACCCGTCGGCACGCCAGGACGATATTGTCTGGCGCGTGCGGATCGGCGACGAATTTCTTTACGTGTACATCCTCCTGGAATGCCAGTCCAACGTGGACCGCTGGATGGCCTTGCGCATGCAGACCTACATCGGCTTGCTGTACCAGGACCTGGTCAAGGGCCACGAACTGTCGCCAGGCTTGCTGTTGCCGCCGGTACTGCCGCTGGTGTTCTACAACGGTGTGCCGCGCTGGAGCGCCAGCCTGGAGCTGGCCGGCCTCCTCATGCAAGCGCCCGCCGAGCTGGCGGCGCTGCAGCCATCCCAGCGCTACGTGCTGATCGACCAGCAGCGCCTGAACGGGACGGCGCTGGAAGCGAATGCCGGCTTGCTGGCGCTACTGTTCCGGCTTGAACTTTCACTCGTTCCCGATGTCCTACAAAACGTCCTGCCTGCGCTGACGACATGGCTCAAGGAAACCCCTCAGGCCAACCTGCGGCGTTCGGTTCAGGTGTGGATAAACGCCCTGCTGGAACGCGGCGCCAGCAAAGAGGACTTGTTCATGGTTGACAGTGTGGAGGAGGATGGTGACATGGGAGGCAAACTGGCAAGCTGGGCCGAGCAACTCAAGGAAATCGGCTTTCAAGAGGGATTCGCGTTGGCGGAAAAAGCGAAAGAGGACGGCAAGGCGGAAGGCCAAGTCATCGCGCTACGTGGGATGCTCGGCAGCCTGTTGCGCAATCGGTTCGGCCAATTGCCGGCGGCGGCAATGCAGCGCATCGCCCAGGCAAGTCAGGCAGAACTTGAACAGTGGTTCGAGCGCATCCTCAACGCGCCCAGCATGCAGGCGGTGTTCGACGATGGTGCGCCGTCCACATAGCCCGACCATGCCGTGCGCCCTGGCACGGCGCACGGCATACACTGGCTAGAACGGCGGATGCGGATCGTCCGGCACCGCCACCAGGTAGTAGGTCAGCATGCTGGCGAGCGCGCAAAAGGTCCAGAAAAAGAAAAACCCGAGGGTGTACACCGCCATCGGTGTCAGTGCCAGTTCGCCCACATGCAGCGCTTCGCGCGGGTCGAACAGCGCAAAGAAGCAACCTTCGGCCAGCATCGCCGCCAGAAAGGCGGGCCACAATACTCTCATCGCAAGTCGCATCAGCTCTCCCTTATGTCAGTGCGCAACGGCCGGGGCGTCGGCATCGATCGCCAGCGCCTGCTGGCGCGGCCAGTGCCACGTAGCGGCGAGGCGCCAGTCACGCTTGCCACCCTCGACCACCACCTGCCAGCGCGCCCGTTCCAGCAGCGGCAGCGCCACCGAAAAATGGCCCGCCGCATCCGGGATCACGTCCAGCTTGCGGTCTTTCTGCGGCTGGGTGGCGTGCGCCAGGTAGATGCTGAACGGCGCGGCCAGGGCCTGCCCGCCGCTGCTCAAGGTGCCGGCCAGCCTCTCCGCGGCCGGATCGTAAGCCGCGGTCAACGACAGGCGCATGGCGCTGGCCACGCGGTCGCGCCGCAAGTCCTGGTTGATGGCCTTGCCCTGCTTGTAGTAGTCGTCCACCACCATCGCATCCTGGCCGCGCCAGGCCACGAAGCCGAGATTGACGCCGCCCACCACCACCAGCGCGGGGCCGAGCATCAGGAGCCACGGCCAGCGGTGCTTGTACCACGGGCCGATGGAGGGAGTCAGGGGTGAGGCGGTTTGCATGCGGGTCTCCTTGTTTGCTTTATTTTGGCACGATGAACACGGCTTTTTCACGCACGGTGAGCGAGGGGTCGTCCACCGCCGTCAGTTCGAACTCGATGTGGTTCGAGCCGCGCGCCGCCGCGCTGCGTTCGACCTGCACCCGTACCGGCAGCGCGCGCGTGCTGGCGCCATCGAGCACCGCTTCGTCGGGTGTGGCCAGCTTCACCGAATCGATGCCCGACACCTTGATACGGAAGGTATGCCCGGTCTCCGCGGTATTCATGATCTGCAGGCGGTACACGTTTTCGATCATGCCGTCGCCCACTTCGCGCCCCATCGAGCCGCGGTCGCGGATCACGTCGAGCTTGAGCGGGGTGCGCAGCGCCAGCGCGGTGCCGAAGCCGGCCACGATCAGCACCAGCAGAGCTGTGTAGATCAATACCCGGGTGCGCAGGATGCGCTGGCCGATGCGTTTGGCCGACCATTTCTTGTCCATCGCGTTATCGGTCGAGTAGCGAATCAGCCCGCGCGGCAGGTCGATCTTGTCCATCACGCCGTTGCAGGCATCCACACAGGCGGCGCAGCCGATGCATTCGTACTGCAAGCCCTTGCGGATGTCGATCCCGGTCGGGCACACCTGCACGCACATATTACAGTCGATGCAATCGCCCTTGGCCTCGGCCTGTTCCGCCGTGGCCTTGGGATTGAGCGCGCCGCGCGGCTCGCCCCGTTCCTGGTCGTAGGTGACGATCAGGGTATCCTTGTCGAACATGGCGCTCTGGAAGCGCGCGTACGGGCACATATATTTGCACACCTGCTCGCGCAGCCAGCCGGCGTTGCCGTAGGTGGCGAAGGCATAAAAGCCGATCCAGAACCACTCCCACGGCCCCAGCGCGAAAGCGCCGATATTGGCCAGCAGCGAGCGCACCGGCGCAAAATAGGCCACGAAACTAAAGCCGGTAAACAGCGCCACCACGCCCCAGGCCAGGTGCTTGGCGCTCTTCCTGGCCAGCTTGTCGGCGCTCCAGGGCTGGCGGTCGAGGCGGATGCGGGCGCTGCGCGCGCCTTCGATTTTGCGTTCGATCCACATGAAGATTTCGGTGTAGACCGTCTGCGGACAGGCGAAGCCGCACCACACCCGTCCCGCGATGGCGGTGACGAGAAACAGCAAGTAGGCGGCGATGATCAACAGCGCCGCCAGGTAGATGAAGTCCTGCGGCCACAGCACCATGCCGAAGATGTAGAACTTGCGCGCCCCCAGGTCGAACAGGACGGCCTGGCGGCCGTTCCAGTTCAGCCACGGCAAGCCGTAGAACACGATCTGGGTGATCCACACGCATGCCCAGCGCAAGCTGGCATAGCGCCCCTTTGCTTCGCGCGGATAGATTTCCTCGCGCGCGGCATACATCCGGATCACAACCGGCTTGGTGGCGGCCTCCGTCATTTTTGCGCCACCCCCGGCGCCGCTGCCAGGTTGGCCGGGGCCGGATCGTTGGACAGGCTCCATACATAGGCGGCCAGCACGTGCACCTTGGCGTCGCCCAGGAACGCCTGGAACGACGGCATGGTGTTGGTGCGGCCCTTGCGGATCGTTTCCATGATCGTCTCGGCGCTGCCGCCGTACAGCCAGACCTTGTCGGTCAGGTTGGGCGCGCCCAATGCCTGGTTGCCGACGCCGCCGGGGCCGTGGCAGGCGATGCAGGCGCCGAACTTGGTCTTGCCGAAGGAAACCTTGATCGGATCGGCGGTCAGTCCGGACAGGCTCTTGACGTAATGCGCCACGTTTTCGATATCGGCTTCGGACCCGACCGCCGCGCCCATCGGCGGCATCATGCCGTTACGGCCCTTCATGATGGTTTCCTTGATCACCGACGGCTCGCCGCCGTGCAGCCAGTCCTTATCGGTCAGGTCGGGATAGCCCTTGTTGCCGCGCGCGTCGGAGCCATGGCACTGCGCGCAGTAGGTCAGGAACATGCGCTCGCCGATCGCATGCGCCTGCGGGTCGGCCGCCACCGCTTTCAAGTCCTGGCTGGCGTACTTGGCGAACAGGGGACCGTAGTCGGCATCGGCCTTGGCCAGTTCCTGCTGATATTCGCCGCTCGACTTCCAGCCCAACTTGCCGGCGTAGCTGCCCAGCCCCGGGTACAGCACCAGGTAGACGAGCGCGAACACGATGGTGATATAGAACAGCCACATCCACCAGCGCGGCAGCGGGGTATTGAGTTCGGTCAGGTTTTCATCCCACACGTGGCCGGTGGTGCCGTCGCTGCCCGCTTCGACCTTGTGGGTCGACTGGGACCACAGCAGCACGCCGCAGCCGAGAATCGCCAGCACCGTGATGACGATGATGTACAGGTCCCAGAAACCGCTGGTGAAATCAGCCATGACCGCTCTCCCCCGCCTTGCGGTCGGCGTGATCGACGACGTCGTCCGCGAACGGCAGCGCCGCCTGCGTCTCGAAGTCCTTGCCGCCCTTGAGGACGAAGGTCCACAGCAAGATGCCGAGGAAAGTGGTGAAGCTGATGACGGTCATGATGCTGCTCGCGCTGTCAAAGATATGTTCGATTGCCATGTCAGTTCCTCGTTTTGATCTGGATGCCGAGGCCCTGTAAATAGGCGATCAGGGCATCCTGCTCGGTCTTGTCGGTCAAGGTGGCCGGGGCCTGGGCGATGTCTTCTTCCGAGTACGGCGTCGACAGGCGCTGCAGGGCGCGCATTTTCGGAATCACCTCGGCCGGATTGAGCTTGGTCTTGGCCAGCCACGGATAGCCGGGCATGTTCGATTCCGGCACCACGTCGCGCGGGTTGTCCAGGTGGGTGCGGTGCCATTCGTCGCTGTAGCGGCCGCCGACCCGCGCCAGATCCGGGCCGGTGCGCTTGGAACCCCACTGGAACGGCCGGTCGTAGACGAATTCGCCGGCCACCGAGTAGTGGCCATAGCGCTCGGTCTCGGCGCGGAACGGACGGATCATCTGCGAGTGGCAGTTGTAGCAGCCTTCGCGCACATAGATGTCGCGACCCACCAGGCGCAGCGCCGAATACGGTTTCAGGCCGGCCACCGGCTCGGTGGTCGATTTTTGGAAGAACAGGGGAACGATTTCCACCAGGCCGCCGAAGGAAACGACCAGCAAAACCAGTCCGATCAGCAGCCACGGGTTCTTCTCGATTGACTCATGTGAAAATTTCATTACAAGCTCCGAAATCAGGCGTGTGCAGGTAAAAGGGTGGGAATGCGCGCGTCTTCGCTGACAGTGCTGCGCATCGTCCGGTACGTGTTATAGGCCATCAGCAGCATGCCGGTCAGGTACAGCAGGCCGCCGCCGACGCGGATCACGTAGTACGGATAGGTCGCCTTGACGCCTTCCACGAAGGTGTACGTCAGGGTGCCGTCGCTGTTCACCGCGCGCCACATCAGGCCCTGCATCACGCCGGCGATCCACATCGAGGAGATGTACAGCACGATGCCGATGGTCGCCACCCAGAAGTGGGTATCGATCAGGCGCACGCTCCACATCTGGGTCTTGCCCGACAGGCGAGGGATCAGGTAGTAGATCGAGCCCATGGTGATGAATCCGACCCAGCCCAAAGCGCCGGCGTGCACGTGGGCGACGGTCCAGTCGGTGTAGTGCGACAGCGCGTTGATGGTCTTGATCGACATCATCGGGCCCTCGAAGGTGGCGATACCGTAGAACGACAGCGACACGATCAGGAACTTGAGGATCGGGTCCGAGCGCAGCTTGTGCCATGCGCCCGACAGGGTCATGATCCCGTTGATCATCCCGCCCCACGATGGCGCCAGCAGGATCAGCGAGAACACCATGCCGATCGACTGGGTCCAGTCGGGCAGCGCGGTGTAGTGCAGGTGGTGTGGCCCGGCCCACATGTAGGTGAAGATCAGGGCCCAGAAGTGGACGATCGACAGGCGGTACGAGTACACCGGGCGCTCGGCCTGTTTCGGAATGAAGTAGTACACCATGCCGAGGTAGCCGGCGGTGAGGATGAAGCCGACCGCATTGTGGCCGTACCACCATTGAATCATCGCGTCCTGCACGCCGGCGTAGGCCGAGTAGGACTTCCAGAAAGAAGCCGGCATCACCGCGCCGTTGACGATGTGGAGGATCGCCACGGCCAGGATGTAGCCGCCGAAGAACCAGTTGGCCACGTAGATGTGCTTGACCTTGCGCTTGACGATGGTGCCGAAGAAGACGACCGCGTAGATCACCCAGACCACCGTGATCAGCAGGGCGATCGGCCATTCCAGCTCGGCGTATTCTTTACCGCGGGTGAAACCCATCGGCAAGGTGATGGTGGCCAGCACCAGGACCGCCTGCCAGCCCCAGAAGGTGATCATGGCCAGGGTGTCCGAGAACAGGCGCACCTGGCAGGTGCGCTGTACCACCCAGTACGAGGTCGCAAACAGGCCGTTGATGCCGAATGCGAAAATGACAGCGTTGGTATGCAGCGGACGAAGGCGCCCGTAGCTCAACCAGGCGATGTCGAAATTGAGGGCCGGCCAGGCCAGCTGCGCGGCGATGAAGACGCCGACCAGCATGCCGATGACGCCCCAAAAGACGGTGGCGATCGTGAAGTACCTGACGATCTTGTTGTTGTAGTTTAAAGCTCTGTCCACAAAGGCTCTCCTGAGAATGCAACGATGACAGCAGAAGAGTAAATTTCTGGGGATCAAAAATCCTTGATGTGAATCAAAAACGCCGGAATCATGCAAGATCGTTGCGTGGGGCTTTCTCGGCCGTCTCTTCGTCGTCGAGCAGGATGCGCATGCCGGGACCATCGAGGTCGTCGAACTGGCCGCTGTCGGCCGCGCCAAAGAACACCCACACCGCCAGCACGACGATGAACACGCTCAGGGGGACCAATAGATACAGGGATTCCATTCAGGCGGCTTTCATGCGCCGCAGGCGCAGCGCGTTAACGACAACCACCGCGGAACTGAGCGACATGCCCGCCGCCGACAGCCACGGGTTGATCAGGCCAAAGGCGGCCGCGGGGATCGCCACGCAATTGTAGACGCTGGCCCAGGCCAGGTTCTGGCGGATGATCCTGAGCGCGCGCGCGGCGCCCGTGGCGGCATCGTCCAGGGCCGACAGGCGGTTTGACAACAGCACGCAGTCGGCGCTGAGCTGGGCCAGCGCGGCCCCACCGCCCATGGCGAACGACACATCGGCCGCGCGCAGCACGGCGGCGTCGTTGATGCCGTCGCCGACCATCGCCACCACCGCGCCCTGCGCCTGCAACTGCTGCACGTAGGCCAGCTTTTGCTCGGGCAGTTGCTGGCCGATGGCGGTGCCGATGCCGAGGGCGGCGCCAGTGCGGCTGACCACACTCTGGTCGTCGCCGCTCAACAGAATGACAGTCTGGCCACGCGTCCTGAAACGGCGCACCACCTCGGGCGCATCGGCGCGCAGCGCGTCGGCCAGCTCGAAGCGCGCCAGCACGATGCCGTTGGCGCCCAGGTAGACGTTGCTCACGTCGGGCCAGACGGCGGCCGGGGCCGCGCCCGCGTAGCCGGCCCGCCCGAGGCGATAGCGCACGCCGTCGACGACGCCTTCCACGCCCTGCCCCGCTTCGCTATGGAGCTCGCTGGCGCGCAGGTCGCCGTCCGGGGCGCCATTGCGGATGGCCAGCGCCAGCGGATGGGCGCTGCCCGCCTCCAGCGCCGCCGCCAGGTGCAGGCAGCGCGCGGCGTTCAAGCTGGCCAGCGGCTCCACGTGGCGCAGCACCGGGCGGCCCTCGGTCAGGGTGCCGGTCTTGTCGAACACGATATGGGTGGCGCGCTGCAGGGTCTCGAGCACGTGCGGCTGCACCACCAGCACCCCGCGCCGCACCAGCGCGTCGGTGGCGGCGGCCAGCGCGGTCGGCGTGGCCAAGGACAGCGCGCACGGGCACGACACCACCAGCACCGCGATCGCCACCTGCCAGGCGCGCGCCGGATCGACCATTTGCCAGCCGATGAAGACCGCCACCGTCAACAGCAGCAAGCCAGCGACGAACCAGGCGGCTACCTTGTCGGCCCACTGCGCGATCTGCGGCTTGCCCTGGCCGGCTTTTTCCACCAGTTTCACCAGGCGCGCCAGGGTACTGTCGCTGGCCACACGCGTCACGCGCAGCACGATGGCCTGGGTGGTGTTGATCGCCCCGCCGGGCAGTTCGTCGCCCGGCACGCGCGGCTGCGCGCGGCTTTCGCCGGTCAACAATGCCAGGTCGACCTCGGTATGCCCGTCGAGAATGATGCCGTCGGCCGCGACCGCGCTGCCCGGTTCGACCAGGATCACGTCGCCCTCGGCCAGGCTGGCGGCGGCGACCATGGTGGCCTGGCGCGAGCCGGGCCACTTGGCGAGGCGCTGGGCCGACGCCGGCAAGGCGCGCTGCAAGTCTTCCAGCGCGCGCGCGGCCTTGCGGCGCGCCATCTGTTCGAGGTGGCGGCTGGCCAGCAGCAGGAAGATGAACATCGTCACCGAGTCGTAATACACTTCGCCGCTGCCGCGCAGGGTTGCCAGCACGCTCGCGCCGAAGGCGGCGCCGATCCCGAGCGCCACCGGCAGGTCCATGCCCGGCATGCGCGCGCGCAGGCTGGCCCAGGCCCCGCGGAAAAAAGGCTGGGCCGAATACAGCACGGCGGGAATGGTCAGCAACAGCGAGGCCCACTGCATCAGCGCCGCCATCGAGGCATCCATGGTGCCCTCGTCGGCGATGTAGGCCGGCAGCGCGTACATCATCACCTGCATCATCGACAGGCCGGCCACGAACAGCTGGCGGAACTGCTTCTTGCGCTTGCGTTCGAGCTGGGCGCCATGCTGCGCCGCTTCGTACGGAAAGGCGGTGTAGCCGATCCCGCGCAGTGCCAGGACGATGTCGCTTGGTTTGCACAGCGCAGCGTCCCACGTCATGTGCAAGCGCTCGGTGGCTACGTTGACCTGAGCCTCGCGCACGCCGGGCAGGCGCGCCAGGCGCCGTTCGATCAGCCACACGCAGGCGGCGCAGCGGATGCCGTCGAGCGAGAACACGCCTTCGCGCGCCTCGCCCGCCGTGGCGGCAGTGGCGACAGTAGCGCTATCGTACAGCGCCAGTTCGGGCGGCACCAGGTTCACGCCCTCGGCGCGGTCGGCGAACACGCTGCGCGTGCGGTAGTAGTCGGCCAGGCCGGCATCGACGATGCCTTGCGCGACCGCCTCGCAGCCCGGGCAGCACATCGGGCGCGGCGCGCCGTCGATGCGTACCGACCAGCTGGTGCCAAGCGCCACCGGCAGCCCGCAGTGATAGCAGGCGGCGGAAAATGGCTGGGCGCTCAATGCACGCCTCCCGTGATGCACAGCGCGTCGAGCCAGCCGGCCTGCCCGCCCATGGCGGCGCGCGCGAGGCCCAGCAGGCCAAAGGCCAGCACCAGGGTGCCGGCGCCGATGCGCACCGCGCGCCGTTGCAGCGCCGCGCGCAGGCGCTCGCCCGCCACGCCCATCGCCAGCAGCATCGGCAAGGTGCCCAGGCCAAAGGCCAGCATGACGATCGCGCCCTCGGCGCCGGATCCTGTAAACATGGCTGTCATGAGCATACTGTATACCATCCCGCACGGTAGCCAGCCCCACAGGGCGCCCAGCGCCAGCATCTTGATCGGATGGTCGAGCGGCATGATGTAGCGCATCAGGGGACGCGCGCGCTGCCACAGGCCCTGCCCCAGGGTTTCCAGCTTCGCCAGGCCGCGCCAGGCGTCCATCAGGTACAGGCCGAGGATCACCAGCATCAGGTTGGCCAGCCAGTAGCCGCCCGCTTGCACGGCGGTCAGCCCGGCCAGGGTGCGCGCACCGCCGGCCAGGCCGTCGGCTACCGCACCGGCCAGCGCGCCGGCCAGCATGTAGCTGCCGATGCGGCCCGTGTTATAGGCCAGCACGCGCAGCGCGCCTTCGGCCGGGGCGCGCACGGTCATGACGGCGACCGGAAACGGCCGCGCCGCGGCGCTGGCCGCGGGCACCGACGAAAACGCACTGACGATCCCGCCGCACATGCCCACACAGTGGACGCTGCCGAGCAGCCCCACCGTGAACACCGGAACCAGGTTCAATACATTCACGCCTGCTCCGTCAGATCGTCCGCGAGTAGCGCGGCACCGGGGCGGCCTGCTGAAGGTAGCGGTCGAACACCATGCACACGTTGCGGATCAGGAAGCGCCCTTTCGGTGTCACGCTGAGCCATTCGGGGCCGACGGTCACCAGGCCGTCGCTCTCCAGTATCTTGAAGCGTTCCAGTTCATCCGCGAAGTAGCTGGCGAAGGCGATCGGAAAACCCTGTTCGACGGACGGCATCGACAGCTCGAAATGGCACATCAAGGTCTGGATGATGGTGCGGCGCAGGGCGTCGTCCATGGTCAGGCGGATGCCGCGCGCGACCGGCAGTTCGTTCTTGTCGATCAGGCCATAGTAGGCGTCGAGCGTCTTGACGTTCTGGCTGTAGGTGGCGGCCACCGCGCTGATGGCCGACACGCCGCACGACACCAGGTCCATGTCGGCGTGGGTCGAATAGCCCTGGAAATTGCGGTGCAGGCGGCCCTGGCGCTGGGCCACGGCCAGGTCGTCGTCCGGCTTGGCGAAATGGTCCATGCCGATGTACACATAGCCAGCCCGCTCCAGCCGGCGAATCGACCGGCCCAGCATGTCGAGCCGCTCGTCGGCGCTCGGCATGTCCGCTTCGTTGATGCGGCGCTGCGGCTTGAACAGGTGCGGCATGTGCGCATAGTTATAGAGGGCGATGCGGTCCGGGTCGGCCTTGATCACCTTCTCGATGGTCTGCGCCATGGTCGCCACGCTCTGCTTGGGCAGGCCGTAAATGAGGTCGATGCTCACCGAGCGGAAGCCCGCCTCGCGCGCGGCGTCGATGACGGCCTGGGTTTCGGCCTCGGGCTGGATGCGGTTGACCGCCGCCTGCACCGCCGGATCGTAATCCTGCACCCCCAGGCTGACCCGGTTGAAGCCCTGGCGGCGCAGGCTGAGCACGCGCTCGCGCGAAACCGTGCGCGGGTCGATTTCGATCGAATACTCGCCCGTGCCGTCGGGCGCGAACTGGAACCAGCGGTGCAGGTGCTCCATCAGTTCTTCCATCTGGGCGTCGGTGAAATAGGTCGGCGTGCCGCCGCCCAGGTGCAGCTGCTCGACCTGGTTCATGCCGGCGAACAGCCTGCCCTGCATCTCGATTTCGCGTTTCAGGTAGCCCAGGTAGGTCACCGCCTTGTCGTGGTTCTTGGTGACGATCTTGTTGCAGGCGCAGTAGTAGCACACCGATTCGCAGAACGGAATGTGCAGGTACAGCGAGAGCGGCTTGACCGAGCCGCGCGTGCGCAGCCCGGCCACTGCCTGCAGGTAGTCGCGGTAGCCGAAGGCTTCGCTGAAGCGGTCGGCGGTCGGATACGAGGTATAACGCGGGCCGTTCTGGCTCAGCCTGCGAATCAGATCGGCATCGAAATCGATGGGACGCGCATTGGTGATGGGGATAACGTTATGCAGCATGATGGTGGGCTCCTGGCTATGGGGACCGAGTGTAGGGATCAGGGCTCGCGAAATCCTTGACCTGCATCAAAAACGGCTGAGTCGGCGCGGCGTGGCCTCTGGGGGCGCGCCCGCCGCCCCCGGCTGTCGCCGCCGAACTGGAACACCTCGATCGCCTGCGCCAGGTTGACGGCCTGCCCGGCCACCTTGGCGGCGGCGCTGGCCGATTCCTCGACCAGCGCGGCGTTCTGCCGGGTGATCTGGTCCAGGTGCGCCACCGCCTCGTTGACCTGGGCGATGCCGCTCTTTTGCTCCACGCTGGCGCGCGTGATGTCGCTCATGATGGTGGTGGCGCGCCGCACCGAGTCGACCACGCCGGCCATGGTGCCGCCGGCTTCCTCGACCAGGCGGTCGCCGTCCCTGACCTTGGCCACCGAATCCTCGATCAGGTGCTTGATGTCGCTGGCGGCGGCGGCCGAGCGCTGGGCCAGCGCGCGCACTTCGCCCGCCACCACGGCAAAGCCGCGTCCCTGCTCGCCGGCGCGCGCCGCTTCCACTGCGGCGTTCAGCGCCAGGATGTTGGTCTGGAAGGCGATCCCGTTGATCAAACTGATGATATCGACAATCTTGGCGGCCGATTCACTGATCTGGCCCATCGTCGCACCCACCTGGGCCACCGCCTGGCCGCCCTTGCCTGCGATCGACGATGCCGACAGCACCAGCTGGTCGGCCTGCAGCGCGCGCGCGGCATTCTCGCCCACGGTGACGGCAAACTGTTCCATGCTGACGGCGGTCTGCTCCAGGCTGGACGCCTGCGATTCGGTGCGCTTGGCCAGATCGGCGTTGCCGACCGCGATGTCGCGCGTAGCCGTCCCGATCGAGGCCACGTTCGAGCGCACGTCGCCGATGATGGCGCGCAGGTTGAGCGTCACCTGGCGCAGGCCGCGCAGCAGCTGGCCCATGTCATCGGTGCGCGCGTTGGCGCAGACGAACGACAGGTCGCCGCCGGCCAGCGCCTGCACCGCCTCGGCGGCCTGGCGCATCGGCGTCACGATGGCACGCACCAGCGCCACCCAGCCGCCCAGCGCCAGCAACGCGCCGCATCCTCCCAGGGCGGCCAGCACGGCGCTGCCCGAGGCCGCGCCGAGCCCCGCCAGCAGCGCCGCGAGAACAGCCATCAGGATGCCGATGCGTACGCCGATCGGCAGGTGGAAGGCCGCGCGCAGGCGCGCGGCCACGCCGCTGCGCACGCCCGCGCCGTCGACGATGGCCAGGCCATCGGCCCGCCCTTCCTTGAAGCGCTTGTACAACGCGCCGGCGCCCTCGATCTGTGCGCGCGTGGGACGGGTACGCACCGACATAAAGCCGGCCACCTGGCCGTTTTCCTTGACCGGCGTGACGTTCGCCACCACCCAGTAAAAGTCGCCGTTCTTGCGCCGGTTTTTCACCAGTCCGGTCCAGGGGCGGCCGAGCTTCATGCTGCGCCACAGGTCGGCGAAGGCGTCGGCCGGCATGTCGGGATGGCGCACCAGATTGTGCGGCTTGCCCACCAATTCGTCTTCGGCAAAGCCGCTGACCTCGATGAAGGAGGCGTTAACATAGGTGATGATGCCCTTGGTGTCCGTCTTCGATACGATGGACTGGCCTTCGCGCAGCTCGTATTCGATCCCTGTCACCGGCAGATTATTGCGCACGAAGATACTCCCTTTGCCCTAAAGCATTAATTTGATAGGGAGAGTCTAGGGAGCTTGGAGGCTGAAATCCTTGATTTACATCAAAAACGGCCGGGCGGCCGGGGCGGCACCCGGCGCAAGAAGTTCCCCGGCGGCGGCCTGCAAGGGCAGCCGCCTCGGCAACCGGGACCTCAGGCGTCGAGCTTGAGGAACACGTCGCGGTCGGGGGCGAAGCTGGCGTACAGCGGCAGCAAGGCCCCGCCCAGGGCGCGCGCATCCGAGCCGATCATGCCCGCCAGGACCTGGGGCCGTTCCACGCCCTCCCAGTTGTAGTGCTCCAGCGACCTGGCGACGGCAGCCATCAACTGCTCCAGCAAGGCGCGCGTGCACGAACCATCGATGATCACGCCCTCCAGGTCGAGCAGGCAAGTGGCACTGGTGACCGCCATCGCGATCGCCGCCCCCGCCTGCTCGGTCCATGCCGCGCTGTGGACGGCCCAGGGCGCCTGGGTCGCGCGCTCGTCGTAGGCGGCCATCGGATCGATGCCGGCCTGTTCGCAGGCCTGTTCCAGTCCCAGCAATGAAGCCGTACTGAGCAACTGGGCCGGCGCCTCGCCACCGGGCGCGGCCACCCCGACCGGCAGCGAACCGATCGCGCCGGCATTGCCATGCAGGCCCGCGTGCAGCGTGCTGTCGATGACCAGGCCGCCGCCGATGAAGGTATCGACGAACAGATACAGGAAGCTCTTGATACTGCGGCCGCGTCCGGCGACCAGTTCGGCCACGCAGGCCGCCGCCGTATCCTTGGCAAACTGCACCGGCAGGCCGGTATCGGCCTCGATGCGGCGCGCGATATCGAGCCGGTTCCAGCGCGCCGCCTGCTCGGGCGCCAGCTTCATCAAGCCCTGCCAGCGGTCCAGCGACAAGGGCGCGGCCACCCCGATCCCATTGATCCGGCCGCGCTGGGCCGGTTCCAGCGCGGCCTGCATCAGCTTGACCTGGCGGGCGATGGCGGCGAACACCTCGTCCGGATCGGGCACCCGGTAGCTGAGCGAAAAACGCATGCGCACGGTGCCGATGAAATCGAGCAGCAGCACATCCAGGCTGCGCCGGCCAATCTTGACGCCGATCGAAAAGGCGCCGTCCGGATTGAGCGCGATCGGCACCGACGGCTGGCCGATCTTGCCGCGCAGCGGCGCCAGCTTGATCACCAGGCCATCCTCGTACAGGCGGTTGATGATCAAGGAGACGGTCTGGGTGCTGAGCGCGGTCAGGCGCGCCAGGTCCGCCTTCGGCATGCTGCCGTTCAAGCGGATCGCCTGCAGCACGACGCGCTCGTTAAACTGGCGCATGCCGGTCTGGTTGGAGCCGCGCGGACGCAGGTGCGCGGCACTGGCGCCGTCGTCAGCGAGCGCTGACGGTGAAATTTCCTGCATGTAGGCGCTCCCGGGCGCCTTGGGCGGCCCTTGGTGATAGTGGAACAACGAGTGGATCAACCGATCCATGTAAAAGCCATCAGAGCGCGAGTCTGCACCATCGCGCCGGCAATGGCAACCTGGCGCGCGGCGCGGCCGGCTTCAGCGCAGCAGCAAGTCGGCGCGCCGGCGCGTCGTTTCAATCAGGCGCGCGTTCGGTTCGTCGGTCTGCTCGATCCATTGCCGCGCTTGCGCGCCGCTGCTGCCGAAGCGTACATGGCGCTGTTCCAGGCGCTGCCTGCGCAGCAGCGGATCGGGATCGACGTACCAGGCCAGGTCGAGCAAGGCGCGCACCTCGCTCCAGTGGCCTTGGTCGAGTAACAGATAATTGCCTTCCGTGATTACCAGCTCGACCTGCGGCGCGACCGCGATCGCCCCCGCCACCGCTTCGTGCAGGTCGCGCCGGTAATCGGGCGCATAGATCACCTCGCCGGGCGCGCGCTGGCGCAGGCGGCGCAGCAGCGCCACGTATCCGGCGCTGTCGAAGGTATCTTCGGCGCCCTTGCGCGCGGCCCGTCCCAGCCGCGCCAGTTCGCTGCCGGCCAGGTGGAAGCCGTCCATCGGCACTACCACCGCGCGCCCCGGCAAGGCCTGCGCCAAGGCCTGCGCCAGGGTCGATTTACCGGCGCCGGGCGGGCCGGCCAGGCCGAGGACCAGGCGGCGGCCCGGTTCAGCCTGAAGCCGGGTGTGCAGCAGCGCCAGCAAGGAATCGGGCGCGGCATCGTGCAAGGGGGGCGTGTTCAAGGGCTTCCTCTGGCGATCAGTTTGTCATGACTAAATAAAACAGCTTGATTTATTAATTATCTCATACTATATTTGTCATGGCGCCACTCACTGGCCCTCCATATAAAAATTTCAGGAGACAACATGAAACCATCCCGCCGCATCGCGCTGGCCGTGCTCGCGTCCGCCACCACCATCGGCAGCGCCACGGCCGCCGTGCAACCCATCGTCGGCCTGATCACCAAGACCGAAACCAACCCCTTCTTCGTGAAGATGAAGGAAGGCGCGCAACGGGCCGCCAGCGCCAGGGGCGCCAAACTCCTGACGGCCGCCGGCAAGGCGGACGGCGACAATGCCGGCCAGGTGACGGCCATCGAAAACATGGTGCTGGCAGGCGCCAGGGCGATCTTGATCACTCCCAACGATTCGAAGGCAATCGTGCCGGCCATCAAGAAAGCCCGCGCCCAAGGCGTGCTGGTGATCGCCCTCGACAGCCCGGCCGACCCGCAGGATGCCACCGATGCCTTGTTCGCCACCGATAACTACAAGGCGGGGCTGCTGATCGGCCAGTACGCCAGGGCCGCCTTTAACGGCAAGCCGGCCAGCATCGCCACCCTGGACCTGTTCCCCGGCCATCCGGTCGGCATCGCCCGCCACAACGGCTTTTTGGCCGGCTTCGGCGCACCCGGGATCAGCGCCAGGACGGTGGAACTGGCCAAGGGCGCCAACGTCGTGTGCATGGCCGACAGCTACGGCGACCAGGGCAAGGGCCAGACCGCGATGGAAAACTGCCTGCAGAAGAACCCCGGCATCAACCTCGTCTACACCATCAATGAACCGGCCGCGGCCGGCGCATACAAGGCGCTCAAGGCGCTCGGCCGGGAAAAGGACGTGATGATCGTCTCGGTGGACGGCGGCTGCAGCGGGGTGCGCGACGTCAAGGCCGGCGTCATCGCCGCGACCGCGCAACAGTATCCCCTGAAAATGGCCGAACTGGCGCTCGCGGCCGGGGTCGACTATGCCAGCACCGGCAAGAAAATCAGCGGCTACGTCGATACCGGGGTCACCCTGATCACCGACAAGAAAATGGCAGCCCAGGACAGCAAGGACAGCGCCTTCGGCCTGACTTCCTGCTGGGGAAAATAATCCGGGGGTGGCACCGCCACCCTTCCCCCTGCCTGCCCGCGACAGACTGCGCGAGCGCGCCGCTCGCCTACCTAGGAACGCTTATGACCTCCCGTATCAAACAGGCGCTGCCGGCCATGACGGTGCTCGGCCCCGCCATGGCCCTGCTGGCCGCCATCGTTTTCTTCAGCACCCAAAGCGACCGCTTCCTGAGCGGCCAGAATTTTTCCTTGATCCTGCAACAGGTGATGGTGCTGGGCGTGATCGCCATCGGCCAGACCCTGGTCATCCTGACCGCCGGGATCGACCTGTCGTGCGGCATGGCGATGGCGCTCGGTTCCGTGGTCACCACCAAGTTCGCGGTCGATTACGGCTTGCCGCCCTCGGTCGCGATCCTGAGCGGCATGCTGGTGTGCGTGCTGATCGGCTTCGTCAACGGCGCCCTGGTCACCTCGATCAAGCTGCCGCCCTTCATCGTGACCCTGGGAACGATGAACATCGCGTTCGCCGTCACCCAGATTTACTCGCAATCGCAAACCGTCACCGGCATTCCGGATGCGATGACATTCTTCGGCGATACCTTCCAGCTCGGCGCCACCGTGATCACCTACGGCACCGTGCTGATGCTGGCGCTGTACGGGCTGACCTGGCTGTTCCTGCGCGAGACCGCGCCGGGACGCCACCTTTACGCCGTCGGCAACAATCCCGAGGCGGCGCGCCTGACCGGCATCGCCACCGGCCGCGTGCTGCTGGGGGTGTACATGGTGGCGGGCCTGTTCTACGGCATCGCCGCGCTGCTGTCGGTGGCGCGCATGGGCGTGGGCGACCCGCAAGGCGGCCAGACCGACAACCTCGACAGTATTACCGCCGTGGTGCTGGGCGGCACCAGCCTGTTCGGCGGGCGCGGCTCCATCATCGGCACCTTCGTCGGCGTGCTGATCGTGGGCGTATTCCGCAACGGCCTGACCCTGATGGGCGTGCCCTCGGTGTATCAAATCCTGGTGACCGGCATCTTGGTGATCCTGGCCGTGGCCACCGACCAATTGACGCATAAGAAAGGCTGATCATGTCCACCTCTACCGCACCGGTCGTATTCCAGGCGCGCGGCCTGGTCAAGCGCTACGGCGGCGTGACCGCCCTCGACGGCACCGATTTCGACTTGCGCGCCGGCGAGATCCTGGCCATCATCGGCGACAACGGCGCCGGCAAGTCGTCCCTGATCAAGGCCCTGTCGGGTGCCCTGGTGCCCGACGAAGGCAGCTTGCACCTCGATGGCAAGCAGCTGCGCATGAAGTCGCCGATCGACGCGCGCCGCCACGGCATCGAAACCGTGTACCAGGACCTGGCGGTGGCGCCGGCGATGACGATCGCGGAAAACCTGTTCCTCGGGCGCGAGCTGCTGCGTCCCGGCCTGCTCGGCAAGTGGCTGCGCCTGATCGACAAGAAACGCATGCTGGCCGAAGCGGCCGCGCACATGCAAGACCTGAAGATCGGCATCCGCTCCATGAACCAGCCGGTCGGCACCTTGTCGGGCGGCCAGCGCCAGGGGGTGGCGGTGGCGCGCAGCACCGCCTTCGCGCGTCACGTGGTGATCCTGGACGAGCCGACGGCGGCGCTGGGCGTCAAGGAAGGCAATATGGTGCTCGACATGATACGCCGGGTGCGCGAGCGCGGCCTGCCGGTGATCCTGATCAGCCACAACATGCCGCACGTGTTCGAAATTGCCGACCGCATCCATATCCAGCGGCTGGGCAAGCGCGTGGCGGTGGTCGACCCGCGCCACATCAGCATGTCCGACACGGTGGCGGTGATGACCGGCGCCAGGGAACCGGGCGAGCTGGCGGAGCTGGCCCATGCTTAAGAACATCGATCCACTCCTGAGCCCCGAGCTGCTGAAGGTGCTGGCCGAGATGGGCCATGGCGACACCGTGGCCGTGGTCGACGCCAACTTCACCGCCACCACCCTGGGCCGCGGCAAGCCCGTGGTGCGCCTGCCCGGCACCGGCCTGGCGCGCACCTGCGCCGCCGTGCTGTCGGTGTTCCCGCTCGACCTGCCCGGCCAGCCGGTCGCCTTCATGGCGGTCGGGGACCAGCCGCCGCACTATCGCTCGCCCTTGCAGCAAGACGTCATCGCCCTGTGCGCCAGCGCGGCCCAGGCCGGACCCGGGCAATGCCAAGCGGTCGAACGCTTTGCCTTCTACGAACTGGTGAAACGGGCCTACGCCATCGTGCAGACGGGGGAAATGCAGCCTTACGCCAATTTCCTGTTCAGCAAAGGCGTGCTCGCCGCCGCCCCCCATCAGGAGCAGCCGTGATCGTCACCTTCGGCGAAGCCCTGGTGGACATGATCCAGATGCCGGACGGGCGCTTCGGCGCCGCGCTCGGTGGCTCGGTCTGCAATTTCACCCTGGCCGCCGCGCGCCAGTCGCTGGCGCTCACCTACCTCAATCCCCTGTCGCAGGACGCCTTCGGGCACGGCTTCGCCGACCTGCTTCAGGGCGCCGGCGTGACCCTGGCCAGCAGCGACCGCAGCGCCTGTCCCACCGCGCTGGCCATCGTCACCCTCGATGCCGACAAGACGCCGAGCTATGCCTTCCACCGCCAGGGCGTGGCCGACCGCGACATCACGCCGCGCCAGGCCTGCGCGGCGCTGCCGCCGGGCACGCGCCTGTTCCATACCGGCGGCCTGGCCCTGGTGCCGGACGACCTGGACAAGGCTCTCACGCTGATCCGGGCGGCGCGCGCCGCGGGCGCCCTGATGTCGATCGATGCCAATATGCGGCCCTTGGCCTGCGCCGACCTGGCGCGCTACGCGGCAGGCGTGCAGGCGGCGCTGCGCCACGCCGACCTGATCAAGGTCAGCGAAGAAGACCTGCTGCACCTGGGCTTCGGCGGGCCCGACCCGCTGGCGCAGGCCAGCGCCTTGTTCGCCACCCTGCCGGTGCGCCTGATCGCCCTGACCCTGGGTGCGCAAGGCGCGCTGCTGCTGACGCGCACGGCGTCGGTGCGCATCGCCCCCCCGTCCGGCCTGGCCGTCGTCGATACAGTGGGCTGCGGCGATTGCTTCCTGGCGGGCCTGGTCGCCAGCCTGGCCGGCCAGGACCTGCTGTCGGCCGTTGCGCTGGACCGGGCCACGGCGCCGGCGCTGGAACAGGCGGGACGCTACGCCGTCGCTGCCGCCAGCCTGAACGCGATGCGCGAGGGCTGCAATCCGCCATCCAGGGCGCAGGTGGAGGCCTTCCTGCAGCCGGTCGGGCGCGCCGCCTGATGCCTGCCATGTGGCCAGCCTGGCGATGCGGGTGTTCTGCCGCGTCGCCATTGGCCGGCGCCACGATTTCCAAGGCGTCCTGACAACAAAAACTGGCACAACAAAGGGCGTTTCCCCGCACCGGTCCCCCGCCGCAGGCAGGCTGTCATTGAGCCAATCGCCATGCACGACACGCTGCGACGGCGGACAGACGCAGCGCGTCCCCGCCCCCGGCCCGCTCACAAGGGCAGGCGCATGTGAATGGAACCATCCTCGGCCGCCTTGCTGATCTCGAAACCGAGTTTACGCGCCAGTTTGGTGATGCGGGTATTTTGCGGCAGCGCCTCGCCGACGATCTCGCGCGTGCCGCGGCTGCGGCAGTAGGCGATCAGCTTTTCCATCAGCACCTGGCCCAGGCCATGCCCTTTCAGGTCAGAGCGCACCGTGACCGCGAATTCGGCGGCGACGTTGTCCGGATCGCACACCACCCTCGCCACGCCCAAGGTTTCGTTCACCCCGTCCGCCCCCGCACGGGTGGCGATGAAGGCCATTTCGCGGTCGTAGTCGATCTGCGTGAAACGCGCCAGTTGCGAGGGGTTCAGTTCGCGCACGCGCACGAACATGCGGTAGCGCACATCGTCGTCGGTGAGGGCGTTGAACATGGCCACGTGGGCCGGGCCATCCTCGGGGCGGATGGGGCGCAGCAGCAGCGCCGCGCCCTGCCAGTCGATGCGTTCCTCCAGCTCGTGCGGATAGGGCCGGATCGCCAGCCGGTCCAGGGTGCTGGCCGACTGGTCGGCGATGGCCACCCGCATGCGCGCATCGAGCGCCAGCGCGCCCTCGCTGTCGACCAGCAGCGGATTGATGTCCAGCTCCACCAGCTCGGGCAGGTCGGCCACCATGTGCGAGATGCGCATCAGGGTGGCGATGATGGCGTCCATGTTGGCGGGCGGCCGGTTGCGGTAGCCGGCCAGCAGCTTGGCCACGCGCGTGCGCGAAATCAGGTCGCGCGCCAGCACCACGTTCAGCGGCGGCAGCGCCACCGCGTGGTCGGCCGTCACCTCGACCGCGATGCCGCCCTGCCCGAACAGGATCACGGGGCCGAACACCGGGTCGGTGGCCACGCCGACGATCAGTTCGTGCGCATCGGGACGGCGCGCCATCTGCTGCACCGAAAAGCCTTCCAGGCGCGCATCGGGCCGCAGTTCCGCCAGGCGCTTGTTCATGCGCTGGGCCGCCGCGCGCACGGCAACGGCATCCTCCAGGTCGAGCACCACTCCGCCCATGTCGCTCTTGTGGGTGATGTCGGGCGAGAGGATCTTGAGCGCGACCGGATAGCCGATCGCATTCGCCGCCGCCACCGCTTCCTCGACCGAGGCCGTGCTGCGCGTCTGCACCACGGCCACGCCGTAGGCGGCCAGCACGGCCTTGGTTTCCGGCTCGCTGAGCAAGGTGCGGCCCTCGGCCAGGGCCGTGCGCACCAGCGCGCGCGCCGCCGCAGGGTCGGCCGAGGCGCCGGCTCCCGCGTCGTCGCAGGCGGCCGGCGGCACCTGCATCAGCAGGTTCTGGTTGCGCCGGTACTGCACGATCTGCAGATAGGCGCTGACCGCCTCCTCTGGTGTGCCGAAGCTGGGGATGCCGGCCTCGGTGAAGATCGCGCGCGCCTCGGCCACGGCGTCGCCGCCCAGCCAGCAGGCCAGGATATTGCGCGACGATGCCTTGGCAATCGGCGCGATCGCGCGCGCGATCTCGGCGCTGGGCACGATCGCGGTCGGCGCGTGGATGAACAGGATGGCGTCGGCCTGCGGGTCCTGCAGCAGGATGTTCAGGGCGTCGACATAGCGCTGGGCCGGCGCGTCGCCGATGATGTCGACCGGATTGGCGCGCGACCAGGTGGACGGCAGCACGGCGTCCAGCCGGGCCACCGTGTCGGGCGCCAGTTGCGCCATGCTGCCTTTGCCGCATACCACGGCGTCGGTCGCCATCACGCCAGGGCCGCCGCCATTGGTCAGGATCGCCAGGCGCTCGCCGAACAGCGGACGCGCGTGCGCCAGGGTCGCCACGGCGGCGAACAGGTCTTCGGTCGTGAGCACGCGCAGCATGCCGGCGCGCCGGATGGCGGCGTCGTACACATCGTCCGAGCCGGCCAGGGCGCCGGTGTGCGAGGCGGCCGCTTTCGCGCCTTCGGCCACCCGCCCGGCTTTGAGCACCAGGGTCGGCTTGCTGCGGGCGGCGGCGCGCGCGGCCGACATGAATTTGCGCGCGTGGCGCACGTCTTCCATATACAGCAGGATGGCGCTGGTGTGCGGATCGCTGGCCAGGTAGTCGAGCAGGTCGCCGAAATCGATGTCGGCGCCCTCGCCCAGCGAAATGAACTTGGAAAAGCCGATCCCGCGCGACTTGGCCCAATCGAGCACCCCGGTCACCAGCGCGCCCGATTGCGAGACGAAGGCGATTTTACCGGGCAGCGCGCCGGTGTGGGCGAAGCTCGCGTTCAGGCCGATGCCGGGCACCAGCAGGCCGACGCAGTTCGGCCCCAGCAGGCGCAAGGTGGTGGGCCGGGCCGCGTCCAGCGCGGCCTGCCTGAGGGTGCGGCCCTGGCTGTCGTGCTGCGCGTTCAGGCCCGCGGTCAGGATGATGGCCGCGCGCGTGCCCGCTTCGCCGAGCTGGCGCACCAGGCCGGGCACCGTGGCCGGCGGCGTGCAGATGATGGCCAGGTCCGGCGCCGCCGGCAAGGCCGACACGCGCCCGTACACGCGCAGCCCGGCCAGCTTGTCGTACTTGGGATTGACCGGATAGACCGCGCCGGTAAAGCCGCCCTCGATGACGTTGCGCAGCACGGTGGCGCCCACGCTGTTGGGACGCGCCGAGGCGCCGATGATGGCGACCGAGCGCGGTGCGAACAAGTGTTCCAGATTCCTGACGCTCATGGCGTTCCCTTTTGATTGTGCCTGACGATGGGCGCACAGCGTAGACGGCCCTGCCGCGACCGCGCTTGATGTGCATCAAATTAAACAAAACAAAGGTTTGCGCTGGCCGAACAACGCTGGACTGGCATCGTGGCATGGCCTACGCTGAAGCGTTCAAGCCTACAGGAGCCGCCATGCCCTACAAGACCATCCTCGTTCACGCCGACCATTCCCGCCACGCCGAGGCGCGCCTGAAGGCCGCCACCGCCGTGGCGGCGGACTGCAACGCCCATCTGGTGGGCGCGGCCATGAGCGGGATCTCGCGCTACATCTACCAGGATGGCGGCACGGACCTGATGCAGACGGTGCTGGCGAGCCACATGGAAGAACTGAACCGGCGCGCCAACGCCGCCCTCGACCACTTCGAGCGCTTGGCCGCCGGCGCCGCCGTACGCTCCTTCGAGCGGCGCCTGGTCGACGACGAACCCGGCGCCGCGCTGGCGCTGCAGGCGCGCTACGCCGACCTGGTGGTCGTGAGCCAGTCCGACCCGGACGATCCGGTCGCGCGCATGACACCCGGCCTGCCCGAATACGTCATGCTGGCCAGCGCGCGCCCGGTGCTGGTGGTCCCGCACGCCGGCCATTTTCCGGTCATCGGCAGCGAGGTGCTGGTGGCGTGGGATGCCAGCACCGCCGCCACGCGCGCGCTGGCCAACGCCCTGCCGCTGCTCAAGCGCGCGCGCCGCGTCACCGTGGCGGTGTTCAATCCGGACGACGCGCACGGCCAGCAGCCGGGCGCCGACATCGCCCTGTACCTGGCGCGCCACGGCATCAATGCCGAGGTCATGGCCCAGCAGACCAGCATCGATGTCGGCGAAGCGCTGCTGTCCCTGGCGGCCGATGTCGACGCCAACCTGATCGTCATGGGCTGCTACGGCCACGCGCGCGTGCGCGAACTGCTGCTGGGCGGGGTCACGGCCACCATCCTCAAGTCGATGACGGCGCCGGTGCTGATGTCGCACTAGCGGCCGCCCTTTCCTGCGCGCCGCCCTCCTGCTGCGCCAGCCACTCGCGCGCCGCGTCCACCGCCGCGTCGAGTTCGCGCGCGGCGCTCAGGAACAGGGCCGCCGTGTCGCCGGCCGGCTCGCCCTTGAGCGACTGTTCCAGCTCCAGCGCGGCGGCCGCGAAGCGCTTGGCGCCCACGCTGCCGATCCCGCCGCGCAGCGCATGGAGCACCATGGCCGCTTCGAGGTCGCGCCCGGCGTCCCAGTGCACCCGCGCCTGGTCGAACTGCTGGTGGCCTTCGCCGGCCACCCTGCGCACCAGGTTGGCGACCGCCGCCAGGTGTTCCGGATTGCCCCTGGCGATCTCGATCAGGGGACCCAGGCGCAGCACCGGCAAGGCCGGCGCGCCGGCGGCAGCCGCGCCGGCCGCAGTGGCCGCAATGGCCGGCGCGCTCTTGCGCTCCAATCCCGGCAGGTGGCGCACGATGGTCCTGAGCATGTCGTCGACCTCGATCGGCTTGGCGATGACATCGTTCATGCCGGCGTCGGCGCAGGCGCGCCGCTCCGACTCGGTCACCCCGGCCGTCAGCGCCAGCACCGGCAAGGTCAGGCGCAAGCCGGCGCGGATGCGGCGCGCCGCGGCATAGCCGTCCATCACCGGCATCTGGATATCCATCAGCACCAGGTCGTAGGCGCCCGGATTGGCGGCCAGCCGCGCCAGCGCCAACTGGCCGTTGCCGACGATGTCGAGGCGCGCGCCCACGCTTTCCAGGATGCCGCGCGCGACCACCTGGTTCAGTTCATTGTCTTCGGCCAGCAGCAGGCGCACGCCGTCGAGGCGCACCTTGCTGGCGGCGCCATCGAGGGCAGCCTGGACGCCGGCCGGCCGGACGGCGGCCTGGGCGCGCTGCACCAGCACTTCGTGCACGGTATCGAACAGACTCGAACCGGTCACCGGTTTGCTCAGGATGGCGTCGGCCTGGCCGGCGGCGCTGCTTTCCATCAGCTTGCCGCGCCCGTAGGCGTTGACCATCAGGGCGATCGGCAGGCGCGCGGCCGGCATGCGTTCACGCAGCGCGCGCATGGTGGCCGCGCCATCCATGTCCGGCATCTGCCAGTCCAGCAGCACCACGTCGTAATGGCGCTGCACGGCGGCGGCGCGCGCCACCATCTCGAGCGCCTCAGCACCCGAGCCGGCCACCTCGGCTTCCCAGCGCCAGCCGGCGATGGTCTTGGACAGGTAGTCGCGGCTGGTGGCGTTGTCATCCACCACCAGCAGGCGCAGGCTGCCCAGCGGCGCCTCCGGCGCGCCGGCCTCGTCCGGCCCGGACGCCACCCGCAGCGGCAGGCTGACCGTAAACTGGCTGCCGCGTCCCGGCGCGCTATCGATCTCGATGGTCCCGTCCATCATGTCGGTCAGGTGCTTGGAAATGGTCAGCCCCAGGCCGGTGCCGCCGAAGCGCCGCGTGGTCGACGAATCGCCCTGGGTAAACGGCGAAAACAGGCGCGCCTGCTGCGTTTCATCCATGCCGATGCCGGTGTCGCGCACGCGGATGCGCAGGGTCACGCGCTCGTCCTCGCGCGCCGCAACGTCGACCAGCACGCTCACTTCGCCGTGCTCGGTGAACTTGATGGCATTGCCGGCCAGGTTGACCAGCACCTGCTGCAGGCGCAGCGCGTCGCCCACCAGCGCGCGCGGCACGTCCGGCTCGACCCCGATCGCCAGGTCCAGGTCCTTGTCACCGGCCGACACGCTCATGATGTCGGCCACCGCGGCCAGCACGTCGCCCAGGTCGAAGCGCGCTTCCGCCAGTTCCATGCGCCCGCCCTCGATCTTGGAAAAATCGAGGATGTCGTTCATGATCCCCATCAGCGACTGGCCCGAACTCCTGATCATGTCGAGGTACTTGCGCTGCTCGGCCTTCAGGTCGGTGTGCCCCAGCAAATACGTCATGCCGAGCACCGCGTTCATCGGGGTGCGCAGTTCGTGGCTCATGTTGGCCACGAATTCACCCTTGGCGCGGCTGGCCGCCTGGGCGCGGTCACGTTCAAGTTCGAGTTCGGTGGCGCGCGCGGCGATCTCGCCGGCCAGGCGGCGCCGCTCGCTGATGTCGCGCACGAAGGCGTTGGCCACGTAGCCGTCGGCGGTCTGGAAGGCGGCCACCGACATCTCGATCGGGATTTCGCGCCCGTCGCGGCACAGGGCGCTCACTTCGAGGCGGTTGTTGATGACCGGGCCGGTGCCGCTGCGGGTGAAATGCAGGAAGCCCGTTTCGTGGGCCGCGCGCTGGGCCGGCGGGATGATCAGTTCCGACAGGCGCCGCCCGATGGCCTCGGCCGCGCTCCAGCCGAAAGTGCGTTCAGCCTCGGTATTCCAGTCGGTGATGCAGCCGTCCACGCCGAGCGCGATAAAGGCGTCGTTCGAGTTCTCCAGGATCACCTTGATGCGGCGCTGCTCGCGCACCAGCTGGGCCAGCAGCGGACGCACCTGGATCAGCAGCATCGACGCGCCCAGCCCGATCAAGGCCACCAGCATCAGCAGCAGGGTGTTGGACTTGTTGCGCAGCGGCAGATAGACGGTGTCGAGATTGCTCTTGACCACCACGCCCAGGCCGAACTCGCGGATCGGCGTGTAAGCGGCGAACACGGCCACGCCGCGCAGGTCGCGCGTGACGGTCACCCCGCTGTGCCCCAGCAGCGCCTCGTTGATCGGCAGGTTGACCTTGCCGTCGGGCTTGAACATGGGAATGCGGAAGGTGGTCGGGTAAAAACGGGTCGGCGCGCACAGCGCATCCTGGCCGTCCAGGCTGCACAGCAGCACGTCGGACGAGGGGCTGGCGGCGCGGATGCCGGCCAGCAAGCGGTCGATGATCGGCAGTTGCTGTTCCGCCAACATGCGTCCGATCACCCGCCCGCCGTCGCGCACCTCGTTCTCGGTGGCCAGCACGTAACGGCCGCGCCACAGCAGGCGCGCGCGCTGGCCGCTGGTGGCCAGCGGCTGCGCCGTGCCCGGCCCCGCTTCGACGAACACGCCGCTGGCGGCCAGCACCCGGCCATCGAGGCTCTCGAAGCGCAGCGCGCTGATGCCGGCGTTCATGAAGCTTTCGGCCGCCTGCAGCAGGGCGGCGCGCGATGCGGCGAGCGTGGCCGCATCGCCGCCGCCGGCGGCCAGGCGCGCCACCGGCCCCCTGACCGAGGGCCGGTTGGCGATGGTGCGCGGGAACCACAAGCTGGTCTCGATCGAATTGCCGACGGTGGCGGCGCTGCTGACGGCGGACAAGCGCATATTGTCGGCGATCGATTCTTCATAGCTGTCGCGCATGGCGGCGAAACCGGCTGCGCCGGCGCTCACGGCCACCAGCGCCACCACCGCGATGGCGCGCGCGGTGATGCGTTTTTCATTGTCGGGGATGGCGCCGCGCACGGCGACGCTGTTGCGCAGCGACCACAGGCCCAGCCCCAGCACGCTCATCCCGAGCGCGGTCGGGATGACCATGGCGTTGTAGGCCGCCAGGCGATACAGCACTTCGAGCTTGAGGAAGTAGCCGGCCAGGGCCGCCAGGCCGAGCCCGGTCACGCCGGCCGCGCAGCAGGTGAGCAGGCTGGCTTGGCGCCGGCTGCGCCGTGGCAGGCGCACCAGGCGCAGGGCGATTCCGGCCAGCAGGAAGCCGGCGCAGGTATTGGGCGCCATGCGTCCCGGATGGGGCATGCTGACGGTGGGCGCGGTGGGCACGCGCACGAAGTCGATGCCGAGGTTCACGCCACCGATGTGTTCGACCAGCACCAGCGCCGGCAACACCAGCAGCAGCAGGGCACAGGCTTGCCACAGCGGCCGGTGCCAGGGTTGTTCTCGCGCGCGCGGCAAGGCCAGGCAGCAGCCCACGCCGGCGGCAATGAACAGGAGCGGGCTGTTGATGCCCATCTGGGCCGACCCCGGGATCAGGGTGGTGATGGTCTTGCTGTCGACAATCCAGCGCACCGCCACCAGGGTACCCAGCAAGCCGACGAACAGGCCGGCAATTTGTTCGGCCGAGAAGACAAATTTTTTCATGGGGAAACCAGGCTGCGGACGGGTAAAGGTTACCACATGAAAATGCGCACAGCTATCGGCCCCGAGCGTTGTATTCCAGCCACGCGTATTGATGAGATCGTACTGCCGGGCCTGGCAGCGGCCCCGGCATGGTACGCCGGTGCCGGAACCCGGTTAAACTGATGCCTATGAACAATTCCAGAAAAGTCGCCGGCGTGGCCGGCATCGTCAGCGTGCTGTGGGTCGGGGTGACAGCGGCCATTGCCGCCAGCCAGCGCCGCCTGGTCTTCAATCCGACCATCAAGCGCGAGGTCGACAATCCGCGCAGCAGCGGCCACCGCACCCGCGCCATCGTGCTGCGCGGGCGCGACGGCACCAAGCTGTCGGGCTGGCTGATGACGCCCCAGATTCCGGGTCCGCACCCGGCCGTGGTGTATTTCGGCGGGCGCTCGGAAGAAGTGTCGTGGGTGGTGCGCGACGCCGGCAAGCTGTTTCCCGGCATGGCCGTGCTGGCCGTCAATTATCGCGGTTACGGCAATTCGCACGGTGAACCGGCCGAAGCCCACATGGTCGAAGATGGCCGCCTGCTGTTCGACTGGCTGGCCGAGCGAGCCCACGTCGATCCGGAGCGGGTGGCGGTGGTCGGGCGCAGCCTCGGTTCCGGGGTGGCGGTGCAGGTGGCGCTGGAGCGCCCGGTCCATTCGCTGGTGCTGATCACGCCCTACGATTCGATCTTGGCCATCGCCAAGCGCAAGTTCCGCGCGGTGCCGGTCGAGTACGTGCTGCGCCACCGTTTCGAGTCGGTCAAGTACGCGTCCTCGCTGCGCGCGCCGACCTATGTGCTGCGCGCCGCCTTCGACGACATCGTGCCGCATTCGCACACCGACCTGCTGGTGGCGCAACTGGGCAAGCTGCACCTGGACGAAACCGTGCCCGATTCGGACCACATGAACATTCCCTACCTGGAAGCGACCCAGGAACGCATCGCCGCGTTTCTCGGCGCCCGGTTTGCCCAGCCGCTGGCCGAGACCGTGGTCGCCGCCGCCCTGCCCGCCTGATAAAGACGCCGTGTCCGCCGCCGGGCCGCTGCCTCAGCTGCGGCGCCGCGCCAGCGCCAGTCCCAGCACCGCCGACCCGGCCAGGGTCAGGGCCAGGCTATCCGGTTCTGGCACCGGGCTGGGCGGCACGACATGTTCGAAGCGCAGATTGTCGAGCGCCAGCGCGCCGTTGACCACCGGCAGGGTGCGAAACACCACCCGGTCGAAGCCGGACAGAAACTCGATGCCGACAAAGGAACCGTCTTCGCCGTCGCCGCCGGTATCGAAGAAGGCACTGCCGACCAGGGTATTGCCGAGATAGGCATCGATGAAGGTATCGTCTTCCGGATTGGTGCTCACGTCCGCGCCCAGCCGCGTCATCACCGACGAGAACAGGATGCTGCCATTGATATTGGGCGAGCCGTCGACGTACTTGAGCGCTACCCGGCTCGCCGGCGCCGGCGAGGTCGCATAAATGTCCAGGTTGAAGTTGACGAAGCTCACGCCCAGCGCCGCGTACTGGCTGGCGATGGGGCCGGCGACGGCATCCTCGAAATCGATCACGGTCGGTGCGGTGAAGCCCCCGGCGCCGATCACGCCAGCCTGGGCCGCGCCGGCCAGCATCAGCGCCATGCACGCCCCTGCGGTCATTTTGATGATCATATGTTCTCCATTATTCTTATGAAAAAAACCATATCGACATCAAGCAATATGCGTACCCACAACAAGTAGTCAATCTTTTCAGCGACTTAGCGCAACACTAACGGTATCTCACAGCTCGACTGTAAAGAATGCCGACATGGCCGGTGCTATAATCTTGTCTTCCGGACAGCGTCCCAGGCGGCCGGATCGACCAACCTACTCCCAGCGCCCATGCCCGTCCCGTTCAACGACCTGCCCCGGCAACGCATCCTGTCGGTCGACGCCTTTCGCGGCATCGCCTTCGTCCTCATGCTTTTCGTCAACTTCCTGGCCAGTGCGCGCGGCATGCCCGCCTGGCTGCTGCATGCCAATGGCGCGGCCGACGGCATGGGCCTGGCCGATGTCGTGTTTCCCGGCTTCCTGTTCGCGGTCGGCATGTCGCTTCCCTTCGGCGTCAACAGCCGCATCGCGCGCGGCGACGGCCCCATGCAAGTGTTCGGGCATACGGCCTGGCGCGCGCTGGCCCTGATCGTGATGGGCGTGTTCATGGTCAACGCCGAGTCGGGCTACAGCGAGCAAGCCATGCGCATGCCGATCGCGGCCTGGTCCCTGGTGTTTTACGCGGCCGTGCTGCTGGTGTGGGGCGTGTACCGCTTCGACAACGCCCTGCTCAACGGCTGCCTGCGCGCGGGCGGGGTGGCGCTGCTGGCGGCACTGGCCCTGGTCTGGCGCGGCGCCGACGGCGTGAGCATGATGACCCCGCAATGGTGGGGCATTCTCGGCCTGATCGGCTGGGCCTATCTGGCCGGCGCCGTGCTGTACCAGCTGGCGCGCGGGCAGCGCATGCTGCTGCTGGGCGCCATGCTGGCCTGCCTGACCCTGGCCATGCTCGGCGCCCGCGGCGGCACGGCGCTGGCCGGCCACGCCATCCATAGCCTCATCGTGCTGGCCGGGCTGGTGTGCGCACTACTGTTTTTCGACGGCCAGCGCGCCGCCGCGCTGCGCTTGCGCGATGGCGCGGCGTTGGCGGCCGTGCTGGCGGCGGCGGGGTCGGTGCTGCACCGCTGGTATCCGGTTTCGAAGATCGGCGCCACCCCGCCCTGGGCCTTGTACTGCGGCGCCCTGTGCGTGGCGCTGTTTTCCCTGCTGTACTGGCTGGTGGAAGTGCGCGCGGCGCGGCGCTGGACCGCCCTGGTCGAACCGGCCGCGACCAGCCCGCTGATCACCTATCTGCTGCCGTTCGCGATCGGCGCCGTGATCAGCCTGGCCGGGGCGCATTTCCGGCCCGCCCTGCTCGAAGGCAACAGCGCGCTACTGGCCGGGGCCGTGTTTACGGCCATGATCGTGCTGGTGGTTGCGCGCCTGAACATACATAATTGCAAGCTGAAGATTTAAGCAAGGAGGAACAATGTCGAACATTACCCGCACGACCACACTGGCCTGTACCCTGGCCCTGGCCGCCGCCGGCGCCAGCGCCGCGCCTGCCGCCGGGCCGGTCCAGGTCCAGGTCGGCTCTTACTACACCGCCTGGAGCACCGAACAAGGCTTTCGCCTGAAGCAGCTCGACCAGGCCGGCGTGGCAGGCCGCTTCACCTTCCTGAACTACGCCTTCGCCAATCTGTACAAGATGCCGGACAATACCTACCGCTGCGATAGCGGGCGCGACATCAAGGATGCGGCCGACGGCGCCGGCATGCGCGCCACGCTCGACTACGGGCAGCACTTCACGGCGGCCGAATCGGTCGACGGCAGTGCCGATGGCCCCTCCCAGCCGCTGGCGGGCAACTTCAACCAGTTGCGCCAGCTCAAGGCCAAGCATCCCAAGCTGAAGGTGATGCTGGCCATCGGCGGCGCCGAATGGTCGCGCTGGTTCTCGGCCGGCGCCGCCGCCGCGCCGCTGCGGCGCGCGCTGGTGTCGTCCTGCATCGACCTGTACATCAAGGGCGACCTGCCTATGCTGAACGGCCATGGCGGCAAGGGCGCGGCCGCCGGCCTGTTCGACGGTTTCGACATCGACTGGGAGTATCCCGGCGTGCCGCTGATGGCGTATAACACCATCAGCCCGTCGGACAAGCAGAATTTCACCCTGCTGCTGGCTGAATTTCGCACCCAGCTCGATGCGCTGGGCAAAAAGCAGCGCAAGAAATACTACCTGACGGCGGCGGTCAACAGCGGGGCCAAGACCACCGATGCCACCGAGCCGGACAAGTACATCAAGTCGCTCGACTGGATCAACCTGATGACCTACGATTTCAACGGCGGCTGGAACAAGCACGGCCCGACCGGCTTTCATTCGAACCTGTACCCCGATCCGGGCAGTCCCGACACCGACAAGCAGAGCGTGCACACCGGCGTGCAGCGCTTTTTGAAGGCGGGTGTGCCGGCCAAAAAACTGGTCATCGGCGTGCCCTTTTACGCGCGCGGCTGGAGCGGCGTTCCTCCCGATCGCTATGGCCTGTACCAGAGCGCGGGCGCCCCGGCGCACGGCTTCGAGGAAGGCACCGAAAAATACGCAACCCTGGCCGCGCGCAAGACACCCAAGTTCTACCATCCGGTCAGCAAGCAGTTGTGGACTTTCGAGAGAGGCATCTTCTGGACCTACGATGACCCGCTCGTGATCAAGGAAAAAGCCGCCTACGTGCGCGACAACCGCCTGGGCGGCATGATGTCGTGGGCCCTGGACCAGGACGATGCCGGGTTTGCGCTGTCCAAAGCCATGCTCGAGGCGCAGTGACGGCCGGCCTTCCCGCGCCAGTGCGCAAGGTACTGGTGGTGTTCGCGCATGCGGCGCCGCAACGCTCGCGCGTGAACCGCCGCCTGGCCGAGGCGGCGCTCAAGGTGCCCGGGGTCGAGCTGGTCGACCTGTACGACACCTACCCCGACTTTTACATCGACGTGGCGGCCGAGCAGGAACAGCTGGCCGACGCCGCCACCCTGGTGCTGCTGCATCCGATCCAGTGGTACGGCATGCCGGCCCTGCTCAAGGAATGGGTCGACATGGTGCTGGTGCCCGGCTGGGCCTACGGCGCCGGCGGCGACGCGCTGCGGGGCAAGGGCTTCTGGCTGGTGAGCTCGACCGGCAGCCCGGCCGCGGCGTATGCCCCGGACGGCGCCCACGGCTACCCGTTCGAAGCATTTTTGCCGCCGTATCGCCAGATCGCCGCCCTGTGCGGCATGGACTGGATAGCTCCCCACATCCTGCACGCCGCCCATCAATCGAGCGAGGCGCTGCTGGACCAGCACGTCGACGCCTTCGTGGCCCGCCTGAGCGCGCTGGCCGCCGCCTGACCTCCCCTTAGAAAGCTTTGTAACGATGGAACACGGTTTGCTGCTTAACGCACTGATCTACCTGGCGGCGGCGGTGATTGCCGTCCCGATCGCCAAAAAACTCGGCATGGGCGCCGTGCTCGGCTACCTGCTGGCCGGCATCGCCATCGGCCCCTGGGGGCTGGGCCTGATCGGCGAAGTCGAAGACATCCTGCACATTTCCGAATTCGGGGTGGTGCTGCTGCTGTTCGTGATCGGCCTGGAACTCGAACCGAAGCGCCTGTGGGCCATGCGGCGCGCTATCTTCGGGCGCGGCGCGGCCCAGGTGCTGGGCGTGACCGGCGCCCTGTGCGCGGCCGCCATGCTGGCCGGGATCGACTGGAAAGTGGCGCTGATCGCCAGCCTCGGGCTGTCGCTGTCGTCGACCGCGATCGCCCTGGCCACCCTGGACGAGCGCAACCTGATGACTACCCCGACCGGCTCGGCCAGCTTTGCCATCCTGCTGTTCCAGGACATGGCCGCCATTCCCATGATCGCCGTGGTGCCGCTGCTGGGCGTGGCGGCGGCCGAAGGCAGCGAACAGGGCTGGCTGGGCATGCTCAAGGTGGTCGGCGTCATCGGCGGGCTGATTTTTGCGGGGCGGCACCTGGTGCGCCCGCTGCTGCGCATCATCGTCAAGACCGGCCTGCGCGAAATCTTCACCGCCTTCGCGCTGCTGCTGGTGATTGCCATCGGCCTCCTGATGCAATGGGTCGGCATGTCGATGGCGCTGGGCGCCTTCATGGCCGGCATGCTGCTGGCCGATTCGGAATACCGCCACGCGCTCGAGACCGACCTGGAGCCGTTCAAGGGCTTGCTGCTGGGGCTATTCTTCATCGCGGTCGGCATGTCGGTCGACTTCGGCGTGTTCATGGCGCAGCCGTGGCTGATCCTGGGCCTGGTGGCGGCGTTCTTGTGCATCAAGATCGCGGTCTTGTACGGCATCAGCAAGCTGGCCGAGATTCCGCGCAGCCAGCAGGCGCTGTTCGCCTTCCTCTTGTCGCAGGGCGGGGAGTTCGCGTTCGTGGTGTTCGGCGCGGCCGAGACGGCCAAGGTGTTTTCCGCCGAGGTGGCCTCGATGCTGGTGGTAGTGGTGGCGCTGTCGATGGTGGTCACGCCGCTCATGCTGATCGTGCACGACCGCCTGATCGCGCCGCGCTACCGGGCCGACAAGAAGCGCCAGGCCGACAAGATCGCCCCCAACGACGAGCATGTGATCATCGCCGGCTTCGGCCGTTTCGGCCAGATCGTCGGGCGCCTGTTGACGGCCAATGGGATCAAGCTGACCGTGCTCGACCACGATCCGGACCAGATCGACCTGGTGCGCCGCTTCGGCAGCGAAGTGTTTTACGGCGACGTGACCCGGGTCGACCTGCTGCACGCGGCAGGTGCGGCGCGCGCGCGGGCGCTGGTGGTGGCGGTCGACGATATCGACGACAGCCTGAAGCTGGTCGATGCCGTGCGGCGCGAGTTTCCCAAGCTGAAAATCATGGCGCGGGCGCGCAATGTGACCCATTATTTCGACCTGCGCGACCGCGGCGTGACCATCATCCAGCGCGAAACCTTCGAGGCGGCCCTGATGCTGGGGCGCGACGTGCTGCACGAACTCGGGTTCGGCGCTTACCAGGCGCGTCAGGCGGCCAGCAAGTTCCGCATGTTCAATCTGCGCAGCCTGGACAAGATGTATCCGTATTACAAGGACAAGGAGCAGTTTTTGTCGGTGGCCAAGCAGGCGCGCGAAGAGCTCGAAGCCATGTTCGCGCTCGATGCCGAGCTGACCGACACGGAACAGCCCGCTGGCTGGGAAGGCAACTGAGGTCGGGGAGCGGCTGCGCGCGCGGACCTCGTCCGCGCGCGTGGCAGCACCTTGGCTTTCATGATGCCGGATCCGGCGCCAGCCGCGAAAACCGGAAATCGCAGTGCTCCGCGCCGCCGGCCAGGGTTTGCGTCCTCTCCAGACGGATACCGCGCGTTGCATAGGCGACGACATCGAGTCCGCAAATGTTGGGCAAGATTTCTTTATCTCCATGGCAGGCGGCGAACTTGCAAAAGCCGCAGGCTTGGTAGTTGATGCCGAATTCAAAAGTGTCGCCCGGGCCCGGATCGACCACATCGTAGACGAAATCGCCCGGAAAGGCTTCCCGGTGGCTCGCCGTGGCGCTGTTTGCCGCCTGCTCGCGCAGCAAGGTCCGGTTGGCGGACGACATGAATTGCTGCCCGGCGGCCAGCCGTTCCGCTTCCGGCACGGCGAGCAATTGCGCCTTGTAGGTGTCGCGCTCGATGTCGCCGATCACGGGCGGCGGCACGCCGTGGCGCCGCAGCACCCGGCTGATGGCCATGAAGCCCATCAGACGCATGAAGAAATCGCTCATGCGGTTTTCCGCGCCTCCCACATAAGGCAATTGGGTGAGCACGACGTCGAATTCGGCCATCACCTCCTGCCTGATCCCATCAAGATCGGAGAGCTGCGCGCGTTCGCGCAACATCGCTGCGGCCAGGTCCAGGCGATGGCGCATGGCGGCCTCCATTGCAGCGCGATGCGACGCGTAAAAAGGATGGATGATGTCAGCCATTGGACCCTTTCCGATAACGGGAATAGTGAAAGCATACTCGACATCCAGCGCTACGCCGCTGAGGCGCAGCAGCGGCTCGAAACAATAAGGTTGGTCGGGATCAGTAGAGATAAGTCGTTGATTTTGATAGCCCCCGCCAGATCTGTAAAGTTGGCCAGAGCATGGTCGATTCGCGGCGGTCACGCGGCATCAAAAATGAAATTGGTCGAAGCAAGCGGCCGCTTCCCCAGAGCGGAAGTTGCAGCTCGAAGAACCGGTGCTAACCGGCTTGCGATTCCGAGGCATTCTGTCTCACGGCTCGCTTCGAGCCAGCTCATCCCATCGTCCTCGACTATGGGTACCTGTTCTTGTTCAGGACTCTACTTCCCGATCTCTTAACCCAGATGCATTGATTGTTCTGTGGGCTGGACTGATATTCCACGCATTCGTAAGCGATGCCGGGACAGGCCCTATCGAACTGCCGGTACAGCAATTCCCAGTTCTTGCCAGCGGGGACAGCTGCGATCTTTTCGATCAGACCTCTGCATTCTGGCCCTACAAGGGCCGGATCCACAGGCACGGGTTTTTTTTGCGAATTGAGACGCGGCGGTGATAGAGAAGGGCGCGGCGCGCTAGTGGCCGATGCCGGTACAGCTGGAGGCTGACTCGACGCAGTAATTGAGACCTTTATTTTCTTGCTGCTATCCGGCGCTGCGGCGCGGTCGCCGTAATTCACCTTGCCGTTTGCGTCGGTCCATTTATGGATTTCCTGCGCACCGGCACTCGTACGAATCAAGCAAAAAAATGCGGCAAGGAGAAGCGCCAATGTAAGAGGATAAAACCGGTTCATAAAATGCTTTCGACATCAAGTTTGCGAGATCCGCAAAACAGCAAACACAGCCGGTACGGCAGGAAAATCCGCTTCTGGCCGATCATTGCCTGTCGCGACCGCCACGTACCACCGTTTAACGGTCACTGGCCGTTGGCCAGTCGCACACCGTTCAAAAAGTCTATCGCTTCAGCCAATGTACACCGGCTCATGTGCCGAAGGTATTGGATCGCCGGAATTGAACCGCCGTGTAACGATGCAAGATGAACTGCCAATTCCAATGCCCCAGGCGATACCTCGAGCAGGGAATTTACGCGGCCAAGACCAGGAACATTTTTGCCGGTAAGCTGCTCAATTTTTCGCCTGGTTTGCTCATCAAGTTGCATGTCCGTGCTCTTTTAAAAACTCCCTGAAGGATCGTTTATTTGTAGCACCCACGGGCAGGCTTTCTGCCGAAAGCGGCCGATCAACAATGCTCACTCTACATGAACTTGCTCGACGTGGCCAGCTAGCCAATGGATCTTCAGTAGCACGGACGTCCAACCAATTTTATTGTTCACCGGCCGCCTCTATTGTTTCAAGTCAGCAGCCTTTTGAGAGGGCGTTGTACGAGCCGGACCCGGCGGAACTTCCATCTTTAAGAACCGAGCTGCCCTGATCCGGATCGCCGCGGCTGGCTTCGGTACCGAGGTCGAAGGTGACATCGCGTCGCGCAATCGTGTCGGAAATTGAACCAGACCGGATTCGCGTGGTCGAATGACATACCAGGCGCGGTGCCGTTCCAGATCCCGTGCTTCCCTACGAATATGGCAGCGCAATGACGCGGTTTTCCACGCTAAGGAGGTGCATCATGGCATTCGTTATGGACAGAAAAACCCTGCTGGCGATCAACCGCCGTGCGTCCGAAATGCTGCGCGAAATGGACGGGCGCGGCGCCCCAGTCGCATCCCGCCCGACACCGCCGTCGCCGCTATCTTGTTCCGGTCTCGTGCCGATAGACGCCGATCTGTGGCCGTCCGCGACAACACAGTTCAGCCTGGAAGAAATACGGGAAGCGTTCAGGATTGCGAACCAAAGGCTCAACAGCGAAGAATCAATGAAGATGTTGAAATTTCCTCCGATGCCGGACGAGAAGGACGACTAACCATGGCCTCCCGCGAAACCGTGTATAAGCTGCTCGTGTCCAATCCACGGAAATCGTCGATCAAACCGCTCTTGCCGCCTGGGCTGGCGATCCTGTCGTCGCGCCAACGGCCGATGCACAGCACCCGGCCAACGCCCTCACGCCCGCCCCCGAGCGGGCCTAGCGGCCGGTTAAACGCCTGCGGCCGCTCCCGATAGCCAACGCCGCGCCCGCCGCTTCCCGCGATCGATGCCGCGCCGTACTTACCGCTGCCTCCGCCAGCAGGGTAGAATCGCGCACAACGGCATTTCAATAACGACTACAACACCTCCATGAACATCCCTGACAAACTGCGCTCCATCAAAGCCTCGCTGTCCGAACGCAGCCGCGAGCGCAAGCGCCTGCGCGGCCCCGCCGACCTGAACTACGCAATCGCCGATTCCATCGAGATGCTCGATCCCACCGCCTGGCAAGCTCTGGCGGATCACTCCGGCTTCTTCATGTCCTTCGCCTACCTCAAGTCCTTGGAACAGGTACTGCCGCACAACCTGTCGCCGCGCTACGCCCTGATCTACAGCGGCGCCGGTGCCGAACGCATGCCGGTCGCGGCCGTATACATGCAGATTGCCGAGCTCAACCTGGCCCAGGCGCGGCCGGACAAGGGCCAGGCCGCCTCGGTCCGCGCCGGCCCCCTCGACGAGCTGGCCAAAAAGACCACCCAGCGCATCCTCAGCTGCGGGAACCTCCTGACTTTCGGCCAGCACGGCATCGCCCTCGCGCCCGGCGCCGATCCCAAGCTGGCCTGGCACGGCGTGGCCGAAGTGCTGTACCGCGTACGCCAGGCCGACAAGCTGGTCGGCAAGACCCACTTCATCATGATCAAGGACTTGCACGCGCCCCATACCGATCACGCGGCGCACCTGGAGCACCTGAGCTACCGTTACGTGGAAACGGAACCGAATATGGTCCTGGCCCTGCAGGACGACTGGAAACATTACGACGACTATCTGGCCAGCCTGGCCTCCAAATACCGCAGCAGCGTGCGCAACGCGGTCTTCAAGGCGCTCGATGAGGCGGCCTGCACCATCGAACAGTTGAGCGACCTGGATGCCGTGCAAGAGCAGATCCACGGCCTGTACAAGGAAGTGCAGGTCAACGCCGGCTTCCGCCCGTTCGAGCTGCGCCCGGAGTATTTCCCGGCCTTGCAAAAGGCGGCGGGCGAGCGCTTCCGCTGCAGCGTGCTCAAGCGCGATGGCGAGATGCTCGGTTTCCTGATCTCGGTGGCCGATGGCGAGACATCGATCGCGTACCACATCGGTTTCAAGCGCGCGGCGGCGGCCGACCTGCCGATTTACCTGCGCCTGCTGCACGCCGGCATTGCCGACGCTTTGTCGATGGGCTGCAAACAGGTCTCGTTCGGCCGCACCGCGCTCGAACCGAAAGCGGCGCTGGGCGCCAAGCCGCAGACCTTCGGCATCCTGGTGCGCCACCGCCAGCCGGTGCTCAACAAGATGATCAAGCACCTGCTGCTGGGCATCGAGCACGATGACGCGCCCGAACGCAGTCCGTTCAAAAAGCCGGCCAAGCTTGCCTGAGCGGCGATTAAACAGGACGCGTCATGTGCCCGATGGGCGGCATGAGGCATCGGTAGAACCTGACCTGGCAGGCGATGGCAATTCAAATCGAGTGCGGCCCGTTCCGGCGGGCGACCGGGATCGGCCAGGAGCAGACTGTCGCATCCGCGAAAGATGTGAACAGTATTGTCTAAGCAAGCCCTTGTGGGGCGGGAAAAGCCCCCTTAAAGTTCGCTGGACTTTCGGAGAGAACATGCCTTCTGGACCACGTCCATTCCCCTCGCTCATTTCACTGTCGTTGGTGGTGGCGGCATTACTATGTCCTTCAACTGCACGAGCATGCAAAGATCGAATGTATCCGGCGACGTTCCCCGTCGCAGAGCTGCACGGCTATGCGCACGCCTATGTTGTTCGAGTGAGTCGACTGACCTATGCAGTGACGTTCGGACAAGGCGAGTATTCCGCCCCTTTCAGCTTTGAAGGAACGGTTATACGTACGATCAAAGGGCCCAGGCTGGCTGGTGAAGTCATTCGCGGGGCAACTGGCTCGGGCGAAGAAGCACATGCGCGCTGCCCAATTTCATTGGATGAGGGAAAGACTTATCTGTTGATGCTAAACGGCAGCGGCTTTACCTACGCATTGCCGCGTTATGGATCGCTCTACGTTTCGGCCGACCGGCCTGAGTTTGAAGGTTACGTGGCTGATCTGACAAAAGGATCGCAATGAATGGTGTAGCGGAACCGAATCAACAGTTCCAGTTGACGAGAAAAAACACCTGATCAATTAACGAGGCAAACCATTTATATCGTCAATCACAAAACGCCGGACGAAGGTGAGTGTGCTTTGGATCAGGCTTGCGATATGACGAAACCGAGCCGCACTCCCCGCCGGCGGGTGAAAATACACAGTACCACTGCCAGCGGCACGAAGATGACGGAAATCACGACCAGCATCCTGATGACCCGGTCAACCGTGATTGGCGTAGCGCCAGTCAACTGTGCGATAGTATTTCCGACTACGATCGTAACAAGCACCCAGCCCGCGCCCGTAACGCATCCGGCCAACAAGGTTCTACTGATCGTTCCGCTTAAACACCTGATCGCGACGGTATACCCGGTCGCGCCCATCAGCAGGCAAAACGGCGCGCAATACAGCAAAGGCTCAAGCATTTTCAGGTGCCACAGGATCAGGCCGTACCGGCTCGCGCTATAGATCTCACTGCATTGCGCAACAATCGTGAACACGGTCGGGAGGAAGGCAAAATAGAACGCGCCGTGCCAACGCAGGCTGCCCGCAGTTATCGCTTCATTGACGAACGTGGAAGCTGGAGCGCTGTAAGGCGAGGTCAAGGAAGTATCCGGGATGAAAGAAAGGCAGCATAACCCTGCGTGCCAAACAGGTCAACAACACCGACTTGGATCGGCGTGGCGGGTCCGTAGTGGACCAGCGCCTACGCGTCGCGCGAGAAACGGCGCCAGTGAATACGGCCCTTGCTGTCCGCCGTGAAGAACAAGGTCATCATGCCGATCAGTATCGCCACCAGAAAAAAGATGACGCCACCTAACCAGTGCGCGTCATCCGATCCCGTGAGAATGGTCGATTGGGCTGGATTGTCCGGGTAATACGCGACCATCAGCTGCCCCGGCTTGCCCAGCCCGTTGCCGATCGCTCTGGCGATGGAGGTCTGCATGCAGCTGCTGCCCGAGAAAGAGTAGCGGGAACCCGTCATGATCACGCCGCCAGCTTCAAACTCATAAAGCAAGCTCAGGCTGGCTTGATCCTGTAGCTTGCAGTTCCTCAAATCGAACGAAACACGATGCCCGACCGCTTTCGGCCACTTGCCGGATTCGCTCGCCAATAAGACGTCGCGCCCGATCGACGCGAGGCACGACGCCAGGTCTCCGCCCAGGCAACGACGAAAACCGTCAACAGATCTATCCAGACCATGGCACGATCTGTTCCGCCAGCACGACAAACCGCGATTGCCCCGCTATCGATTCAATCGACCATGGCAGCCCCGTATCGATACGTGCCGCCCTGCGGCCGCGGGGGTCCGTCCACTCCTCTTCCAGCATGCACCGGATGGTGCATGGCTGCGGGTAAGCGCTGTCCGGCCGAAGATGGTCGGCGCTCACGACAGGCGCCTTTTCGACGAAGACATGGCGGTTTCCGTCCGCATCAAGCAAACTGCACTCGACCCAGCCGGGAAAATAGTCATCGACAAAGCGGTCGATCTGTACAAGAAGATCAACGTTCATGCTGTCATCCAGGACAAGCCGGCCGCAGGCAAAGGCACCTCGATTTTCGTCGGCATGATCATCCTATTTCCGCTGACCCTACATGAAATTGCGCGTATGCAGGGCCGACAATTGCTGCGCCTCGGCTTTTGAAAACCCCAGCCGCTCCAGGCGCGACTGGCGCCCTTCGGCCATGTCCACCATCAGCTGCTGCACGCGCAGGTAGCCGGCCGCGATCGCCGCCGGGGTCAGTTCGCCGGCCGCCAGCAGGATCAGCGCATCGAACACTTCCTCGTTCAGCCCCGAACTGGCCGCCAGCGCGTCGTTGCGCGACTGGACCGCGTGGGCCAGGCGCGTGCGAAAGGCCGGCTCGCGTTCGAGCCGCGCCGCCAGGTGCGTCATGCCAAAGGCGACGTGACGCGCTTCGTCGCGCGCGGCCAGGCGCGCGATCTGGCGCGTGACCGGGTCGGGCGCGTACGCGTGCAGAAAATGCAGCAGGCTCACAAACGTCCCCTCCCCCAGCACCGACAGCAAGAACTCGGCCACCGAAAAATCCTGCTCATCCAACAGCGTCTTGAGCGAACTTTGTCCGCCCGCCGTCGACAAGCCCGGCTCGCGGCCCTTGAGACGCACCCTGCGCGTGAACACCTCGATGTGGCGTGCCTCGTCGGCCACCTGGATCGCCAGCACCGCCTGCACTTCGCGGTAATGCGGGTGCACCTGTCCCAGAAAGCGCGCCGGCACCACCAGCGCCGCCACTTCGTTTTCGATCATGTAGGTCAGCACCTGCACCACCGCGTCTTCGACCATGTCGGGCAAAGTGAATTCGGCCTTCCAGTCGATCGCCGTCTCCGGGTCCCACTGCGCCGCCGCAGCCTGCGCGTACAGGTCGGCGGCGCGTTCGGCCCACACTTCTTCCTTTTGGTCGAGGCGGAACTGCATGGACGGCGAGCCTGCCTCCACCGTCGCGCCGCGCGCCGCCAGGCCCCACTGGGCCTTGGCCTGGTCGGCGATGGCGCCGGCCACGCGCGGGTCGGCGTGACCGCTGTGCAGCGCGGCGCGCCAGCGGCCCGCCGAGGCGCCGCCGCGCGTCACGCGCACCAGTTTGCGCCCGTCCACCTCCAGCGCGCTGCACGGGTGGCCCTGGCTGCGGCACCACGCGCTCAGCTGGCCGTCCCAGCCCGCGCCGCTGCCGATGACGTCCAGCGCCTCGCCCGGCGCCAGCTGCTGCAAGCCATGCTTGACCAGCAGATGGGCGCCGGCGTCGAAGCCCAACTGCTCAATATCGATAGTCGGCGGCAAGGATCTTCCCTTCGGCATCGTAGAAGCGTTCGTCGTCGACCGCGCGCACCAGCGCGCTGTAGCCGCTCACCCGCCCCGGCAGCCAGGTTTTCAAGCCTTCCAGTTCGAGCAGCGGACGCACGTCCGGGTCGTCCCAGCTCATGGCCAGCAGCAGTTCGCCGAAGCGCGCGATCGGCGCCGCCGGCGCACCCGGGCTGACCGTGAAATTGCAATGGTCGAACGGCTCGGTGCGCGCCAGGATGGCCGTGGCGCCGGCCGGCAGCACGCCTTCGCGCGAGAAAGCCATGTGGTTACTGTCGATCATCCAGGCGGCGTCGATCTCGCCGGCCATCAGCGCCAGCGCGGCATCGCGTTCGCCGCCGATATGGTCGCCGTGCTTGCCGCCCAAGACGTCGAAGCGGCGCGCCGTGTAATCGCGCCCGGCCAGCATGCCGTGCTGGCGCAGCAGGTCGAGCGGAATCAGGTGCGCCTGCGGCGAGTCGATGGCGCCAAAGCCGATCGTCTTGCCTTTTAACTGTTCCAGGGTGACCAAGGGGCCGGTACGCGTGACCAGCACCGAGGTCAGGTCGCAGTCGCTGTCGCGCATGGCCAAAGCCGTCACTTGCTGGCCGCGCGCACGCGCCATGCGCTCGCCCCGCACCCAGGCCAGCGGCGAATTCCACGCCAGCGCAATGCTGCCGTCAAACTGCGCTTCGACCTGGCGCTCGTAGTTGGAGTACAAAATGTAATCGAATTCAACATCGTGGCGCCGGAAGTATTCCTTGAAGCCTTCCCAGATCGTCACGACTTTCGGTGCGTAGGCCACCGCGCCCATCATCAATGGTGTGTTCATCGCGCGCCCCTTAACCGAATACCGGCATGCCGCAGACGGCCTTGCCAATGAAGTCGAACAGCACGTCGGATGTCGGCGCCATGACCGAGGCGGCACGCGCGTCGCGGAAGAAGCGTTCGATGCCGACATCCTTGCGGAAGGCCGCGCCGCCGCACACGCGCATGGCGCTGTCGGTCACTTCCAGCGCCGCTTCGGCCGCCGCCGCCTTGACCTGCATCACGCGCAGCATGGCGTCCGGACGGTTGGCGGCCAGCGCGGCGATGGTGTCGTCGCGCAGGGTGCGCACCATGTCGGCGGCGATGCGGGCGCGCGCCAGGTAGGCGCGGATGGTCGGCAGGTCGGCCAGCGAGCTGCCCAGGTGTTCGAGCTTGCTGCCGGCGGCGTGCGCGCATGCCGCTTCCAGCACGGCTTCCATCTGGCCCAGCGAGGACGAGGCGATCAGGGTCGAGAACACCGGCAGCACGGCGCCGATCATGATGTCGAAGCCGCCGCCGTCGACGCCCAGCATGGCCCCCGGCGCGACCCGCACACCGGTCGCGCTGATGGGTGAGGATCGATTACCGCGCAAGCCCATGCCGTCGAACGCTTTCGGTTCGCTCAGGCCGGCGCTCTTGCTGTCGACCAGCCACAGGGTGCTGGCGCCTTCGAGGGCGACCGGCGCGGTCGACCAGACGTACGAATCGGCTTCGCCGGCGGCGGTGACCATCGATTTGCTGCCATCGATGACGATGCCGTCGCCGTCCTGGCGCGCCGTGCCGACCGGCGCCCAGAAGTGGCTGCGCGAACCGTTGTCGGACCAGGCCAGGGTGCTCAGGTGACGCCCGCCGGCGACGTCGCGGCGCACGCTCTCGCTGGCGAATTTTTCCAGCACGGTGGCCGCGCACAGGTGCATGCAGACCACCATCGCCGTCGACGGGCAAGCCTTGGCCAGGCGCTCGATGAGCTGCGCGGCCTCGGGCAGGCCAAGGCCCATGCCGCCCACGTCCTTGCTGCTGACAAGGCCGAGCAGGCCGGCCTGGCCCAGCGCATCGATGGCGGCGCGCGGAAAGCGGGCGTCGCGGTCGGTGGCCGGCGCGGCCGGCAGAACGATGGTGGTGACAATGGTGTCGAGTGTTTGAAGGTAAGACATGGCATCCCTGTGAAAATGGCGGATCAATGCCGCCGGATGCGCGCGCACAGGGACAAGACAAGGAAGGCTCCGGACGGGAGCCGGGCAGTGACGCGCACCTCGACAAGTTCTGCTCGACCTGCCCGGCGGCAGCGCTTGGAAACGGTACTTTTGCCGCGTTTGCACATCGACCCAGCCGCACGCGGGCCGTCTGACCCGGTTCAGCGTTCCAGGGGAGCTGACATCGGCGTTACGGCGGGCTGGTTCAAGACAAACACAACGGTTGCCGCAGTTTACCAGAGTCGCGCCGCCCCCGGCAGGCGCATTGCCGTCCCGGCGCAGTACACAGCCGCCGAAAAACCCCTTGACCACCTGTCATGTGTCAGATATTCTTTACAGGTGAAAGAAAATAAACCACTCATCGATGGAGACCAGTTGCTGGCGATACTGTCCGCGCTGGCCAATCCGCACAGGCTGCGCATCATTGCGGCCCTGGCATCGGGCGGGCGCAATTACGTCAGCCAGCTTGCACGCGACATTGGCATCAGCCGGCCCTTGCTGCACCTGCATCTCCAGAAACTCGAACAAGCCGGCCTCGTTACCAGCTGCCTCGAACTGTCGCACGACGGCAAAGCGCTCAATTATTTTGAAGCGGCCGCTTTCGCCGTGGCGCTGACACCGGAGGCGATTGCCGAGGCAGTGAAGTCCCTTACCACCAACCTTGAGAAATAGGCCAACACCATGTCCGAACACGTTTTTTTGATCACCATCGGCCTGCCGCTCGCCACCATCCTGCTGGTTTTCGGCATGAAGTATTTCGCCGCCATCGCGCAAGCGAAAGCGCGCCTGGCCAGCGACGAGGCCTACCGCCAGCTCGCGGCGCAGGCCGCTGCGGCCCAGAGCGAAACGGCGGCCGCGCTGGCAGCCATCAGCGGCCATCTGGCGGAAGTGAAAACCCGCGTGGCCGCCGTCGAGAAGATGCTGCGCGACGTAGAGTAAGCGGCGCCAGCCCGATTGCCGCACTTGCCGCACCGGGCGATTGCCCACTTCACCCAAGGAGAAACACCATGCCGGACCAGCACCAGACTGAACTCGGCGGCAAGGATGCGCGCCGCACCGCGCGCATCGCCGGCGCGCTGTACCTTGTCATCATCGTCATCGGGCTGCTGGGCGAAACCCTGATCCGCAACAGCCTGGTCGTGGCCGGCAACGCGGCCGAAACGGCGCGCCGCATCGTCGCTTCCGAATGGCTGTGGCGGCTGGGCATCGCCGGCCAGCTGCTGTTGCTGCTGTGCGCGGTCGCCCTGTCCTTGGCGTGGTACGTGCTGCTGCGTCCCGTCAACCGCAAGCTGACCTTGCTGGCCATGTTTTTCGCGCTGGTGTCCTTGGCGGTGGAAAGCGTCAGCGCCCTGCAGTTGCAAGGCGCGCTGACGCCGCTGCTGGCCGGCGCCCGCCTGGGCATGGATGGACCGCAGGCGCAGGCGGCGGCATATCTCGCCATCGTCGGCCACTCGTATGCGTTCGCGGTGGCACTGATGTTCTTCGGCGCCGAATGCCTGATTGTCGGCCATCTGATCCGCAAGTCCGGCTATTTCCCGGCCGCGGTCGGGGCGATGATGCAGCTCGCCGGGCTGTGCTACCTGGTCAACACCTTCATCATGGTGCTCTCCCCTTCCCTGCACGGCGCGGTGTTCCCGGCGATCCTGGTGCCATCGTTCCTGGGCGAGAGCGCGTTTTGCCTGTGCCTGCTGTTCAAAGGCATCAATATCCCGGCGTGGGAGCGCATGACCGCGCCGGCGCCATCCCTGATTTTTCATTGATTTTCCACCCACCACCACGACCACGAGGAGCTGCACCATGAATGAGATCAGCACAATCAGCACATTACGATTGTCCCTGTTAAGAGCGATGTATTTGCTGCTGGTGGTCGGGCTGGGCCTGACCATGTGGCCCTCCATCGTCGCGCCGTCGTCGATGTCGGCCAACGCCGGTACCGTGGTGAGTTCGCTGCTGGGCGCCTTGTGCCTGGTGTCGGTGCTGGGTTTGCGTTATCCGCTGCAGATGCTGCCGCTGCTCATTTTCGAGCTGGTCTGGAAGATCATCTGGGTGGTCGCCTTTGCCCTGCCGATGTGGATGGGCCCGGGCCTGGACATGTATGCCGCCGAGACCTTGTTCGCCTGCATGCTCGGCATCGTGCTGGTGCCGCTGGTGCTGCCGTGGGGCTACATCGCGCGTGAATATGTGCGGGCGCCGGGTACGCCGTGGTCGGCCGGCACTCCGGCCAGCGCGCGCTGAGGCCACGCATCGGCGGCATCTTGCGCCACGCGGCTGCAAGATGCCGCGCTGCGCTTACAGCAGCATGCCCAGGCTTTCGGTGTGACCGAAAGCGTCGTACCACAAGGACGCATTGCTGCCGGTGATGCCGATGGCGCCATCGCTTGCATACACCTGCGCCAAGGCGCCGCCCAGCGGGCTGTCGCCGGGCTCGAGGCGAGCCTGATCGAGCTGCGCGGCGACATGCCATGCACCGGTGGCGGGATCGGCCTCGCACTTCGCATCGAAGGCGGCGATCACCTGCAGCAGGTCGTACAGTCCGGTCAGGTCGCCTGCCCCGCCGGCATCGGCAAGCACCTGCAGCCGGAAGCCGGCCGGCGCCGGATTGTCGTACCAGCCGGCAAACGCCATGCCGTCGGTGGCGCTGGTCATGAGCATCAGGTCGCTGCCCGAGCGGGCCAGCAACAGGTCGGGCGCGTGGATGGCGCCGCCCAGCGAGATGGCGGCCGCGCCGCGGGCGCACAAGGTCACGCTGTCGCGCCCGTCGCCCGGGTTGAAGGCGATCGTGAAATCGGCGCCCCAGGCGGTGATGTTGTCGTCGCCCGTGCCCCCGATATACAGGCTCTGCCCCGCCCCTTCGATCAGGTCGTCGCCAGCGCCACCGTCGAGCAGATTATTGCCGTGCACATCCTGGAGGATATCGTTGCCATCCTGGCCGAACAGCAGGTCGGCGCCCTCGCGGCCATGCATGACGTCATTGGCCTGGCCGCCGATGAGTACCTCGTAAGCGTTGCCTTCCCCGGGGTACTCGCCGGTCCACATGGTGACCAGAAATTCATTCTCCGGGAACCAGTACGTGGTGCCGCCATCGTCACCGCCGAGGATCATGGCTTCCGGGTCGATATCCGCGGAAAAATTCGACAGACTCGCAAACGCGGCCGGGACGGCGTCGCCGGGGGCCGTGTCCGATAACACGGCCATGCAGTCGCCGGGGTCGCTTGCGTACGCGGCACCGGCCGCGGATGGGATGGTGGTGATCGTCATGGGTTCTCCAGAAAGGAGCGACCTTCAGGTCGCGGGCAGCCGGGCCGGCCGGCACCCGGCATCAGCTTGACACCCGATAAATATAACTTTTCACATGGAAACTACATAAACGCAAGTCATTCGTGCATTGGGGAAATATTGACTATGGACAATTTAAGCGCCTGAACACCGCGAGTCGGGCGCAGGTCAATGCTCGTGGCGGTGATGGATGTCCGGGTAGTGCGGGTGGGAATGCGTGAGCGGGACATGCCGGTGCGGATGGGCATGCGGCTCGCTGCCATCCCACGCGGGGTCATGCTCATGCTGGTGATGACTGTCGTGGCTGTGCGCGTGCACATGCTCCATGGTGTCGTGCACGTGCTCGTGTCCATGCGACTCGGTCAGGTGCAGCCAGATGCCGCCTCCCATCAGGAGGGCGGCGATCCAGAAGGTGGCGCCAGGCGCCTCGGCCAGCATGATCAATGAGATTGCCACGCCCACGAAGGGCGCGGCCGAAAAATATGCGCCCGTGCGCGCCGTGCCGAGATGACGCAGCGCCAGCACGAACATGACCAGACTGAGCCCATATCCGCAGAAACCGACGGCGCCGGCCGCCAGCACGGTGCTAGTGTCCGGCAACGCCACGCCCAAGCCAAGGGCGATCGCGATATTCACGGCTCCCGCCACCAGGCCCTTGACCATGGCGATTTGCAGCGGGTCGCTGGCCGAGACTTTTCTGGTCAGGTTATTGTCGATCGCCCAGCACAGGCACGCTCCCAGAATGGCAAACGCTCCCCACGGTACACCGAGCGCGGGAACCTGCTCCCACGACAGCAGTGCGCCGGCCGCGACAATGAGCACCATGCCGGCGAAGATGCGGCGGTCGAAGTTTTCCTTGAAGACGAACCAAGCCAGCATGGAAGTGAGCACGCCTTCCATATTGAGCAGCAGCGACGCCGACGAGGCCGGCATCAGCCTGAGCGCAATCATCAGCAGCAAGGGGCCGGCCACGCCCCCGGCGGCGACCGCGCCAGCCAGCCAGGGCAGATCGGGGCGCGCGAGGGCAGCCGGCTTGTCGGTCCCGCCACCTTGAATCAGGGCGCGCGCCAGGAAACAGATGAGCAGGCCGATGCCGCTACCGAGATACAGTACCCCGGCCAGCGCCACCGGCGAAACGTGCCCCACGAACATCTTGGCGAAGGGCGTACTGGCGCCGAACAGGGCTGCGGCGAGCAGCGCGTAGACCACGCCTTTGTGCAGCCCCGCCTCACGTCCGGATAAGTGATTCATCGCCAGCCTTTTCAATGGAGGATCGCGGCGCCGTCCATGCCGGCGCTGCGGTGCATCCGCGGCTACAAGCGTCGCGATGCCTGGAGCTCAGTCCTTTTTCTTCATCAGCCCGGCCAGGGCGGCGAACGGGTTGTGCGTGGCCGGCGCCACCTCGGCCGACAGCAGCCCGGCGCCGCGGTCCGCTTCCAGGTAGCGCGAGTGCTCGTTGTCGTGGCAGTACAGGCACAGCAGCTCCCAATTGCTGCCATCGGGCGGGTTGTTGTCGTGGTTGTGGTCGCGGTGGTGCACCGTCAGCTGCGACACAGTCGCATTGGTGAACTCGCGCATGCAGCGCCCGCAAATCCACGGATACATTTTCAGGGAGCGCGCCCGGTAGCCGGTTTCGCGCGTTTCCGCCGCCTTGCGGGCGTCGGCCACGATCTTGTCGAGACGGGCGGCATCGGGTTTTTTAGGCAGTGTCATGTACAAGAGCTTTCTATCACGTTTCGCATGCTGCGGCAGAATGCGGATTGTCGCAGAGTTTATAGTGCCGGTCGAGCGGATCGGGAAAGCTTGCGGCGGGAGCGATCGTAGCAAAACAAGCGGCAACCCGGCTTTCTGTGGCCGTAAGCAGACATAATTTTCACGCATTGCGCTACCCGGCCCCAGCCCCGGCGCCGCCCGGCCCGCCCATCGAGCGGCGCAAACCACGCCTCAAAAACGGCGTAGCCTGCCCGCCTTGTTATGCAAGTGGTATGGGAGGGGGCGCAATGCCGGCGGCCGAACTATGCTGGGCATTCGACAACCCACCGGCCCAAGTGGTCTTGTCGCGCTGCGTTTGCGAGCGCGCGCCGCCTTGCCACGCCGCGGATTTTACCTCGCCAATAATCGATTCCGCAGGCCCATCTGTTCTTACCGACCTTCAAGTTAGATTGCGTTTCACCTCTGTTGACCTCGCTTTAATAGCCGGTAATACTGCGACAACCCCGACGATCTGTTCCAGATCCCTACCCATCACCCCAACACACGTCCTGAGTGAAATTTTCGCCGTAGCGATATTTCAAGCGCCACACAACAATCTGATATGGAAGCGCTCCCACGACCAGCATCCAGTGAAACACCGAACAGCTTACCCAACGTCACCCCCTTGTGACCGCCCTATCCGGGCCGGGAACACCGGGTTTTCGCAGGAGCCGGCCCAGCGGCCGGTTCCGACCCTTGCGCTTCGCGCATCAACCACAAAGGCCGCCGTCATGCAACATCGTCCAGCGCAGGCAACGGCCACTTTCCATGAGGTGACCGCACCATGAAAAAACTGCTTCAATTCCTCTCGCTCGGCATCGGTTTGCTGAGCGGCTTCGGCGGCGTATCGTTCGCCAGCCCCGCCACGCCGCAGCCGACGATCTCCGCCACCGCCGCAGTGCACTCGAACACGATCGGCACACCCAGGGCCGCCTCCTTGGCGGCCAGCCTGGCCTCGTCCTCGGCGCCATCGAGCACCGAATGGACCTTCTGCGCCAACGAGAATGGCGACTGCATTTTCACCGGCAACCAGACGGTACGCTTTGGCGCCGGCTCCAGCTTCACCAGCAAGAAGTTCGACTGGGCCGCCTCCTGCAACAGCGGCACCTTCGGCGTCGATCCGGCTCCTGGCGTGGCCAAGCACTGCGAAATCACCAGCAGCTACGCGTTTTGCGCCAACGAAAACGGCCAGTGCGGCTTCGGCGACACCGAAACCGTGCGCTTCGGCGCCGGCAACACCTACGTCACGCAAACCGTGACCGGCGGCGCCGCCTGCACCACGGCAAACTTCGGCGATCCCCTGCCCGGCAGCGCCAAGCACTGCGACCGCGCGCCCACCAGCTGGACCCGCTGCGCCACGGAAAACGGGCGCTGCAATTTCAGCGGCACCCAGGTGCTGCTGTACGGCGCCAATGGCAGCTTCTTCACCAGGACCTTGAGCAACGGCGCCGACTGCAACAGCGGCGTGTTCGGCGACCCGATTCCGGGTGTGCCGAAACGTTGCTACCTGCCTGGCGTGCCAATGCCATCCGGCACCACCCCGCCCGATCCTGGCACCTGGAACCAGCTGACCACCTTCCAGCTGGTCAACGGCACGCGCGGACAATATCCGGATAGCCAGGTGTACTGGGCCATCATCGGCAAGGACTGGGCCACCGGCAAGTTCGTCCACGTCGATTCCGCCGGCCGCTTCGTGCCGATGGCGCTCAGCGACAATGGCGCACTGAGCAAGAACGGCAAGCCCTACACCAATTACTTCCATACGATTGCGCAACTCAAGTCGATCACCATCCCGCCGCTGAACTCGGCACGCCTGCTGCTCAGCGTCGGCAGCCCGATGTACATCCAGGTCAACGCCGACGTCAACGGCAACCTCGGCTACGCAGGTGCCAACATCGAAAATCCCTCCGATCCGAATATCGATGTCTACTTCGATTTCGTCGAGATGGCCATCGTGCCCAAGGGCGGCTTCTTCGGCAACACCACCCGGGTCGACCACTTCGGCTTCCCCGTGACCTTGCGCCTGCAGGGCCTGGGCGGCTACGACCAGACCGTGGGTGAAACCGAAACGCGCGCCTCACTGATCTCGCAATTCGTCGCCAACGCACCGGCCCACTTCAAGGGCCTGGGCCAGGCGCCGTACGCCCCGTACCGCATCATCGCGCCGGCCCACGCCAGCTTCAACAACGGCGGCGCCAACACGACTTACCTCGACGGCTACATCAATGCGATCTGGAACAAGTACGCCAGCCAGAAACTGGTCTTCACCAACCAGCAAGGCACCTTCAGCGGCCAGGTGGTCAACGGCGTGTTCGAGTTCACCGACGGCGCCGGCACCTACCGCGTGCGCAAGCCGACCACCGCGATGGCGCTGCTCGGCAGCGGCTCCCTGGCCGACCCAAGCGGCACCGTCGGCGGCACGCCAGCTTACGACAAGCAATTGCAGATCCAGGCGCAGCTGTGCGCGGCCATCAACCGCCACGTGGTGGAAGATCCGGCGCACTGGGGCGCTTCGGCGTACTTCTACCCCGCCGGCCAGCCGGCCAACTGGTATGCCAAGTTCTGGCACGACCACAGCATCAACAGGCTGGCCTACGGCTTCGCTTACGACGATGTGTGGAATTACAGCTCGTCGGTGCATACCGGCGCGCCGACCACCGCCACCGTGACGGTCGGCTGGTAAGCCGTGTGCGGGCGGCCGCTGGCCGCCCTTTTATCTTTTTTTGACAGGGACCGGCATGAAGAACATCTTGAAATACCTGGGCATGGCCGCCATTGGCGGCGCCATCCTCAGCGGCTGCGGCGGCGGCTCGTCCGACACGGCCCCCAACGGCGCCAACGCCGCCCCGCCGAGCGCGGCCCGGCCTGACGCGGCGAGGCCTGACGCGGCGCTGCCTGACGTGGCGCGGCCTGACGTGGCGCGGCCTGACGCGGCCCGGCCCGGCACCACCATGACGCCTGATCCCGCCACCGGCGCCAGCCCGGGCCAGGCCGAGGGCGTGGGCACGGCCGCCGGCACATCGGCCGCCGTGGGGCCATGCAACGCCGTCACCTGGAGCGCCGGCATCAACTATCCGCTGGGCACGGTGGTGTTGTACCTGCCGAATGGGCTCTATTACAAGGTGGTCCAGGTCGCCGGCAACGGCAGCGATGGCACCACGCCCACGATCAGCACCTGGTACTGGGCGCAAACCACCTGCGGCGTCGCCATCAGCAAAAAAATCGCCGCCGGCTACTATCCGAACTGGACCCCGTCGCCAGTGCGCATCCGCGACGTCAATGCGCGCTATAACCTGATCTACCTGTTCGCCGCCACCCCGGTCGGCGGCCCGCCGGGCAGCACCGGCGCCGTCACCTGGAGCGCGCCAGGCAACGGCCGTGGCGCGGCGACCAACCTCAAGGCCGACATCCAGTACGCGCGCAGCACGCAGGGACGCAAGATCATCCTCTCGGTCGGTGGCGCCGGCAACGGCATGAGTTTTCCGAACCGCACGAAATCGCAGACCTTCGTCAACAGCATCGCCGCCATCCACGCGCAGCTGGGCGGCATCGACGGCATGGACTGGAATACCTTCGAAGGCAGCCAGACGCCAGACGCCGGCGAAATGATCTGGATCAGCCTGGAACTGAAGAAGCGCTTCCCGGGCTTCATCATTTCCGCGCCGCCGGCGCCATGGAATCCGGTCGACAAGGAATTCTGCCGCGCGATGGTGGCTGCCGGCGCCCTCGATTACGCCGCGCCGCAATACTACGACGGGCCCGATCTCGCCAATCCGGCGTATGTGGTGGAGAACATCAAGCAGTGGGTCAGCCTGCTGGGCGCGAGCCATGTGGTGGTCGGCTTCGGCATCGATCACGCGACCAATTACATGACCCGCGACCAGGCGATCGCGACGTGGAAGCAGGTCAAGGCCAACCATCCGGACATTCGCGGCGGCTTCGACTGGAGTATCCATACCGACGAAGCGCAGGGCTGGCCATTCGCCAACGGCGTTGCGCCGCTGATCAACCCGTAACAGCCGCCATTCCCGCGCCACGGCGGGAATGGCGACGGCTTATCGCGCAGCGCTCGCCCGGCCCGCATCGATGCGCGACAGCCACCACCTACCATGCCGGAACGTGTAGTCGAACGGACCGTTGTGGACAACACTCTCTTCCTTGGGTGCACCCGCACCTTGCTTGCCGGCAGTGATCGCCGGCAAGCCTTTTTTGGCCGCCCCGGCCTTGAAGTAGGTATCGTGCAAGGTCTTTACCAGCGCCGGCAAGCGCGCATCGTCCTTCGCATAGGGTACACATGCATCCTTCCTGACGCAGACCGTCACGGGGGATCCGACAAAGCGCGCAAAACGGTCGGCCTGCTGCTCTTCCACATAATTGTTGACCCAGCTCGACGCATCGGCTACGTCGAGCGCGGCCTTGGAAATGGCCGCGATGTCGGCCAGAATGCCTTGGCGCATGCTGTTTTTGGCCGCATACACGCCCTTGACCGGATGCAGCACATCATCGACCCGCCACTGGCCGCCTTCGCGCACCACCAGGTAGCGCATCGTCGTGCGCTGCGAACCTGGGTCCTTGGGAAACACCTTGAACGACACATCCACCGCGTTCGCCCCGACCGCTTTGGCCGTGAAGCCGGACGACGCCAGGGTCAGTTCCGGATCGCTGTCCTGGGCGTCCAGGAACATGTCGGCATCGGCGCCATAGCCGCACATATCGTCCCCGCGCGCCACCTGTCGGCACGCAAAGTCATTGTCCGCAAGCAGCTTGCGCGCGCCAGCCGAATAGAAAGCGCCGCTGTCCAGATAACGTTTCTTCGCCGCCGCCTCATTGGCGAAGTAGTCGCGGTAAAACGCCGTGATCAGCGCAACCGGCGTGCTTGCCGCCGGCACACTGGCGGCAGGGGCGACCAGCACGCCGGCACTGTGGGCAAGTCCGCCACACAGCGCCGCCGCAAGAACGAGGTTCTTATAGGCTGGCATGTCAGCGGGCCAGGTGCTGGTCGAGCCATTGCTTGACCGTGTTATGCCACAACACGGAATTGGCCGGCTTCAAGACCCAGTGATTCTCGTCCGGGAATACCAGCAGCTTGCTCTCCACACCCTGGCGCTGCAGCGCGGTAAAGGTGCCGAGCGCCTGCGAGGTTGGAATGCGGAAGTCCAGGTCGCCCTGCACCACCAGCATCGGCGTCTTCCAGTTCTTCACGAAATGCACCGGATTGAACTGCTCGTAGGCCGCCGCGTTGGCCAGGTAAGTTCCCTTGTTTTCCCACTCGGTGAACCACAATTCCTCGGTCGCGTAGGCCATGCCGCGCGTATCGAACACACCGTCATGGTTGACCAGGCAACGGAAGCCGTCCGCCCAGTTGCCGGCGATCCAGTTCATCATGTAGCCGCCGTAGGACGCGCCCAGCGCGCAGCTGCGCTCGCGGTCCAGCCATGGGAATTTCTTCACCGCCGCATCGAGCCCTTTTTTCAGGTCGTCGAGCGGCTTGCCGCCCCAGTCGCCGCTGATCGAATCGGTGAAGGCCTGGCCGTAGCCGGTAGAGCCGTGGAAATCGATGAACACGGTCGCGTAGCCGGCGCCGGCGTAGGTCTGCGGATTCCAGCGATAGCTCCACGCATTGCCGAAGCTGCCCTGCGGCCCGCCATGCACCAGGAAGGCGACCGGATATTTGACGCCGGGGGTGGCGTTCCACGGTTTCATCACGTGGCCGTAGACGGTTTCGCCATTCGCGCCGGCGAAGGAAAACTGCTCGGACTCGCCGAAGCGCACGTCCGCCAGCAGCTCGCTGTTCAACTGCGTCAGCTGGCTTGGCGCGGCGCCATCGCTGCTTTTAAACAGTTGCGCGCCCGATTGCAGATTGGCTTGCGCCATCACCACCGTCTTGCCGCGCGTATCGAAGGCGCTGACATAGCCCTTGTCGCTGAGCGGCGTGACCTTGCCGCTGGCCGCATCGATCGAGAACAGGCGATGCTGGCCGACATCGTCGGCCGTCGCCAGCAGGGACTTGCCATCGTCGCGCCACTTGTAGTCGGCGATCGAGCGGTCCCAGCTCTCGGCCAGGATCCGCTTCTTGCCGCTGGCGACATCCATCAGCACCAGGCGGAAACGGTCGGCCTCGAAGCCGGGCCGGCTCATGGCCAGGTAAGCGAGGGTCTTGCCGTCCGGCGAGAATGCCGGCTTGCTATCCCAGGCCGGATTGTCGGCGGTCAGGTTGCGCGGCGCGGCGCCGCCGGCGGCATTGGCCTGGTAGATATCGAAATTGGTGGACCAGGCTTCGGTCTTGCCGGCCACGCGCACGCCGAATACCACGCTTTTCCCGTCCGGGCTGAAGCGGTATTCCTCGCGGTCGCCGAACGGTTTCGAGGGCACGTCGCCATCGATGCTGCCCGACAGGCTGACCGGCGCGGCGCTGACCTTGCCGCTCGTATCGAGCGGCGCCGTGTACAGCACGCTGTTGCGGCCGTCCGCCCAGGTATCCCAGTGGCGCACGAACAGGCGGTCGTAGACCTTGCCGCTGGCCTTGTTCTTGGCCTGCTCGTCCAGGCGGGTCCTGGTGCAAGCCAGGTCGCTGCAATCGCGGAATACGGCCAGGCTCATGGCGAGGCGGTCGCCCGCAGGCGACAGACGGAAGTTGTCGACGTCGAGCGGCAGGTCGGTGACCTTGACGGCCGCGCCGCCAGCGGCCGGCTGGCGCCACACCTGCGACGAGCCCGAGCGGGCCGACAGGAAATAGATGGCATCACCCTTGGGCGACCATTCCGGATCGGTGCTGTTCGACTCGCCTTCGGTCAGCCTGACCGGGGCCGGCTTGGCGCTGCGCAAGTCGATCATCCACAGCTGGGTGTTGCCGCGGTTCTTCTCCATATTGGTGCTGCGCACCGTGTACACCACGCGCGAGGCGTCGGGCGAGAGGGCCGGCGCGCCGACCCGTTCCATCTTCACCAGGTCTTCGATGGTGAAACCACGCGGCGCGGCCAGCGCGCTACCGGCGGCCAGGGTGGCCGCTCCCAATACGAACAAACGTCCCATCATTGCAATGTCCCCAAGAGTCATGAAAGTGCCAAAAGATACGAAAAGGCCCCGGCATCATACCAAGTTCGTATCACAAGAGCAGCCGAAAAATGCGCCCAGGCGTCGCAATGGAGCAGAACGCTGCATGCTTGCCCGCAGCATGTTGGATGCGCGTTTTCATTCATTGGACTTGTATTGTTTGAAAAAACGCAATGTACTATAATGCAACATTAATTGATCATTGGAATACCATGAAATACATCGCAGCAGCAATCACAGCCCTGGTGTTGACCGTACCTGCACAGGCGGCGTTACAAGTTTATGAGTTCACCGCGTCGGTAGCCGGTCTGGGGGACGTTCGGGCCCTTCAATGGGCGCAAAGCGTCAGCGGCAGGCAGGCAGGTAGCGTAATTTCCTTGGGGGACCGAATTGTCGGACGTTTTGCCTACGATAACGCTGCCAAGTCGACATTTAACTCCGGCGCGTGGTTTCCCAACCCTGACTCCAATACGTATTTCTATTCGTCGGCCCCCTCCCCGGCGAATTTTTTTACATTCACGATTTTGCCGAGTGGACAGACTGTCCGCGTGGGCGATGCCAACGCGCCAGTAAGCAGCATGTCGTTCAAGGATGGCAAACCGAATATTGCGAACGTGACCGATATGCTGTCGTTCAACTCTGAAGTGTATGACGGCGAGTCGAATTCCTTGTATTTCACTGGCTCGACGGCTAACTGGGTTGCCAATGGTGGCCTTCCGCAGCATCTGTCTCTGGCCGACATGGCAAGTGCAAGTCTCCGTCATGACTACTACAAACCCGATGGCGGCCGCATTTTGCTCAATGCAACCATTACGTCGCTCAACGAGATTACCATTACGGCTGTCCCCGAGCCAGGCACCTGGGCCATGCTGCTTGCCGGCCTGACCATCCTCGGCTTCAGCGCCCGCCGCAAGCGCAACTAAATCGAGCGCAGCAACGCAAAAGCCGCACCGGGGTTGAAACCCGGTGCGGCTTTTTTCATGCTCCAGCCGTGACCGGAGGCACTACCTCTTAACGTACAACGGGGTCTACAACGGGGTCTGACCTCTGATTAGAAAGATTGCTAATCAGAGGTCAGACCCCGGTTCGGCTGTTGACACGCTCCGGCCTTGGCCGGAAGCCTTTCCTCTTACTCTTAACGCTTGATGCCGGTCACTTCCACTTCGGTCTACAACGGTACAACGGGGTCTGACCTCTGATTAGAAAGATTGCTAATCAGAGGTCAGACCCCGGTTTGGCTGTTGACATGCTCCAGCCTTGGCCGGAACACTTCCTCTTAACGCTTGATGCCGGTCACTTCCACTTCGACCCGGCGGTTCGGTTGCAGGCAGCCGATCAGCGCGGCGCGCGGCGCAACGCCGGTGCAAGCCTCGACCTGGTCCGCTTCACCCTTGCCGGCGCTGACGATTTCGCCCGCAAAACCCTTGCCCAGGATGTACTCGCGCACCGTCGCCGCGCGCCGTTCCGACAGCGGCTGGTTGTACGCTTCCGTTCCCAGGCGATCCGTATAGCCGGTCAGCTTGATGCCGGAAATCTGGGCATACACGCCATCGAGCTTGATCAGCATGCCGTCGATGCGCGCGCGCCCCGCCGGCAGCAAGTCAGGCAAGCCCGATTTATCGAAGCGGAACAAGGCGTCGGCCGCCAGGGTCAGCTTTTCGACCACGACCGCCGGCGCCGGGGTACCCGGCTCGGTCTTGCTCACAATCACAGGCGCACCGCCGCAAGCGGCAGCCGATGCCTGCGCCGCCTGCAACTGGTCTTCGGCGATCTGGATGTACGGGTTGGCATGGCGCCAGCCCTGCTGATTGAATTCGTTCCCGGCATGCACCAGCTCGACTTCGCCGCAAGCAACCTTCTGCGCCGCGCAGCTGAAGCCCGCGCCGCTCTTCACAGCGCCGAAGCGCGTCCACAGGTCCTCGCGCAGCTTGGCCGCGTCGTTCACCAGCGGGGTCTGGTCGCCCGGATTGGGCGTGGCGCCCGTTTCCAGCGCGCCCACGATGGCGGCGCCCTGGGCCAACGCTTGCTGCGGGAAGGCGGAGCGGTCGTTGCGCGTATATTCGTGCAAGGACACGTCGAGCCAGCACTGCGCCTTCGACAGATAGTAATTGTTGACCGGAACACCCTTGTCGTTGAGCGCTTTCACTCTCTGCTGCAAGGCCTTGTAGCCGGCCTGGTCGGCCACGATCGCCTGGTCGGAGATGCGCGCCGCCGGCGCGGTCAGCGTTTGGGCAAAGGCGCCTTGAACGGCCAGGGCCATCACGGCGAACAGCACAACGCGCGGGCGGGAAATAATGGTAGGTTTCATCGTCATTCTCATGTCAGGAAATTAGCGGGCCAGCGCGCGATTCGCGTCCGGGTCCTTGCCTTTGAATACATTCTCGTCAAACTTGAAGCGCAGGCGCACGAACCATCCCTTGGAGGTGTAGTCGGCGCTGCTCAGATCGCGTTCGCGGAAGCCGCTCACGTTGTAGCCGGTCGAGAGCCACAGGTTTTCCTTGACCAGGTAGCCGACCTCGACACCGCGCGCATACTGGCTGCTACCCCGGTTCTGCGGACTGTGCAGATACGCGGCAAGCACGCCGATATCCCAGTTTTCGGTGATGTCGTACACCACCCGGCCCGATGCCATCCAGGCGCTGTAGGTCTGCTGACCCTGCGGCAGGTTGCGCTCGTGGCTGGTCTTGGCAGCCAGGCGGCCGGTGCTCCACCACGGACGGCTCGGATGGTAATCCAGATGCGTCGAGACGATGTGCGCGGCGTAATTGTCGCCATCGATGCGGGCGCCGTCGCGCACGTTCTTGTATTCGTAGCGCGCCAAGCCGTTGAACTGGTTGTGGTCGACCGGACGCCATGCAAAACCCAGCTGGGCGCGTTCCTGCAGGCTGTTCGCCAGCGGCTTGCCGCTGAGGTCGTCGTTATTGCGCGCGAGCAGGGCGTAGTTGCGGGCCAGGACAGTCCAGTCGCGGTCGAGCTTGCGAACGAAAGACAGGGTATTCAACCACTGGTCCTGCGACTGGTTGCCGATCTCGCCCGGGCTGTCGAACAGGCGGCGCCATTCGAGCTTGACCGAGGCTTTCCACAGCGGATTGGCGGTGTAGTCGAGCGCCGTCGCCAGGGCCACGCCCTTTTGCTGGCGGCCGTCGAACACGTGCAGGTATTCCGCGTTGGTGCTCACGGCCAGGCCTTCGGACAGGTTCCAGGTGTTGCGCGCGCCGCTGGCCAGTTGCAGGTCGCGTCCATCGGCCAGTTGGGTGTCGATGGAGTCGCGCAAGCGGTACTCGGAGAAGATGCTGGCGCCCGGCAGGTAGGTCGATTCGACACCGGCAACAAATGCATTGCTCTTCTCGGCAGGATTCAAGGCGTAGCGCGATGCCAGACCGGTCTGGTTCTCGTAGCGCGCATACGCGCGGCTGCGCTCGGACAATTGATACTGCGCACCGAGCTCGTAGCGCTTCTGGTTGCTGTCGGATATGCCATGCTCGATCACGCCGGTCAGAGTCAGCGAATCGGTCGCCTTGTACTGGGCGCCGATCGCCACCGTATTGGCGTCCAGGGTGCCGCGCGTACCCGGCGTGGTGGTCGCGCCGACCGGTGCGAATGCCGTGACGGTACTGCCGTTGACCGGGCTGATGGCACTGTTGGTGTTGCCAAAGCCGAAGAAGCCGCCGCTCGGATTCAAGCCGTTGGCGTTCGAGACCACGCCGGTGTTGCTGGCCATGCCCACCTGGTTGCGCAGCTCGCCCTCTTCCTTCATGTGCTGCACGGAGAAGTCCAGGGTCAGGCGCGGATCGGCTTTCCACAGCATGCCGACACGCACGGCGTCGCGCTGGGCCACGACCTGCTGATCCTTGCTTTGCAGCGCGCTGCCGTACACGGTGGTGGTGGACGTGAATTTGGCGCTGACGTTCACGCCGGCATCGCTGTGGCCGGGGCTGATACCGGCCGCGGTATTGTTAAATTCATTGTCGGCACGCTGCCAGTAGGCACGCATGTCGAAGGCATCGCTCTTGTGCGACAGCGCGACGCGCGCCGCCTGGCCCGACGCCGAACTCGACAGCTCACCGGCCTGCCCGCTCGGGGTGGTGAAGACCTGGCCGTTGGCCGTGTAGCTGGTCGATTCGCTTTGCGCAAATTCGGCCACCACGCTGGTCTTCGGCGCCAGTTGCACGGTCGCGTTGACGCTGTTCAGGCGGTACGGCGATTGCGGGTTCTTGTCGTCCACGGCAGCCATGCCGATGCTGATGCTGTCGGTCAGGCGGTATTCGCCATTGACGCCCATCACCCAGAAATCTTCGCCGCCCTGCTCCACTTCGTACGTAACGCGGATCGATTGCGGATCGCCTTCGGGAGTCAGCGATGGCACTGCCTGCTTGAACAGGATGCGCCCCGAAAACGGCTCGAAGCTGTAATCGTCCAGGCGGCGCAGCGGCGTGACTTGCTTGACCAGGTCGGTCTGGTTCTTGTCGCGCACGATCAGTTCGACCCGCTCGGAATTGGTCAGCGCGCCATTGTTGCGCACGGCGAATGGTCCCGAGCTGCCGTTGGCGCGGTATTCTTCAATCACCTGTTTGGCGTTGTCGTGGAAGGCAAAGCCGCCCAGGTTGCCGCGTCCCAGGTCCCAGTTGCCGCGCAGGCCGGTGGCGGTGCGCTGGTACTGGCCGAGCTTGCGCGCTTCCATGCCCGTGTTCGGGCCGGGCACCGACGACATCGTGCCTTCGCTGGTCGAAAAGTCGCCGTACAGCACATAGCTTTTCTTGTCGTCGATCCGCACATACAGGCGGCCGGCCGAGCGGGCGTCGAACGCGGTGGTGGCGCTGTCGCCGTAGACCGGGTAGAACTCGTTCGGATTGATGTCGCGCTGCAGCTTCTCCTTGGTCTGCTGGTCCGAATCGTAGGCGGCCGTCAACAGCTTGCTGCCGAGGATGGTGCCTTTGACGAAAAACGCGGTACGGGCGCTGGCGTTGGCCTTGCCGCTGTTGAACTGGCGGCTCCAGCGCGTGATGTCCTGCTCGAAGCCATCGTTAAAGCGCGCTGGCGCGAGGTCGCCGGCGCTCAGGGTACGCTTGCTGATAACGCCTTCGATCAAGCCCACGGCCAGCATCTGGCGCAGTTCTGGAACGAAGGTGATCACGCCCTGGGTGCTGATCTTGCCGCCGTCGACGCGCAGCAAGACTTCCTGGGCGGCGGCCGGGGCCAGCAGGCGGAATTGCGCCTTGCCGTTTTTCACGCGCAGCTGCACGCCGGGGGTGACCTTGTCGGCGTCGCCGCTTTGCGGACCCAGGGCATCGGTGGCAGCGCCGTCGAGCAGGATGCGGCCGGCCGATGCTTCCAGGGTCAGCAGCACGTCATCCGCCAGCGGCTGGCCATCCTCGCCCAGCACCTGCACGCTCACGCGCACCGGCGACTGGCCGTCGGCCGGCACGCCGTCGCGGTCGGTTTCGACCAGGATGCGCGCGACCTTGGCGCTGGCGTCCAATCGCCCTACGGGACGCCCGCTCCAGAGTTGCGGCGCAGCCATTTGGGCACGCAGGCCGGCATCGGCCGGGGCCGATGGCAGCGCTTGCGCGCCGGCATTCGGGAAAGCGCAGGCAACCGCCAGCGCGCCCGCCAGCAGGCGGACGGTGCCGCGGCGTTGAATAAGAAGAAGTTTTTTGTTCGTCATGGTGTTCATCTGGGCCAGGCGGGATGGTTGCTTATTGCGCACGGGCTTCTCCCGCGCCGGCAGGGATTGCTCCCTGGCGTGGCTTGACCAGTTCCTGGTTGGCGCTGTCGGTCGCCTGCCGCGGCGCGGCAGGTGCTTTGCTGTCGAACTTCAGGCCTGGCAGGCGGATCGCTTCGGTTTCCGGCGCGCGTCCCCCGCCCTGGCTGCGGCGGGCTTTCACCTGCTCGATGACCGGCGCCGAGCACGAACCCTCGGCAAAGTCGCCGCGCAGCAGCTCGCCGTTCTTGGTGTCGAGCCAGATGCTGTTGGCGTCGCCCAGGTTGCGGTTGCTGGTCGTCGTCAGGCGGCTGCCGCGTGGCAAGGTCAGACTGTCGGCCTTGATCACGTGCGATTTCGGCGTCAAACCGCAGAAGCTGTACTTGCCTTCCACATCGGTGGTGAACGAAGTGCCGTCTTCCAGGTACAGACGCACTCCCGGCACACCCAGCTCTTCGCTGTCCTGCACCGAGTTACCGTTGCAGTCGACGAAGACCTTGCCGGCCACGCAGGCTTGTGCGGTGAACACGCCACCGGTCAGGCGCACCTTGTACTCGGCCTTGTTGGACGGGTAGGCGTCCGGCACCGGCTGGTAAGAACCCGGCGTGACGCAAGCGCCGGCCACGTTACAGGCGTAGGCAATCGCACGGTTGATGCCATCGCCCTGCAGGCTGCCGACGCCGGCACGCAGGCGGTAGGTCAGCACGGCTTGCTTGTTGCTTGCCAGCGGACCCAGGTTGAAAGCCAGGACCGGGCCGACTGCCGGCGCCGGATCGGCCACCGGTTTGCCATCGACTTTCACGGTGCCAGGCACCAGCGAGAAGCCGGCCGGCAGGCTGTCGCGCACGGTTGCCTGCGCTACCGCGCTGCCGCTGGTCTGGCGCACGGTCAGGGTGTACAGCAGGCTTTCGCCCATTTCGAGCTGCTGCTTGTCGCCGGTTTTGGTCAGCGCCAGGCCAGCCGCTTCGACCTTGTCGATCGGCAGGTGGTTGTTCACCACCGGCGCGCCATTCGTGCCCACGGTGAACGTGTAGTAATACTGGGTGGTGTCCGCACCGCCCGGCACCGCGCCGACGCAAGCGTTCGGCTTGTGCAGGTTCACGCTGGATACTGGAGCGCCGTCGGACTTCTGGATCAGCGCCGCATTGGCGTTTGCCATGACGGACGCGGCACCCTGGCACGCCGGGATCTTCGCCGACTCGGCCGGTACGTAACCCGCTGGATAGCTGGTGATCGCCAGTTTGTAGACACCCGCCGGGAAATCGTTCAGCAAGCCGAACTGATACACGCCATCGCTGCCGGTGGTCTGGTTGACCGCGTCCACGCCGCCCAGCAAGTGACGCGCCGGGTTGAAGCCAGCCGGACCGGTTACGGTCACGACCGCGCCACGCACTGGTTGACGGGTGGCGCTGTCGTACACGACGCCAGCCGGGGTCAGTGGCAGGTTCTGCTCGGTGATGTCGCTGTTATCAAGCACGGTAATGCCCGTAATCTTGCCGATCACCGGCGTGCCCACGTTACCGCCCGAGGTCGGGACGATCGGCATGCCGTTGCCATCCTTGGTGAAGACGATCTCGAAGCCTGGACCGGTCGGCAAGCCCGTGCCTTCATAGCCGGCGCAATGCAGGCTGTCGAACTGGTAGTAGCCCTTGGCGTCGGACTTGACGGTGCAGACCGGCTTGCCGTTCTGGGTCAGGACCACGGTCCAATCCTTCACGCCTTCATGGTTTTCCGGACGGGTGCGGGTGTGGCCGCGGTCCATCCAGACATAGCCGCTGATGATCGGGGCGCGGGTTTCCGGACCCGGACGCACGCGCTCGCCGAACAGGTATCCGCCCACCACGCCGCCATTGGCCGCGATGATGTCGCTCGTCACGGTGAAGTCGGCGATCGTGTTTTGCGACGGCGCGGTGCCGTAGCTGCTGTTATCGACCTTGCCGCCTGCAACGCCGGCGGTTTCCTTGCCATCCATGTATTTCGCGGTCGGCAGGTCGGTCTGGGACTCGACCAGGGTGTAGCGGCCGGGAACCAGGTTCTCGAACACATACTTGCCATCAGGGCCGCTGATTGCCACGCAGCCCATGGTGCAAGCATCGACACCCGTCAGGGTCACGTGCACGCCAGGCAAGGGGATTTCGCCCGCGTCCATCTGGCCGTTATGGTTGGCGTCGACATACACATAGCCTTCCAGGCGCGCGCGGCGTTCGCCGAACAGGTAGTCGGTGCCATCCTGGGTCACGCCCAGCTTGATGGCCGAGATGGTGTTCTTCGGCGCCGAGTTGTCGAAGGCGCTGTTGTCGACCGAGCCGGCGGTGATACCAGCGATCTTGCCCGCGGTTTCCTTGCCATCCGTGTAAGCGGCCGGCTGGGTTTCCACCAAGCTGTAGGTGTCGGCCGGCAAGCCGACGATCAGGAAGCGGCCATCCGCATCGGTGATGGCACGGCCTGCTTCGCCCTTGCCGCCGATGGCGCTGACCGGCACGCCGGCAATGCCAGGCTCGCCGGCGTCCTGCACGCCGTTGTGGTTATCGTCGCGATACACCACGCCGGCCAGGCTGCTGCCCGCTTCGCGGAAATCGTAGTCTTTCGCATCGGTGTTGGCCACCAGTACGATGCCGCTCATTTTGTTCGGACCCTTGTCGAGCGTGCCGCCGACCGTGCCGAGGGCGCTGCCGGTGTTGGTCGGGAAGTCGCCATATGCTGGCGGCTGGGTTTCCACCACGGTGTAGGTGCCCGGTACCAGGTCGACGAACAGATAGCTGCCGTCGGCGCCGGTCACGGTGGTGCGCGCGGCAACCGCCACGCCATTCGCATCGATACCGGTCAGGGTGACGCTGACGCCGGCCAGTGCTTCGCCAGGCTCGCGCTTGGCATTCTTGTTGCCGTCGACATACACAGTACCGCCGAGTTTGGCCAGGCCATTGAGGGCCGGGTTGATTTCGCGGAAGTCGTAGCCGGTCGCCGCGCCGCCTGCAGGCGGAATGACGATGGTGGTCACCGTGTTCAGGCCGGCGCTGCCGCCGCCCAGGAGACCGACCTTGGTGCCGGTGGCAGCCTCGAAATCGGACAGGCCGGCTGGCTGGGTTTCAACCAGGGTATACGTGCCTGGCGCGAGCACCGGGAACAGGTAATTACCATTGATATCGGTCTGGACAGTACGGACCGTGCCGTCGGTGCCCCTGAGGGTCAGGGTAACGCCGTTGAGCAACTGCTCGCCGCTGTCGCGCTTGCCATCCTTGTTGCTGTCCACGTACACGGTACCTGCCAGGGAACCGGTGCTCGGTGCGCCGCGTTCGCCGAACAGATAGTTACCGGCGGCCGTGCCCGGCGCCAGAGTGATGCCAGTGATGCTGTTTTTCGGGGCATTGATGGTGCCGCCCGCCGTGCCGGCGGCATCGATGCCGTCCAACACGCCACCCGGCTGGACTTCGACCAGGGTGTAGCTGCCAGCCATCAGGCCGGTGAACATGAACGAGCCATCGGTGCCGGTCGCCATGGTGCGCGGCACGGGGCCGTTCAGGCGCACGACGACACCGGCCAGCGGCGCATCGCCGGCATCGCGCACGCCGTTGTTGTTGGCGTCGAAATACACGCTACCGGCAATGCTGGCGCCGACTTCGCGGAAGTTGTAGTTGACGCCATTGTCGCCCTGCGCCAGGCGCAGGCCGCCGATGACGTTGGTCAAGGCCGTGCCCGAGGTGACGCCGCCGATGGTGCCCGGCTGGCTGCCGGTGTTGCCCGGGAAGTCGTTGTAGCCGGCCGGATGGGTTTCGGTCAGGGTGTAGCCGTTGTTGTCGCTCGGACGCAGCTGGTCGAAGCGGTAAGTGCCGTCGGCCGCAGTGGTCGTGGTCAGGGTGACGGGCGCGCCGCGGTCGTCGCTGCCGGTCAGGGTGACGGTCACGCCGGCGATCTGCTCGCCCTTGCTGATCTGGGCATCCTGGTTGCTGTCCGCATACACGGTACCGCTCACGCTGGCCGGGAGCAGTTCGCCGAAGTTGAAGTCGGTGTGCGTCGTCGCCACCGCATAGGCGATGGTGCCGATCACGTTGGCGACATTGTCGACGCAGGCCGCGCAAGGCGCGCCGCCGACCTTACCCTTGCGGGTGATGCCGTCGAGGTAAGCGGTCGGCTGGGTTTCGGTGACGGTGTAGCCGGCGCCATTCGCATTGCGCAGGAAGCTGAAGGTGTACGCGCCATCGGGGCCGGTGGTGGTCACGCAGGTAGCCGCGCCGCAGGCGTTGCCGCCGCTTGCCGCCGTGCCGGTCAGGGTCAGGGTCACGCCGCCAATGCCGGTTTCGCCCGCGTCCATGATGCCGTTGTTGTTCTTGTCGGCATACACAAAGCCGCTCAGCTTGCCGGTGGCTTCGCCGAACAGGTAATTGATGCCATTCTGTCCGCCGGAGAGCACAACGCCGGTAAACACGCTGTTGCCGGGTGCCAGGCCGAGGTTGCCCGGCACGGTGGCGCCGGTGCCCAAGGTATTGGTGGCGTCGATATAGTCGACCGGCTGGGTTTCGGTGACGGTATAGCCGCCGCCATTGCTTGCCGGCAGGCCGGTGAACAGATAGTTGCCGCTCGCGTCGGTCGTGCCCACGCAGGTGCTGACGATGGTGCACACATTGGCGCCGGTCGCGGTGGTGCCCGACAGGGTCACGGTCACGCCAGGCAGCAGGGTGTCGGCGCCGTTCAGGGTATTGCTGCGGTCGGCATCGAGGTAGACCTTGCCCGCCAGGCTGGCGGACGATTCGCCGAAGTTGTAATTGCTGCCGAACTGGCCGGTGCCGATCACGATACCGCTGAACTTGTCATTGGTCTTGGTGCCACGCACCACGCCATTGACGGTACCGACCGTGTCGATGCCGTCGGCATAGCTCGACAGCGGCGCGCTGGCCTGGCTCTGCTCGGTCAGCACATAGCCGGTCGCATCGCTGGCCGGCAAGCCGGCGAAGCCGTAGCCGCCGCTGCTGTCGGTAACGATGGTGCACGGATTCGGCGAAATCGCCACGCACACGCTGGTGCCGTTCGAGGTATTGCCCGACAGGGTGACCGACACGCCGGCAATGCCGGGTTCGCCCGCATCCTTGATGCCGTTGTTGTTCAGGTCGGCATAGACGATGCCGCCCAGGCCCTGCCCGCTTTCGCCGAAGTTATAGTTCACCGCGGCGTCGCCCGCCACCAGCGGCACATTGCCGATGGTGCGCTTGGTGGCGCCGATGACCGGGGTATTGGCGGCCAGCGCGGAGGCGCCGTCGTTGCCGCCCTTGCTGCCGATGGTCATGCCGGTGTGGGTCACGCCTGGCAAGCTTGCCTGCACCACCTGGTAAGTACCGGGACGCAGGTTCGTGAAGCTGTACGAACCGTTGGCGCCGGTCGGCACGGTGGCGTTCACGGGACCGAGGTCGTCGCTGCCGCTCAGGGTCATGGTGACGCTGGTCACGCCAGCGCTTTCGTCGGTGGTCGGCACGCCGGTCACGTTGCGCACGGCATTGGTGTTGAGGTCGACGAAAACGAAGCCCGACAGGGTCGCCGGTTTCAGTTCGCCGAACAGGTAGCCGGTCGCATTGGTGGCGGCTGGCAGGACGATGTTGCTGATCTCGTCGCCGGCCGCGCCGGTGGCGGTACCGGCAACGCTGCCGGCGGTTTCCTTGCCATCGAGGTAGGTGGCCGGCTGCACTTCGGTCACTTTATAGGTGCCTGGCGAACGGTTATCGAACAGATAGGCGCCGCCGGCCGTGGTGGTGGTGGTGACATTGGTGACGGTATTGCCGTAGATGTCGACACCGTCCAGGCGCAGGGTGACGCCGGCAATGCCGGTTTCGCCCGCGCCCTTGGCCGCGTCGTTATTACTGTCTTCGTACACGATGCCGGCGATCGAGGACGCTTGCACGGCCACGGTGGCGCAGCCGCGGTTATCGACGGCATTGCGCTCGACATCATTGGTGCTGGCGTTGCCGCAATTTTGCAGCGCGGCATTGACGGCGGTGGCGATCACGGGCACACGCACGGTGGCCGCCTTGCCGCTTTCCAGCAAGCCGACGTTACAGCTGATCGTGGCGCCGGCGCTGCAGGTGCCGCTGGTCGGGGCGGCGTTGTTGGTGCTCCAGGTCAGGCCGGCGTTGTACGGCGCCGCATTGTATGGCGCGGCCGCGCCGCCGGTGTAGAGCGTCAGGCCGGCTGGCAGGCTGTCGGTGACGACGGTGCCGCTGCTGTTGCCGGGACCGGCGTTGTTCAGGGTCAGGACCCAGTAGAACGGCTGGCGCAGCTGTACCGCGGCGGCGACGGCGTCGGCGGTGCCGTTAAAGGCGAACGCGGCTTTCGTCAGTTTGAGGTCGACCCGCATCTTGATGGTGGTGCTCTGGTCGGCCGTGTTGTTCGGCATCAGCAGTTCCGGCTCGCGCGAGGACACGGTGACGGTCGACTGGTACGTGTCGCCCGAACCGGTCGGCTGGGTGTCGACGTGGAAGTCGAGGTACAGGTCGGTGCTGGCGTTGTTGCCCATCAGGATGTCGGCGGTCGGGAAATTGCAGGTGATGCTCATCTGCGCCGGACCCGTGACCACGTTGCCGACCTGGGTGCAGTAATTGGTATACGCCTGGCCGTCCGGCAGCAGTTTGCCGCCGAGGAAAGTCATGCTCTTGCCGACAGGCGGCTTCATCAGGTAGGTCAGCACCAGCTGGGTGGCTACCGAGGGACCGCGGTTGGTGATGGCGTTGCGGTAGGTGACCACGTTGTCCGGGAATACGGGACCGGCGGCGGCCGGCACGAAGCCCATCGGATCGACGTTGTCGGTGTTGTTGACCAGCAGGTCGAGCGTGGCGGGGGTGACCGCCAGCGCATTGGTGCCGCTGTTGTTGCCGTAGTTGCTTTCGTTGCTGCTGGTGGCCACCGTGGCCGTGCTGCCGATCGTGCGCGGAGTCGGCGCGTTATCCATATAGTCGGGACGCACGGTGATGGTGACGGTGCGGGTCGCGCCGGACGCCATGTTGCCGATGGTGCAGCTCAGGGTCTTGGCCGCCGCATCGTAGGCGCAGCTGCCGCCGTTGCTGGCAACGGCCGACAGGAAGGTCATCGAGCCTTCCGGAATATTGAACACGTCGACGACGGTCACGCCATTCGCGGTGGACGGGCCGTTGTTATTGATCGTCAGGACGTAGGTGGCGTTGGTGCCGGCGGGAACCGAGCCGGGGGTCACGGTGTTGGTGACGGTGACGTCGGCGACCGGGTCGACCTGCACGTCGGCGGTGGCGACGTTATTGCTTGGCACCGGATCGCCTTGCGCGTTGGAGCGCACGCTGGCCGAGTTCACCCATTTATTGCCGGCCTGGCCGCTGCTGTCGAGCAGCGGACGGGTGACCGTCACGCTGATTTCCGCCGTGCTGCCGAGCGCCATCGTGCCGCTGCTCATGAAACAGGTGACGGTCGCGCCCGGGGTGCAGCTGAACGCCGCCGGGCTGGTGCCGCCCGTCTTCGATGCGTTCACCACGGTCTTGCCGGCGATGAAGCCGGGAATCGGGTCGGACAGGATCACGCTGGTCGATTCGCCCGGACCGGCATTGGTCACCGTCAGGGTGTAGGTGATGGTCGGCGCGTTCCAGTCCAGGGTGCCCGGGGCGGCGGACTTGGTCAGTTGCAGGTCGGCCGCGTTCGGGGTCAGGGTCGATTCCGAGGTCGCGCTGGCGCAGTTATTGGCCAGCACCGGATCGACTTGCACGCCGCCGCCATCGGTGAAGACGGCGCAAGCGGTATTGGTCAGGGTGCCGGAGGCGGTGGCGGTGGTGGTCAGGAGCAGGTTCGGGGTCGAGGCATTCAATGCCAGGGCCACGTTATAGGTACAAGTGATGTCCTGGCCGCTTTGCGGTGCGCAAGTCCAGTTGCTGCCGCTGGCGCTGACAAAGGTTTCACCGGCCGGCAGGGTTTCGACGAGCTTGACTTCGCCGATGGCGGCAGCGCGCGGGCCGTGATTGGTCACGCGCATGGTGCTGACCATATTGTTGCCCTGCGCAACAGGATTCGGCGTCTTGGTCTTGGTGATCGACAGATCGACGCCGTCCGGCACGATGCTGACATTGACCGAGCCGCTGTTGTTGGTGAGGTCGCCATCAGGCGTATCGCTGGCGATGGTGGTGGTGTTGGTGACAGCGGTCTGGGCGGCGACGACCGGCGCGGTGGCGCTGATGACGATGTCCTGGGCCGTGCCAACCGCGAGACTGGCGCGCGTGCAGCTGACATTCTGGCTGTTGACGGTGCAGGTCCAGCCGGTGCCGCTGGCGCTGACGATGGCAAAGCCCGCAGGCACGCTGTCGCTGACCACCACGTTGGTGGCCGGCAGCGGACCCAGGTTGCGTGGCGCCAGGGTGAAGCTGACCGGCTGGCCGCTGCCCACCAGGGCCTGGGACACGGTCTTGGTCACGGCCAGGTCGGTGCCGACGGTGATGATGGTATTCGCCGACGAGGCATCGTTGGCATTGTTGAAATCGGTGGCGCTGCCGCTGATCGTCACCACGCCGGTGCTGGTGATGGTGCCGGTGGTGGTGCCGGTGGCCTTGGTGTTGATGGTAATGTCCGGCAAGGCGCCCTTGGGCGCGCTCGGACGGTTACACGTCACCACCTGCCCCGCCGCCCCGCACGACCAGCCGGAGCCGCTCGCCGAGGTGTAGCTCAGGTTCGGGCTCAGGGTGAAGGTGGCCTTGGTGGCGCCGGCCGCGTCGGGGCCGTTGTTGGTCAGGTTCGCCGTGTACACCAGCTTGCCGCTGGCCATCAGGCTGGCGGGCGAGCCGTTCAGCACCAGGGACAGGTCGGCGCCATTGTCGATCGTGGTCAGCTGCGAGAGCGCATTGTTGCCGACGTTGCTGTCGGCATCGGTGGTGCTGACCGCCGCCTGCATGTTGACCGTCTGGCCGGCCGTGGCCAGGGTGCGCACGGTCAGGTCGATGTCGAGCAGGTCGGCGGTGCCGGCGCCGGCGCCATCGCCCGCCACTGTGGCGTAGCTGCAGGTGACCTTGCTGGTGCCCGCATCGTACACGCAGGCCGGGTCGGACACCGACACGAAGCTGGTCTGCGGATCGAGCGTGAACACCACCTTGACGTTATTGGCGACGTCGCTGGTGTTATTGGTGACGGAAGCGGAATACAGAATGGTGCCGCCGCGCACGGCCGGGTCCGGCGTGTCGGTCAGGCGCGATACCAGCAAGTCGACCGCGGCTGCCTGAAGAGGCAGCCCCAGCAAGGCAATCGCTGTCACCCGGAGCAGGCATGCGAACGCACGCGAGGATCGGGACTTCACCACTGGTAAGGCGCTTTTGAACATTATTGGCTTCATCAATTAAGAATGCGGACGACAAATCGCCCGCCATGCACACGGCATTGCTTTGCGATTGGGAGGTAAGACTGGCACGACGCGGAGGAAAGGCACACTGCGGATCTGGATGCAACGACAACACTTTTCTTGCGCGACGTCATTATATTCATACAAACAACATCTTACAAAGTTCTTAGTGGAAATGATGCAAATATGCAACGGAGACAACTCCGTTCGCATAGTGTCAACACTTTTTGTGTTTCTTTAACGAAATTTCTGGAGGGAGATGGCCGCGCCATAGGGGCGTCAAGACGGCGCGGCGGTGATCGCCGCGCGCCTGTATTGACCTTGGTTTTCCCTATGACGACAGCCCGGGCGCAAGGCCCTTACAGCGGAGACAAGCTAAGCTGGCAAGTTAAAATTTCTTTAAGGCAATTCGCACCTATGAACAAAAACACGGATTTCGCCCTGATTTATGTTTTTATGGAAATTGACATGCATGCCTTATTGCCATAAGAGCAGCCTTGTTCAGCGCTGCGGGGCGCTTTCCAGCAGCAAGGTACGGATGTCGTTCAGCACCACATCGGGCTGAAGAAAGGAGGTGGAATAGATTTCGCGCACCTTGCCGGACGCATCGATCAGATACACCTTGAGCAAGTGGCTCAAGGCCGGCAAGCGCTGCCCAGGCGCGCGTTCGCTGGCGACCGAGACATCCTGGCCGAAGCCGTCGAGCAGCGGCGCCAGCTCGGCGTTGGAGCCGCTGGTGAGGAAACGCCACTCCACCTTGGAGCGGTCGCGCGCATCCTCGCCGCCGTAGCTGCGCATGGCTTGTGGCGTGTCGTAGGTAGGATCGAAACTCATGCTGACAAAACGCACCCGCTCGCGCGTGCGCGCATCCTGGCCCAAGGTTTTCTTGAGCGTATGCAGGGTCGCGTAGGCCAGCGGACAGCCGCGCGCATCGGTGCAATAGGTATAGATGAAGGAAAACAGCGTGATTTTACCGGTGGTAAATTCCGCCAGCCGGTGGCGGCTGCCATCGCTGTCGAGAACCATCCCGTCGGGCGCCTTGTGGATGTGCTCGAGCCGGTAAGTGCCCGGCGTCGGCAGCGCGAACTGGCGCGCCGGCGCCGCCACGGCGTGCAGCGCCAGCGCGGTCAGTGCCGCCAGCGCGCACCCTTGCACACGCCGCAAGGTCAGCGGCCCGCCAGGCGCGCCGCGCCCTGCCGCGCATCGGCGCTGACCTTGGCGCCCGCGGCGCCGAACTTCATGTGGTGGGCGCGGCCCAGTTTCAGCTTGGCGAAGTCGACCTTGAAGGTTTCCTTGAGCTCCTTGCCGTCCCACGCGAACAGCTTGACGAACTGCTCGTCGTCGGCGCCCTTCTTGTCCCAGTTGGCCAGCAACGAACTGCTCACGTACAGGCGCTTGCCGTCCCAGCTTTGCGAGACCATGTTCACCTGCGAACCGGTGCGCTTGGAATAGGTTTCCTTGGGCGCTTCCGGATTGCTGATGTCAAAATAATGCGTGGTGCCATCCATGAAGGTATTCACCCACAAGCCCTTGCCGTCGGCCGTGATCGACAAATCGACCGGCAGCGGCACCTTGGCCGGGTCGCCGATGGTGGCCACGTCCTTGGCTTGCCAGGCGCCGCTGGCATCCTTCTTGACCAGCCAGATTTTCGAGGTCAGCGCGGTGGCCGTGATGGCCCACTCGTCGCCCTCGTTCAGGGACCAGCGGATTTCCAGCGGCGCGCCCGGCACATTGAGCACTTTTTCCGGCTGCATCGACTTCAGGTTCCACATGACCATGGTGTTGCCGAACTGTTTCATGGCGGCCGGATCCTTGATCAGCTTGCCCAGATCGGTCATGTAGTTGACCGCCCCGGTAAAGCTCGATGTCAGCATCGCATTCTTGCTTGGGTTGATGGCGATATCGTAGCCGTAGCCGTCGCCGCCGTTAGTGGTCGGCATGGCGTGTTTGGCAATGAAGTCGCCCTTGGTGTTGTAGACCGCCATGCCGGTGACGCCGCCGCGGTCCTTGTCGTTCGACAGCGCGCCGATCAGCATGCGGCCCGGCAGTGCATAAAACGTGTGCGGGCCGACCAGGCCGGAGCGCTTGGCGAAGTCGTCGATCGTCTTGACCAGCTTGGGCTTGGCCGGATTGGTGTGGACATCGAACACATAGATCTTGCTGTCGTCCAGGCCGCCCGCCCACAGGAAGCGGCGGTCGTCGGTAAAGCCCATGTGATGGGCCTCGCCGCGCTTGCCGACCGAGACGTGGCCGATCACCCGGCCGAATTTTTTGGAGGCCGGATTGACGTCCATGGTGACCAGTTTATCGAAGCCGTCGCCCACCCCCTTCTCGCCCAGGGTCCACACATACAGAAAATCTTCCTGGCCCTTGATCAGGCCCGACATATACGGCGAATTGCAGGTTTCATCCGCGCGCGCGGCGAGCGGAACGGCGGTGACGCCCAGGACAACAGTTGCAAGCAAACTCAAGCGCATCAATTTACTGGAACCCATTGCTGATCTCCTGATCAAGCTTATAAAGACACTAATGTACGCCTGTTTGACCATGCTCCGCAATGGATGAAAAAGATATCGCCTTAGCTTGCGCCAAATCAAACTACGCAGCCAGGTTTTTGCTGTACGCGTAGAAAATATCGTCGCGCGTCCTACCCAGGGCCTGGTACAGGCTTTGTGCCGGCAGATTGGTTTTGGCGGTGGTCAGGTCGAGCCGCACGGCGCCGTTGCGCAGGGCATGCGCCTCGGCCGCCAGCAGCAGCGCGCGGCCGGCGCCGAGCTGGCGCGCCTCGGGTCGTACGTAGAGGTCGTACAGCGCGTAGATGGGGGCCGCGGCAAGCGAGCAAAAGGTCGGATAGAGCTGGCAGAAAGCGGCGGCGGCGCCCTCGTCATCTTCGGCCAGGATCAGCACCGATTCGCTGCCCAGCATGCGGTCGTGGATGAACTGGCGCGACAGGACCAGGTCGGGCGCGAGTTCGTAGAACTGGCGGTAGGCGTCGAACATGACGGCGAGCTGGTCGATGTCAGCCATCGTTGCCAGGCGGGTGGCGATTTTTTTCATGTGCTTTTCATGTGCTCTTCTTGCGGGCGGTTGCTGCCGACACGGAGCGTGCGCTTCCAGCGTCATCATAAGCACGAATGCGCGCGCGGTGTTTTCGTTGGCGCCCCCGCCGTCCTCAGCCCGCTCGGCGCCGGTTCGCACTGCCCCGGCCGCGCCTGCTTACCGTCAGTACGCCCAAACCGGCCAGCAGCAAGGCCACGCCGCCCGGTTCCGCCACCGCCGTGCGCGCAGCGCCCAAGGTGACGTTGGTGATGCCGGCCAGGTAGCCCTCGCCCATGCTGCGCAATGCAAAGCCGGTAAAATATTCGCCGCCGGTGGCCTGGAAACCCAGGAAATCCAGGCTGCGCGCGCCATCGTGCAGTGCAATCCCATCGAAGCGGTAGCTGCCCAGGTTGGTTTCCACGGTCAGGTCGACCGTGCCCTGCGTAACCGCCGCATCGAAGCCGAACAAGGTGTAGGGGATGTCGCCGGCGATGCTGGCGCTGATCGGTGACCAGTACTCGTTCGACATCACCGGCCGCAGCTGGCCGATCGACAGGCCGCTGCCACCGCCCACCACCAGGTTTTCGGCGGATGTGTACAGCACGTCGCCGCGCGCGAAGGCGCTGCCGGGAAAGTGAAAGCCCGCGCCGAAATCGTCGAAGTCGCTACGCTGCAAAATCTGGCCTGCCTGCTCCAGGCCGCTTCGCTGGCCGACGCGCAGCACGCCAGCGCTGGCGCCTGCCGTCCACAGCGCCAGCAAGGTAATGCCGATGGTGAATTGCTTGATATGCTTGAACATACTGGTTTTCCGGTGAAGTGAAACGATCATGCGATGCTCACGGCCAGCGGCCCGCCCAGCACGCCGTAGCCATCGTTGTGCAGCAGCCAGGCGCTGTAGCTGCCCGGCGCGAGGCTGCTGCTGTCGAACGTGACCCTGGCCCCGGCCTGCGCCGCGTACTGCCAGATGGCCGAGCTGCCCGCCCCCGGCGAGGTGCCCGCGCGGTAAATGCCGACCCAGTTTTTAGCAGTGACGCGGCTGGCTGGAATTGCGAAGGTGAACACCAGCGGCGCGCCGCGCGTGACCGCTGGCGTGCTGGTGGCAAACTGCGTCACGCTCACCGTCACCGCCTCGCCCAGGGCCGTGTAGCCGCCCTGGTGGAAATACCAGACGGCGTAGTCGCCCACCGCCAGCGCCGCCGTGCTGAATGTGTGGGTGCCTGTCGCCGCCGGCACGTAAGCCCATTGCAGCGCGGCCTGGCCCGCGCTGCCCGGTATGGCGTTGGCGGCGAACAGGCCGACCCAGTTTTTCGGATCGCTCTTGCCCGCCGGCGCGGCGTAGCTCACATTCATGCTCGCGCCGCGCTGCAGCACCGATGCGCTGACTGTGAGCACCACGCGGCGCTGGTTGGCGCCGATGGCCGGGTCGGTGCGCCCCGCTGCGCCGGTCTCCACGTGGCCCGCCACGCGCCGCAGGAAGCGCGGATCGGTATCGCAGCCGATGCTGTAGTCGTACCAGCCGAAACTGCCCGCCAGCAGGCATTGCACCACTTGCTGCTGGCCGGCCGCCACCGTATAGCTCGTGGCGGCGGCGCCGTAGGCATTGTCGACCATGGTGAAGGTGCAGGCTGCCGTGCCGCCCGCGTTCGACAGCAGCAATTGCACATTGCCTGCGGCCGTATCGTAGTTGACCCGCACTTCCGGACGCGCGGCGCTCGCCGCCAGGTCGCCCGCCAGCTCGCGCAGAAAACCATTCGGGCCGGTCACGCTCAGGTGGTATTGGCCGCCGCTCCAGTTCCACACTTCCCGCTCGATGCGCTTGCCCGCTTCGACCGTGTAGTACCACGGCCCGTCGCTGCGCACCTTGGAATACACGATGAAGGCCGCGCCGGCCGTGCCGCTGTTGTGCAGCGACAGTTCGAGCTGCCTGCCGGGCGTGACCGCCGCGTGCGCGCTCAGCACATACGGCAGCGCACAGGCGTAGCGCGTGCGCGTGACGGTCTTGCACGGCTCCTGCAGCGGCAAACTCTGCTGCGCTGGCGGCGCCGGATACGGCTTGCCGGACACCGGCTCGTAGCGGGCCGACTTCGGCACGCTGGCCGGCCAGGCGCTATTGGGCGACTTGAAATCGAAGGCCGAGGTCAGGTCGCCGCACACCGCGCGCCGCCACGGCGAGATATTTTCCAGGGTGACGGCGGCACGATTCTTTTTCAGGCCTAAGGTGAGCCACTCTTCCAGGAAGCGCAGCTTGGAAGTGTGGTCGAACACTTGCGAGCACACGCGCCCGCCCTTGCTCCACGGCGAAATGACCAGCATCGGCACGCGCGGACCCAGTCCGACCGGCACCCCGGCCAGGTTTTCATCGGCCCCGATCTCGGCCAGGGTGGTGCGCCCCATGGACGGGTCGAGCGGCGGGATATTCGGCGGCACATGGTCGAAGAAGCCATCGTTCTCGTCGTAGGTCAGCAGGAAAACCGTCTTCGACCACAGCGCCGGATTGGCCACCAGCGCCGCCAGCAGGCGCGCCGTCAGGTTTTCGCCGGCATTGGGCGAGTTCGGCGCATGCTCGGTGTAGTCGTTGGGCGCGACGATCCACGACACCTTGGGCAGGCGGTTGTCGCGCACGTCGGCGGCGAAGTCGGCGACCAGCCAGTCGCCCGTGGTGCCGCGCGAGTTGGCCTCGGTCGAGCCGGGCGCCAGCACCCTTCCCTTGCGCGCCAGCGGACTGTCGGGCGCGAGGCGGCTGCCGTCCGGATTGACGCGGAACTGGCGGAAATACGCCAGGTAATTGTCGCCGTAGTTATCCCATTCCTGGTAGACCTTCCAGCTGACATCGTTCGCTTCGAGGACCTCGGCATAGGTACGCCAGGTGGGCGCGCTGGCGGTGACGGCCGGCGCCAGATTGTCGCGGGCAGGATCGTTGTTGTAATAGCCCGTAGCGCTCACGTTGTACAGGCCGCCCAGCGCCCCCATCCGTCCGCGGCTGGTGCCCGACAGCGAGTAAAAGCGGTTCGGGTCGGTAGGGCCGAACACCGAACAGTGGTAAGCGTCGCAAATGCTGAAGGCGTCCGCCAGCGCATAGTAGAACGGCAGGTCGCCGCGGTCGAAATAGCCCATGCACTGGGGCGTCTTTTTCTTGACCCAGGCATCCCAGCCCTGCCAGCTCGCCTGCGAACCCTTCCACGAGTGATCGGTGCCGAGCGAGAGCGCGCTGGTGTTTTTTGTGTCGAAGTGAAACGGCAGCACATGGCCGCCGGCGGAGTCGGGCTGGTACCAGACCGGCTTGCCGCTGGGGAGGGTGATCGCGCGCGGATCGTCGAAGCCGCGCACCCCAGGAAAGCTGCCGAAATAGTGATCGAAGGAGCGATTTTCCTGCATGAAGATGACCACGTGCTCGACGTCGGCGATGCTGCCGGTGAGGTTATTGGCCGGTACGGCCAGCGCTTCGCGGATCAGGTCGGGGAACAAGGTACTGGCGGCACCGGCCGAAGCCAGGCTGAGAAAGCTGCGTCTGCTGGTGGACATGGGGGGCTCCTGGGGTGCGCTGGAAAGTCGTCGATCATAGTTGCCAAATATGACAGCAGCGTGTCAGCACGGCGCCGATGGCGTGACCGTCACGCCAAGTGTACGTTCCGGCATGGATGCGCCGTTGTGGTAATGACTGCGACAACACCGCGAGGCTCTCAGCGGCCGGCGCGCTGCAGTACTTGGATGGGCAAGGAATATTATTTCAGAACGCGTTCGCGGTTAAAAATTCGCCATAATAATTGTTTCCTAAAAATTCTGCGAATGTTTTAGGCAAGCTCAAGTTAAATAACATTAAAAAAGCCCGATTCAATCGCGTTTTCAGTGGACAATCGCGAATTCAAATCCTAACATTTGCCATGTCGCCCGAGAATGCGCCAAGAGGGCATTTCCATATTGGAGGAGATCATCTTAATAAATTTACGATTGGCAAGATAATCGATGAGTGAACAGCTAACGCCTTTTGCACACGGACGATTGCAGAGATGCGCCTGAAACCTGAGCCCAGCCCGAGCAGAAGGTACTCGGTTGCGCACGGCCACTCCCTGAAGACATGTTTGTATCCCGCCTCACTACATCTACAGGGTGATGCCGGCATCAAGGCAACACCATAAAGTCAAGAAAGGATTCATATTATGAAACAGACCCGATTTTTACAGATATTGGCTGCCTTGGCGATGAGCTTCGCAGGGGCTCTTTCAGCACACTCAGCACCAGTTCACCCACCCGATCAGGCAAAGAAAGAAGGCCTCGCTCGCGAAGTGATCTCAGAAGCAGCGAGGAAAGAGCTGCTGGCACGTGAAGAGGTATCGCAAGCGGTGGCACCGATTAAATCCCAGCTCGACCTGGAACGCTATTTAAAAATGGTTCCGCCCAAATCCAATCCGCTCTATCTGCTTTCACCAACGGCAAGGGAACGCTTCCTTGCCAGCGTGACTTTTAATGAAAAGGGCCTGACTGGTTTTGGGTTCGAGGACCTTCAACGCGAATTGTCGCAAGAGCAGATAGCAAAAGTGCTCGCGCTGTTCGGTTCCGAAAGTTCAGCCAAGTACATCAAGCCTTCTGCCGATACACGGGCACCCGGTCCGGGCGGCAGCAATAATTGCGTCGAAAATCCAGGCGAACTCGCGCCTGTTTTTTGTGAAGATGGGGATGGTGATGGCGGATTCGGCGGATTCGACGGGCCCAGCGGCGGCGGCGACGGTGGCGGCGGTGGCGGTGGCGGTGGCGCCGGAGGATGTATGGGCTGTGAAGGCTCACCCAGAATACCCCCGGTTCCCCCCGACAAAAAACTCCCTGGAGCACTTGACCCCATCATGTTGGCCAACGGCGACGTTTATCACATGTATTGCGACTTTGGGGGGAGCACATGTTCGCCAATGAACTTCAAATTGTGTAAAGCGAAATGCTAATGATTAAGTTCAAATTGGCATGAATCGGCCGGTAGTCGGCGTGCGGCCGTGGGCAGGATAGGTGGCTCTGTGCGCTGGCCTGCCCACAGCACGCCATGTCGCTACGTCGTCACTTACCAGGACTGAATTGTCGCATGCCGCCAGCACGGGGTCTGTAGAGCGCTACGGGACCATACTTGCAACGAGGGACGATATGCCCCAACAAATCAAACCGGCCTTGGTCAGGATTGTCCTTTTCGCGGCAGCTTTTGCCGCTGCAATATTTTATTCCGCTCGCAAGGAGCTTGAACGCGATGCCCTCGCGCCGACGCACCACGCGAGGACGGCCGCGCCTATGAAGCAAAATGCGGATGGCGGGGGGCAGCACAGTACCTCGGTGACACTGGTCAATATTACTCGCGGCCCTTGTCCTCCACTCTTCGGCGCTACCGTTGCAGTAGTTAACGACGATGCGAAAGTACAGGCCGGTACACAAGCCCTTATAGCAAAAAATTTTGACGTACGCACACTCAAGCAGTTGTCTCAGCAGGGAGACGTGTTCGCAGCGCTAGTGCTATTTCAAAAGGCCAGGCCGTGCTCCGAAGCGGCACGACATATGGACAGCATGGAATTTGATGCCCCCAATGCCGGCCGCCTTTCGGCGCGCGAGTGCTCCCAGCTGCCGGCGCGGTTCTTGCGCAACCCGATCAATATCCTGATACCAGCCGCAGACGCGGGTGCAAGCGCCGCAAAATTGTTAATTTCGAAAAATGCTCCGACTGTCGCTTCCATCATGACGATTCTTAAAGATACGACGCCGCAAGAAGATGCGGACCTGAGAGCTCTTGCTGAAAGGCATGGCCTGGACGCGGCCCGCTCCGGGTCGGAGAGTGCAATGGCTTTGCTTGCACATAGTTATCTAAGTGGCACCTTTGGGCGAAGAGACGCTGCGGGCGCATATGCAATTGTGCAAGCGTGGGCTCATTCGGGAAGCGCGGAAAACCACGACCGTGCGGGATATCTGCAGTCTCAGCTGTCGACAACTGAACTGGAGAACGCAAAATCATTGCTCCGCCGTTGCGGCGCGCAAAATAACAGCGCTTCGTCGATCATGCTTTCACCATTCAACTAGATTATCTTTGGCACAATCGGCACCGCATACATTCATTTTGGCAGACTCAGGACATTCGGTTTTCATGGACTTACATTCAGGAGACATTATGAAAAAAAATGACTGGATCAGGACCCTTGTCGGGTTATTGCTGTTTGGATTTTGTTCGATAAGTTCCGCAGGAATAGATATTTCACAACGGCTACAAAATTTTATTGCGAAGACGGAGGCTGTTGCAACAAGCGGCAAACCGACCGCGGAAAAAGCCAGTTTAATTGACGCGGAGTACGCGGAGAATTTCCGGACCCGCGCGTCGCCCATTCCTGATGACGAGTTGGCTGCGTTTTTCGCAGCGACCCAGTACCTGATGTTCTACACACTGGACAAGTCGAAATTGTCTTTGTTTGAAAAAATATTCGACAGCTTGGTCGACGCACGCCAGGCAACGCCGGACCAATATAGACAATTATTGGAAATGTACTACGCTCTTCGCGAATTTGAAAAAGCGAATGCGCTTATTGAGCAGTACAACCCCAATTCCTTACAGGGTCCGATTACAGTGAATGACCTGACAAGCCCTGCGGCGCGACGAACGGCCTGGATTTTTCAGGCGAATCGCGGCTTGACACGACGCGCTGTGGACTTACAGAAGGGATTGCACCTCATTATTATTGGCTCGCCTTATTGCGGATTCACACAAAGAGCCGTATCACAAATCGAGGGCGATCCCACGCTTGCGCCCCTGTTACGCGAAAAAGTGACGGTGATGGCAATGCATGACTTTAATTTTAATTACGATGTGTACACCAGATGGAACCGGTTGCACCCTTCGCTTCCGTTTACACTGACGCATAGCCGCGAAGAATGGCCGGAGGTCACCCATTGGGTATCGCCCGTTTTTCTGTTTTTCCGAAATGGAAAGCTGGAATCGGCATTCTCAGGATGGCGCAAGGATGGCGATTTGGAGAAGGTATACAAAGGCTTTGGAATCACTGTCTCGTCCGTTTAAGAACTGATTTCACAATACACTTTGCCTGGCTGCTTAGCTGTCGAAGTCGGTGAAACGGATGTGCGTGGCCTGCCCGTTGGCCAGGGAAAAGCTGGTGCCGCAATCATGTCCACAATGTCGCAGCGATGTCGGTAGGTCACACCGGGCTACACCGGCGGCGCTGCGCGCGGGCGGCCAAGGTGCGATAATTTCCATCCACTCAGCAACCAGCCAGGAACGTCACCGTGAATGCCACTCTGCACAAGCTGTTAAGCGATATCGAACAATTCGGCGAGAACAACGATGCCGCCACCGACGAGCGCGGGCGCCGCATGCTCAACATCACGCGCGGCACCGGGCAATTCCTGGCGCACGTGATCGGCGCCATGGGCGCGCGCGACATCCTGGAAATCGGCACCTCGAACGCCTATTCGACCCTGTGGCTGGCCGACGCCGTGGCGCCGAACGGCGGCAAGGTCACCACGGTGGAAATGGCGCCGCTCAAGCTGCGCATGGCGCGCGAGAATGTGGCCGCGTCCGGCCTGGGGCAGTACATCGAACAGGTCGACGGTGACGCCGGCGCGCTGCTGGCGCGCTCCGCCGATCACGCCTACGACCTGGTTTTCCTCGATTCCGAGCGCACCGAATATACCGGCTGGTGGCCGGACATCCGGCGCGTGCTGCGCCCGCACGGCCTGCTGATCGTCGACAACGCCACCTCGCACGCGGCCGAGATGGCGCCCTTGGTGCGGATGGTGGCCGCCGAAGCGGGATTTTCCACCACCCTCGTCCCTGTCGGCAAGGGCGAATTGGTTGCCAGCCGGGTGCCGGACATGGCGCGTTACTGGGCTGGCTGGCGCGAAAGCTGACCCCACGCGGCCGCGCGTTACTGGTGCCGCCCTTGTTTATCGGAACGCAAGTGTCCGGCCCGGTGATTGCGCACGAACGCGTCGACGATCTCGCGCAGTATCTGCTGGGTGGAGGCAGGCAGGGAAACGATGTCGTTCATCATGGCAAGATGTTCGCCCGACAACATCACGGGCGGTATGCCGGCGGCGGCCGTGTCGGCGTTTTCGGCATCGCCGAAGCGCAACCAGGCCGCGTGCACTCCCAGCCAGGCGGCCAGGATGACTATTTTTTCGTGAGTCGGAATGGCCTCCCCGGCAAGCCACTTGCGTACCGCGTGGGGTGTCACGGCGGCGCCATCGGCGCGCAGGTTATACGCCCGCATGAAGGGCGTCGGCGCGACAGGTACGCCAGCGGCCAGCAGCGCGGTTTTAAGCCTGTCGCTGAAATTGACGCGCTCTTGGTCGGCGATCCTGGTAGTCATTCCGTATTGTAAGGATATCGCCGTGGTGGGCGCGCACGCTTGCTTGATCATCACAGCGGCCTGCCTGGCCGGGAACCCGGCGTGGTGGGCGTTGTCAAACGGGGATGCAGCACCCCTTCGTGTTTCAGCATGCGGCATGGCGGTGGTCCGGCGATTGTTCCGCTTACCTGGCAAACCATCATGCAAACCACGCCCCCCTCCGCCCAGCATCCTTATTCCTATGCGGCGATCACTGCTCACTGCGCGGACCAGATCGCACAGCTCATGGCCGATGCGCGCCGCCAGAGCGGGGCCGAGGCGCGCTACCGGTACGAGCGCGCCTATGGCGTGTATATCGGCTGGCGCGCGCTGGTCGGCGGCCATGCCGACCATGCCCTTTTCGCGCGCGACGACAAGCGCCTCGAAGCGCTGCTGGCCGCCACGACCCATTCCCGGCCTTGAACGGCGCCGGCGCGCCAGCGGCCCCGTCACGGCGTGGGCGCGGCCGGGGGCGCCGACGGCAACAAGCCGTGTTCGACCACATAATCGGCGACGCGGCGCCCGACCGCCAGTCCGGCGCGCTTGTCGAACGGCCAGTGCACACCAAGGTAAATGCGGCTCTGGGCGTTTTCTTCCTCGGCCTGGCTCAGGCTGGAAAACCCGCGTACCAGGCGCGGCCGCACCCGGCCGCTGTTGTCGCGCGTGATGCCATTGAATTCATCGGACACGATGCTGAAGGCAATCGCATCGGTGCCGTAAAAGTGGCGCAGGGTCTGGAACAGCGCGCCGCCGAAACCGCCGTGGCCGGAAGGATAGGATGGAAACGGCGGCGTGAAATCCGGGTCCGAGGTATTGCTCGCCTGCGCTCCCAGCGGCGTCCAGGCCGGATCTCCCCGGGTGGCCGGATTGCCGTCGCCCAGGCCGGTCGGGCTGCTGCCGGGCGATGCTTCGCGGATGCCGCTCACCGGGCGCCAGAATTGCTCGGTGTACTTGGTGGCCCACACGGTCAGGCAAGTGTCGGCCAAGGCCACGTTGACCAGGGCCAGCATGCGCGCCATCTGCATGCCGCCCAGGCCGCGCCGGGCGCCGATGTCGAGCGCGATCTGGTTGTACAGGCGCGGCGCGCTGCCGATCCAGGGAGTACCGTCGTACGACCAGAAAATGCCGGCCACGGTCTGCGCCCGGGTGCGCCGGGTCGGGGTGGTCACGCCATCGCCGCCGAGCTGCTTGACTTCCTCGAAGGCGGCGGCATAGGCGCTGCTGGTCAGGGCCGGCGGCGGGCCGGGGCGGAACGCGAGGGCCGAGGGCAGCACGAACGGGCGCACCGGCTGCCACACGGCGCCCAGCGCCAGCCGATCGCGGCTGACAGGATCGGGCCGCCACTTGCCGGGAGCATTGCTCGGAAAATAGTCGACGCCGACGATGCGGTCTGCATAGGTGGCTTCGCGCGCCGGGTGCATGGCCAGCATGGCTGCGGCCGCGCGGCGGCCGGTCTCGGCGCCGTTGTCGCGCGCGCGCCCCGCTTGCAGCCGGGCCATGCCGCGCACGTAAGCCTGGGCGACGCCGGGTGCTTGCGCGGGGTACAGCGCCATCAGGGTATCGCGCGCGGCCCGCGCCAGTGCCGCCTCGGGGGCGCTGGCGGCCGGCGCCGGGAGCATGCCGGTGTAGCTCGGATAGACCGGCTCGACGGCATTAAGGGCTTCGTACAGGGCCAGGTGGAAGATGGCCAGCGCGCGCGCGCTGCGCGCCGGGCCGTACTGCTCGCGCCAGACGCGGGCGGAACCGGGCGGCGGCGGCGTATGGTCAAGCGCATTGGCGCGCAGCGCCGTCTCGCTCCAGTAGCGCACCTGCGCCGCCAGGCCGAGCGCGCGCACCAGGTCTTGTGACGCGGGCGGAGCGGCGCCGGGCACGGCGCCCGGCGCCGGCGCACCAGGCACATGGCAGGCCAGCACGCTCACGAGCGAGATGGACAACATTCGCTTGAACAAGGGTTTCATGATTTCTCCTTGAGAAGGGTGGAAACGCGCGCACGGGGGTACGAACTCGACGATAGCGCCGCCACGCCGGCCCGTCTCACGATCCTGTCAACGGCCGGCCTGCGCTATCCGGGCAAAAAAAGAAGGAACTTTCATGTGCGTTGGCATGTCGAATGCCTGTCTTCATCGTGCGAGTTTCCATGGACCAGCCTTCACCCCCCAAGGAGGCGCGCATCGCGCGCTTCATCCGCGCCCATCTGCAAGAAATCCTGCAGAACTGGGATGCGTTTGCGCGCAGCATTCCGGCGGCGCGCTACCTGCCGGCGGCCACCCTGCGCGACCACGCGGCGGGCATGCTGGGCGCCATCGCCGACCGCCTCGACCTGCCCGCGGCACTGCCCGGGGCGGCCGCCGAGTCGCCCCCCCATGACGGGTTCGAGTCCGACACCCAGGCCGGCCAGCACGGGGCCGGGCGGGTGGGCGCGGGCTTCAGCGCCAACGACACCGTTGCCGAATTTCGGGCACTGCGCGCCAGCGTCATGGGCCTGTGGGCGGCCAGCGAACACGGACGCGACCTCGGCAGCGAAGACATGATGCGCTTCAACGATGCCGTCGACCAGGCGCTGGAAGAGTCGCTGCAAGCCTTCTTCACAGAAAAAGATGAACTCGCGCACCGCTTCGACACCCTGCTCTCGGCCACCCCCGACCTGCACTACATTACCGATGTCGACGGCCTGGTCCTGTACGCCAACAAGGCCCTCGCCAAGCTGCTCGGCCCGCCCGCCAGCCCCGCCGTCCGGCAGCACCTGGGAGACTTCGCCCCTGCCTTCGCCGCCCAGCTGCGGCGCGACCTGCGCGCCGTGGCCGAGACGCGCGCGACCGGACGCGGCGAACTCGCATGCACCCTGGCCGACGGCACGGCGCACACCTACCGCTACATCCTGCTCCCCGTGATCAACCAGGATGGCACGATCGATGCCATCACCGGCACGGCGCGCAATATTTCCGAGCTCAAGGCGTCGGAAGCGCAAATCCTGCGCAACGCCTATTACGACAGCCTGACCGGCTTGCCCAACCGTATCCTGTTCCGCGAACGGCTGGACCACGACGTGCGGCGCGCGGCGCGCACCGAGTTCGCGCTGGCCCTGCTGTTCATCGACCTGGACGGCTTCAAGGAAGTCAACGACCGCTTCGGCCACGATGCCGGCGACCAGCTGCTGCTGCAGGTTGCCCAACGCCTGCAGGCGTGCGTGCGCGCAACCGACACCGTGGCGCGCATCGGCGGCGACGAATTCACCGTCATCCTCAACGAAGTGAGCCGGATCGCCTTTGTCGAGGTGCTGGTATGCGAGATCCTGGCCGACTTGGCGCGCCCCTTCTCCATCGCCGGCAAGGAAGTGCATGTATCGGGCAGCATCGGCATCACCATCTGTCCGCAGGATGCGCACCTGCCCGACGACCTGCTGCGCAATGCCGACCAGGCCATGTTCGTGGCCAAGCACGCGGGCCGCAACCGCTTCAGCTATTTCACGCCGGACATCCGCGATTCGGCCTCGGCCCGCCTGCGCGCGATCGACCAGCTGCGCCAGGCGCTGGCGCGGCGCGAGCTGCGGGTGTATTACCAGCCCATCGTCGAGCTGGCCAGCGAGGCGATCGTCAAGGCCGAGGCGCTGGTACGCTGGCACCATCCGGACGGCAGCCTGGTACTGCCGCAGCACTTTATCGGGATCGCCGAGGAAACCGGCCTGATCGGCGAAATCGATGCCTGGGTGCTGGCCCAGGCGGTGCCCTGCGCGGCGCGCCTGGGCGAACTGACGGGCGCGCCCTTCCAGATCAGCGTCAACAAGTCGCCGGTCGGATTCACGCGGCGCGTGATCGGTCATGGCTGGGAAGAAGACCTGGCCCTGTTCAACAGCGCCGGCGCGCGCATCGCGGTCGAAATCACCGAGGGCATGCTGCTGGACGATTCGCCCGGTGTGCGCGACAAGCTGGCGCGGCTGCAGAAGGCCGGGGTCCAGTTCACGATCGACGACTTCGGCATCGGTTACTCGTCGATGGCTTACCTGAACAAGTTCAAGGTCGATTTTTTGAAAATCGACCAATCCTTCGTCAAGGACATGCACACCACCAACCCGCGCGGCCAGATCTTTGCCGAAACCATCATCATGATGGCGCACAAGCTGGGCCTGAAGGTGATCGCCGAAGGGGTCGAAACGGCCAGCCAGCGCGACTGGCTGCGCCAGGCCGGCTGCGACTATGCGCAGGGTTTCCTGTTTTCGCCGGCCACCACGGAAGAGCGCTTCGCGCAGCTGCTGCAAGCCGGCTGAGGCGCGCAGCGGCCACGGTCGGCCCCGGCGTCAATGCGCGCGCGGTGCGCCCTCAGTGCGCGAAGGTGGCCAGCGGATCGTGGCCGTGCTGCTGCGCGTGCAGCAGGGCCACGTCGAGCGCTTCCATGAAGCCGGCGATCTGGATCGGTTTGGTCAGGTAACGGAGAAATCCCGCTTCCATGCCGCGCGCGATATCGCGCGGCATGGCATTGGCCGACAGGGCAAGCACGGGAATGTGCGCGGTCTCGGGGTAGCCGCGCAACATGCGCAGGGCGTCGAAGCCACTCAGGTTGGGCAGGTTGATATCCATCAGGATCACCGAGGGCTGGTAGGCGCGCGCCAGGGCGATGCCCAGATGGGCGTCGATGGCGGTGAGCAGCTTGAGGTCGGGACGGCGCTCCATCAATTGCTCGACCAGCAGCAGATTGGCGGGATTGTCTTCCACATACAGCAGAGTGCGCAGCGCCGCGCCGGGTACCGGCCGGGCACGCGCCAACGCGGCGGCGTCGGACGCCGACAGCGCCGGCGCCGCGGCCGGGGCCGGGCAGGACGCGAAGTCGACCCAGAAGCGCGAACCGCGCCCCAGCTCGCTCTCGACCCCAATGCTGCCGCCCATCAGCTCGACCAGCTGCTTGGTCACGACCAGGCCGATGCCGGTGCCCTCCTCGGCCCCGCTTTCCTGCCCCAGGCGGTTAAACGGCTGGAACAGTTGCGCCAGCTGCTCGCGGCCCAGGCCGGCCCCGGTATCGGTCACGTACACCCGCACCATGCCGCCCGCGTACGCGGAACACGACACGTGGACCGAGCCCTCGGCGCTGTTGTACTTGATGGCGTTCGACAGCAGATTGATCAGCACCTGCTTGACCCGCACCCGGTCGGCGTGGATGTGGAAGGGCGTGCCGGGCGCGGGGAATAGCAGGAAAATGCCGCGCGCCGCCGCCTGCGGCCCGACCAGCTCGTAGCAATCGTCGAGCACCTCGGTGAGCGACATCGGTTCGGTCGACATCGACACCTTGCCCGATTCGATCTGGGCCAGGTCGAGGATTTCATTGATCAGACGCAGCAGGTACCAGCCGCCCTTGAGGATCTGGTTGATCGAGCGCTGTTGCTTGACCGTGGGCGGCGGATCGTCCGATGCCATCAGCTGGGCGAAGCCGAGCACGCCGTTGAGCGGGGTGCGCAATTCATGACTCATGCTCGACAGGAAATCCGATTTGGCCAGGTTGGCTTTTTCGGCGGCAGCCCGGGCCGCTTCGAGTTCGACATTGTTGGCTTGCATGGCTTGCTCGAAGTGCTGGCGTTCGGTGACGTCGCGCGCGGCGGCGAACACGCCGCGCAACTTGCGGTCGCGGTCGTGAAAGGTGGTGGCATTGTAGGACACCACCGTTTCCTTGCCGTCGCGGGCGCGCGCGGTCAGTTCGTAGTTGGTGACCTTGCCGGACGCCAGCACCCGCTTGATGCCGGCCTCGGCGCGCGCCGCATCGGTGAAGTAATTCTTGAACGGGGCCCCGATCAGTTCGTCGCGGGTGCAGCCGGTCAGCGCTTCCATCTGGTGGTTCACGTCGCTGATGATGCCGTGCGGATCGGTGGTCATCAAGGCGTCGATATTCGATTCGATCAGGGAGCGGGTGTAGAACTGCTGGTCGCGCAGGCGCTGGTCGAGCAGGGCTTGTTCGGCCTCGACCTGTTTGCGGGCGGTATTGTCGGTGCCGATCAAGAGATAACCGATGATGGCGCCCTCGGCGTCGCGCAGGGCCGTCACCGACACCACGGCCGGGAAGCGGCTGCCATCCTTGCGGATATAGGTGAGCTCATAAATGTCCTCGATCCCGCGCGAGGCCTTGAACACCAGCGCCTCGAAGCCGGGCGCGATCGGGGTGTCGAGTTCGTCGCTGAGGCTGGCGGCGCGCGCCACCACTTCCTCCGGTTCGGAAATATCGGCCGGGGTGATGCGGTCGACCACGTCGGCGGCCGCGTAGCCGAGCATCTTTTCGGCGCCGACGTTAAAAATCTGGATCACGCCGCGGGCATCGGTGGCGATGCTGGAAAAATTGGCGCTGTTGAAGATGGCCGCTTGCAGGGCACCCGCGCGCACCAGGGCTAGCTCGGCATTCTTGCGCGCCGTATTGTCGGTGCCGATCAGCAAATAGCCGATGATGACGCCGCCGGCATCGCGCAAGGCCGTCACCGACACCACCGCCGGCTGGCGGCTGCCGTTCTTGCAAATGTAAGTGAGTTCGTAAATGTCTTCGATGCCGCGCGAGGCCTTGAACACCAGGGCCTCGAAGCCGGGCGCGATCGGTGTGCCCCGCTCGATGCTGAGGGCGGCGGCGCGCGCGATCACTTCTTGCGGATCGGAAAACGCGGCCGGGGTAATCAAGTCGACCACGTCGACCGCCGAATAGCCCAGCATGCGCTCGGCGCCGACATTGAAGATCTGGATCACGCCCTGGGCATCGGTGGCGATGCTGGAAAAGTTGGCGCTGTTGAAGATGGCGTCCTGCAAGGCTTCCGACTTGATCAGGCGCTGCACCAGCGCGCGTCCATTGTCGGGCGGCCGTTTGAGCGTGCGCGGCATGACCTGCGCGGGCCGCTTGCCCAGCCACAGGCACAGCGGGGCCAGCAGCGCGGCCGCGCCGAACAGGAGGGACATCGGCAGCGAACCGGCGACGCCGGCCAGGGCCAGGGCCCCGACCGTGTACAAGGTCAGCAGCGCGATACAAAGGCCGGCGAGCGCCCACTGACGCGGCCATGCGGAACGGGAAGAAAACATGAGGTCACCTTGAAGTACGAATCATGAGCGCAAAACCTGGCTCATCAAGGTAGCGGCGAAGCCGCTGTGGTCGTTCTTGCCGCCCGCGCCTAGTGCGGCCGCGCGGCGGCGATAAAACGGGTGACGGCGCTTGATGCCACCAGCGCCAGCAAGGCGTCGGCATCGAGCGGCTTGACCAGATACTGGCCGAAACCGGCCGCGATGGCGCGCGTGCGGTCTTCCACCTGGCCATAACCGGAAATGGCGATGGCGAACGGAATGTGCGCGCCCGCAGTCTTGCGCAGTTGCGTGATCAGCTGGTAGCCGTCCAGCCCGGGCAAGCCGATATCGCAAATGAGGACGTCGAAGGCGCGCGCACGCGCCAGCGCCAGGCCGGCCACGCCATCGTAGGCCGAGGTGACCAGATGGCCTTCGCCGAGCAGCAGGCGGCCCAGCGTTTCGTTGGCGTCCAGATTGTCTTCGACCAGCAGGATGCGGCGGCTGGACGGCACCGCGCTGGCGCGCGGCAAGACCGTGACGGCACCGTCATCGGCCACCAGCGGCAGGACCACGGTAAACACGCTGCCCGATCCCAGGCCATCGCTGCTGCCGGTCACAGTGCCGCCATGCAGCTCGACGATATTGCGCACCACGTTCAAGCCCACGCCCAAGCCCCCTTCGGCCCGCGCCAGCGCGCGCGGCCCCTGGGTGAACAGGTCGAACACGCTGGCCAGGACGAGGGCATCCATGCCGGCGCCATTGTCGCTTACCGTCACCACCGCGCAGCCCTCATGGGCGCGCGCCGCCACCCGGATCAGCCCATGGTCGCCCGTATATTTCGAGGCGTTGACCAGCAGGTTGGAAAACACTTGCGCCAGGCGCACCGGGTCGCCGTCGACGATCAATTCTTCCGGCAAGTCCAACTGTATTTGCTGATGCCGTTCCTGCAGCCTGACCTGGACCGTCTGCACCGAACGGCGCAGCAAGTCGACCAGCGGCATCGGGCTGCGCAGCAGCGAAATCTTGCCGCTGCTGATGCGCGCCGCATCGAGCAAATCGTCCAGCAGCCGGGTCAGGTGCAGTACCTGGCGGTGGATGATGGCATGCAGGTTGAGCAATTCGGTGGAGGGCTCGGGCAGGCGCAACAGCATCGCATTGGCCAGGCTGATCGGTGCCAGCGGATTGCGCAACTCGTGTGCCAGCATGGCCAGAAATTCATTCTGGCGCCGTTGGGCGCCTTCGGCCGCGTCGCGCAGGGTGCGCGCATCGAGGGTGGCCAGCACCAGGTTGCCGTTCGCTTCGCGCAATTCATCACCCAGGGCGGCCTGGACCAGGCCGGCGGCGCGCAGGCTGGCCACCTCGCCGGCCTGCTGCGCCAGCATTGCGCGCAGGGTGGCCGGGTCGGCGCAGTCGAGCGCGGGCACGGCCCCAACGGTTGGCATGCTGCTCAGCGATCCGTCCCCACTGTCGTGAATCGCCATGAATTCCCCTACTCCGGTGGCAAGACTGTCGTCGCGCGCCCGGACAGCAGGCCGGTGTACGCCAGCGCGCCCGGCTCGATGCGCAAGCCGCGCGCATCGATCGTGTAGCGGCGCAAATCGGCGCTGTGGGCGCTGCCGCGCACCTTGACCACGGTCATCACCTTGGCCAGGGTGCCGTCCAGCTCGACATAGCGCATGGCGACGATGGCGTCGGCCAGGAAACTGGTATCGGACTGGCTGAAGCGCAGTTCGGTGAAGCGGTCGTCCAGGCCCATCGTCACCACCACCGTCACACCAAGGCGCGCCAGCCCGGCCAGGATGCGGAACACTGAGGACCGGTAGTCACCCTGGAACTCCGGCGCCAGGTACAGGCTGACCTCGGACAGCGAATCGATCACCACGCGGGTGGCGCCGCTGCGTTCCACCGCCGTGATGAGGTCGTCGAGAATTTCCTCGACCGACAGATCGAGCGAGCGGCTCTGGACCAGGGCCACGTGGCCGTCGCGCACCAAGGTGTCCAGTTCGGCGTTGCGCAAATGCGCCGCGCCTTTTTCGAAGCAGGCAATCACACCGCGTTCGCCCCGGCGCGCGCCGTGCGCCAGGAAAGCCGTGCCGAGGATGGTCTTGCCCGAACCGGATGGGCCGACCACCATCGCCGCATGTCCCTGCGGCAAGCCGCCACCGAGCATGGCATCGAGTTCCGTATTGCCCGTCGAGATACGCGCCGGCGCACTGGCCTGGGCCGGCGTGCCGGCCAGCGGCGGCAGCATGCGCGGATAAATCTTCAAGCCATGTGCGTCGATGCGGAAGGTGTGCGCGCCCAGCAAGTGGGCCTGGCCGCGCATCTTGACGATGCGGATCTTGCGCACCGAGGAATTGCCGGCGATATCGTTACTCAAGGACAGCATGCCATCGGCCACGGTCATGATCGGATTGGCCTCGATGTCGGCGTTGGCGTATTCGCCGATCAGAAAGGTAGTCGCTTGCCAGCTGGTCATGCGGGTGCCGAGTTCCTGGATGAAATACTGGAGATCGCTCACGCCCTCGTTGCCGTTTTTCGCCATCTGCACCACCGAGCGGAACGAATCGACGAACACCAGGCCCGGCGAAAACGCCTCGACTTCGCGCGTGATGCGTTCGAGCACGCCGCTGAAGTCGCCGGCGCGCAAGTCGTCGGCCAGATTCACGTAGCGGATGCTGTCATCGACCTTGTCGACATCGAAAAACTGGTATTGCTGCTGGTAGCGCAGCATTTTCAGGGGCGGCTCGCCGAGCACGGTGAAAAACAGGGCTTTCTTGTCCGGGCCGGCCAGCGCGAACATGATCTGATGCGCGAGCGTGGTCTTGCCGCTCCCCGGCGAACCGGCGATCACGTTGAAGGAAAACTCGCTCAGGCCGCCGCCGAGCAGGGTGTCGAGCCCGGGCACGCCGGTCGGCTGGAGGCCCAGCTGCACTTTCAGGTTCATGTACTCTTTCCGCCGGACCGCTCGGCCCATGCTGTATTCATCAGACGGACCGTCAGGGCCTCGCCTATCAGGCCAGACAACAGCCTGGTAAAACTTTGTAGCATCGCCCGGTTGAAGGTATCGGCCGCCGGCGGCTCCATCGCGGCCAGCTGCGTGGCGAGCTGGTCGAGCAGGAGCGCGGCCGAGCGCAAGTCGCGCATGACCGGAATGGGCTGCATATCGGGAAAAGTCACATGCCGGGCGCGCGCATACATGGCGCACAGCGCGGTTTCCCCGATCAGGGGACTGAGGTGCCTGGCCAGCAGCTCCCATGCGCGCAGGGCGGCATCGCGCGCCGCGCCCTCGCCGCCTGGCGGCGCGGCAAGCACCTCATCGATCAGTTTTTGCCGCTTCACATCGCTGGTATCCATCTTAAGCCGAGTAAGTATTGGTCATGTGCACATTTACAACTGGGCGTACCGAAGTATGGGCGCAATCGGGTTTTGGCGCAGCTTTATTGCATTGCCAAATAAGAATATGAGAAAAACAACGGGGGTCGGCAATGCCGAAGCGTGCGCGGCGCGCCCGCGCGCGCTTTGTGCTAGGCTCGGAGGGCACCCGGACGTCCGCTACCCGGTGCCCCCCGTGCGCGGCCTGCACCGGCCGGCACCCTGTCCGCCAGCGCGACGGCACTGCCTTCCCGATTCCCTGAAAGGACATCCCATGCACCAGCTTCCCTCCGGATCACAAGAACTCGCCCGCACGATCCTTGCCGCCACGACCGACCTGACCCTGGCATCGATCCGCGACGATGGCACGCCGCACGCCTCCACGGTCAGCTTCGCCGCCGACGGCCTGGTGCTGTATGTCGCCATCGCCCTCGACAGCCACAAGGCGCACAACCTGCGCACCCATCCGCAAGTGGCGCTGACGGTCAACGCCCCCTACCGCGGCTGGAACGAAATCCAGGGCTTGTCGATGGATGCCATGGCCGAGATGATTCACGAACCGGTGGAAGCGCAACGGGCCGCCGCCGCCCTGCTGGCCAGGTTTCCGGCCTTCGCCCAGGTGGTTGCCAATACCAGCGCCCTGCCGTGGCCGGGCATGCTGTTCGTGCGCATCACGCCGCTGGCCCTGTCCTTGCTCGACTACACGAAAGGATTCGGCCATACCGATTTCTTCGACCTGCGCGGCACTGGCACGCCCTGAACGAGCGCGCGCCTACCTGGCGTTGCTGGCGGCCGTGATGCAAGCGGTGACCGCCTCGGAGGCGACCAGGGCCAGCAAGGCATCGATATCGAGCGGCTTGACCACGTACTGCCCGAAGCCGGCCGCGATGGCGCGAGTGCGGTCGGCCGGCCGGCCATAGCCGGAAATGGCGATCGCAAACGGAATGTGCGCCCCGGCGGTGCGCCGCAGTTGCGTGATGAGCTCGTAACCATCCAGGCCGGGCAGGTTGATATCGCAGATCAGCACGTCGAAGACCTGGGTACGCGCCAAGGACAGGCCGGCGATGCCGTCGTAGGCGGCGGTGACATCGTGGCCCTCGGCCAGCAGCAATTGACCGAGGGTATCGTTGGCATCGAGATTGTCTTCGACCAGCAGGATGCGGCGTCCGACCCGTGCGGCGCCGGCCAAGGGCGCGCCCGAGCCGGCGTCGCCCGCCCACAGCGGCAGCGACACGGTGAACACGCTGCCGCGTCCGGGGCCGTCGCTGGCGCCCACCACCTTGCCGTCATGCAGTTCAACAATCATGCGCACCACGTTCAAGCCCACCCCCAGTCCACCTTCGGAGCGGACCGGCGTGCGCGGTCCCTGGGTGAACGGGTCGAAAATGCAGGCCAGCAGGGCCGGCTCCATGCCGGCGCCGTTGTCGGCCACGGTGACCACCGCCCTGCCCTCGTGGGCGCGCACCGCCACGCGGATGATGCCGCCGTCGCCGGTATACTTGGAGGCGTTGACCAGCAGATTGGCGAACGCTTGCGCCAGCCGGACCGGATCGGCGTTGACCGTCAATTCCTCGGGCATGTCCAGCAGCAACTGCTGATGCCGTTCCAGGATGCGCACCTGCACCGTCTGCAGCGCGCGCCGCAGCAGGGCGACCAGCGGCGCCGGACTGCGCGCCAGGATCATCGTGCCGCTGTTCAGGCTAGCCGCGTCGAGCAGCTCGTCGAGCAGGCGGGTCAGATGCTGCACCTGGCGGTGGATCACCGCGTGCACATTGAGCAGGCCGGCCGAGGGTTCGGGCAGTTTGGCCAGCATGGTGTTGGCCAGGCTGATGGGAGCGAGCGGATTGCGCAGTTCATGCGCGAGCAGCGCCAGGAAAGCGTTGCGGCGCTCGCCGGCGTGGGCCGCATCGTCGCGCAGGGCGGCAATCTCGGCCTCGCGCTGCGCCAGCAACAGGCGCAGTCCGTCCACCTCGGCGGCCAGGGCGTGCTCGGTGGGTGTGGGCGATCGTGTGGTGCTGTGCTGGTTCGCCATGGCGTCCTTTGTTCAAGCCGACAATGAGGGCGGGCGGTCCGAGCAGTATGGCGGCAAAACGCCGCGCGCGTGAAGTTAATTCTTCAAGCCGACGCAACGCCGGTCCGGCCGGCCGCCGCGCCGCTTGTGTGAACCGCCTGTTCGCTCTCCATCGAAGCGCTCCGCGTCAGGGACGCTCGTTGGCGGGACTGAGGGTGGGGAACAGCTTGCCGAAGATGCCGTTCAACACCTTATCGGCACCCATGTCCTCGGCGGCGTTGGCAACCACCAATGCGCCACTCCCCTGCTCCGGAAACAGAACGGCAATGGCCAGCCAGTTGCCGTCCGAACCCTGATGGACCAGCGCCGGGCCCTGGCGGCCGGCGACCGAGGCTTGCACCCCCCAGTCCAGGCCGGCGGGGCTGCCCGGCTGCGCGGTCTGCATCAGCTTGTAGGAAGCCGGCGCGAGCAGCTTGCCCTGGCCTTTGGCGCCGGCCAGCTGGTCGAGATTGAAGCGGGCCCAGTCGGCCAAGCTCATATGCAAGAAGCCCGCCGGCGCGAACATGGCCGGTGCGCCGTCGTCGAACTTGACCATGTTCAGCATCGGCTTGCCGTGCTGGTGACCGCGGTTCTGGCCGTCGCCCGTATTGCCGAAGCCGGCGTGGCGCATCGCCAGCGGTTCGAACACTTCCTTGCGCATCAGTGCTTCGTAAGTGTCGCCGGTGGCTTTTTCGGCGATCGCGGCGGCGATCAGAAAACCGGTATTGCTATAAGCGAAGGCGGTACCGGGCGCAACTTCCGGCTTGTCTCTGAGCGCTTCGGCGATGTAGGCGAGGCGCTGTTGCCCGGTCGGGCTAGTGTCGGTGAAGACATGTTCCGCACCCTTGAGATGGACCAGGTCGCGCGGCAGGCCGGCACGGTGGGACAGCAAGTGCAGCAAGGTGACCTGGCGGTATTCGGGCAACATGCCGGCGGCCAGGTCGGGCAGCATTTTTTCGAGCGGCGCATCCCACGCCAGCACGCCGCGCTCGGCCAGGCGCGCGATCATGGCCACCGTCATGACCTTGCCGGTGGAGCCGATCAGCCAGACATCGTCGGCGCCGGCGCGGCGCGGCCGGTCGTTGCGCTGCCGGCCCTGCACCGTTTGCGCGACGATGGCGCCATCGCGCAGGATCACGGCGCCGACCGCCGGCACCTTGCTTCCCGCCATGGCCGACTTGACGATAGTGTCGAGCTTGTCGGGGGCCGCCGCGCACGCGGCGCTGGCGAGGGTGAATGCGGCGATAACGGCAATCCGTCGAAACAGCATAAGAGGCTCCTGGTTCTGATGCGCGGCCACGAGTGCGCTGCGCAGGGGGGTTGTCTGTGCCTGCCATGCAGGAGGAGCATGCAGATTACAGCACCAGGCGAAAAACAGGCGGTGGCCGGCGACAGGCCGCTATTTCAGGGGGACAGAACGTCAATACGGCGCCGTGGGAATGGCGCTGTGGTCTGTTGGCCTGCGCCGCCATCGGTTAAACTACGGACATGAAAAATTTTGAACTCCGGCGCGACCGCTACGAGGTTTTCCGCCAATTCGACAATCCCCTGCTTAATATCAGCCTGACCCTGGAACTGCCGGATTTCCGTCCGTTTTGCAAACAGCGCGAGCTGCCGCCGTTTCACTTCTTTCTGTATTGCGTGCTGTCGGCGGTCGAGACGGTCGATAACTTCATGTACCGCGTGTACGAAGGTGAGGTCATCAAGATCGACGATTTCATTGGCTCGTTCACCGTGATCAATGAAGACAATAATCTCAATTTCGCGCGTTTTACCAGAAGCGCCGACCTGCGCGAATTCATCGCGCGCAGCGTGCGCGCCGGCCGGGAAGCAAAGGCCAGCCGCGCCCTGATCAATACCAGCGCCGACCTGACGCCGCGTCAGGCCAGGGACAATATCTATATCACCTGCATGCCATGGCTCGACATGCGCGCCATCGAGCATCCGATTTTCTGCCATCGCAGCGCCGATATTCCCTCGCTCGCCTGGGGCAAATTCAGCGCGCCGGCCGGGGAATCGATGACGGTGCCGTTGTCGGTGCAGGCGCATCACGGGTTCGTCGACGGCTATCACGTGCATGTGCTGGCGCAAGCCATTGCGCGCCGGGTGGCGGCGGTGATGGCCGCGCACGCGGGGGATGATTAGTCGCGTATTACGTCCCGTTTCTCACTTTTCGACTTGCGCAGGGAGTTCGGTATGTTCCAGTTTTTCAAGCGCCCACTGGCTCCGGCGCCAGCGCAGCACGACCCCGTCGAGGACGAGCCGATGGATGCTGAACTGGCTGCCTATTTCGCCAGGATCACCCAACGCCGCCTGTTTCATGCCGACGCGCTCGAGCAAACGCTGCTCGATGCACATCAATCGGCCGCTGAAACGAAGCTGATGCGCTTGCACCCGATCATCCGTCAGCTTGGCGGCGTGGTGCTTGACCAGTCGGAGTCAAGCAATTATTACCTGTATCTAAAGCAGGCACCGTTTCGCGGCAATATTTTCTATCTGTCCCATGATGGCGATTCGTGCCTCGCCTTTGCGTCGCTCGATGCCTTTCTGGCCGCAGTCGATAGCGCGAAACCAGCCGGCGGCACCATCGAGGATTTCTATCCACCGTGCGCGCCCTTGTGCCAGGATCAGGCTTTACTGAGCCGGATGATCGGCCATTTGCTCGACCATGACAACGACGATGATGCGACCGTCGTTGTCTGCATCATCCCCGCCATGGATCTTCTGGATGATGCACTGCTTGAACGGATGGCTATTCATATGGATATGTTCATTAGCCAGCAAGTTGCGTTGGAAATCGAAAAACGTCCCACGGCCGCGCTTCACCGCATTGCCGCATTATGTAGTTGGCATGTTCATCCACAAGCAGCCCGGGCAGGCGAGCGCGCGTTGGCAGCGGTGGTCGCATTGAAAGAATCGAATGATCCTTGTTCTTCCGGATCACCGCGAATAAGATAAGCGCGGATTGCACGACGTACCGGCAAGTCCGGCTGCAATCGCCAATCCTCATGCGGTCCCAACCTGGAGAAATGTCTGATGAAGCTTGCGATGAACGCCGCCCTGAAACTCAGTTGCCTTGCCCTGTTCAGTCACAGCGGCGCCGCGGGCGCTGCCACCATCACCGTCGGTCCCGGACAGTCGATCCAGAATGCGGTCAACACGGCGATTGCCGGCGATACCGTGCGCGTGCTGGCCGGCACCTACACGCAAAAAGTCAAACTGGCTGACAAGAACGGCAGCGCGGGCAATCCCGTCACCGTCAAGGCCGACGCCGGGGTGATACTCAGCGGTACGGGACTGGTGCCGAGCGACCGCGAAGGCTTGATCACGATTACCAACTCCAACTATGTGCGGGTGGAAGGGTTCGACGTCGCCAACTTCAGCACGGGCGGCTCGAATACGCCGGTCGGCATCCTGCTGCAGGGCAAGGGATCGCATCTTCAGATCGTCAACAACAAGATCCACAACATCAGGCACACCAGCACCTGCAAGGACCCGTGCGCCGTCGGCGCGCACGGGCTGGCCGTGTTCGGCACCGACGCGGGCGGCATCACCGATCTGCTGATACAGGGCAACGAGGTGTATCAGAACGTGCTGCAGTCCAGCGAAGCGCTGGTGATCAATGGCAATGTCGACCGCTTCGAGGTGTTGTCGAACAATGTGCACGACAATAACAATATCGGTTTCGACTTCATCGGTTACGAAGGCGAATGCGGCGGCTGCGGCGAGAACGACCGGGTCCGCAACGGCATCGTGCGCGGCAATATTGCGCGGAACAATACAAGCTCGACCAATCCCTGGTATGGCAAGCAAGGCTCGGCCGGCGGCTTTTATGTCGATGGCGGCCGCAATATCATCTTCGACCGAAATATTTCGACCGGCAACGACCTGGGTTTCGAGTTTGCCAGCGAACACAAAGGCAAGGCGACCGAGGATATCCTGATGATGAACAACGTCGTCTACAACAACCGCGAAGCGGGCTTGTCCCTGGGCGGTTATTCGAGCTCGGCGGGCGCGTCGCGCCGCATCCAGGTCCACAACAATTCCTTCTACAAGAACCGGGGCTGGGGAACCGAACTGCTGTTCCAGTACAAGGTGACCGACAGCCGTTTCAGCAACAACATTGTCGTCGGCGAAGGCAGTGCGGAAGAAGCGTATGACGTGACCGGCAGCGGGCACGCCAACAATACCTGGGGCAAGAATCTCTGGTGGGGAACGGGCACGGCGTCGGCGTCGCTGCCGGGGACGAAGGTGATTGCCGATCCCAAATACGTGGCGCCGGCGACGGGCAACCTCAGGCTGCAAGCCGCCTCCCCCGCCATCAATGCCGGCGCCGTGACGGCCGCCGTGACGAACTGGACCTCGCCGCTGTGGACCCGCTATTTTCCATCGGGCGCGATCGCGCCGAACGGCGTGGCGGACATCGATGGCGGGCCGCGCAGCGAAGGTCCGATCGACCTCGGCGCCGATGAATTCGGCACCGCGGCGATTGCGGCCGGGGCGACGCGCTAGGCGACGCGCTAGGCGACGCGCTAGGCGACGCGCTAGGCGACGCCCGCGCGGCGGGAAGCCATCGGCAGCCGATGGCTTCGCCGGCTCACAGCTTGGTGTTCCCGCGATACCAGTCGTTGCCGACCAACCGCAGATCGGCCGTTTGCACCGAACCGAGTGCACCCGAGCCGCTGCGGCTTTCGTCAATACTCTGGATGTTATCGATCGCCACCGTGGTATCGCGGTTATACACGGTGTTATGCAGCAGCACGGTTCCGTTATTCCAGTCGACGCTGGTCAGGGTCCCCTGCTCGATCGTGTAACTGCTCGATCCATACGGAACATAGATCATCAGGTATTTTCCTTTCTGGATCTGCAGCAGCTGGCGCCGGATCTGCTCTTGCCAGCCGTCGAATGGCGGTTCGGCATCCAGGTTGGCGCTTTCTTTTTTACTCCATTCCTCGGCCGCCGATATCATGCCGGCATATCTGGAGCGGTCGATCGTGCGCAGTACTTCATCGGCGACGCGCACCTGCTCGGTGTACGGCAAGTATTTGGGGATCTTGAATTCGTCGCGCCACTGCGCCGTGCGTACGATGTAGTCGGCGTGGGTGGCAAACATCGGCAGCGCTTCGCCCAGGCGGGTCCGTTCATGCTCGATCCAGTCCTCGGCTTCGGCGGCGATCTGCTCGTATTTATCGATGCCGCTATCGAACAGGGCGCGGTCCGCGATCTCCACTTTGAGATCGTAAGGATAGTCTTCCTGAATATTGAACTCCGCGCACCACTTGGCCGACTGCGCAACGAAGTCGGAAACCGACAGATCGAATGGATTGATATTCATGTATGTGCTCTCCAGTTAGTGTAGTGAGTGTCATGACCCGCCTCTACCCCTGTTTGACGCCGAGCTGTCGTAGCAGCTTCTTACCGGCTTGAAGACCTGTGCGAACCGAATGAGCTTTCAGGCAAGCTTACTCCCAAATTAACAATAATACAAAGGCAATCGTGCTGCCGGATTTCCTGCTTGCCGATAGCGCGAAAGCCGGCGCAGTTGCGGGCCTCCGCTTTTTTTATTGGGCATCCTGGTCCGACACCGCCACCAATTGCCGCACGAACGTCGTTTTTCCGCCCGAGTCGGCCACGCGCACGACGACGGCATAGCTGCCGCGCGCCGCGTACGTGTGGGCGGCGCTCACCTCGCCCCGCCCCCGGCTTTCGCGTACGCGCGCCGGCTGCGCGCCGCCAAGGTCGCCCCAGTCGATCGTCGCCGTGTGCGTATCGTGCCCGTTGCGGTCGCGAAACGAGAGTGTGAGCCTGGCCGGCTGGTTCGCAAGCGCCGCGCCGATCCGGATCGGCCCCAGCACCGGTGCGTCGGTGCCACCACCGCCCGGACGCAGCAGGACCAGCCCGACATTCGAATTGGACAGGATGTCGCCGTTGGCCGAGATCCTCAGCGAGTGGGTCAGCACCAGGCCGGCCGGCGCGTCCTTCAACAGCGTGTTCAGATCGGCGCCCAGGCCGGCGCGCGACCAGCGAAACGCCCTGGTGCCGGCGTCGCCGGCGCGCCGGATCAGGCCCACCACCGTGCCGCTGTCGTTGATGTCGCCCGCTTCCGAGAGAATGAACTGCGGCGGGTGCAGGTCGACCAGGCCGCGCTTGCGCGAGAACAGGAAGGCATGGTTTTCGTCATTGGGCCGCACGATGCGGCCGACCAGCTCGCCGAACTCGTTGAGCCTGGTCGCCACGGTCGCGGGACCGACGCGGATCGCTCCCTGGCCGGGACTAAACAAAAACGTCTGGAAATCGGGAGCGGCCGCGTTGAGCAAGCCGACAATCTCGCCCCGGTTATTGATCGCCACCGGCCCGGCCGTCGTGGCACCGAACGTGCCGAGGTCGGTCACGCGCCCATCGGCATCCCAGATCAACACATGCGGATGACCGGCCGCGTCGTCGGCGGCGCCCACGCTCACATTGCGCTCGTTGATGTCGCCGGTGAACGACTGGCCGAAACCGGCCGGTACCGGCAGCGGCAACAGCCTGTTCTGCGCGGTCCAGCGCACGGCGCGGAACGGCTCGTCACCCGGACCGGTACGGGAAGCGCCGACGATTTCCCCAAAGTTATTGATGTCCGTGACAAAGCTGTCCCCTTCCGCGTTCAAGGTTGCCAACATGATCCTGCCGCCGTTGGCGGTCCAGCGAAACGGCTGGAAGGGGGTGGGCACCGGATCGCGCGCAAAGCGAATCTGGGCCGCCACCTCGCCCCGGTCGTTGAGCGCGCCGAGCGTGGTGACGAGGGCGTCCGGCGGATTGACGTCGATGACCCTTGCACCATCGAAAAAGCCGACGTGCAAGCGGTCGTCGAGCGCGGTATATTCGAATGTGGCCTGGCCGCGCGCGTTGATCCTGGCAATGTAAATGGGCGGCGGTGCCAGGTTGACAATGCCGTAGATCTCCTTGCGCCCGTGCACGGCGTCCGGCGCGGCGGCGCCGGGAGCGCCAGCCGCTATACCGAGCTCGTCGGCCGCACCCGCGCTGGTGTCGGCCGGACTGGCAAGCGGCCCTGTTGCGGCGGCGTCCCTGACGGTAACGGACGCCAATATCGTGGCCTCTGGCGGCGTGGGCCCGCCGCTGCCGCCGCCACAACCCCATAGTGTTGCTGCCATTGCCAAGGTCCCCGCCGAGCACGCTCCTCGCATCTTCCATGCCGTTTCCATGCTGTCTCTCCGGTCAGTTCCATCCTCGCACCCGGGGTGCGCATGGACCCATGGTGAGCTTTGACGGACCGGGTGGGACGAAGTATCGCAAACTCTGCCTTCAGCGCTTGCCAGCGTATTGCGCCGCCTGGCCTGCCCGCCCCGATTGAACGGCTGGCCCGGCGACCGGGTACAATCGCGCCCACTGTATGGAGACCCTGATGAACATGACCTGGATGCTGTGCCTGCCGGCCCTGGCCCTGGCCTTGCCGCCCGCGACGGCCACCGACATTGCGTCGCCGGTTGGCGGCTGGAACCGCACCGGCCTGGTCGACAAGAGCGATGAGGCCACGGTGGCCTATCCCAATTCGCCGATCGACCGCGGCGCCCAGAGCAAACGCAGCATGATCAAGGGGCGCATCGCGGCCGCCGCCGGCAAGCGCGAGGCGCACCAGCTGGTGGTCAACGGCAATCCCCTGCGCCTGATGACGGACGAGCAGGGCCATTACGCGCGCCCTTACCTGTTCGGCGCCGGGTCGAACAGCGTGGAAGTCAAATCGCCCCAAGGCAAATCGCTCAGGCGCGTGCAGTTCTACGAAACCAGCTCGGGCCGGCCCTTGCCCGGCTTGCGCATCATCTGCGCCTGGGACGATACCGAAGCCGAGATCGACCTGCACATCGTCACACCGGATGGCCAACACGCTTACTTCGGCCACCCGGTCCTGAGCAACGGCGGCGGGCTCGATGTCGACAGCGTGGACGGCCCGGGCCCGGAAATGTTCACCATGACCGCGCCCTTGCGCGGTAACTACCACGTGTACATCAATTACTGGGGCAAGCTGGGCGCGAACGGCTACCACTTCGATGAAAGCAAGCGCCAGATGCAGATGATCACCGCGAGAGTCACCCTGGTGTATAACGAAAACACGCCGCGCGAGAAGCGCGAAGAATTCGTGCTGCCCATGCGCAGCATCGGCGAACTGACCCTGGTCAAGTCCTTCACGTTCTGAGAGCACGGCGGCACGCAATTCACCTTCACCGGAACAGGGTCACTGATGTGGAAACGGGCGTATCAACGGTGGTCGAGCGCGTTCCGCGAAGCGAGCGCGTGTGTTGGAATGGGCTTTCGCGATGCGCGCCATGGCGGCCTGTGGTGGCGCTCATCCCTGTGGTGCATGGCGCCGACCTGCCTGTGGATCTGGCTCTACTTCCATTACGGTGAGTTTTTCCTCAAGCTGGCCGGCGGCGCGGCATTGATCGCGTTCTTCGGCATGCTGGCCATGGCCGGCATCGGGACGGGACGCGGCCACGGCAATGGCGGTGCGATCGGCCTGCACGATATCGGCCGCGGCCTGGTCGACCTGGTGACGCACATCGGGCCGGTGCTGCACATGATGCTGATGGCCCTGGCACTGGCGGGCTTCTTTTATGTGCTTCTGTTCGTGGTTGCCAACATGACCACCATCCGCCTGCCCTTGCGCTGGCTGTTCCTGCGGCGCGCGCGGCGGGTGGCCGACGCGCGCTATCCCGCATGGCAGCCGCGCCCGCTGCCTGCGCTGCGGCGCCGCAGCGCGTGGGGCTGGGTGTGCCATGTGCTCAAGCACATGCTCACCTTGATCATCCCCGTGTGGTCCCTCTACGTTGTGGTGCGTTTCCTGCTCGAATGCAATGTGTGGCTGATGTACTTCCCCGCCGCCGAGGGCGTGCTGGACCTGGAACAGCGGCGCGCGCTGATGCACGCCCAGCGGCCCGCCATCTTCATGCTGGGCATGATCCTGTGCGTGCTGATGCTGGTGCCGTTCGTCAATCTATTGCTGCCGGCGGTCTTGTGCAGCAGCGTGTGCCATCTGCAACGGCGCGGGTGGATCGATCCCAAGCCATCCACCGCCGCGTTACCATCCTGACGCGCCGCCGCTCAGAGCCTGATGTCGGTACCTAGCAGCTTAAGAAACTGCGCCAGCCACTGCGGATGCGCCGGCCACGCCGGCGCCGTGACGAAGTTGCCGTCCGTGACTGCCTGGTCGACCTCGATCTGCGCGTACTCGCCGCCCGCCATGCGCACTTCCGGCGAGCAGGCGGGATAGGCGGAAATGCGCTTGCCCCGAATCACATCGGCGGCCGCGAGCAATTGCGCGCCGTGGCAGACCGCCGCGATCGGCTTGTCAGCCTTCGCGAACTGCCTGACCAGTTCGATCACCCGCGGGTTCAGGCGCAGGTATTCCGGAGCGCGTCCGCCGGCGATCATCAAGGCATCGTAGTTGCCTTCGTCGGCCTCATCGAAGCTCGCGTTCAGCGCGAACAGATGGCCGGTTTTTTCCGTGTAGGTCTGGTCGCCCTCGAAATCGTGGATCGCGGTCTTGATCTTGTCGCCCGCTTTCTTGCCCGGACAAACCGCGTGCACGGTGTGGCCGACCATCTGCAGCGCCTGGAACGGCACCATGGTTTCATAGTCTTCTGCAAAATCGCCCGTCAGAAACAAAATCTTCTTTCCAGCCATGCTAGTTCTCCTTGGTCAGTGGTGAAGTGATGCTTGCCGCTTGATGCATGTCCAGATAATACGCCGGAAACGGAAAGTCCCAGCCTAGGTGCATTGCCACAGGTAAGCGGCGATCCTGCACGGCGCGCACTGGAACACGTAGCAAAGGCCGCCGCCGCCCCATGACCAGGTATCGCCATCCATCGTCGGCAACGCTGAATCGAGCTGCAGCGCGAAGTGCATGGTCCTGGCGCAAGACGGGCAGTCGGGGTAATCGGCCGATTGCACCCAGGTCGGATGGCCGCCGACCCGATGCAGGTTTTCCGCGCCGTTGGCCGGCCCCCATGCCTGCCATGTCCAGCGCGGCGGCGTGGGCGCCAGCCGCACGCCGGCGGGCGCGAGGGCGACGGCCGGGTGCCTCGGTGTGAGCGCGCCATGGTCGAGCGCCTCCGCACTGCCGTCGGCGCCATGGCGGTAGAACAGCGCATCGCGTTCCCAGCCAAGACAGGACAGGCACACTTCCAGCGCAACGTCACGTCCTGCGTGGCCAGCCGCGCCGAACACCTGGTGCTCGGGCAAGGTCACCAGGTGATGAAGCTGGCCCGCGCACAGGCCGCACGTGCCCGCGCCGGCCCCGCCGAAGCGCAAGGTCGTCGCGCCGGCCGGCAAGGTCCAGCTGGGGTGGGCGACGCCCTGGTCCGGCTTGCCGCTGCCGTCGAACAGATGATTTTCGGGAAAAATGATGTGCATGCAAGCCGCGCCATACAGGGGCTCGCCGGGGCCATCGTGGTCGACCTCGCGCAGAAAGGCCTTGAGCGGATGCGCCAGTGCCATCGATGGGTACGCGTCCACCGCCAGCGCCATGGCGGCGCTCTGGCGCGTTTCCAGCAGACAGCGCCACGCCTTGAAGCGCTCCTGCGGATGGTCCGATGCCAGTATCGCGCGCAGGAAAGCGATATCCTCGTCCAGCGCGGCGCGCCAGGGCCAATTCTCCGAGGCCCAGCCCTGATTGGGCGCGTGTTCGAACAGCCGGCCAAGATGCGGCTGCAGCGCCGCCACGATCTGCAGGCTGGCCGCTTGCAGCACCGCGTCGCACATCGCGGACGAGCGGTCTTGCTCGACCAGGTCCAGGGCGGATTCGGCCAGGCGCGCGAATGCGTGCGGCGACATCCTGCACACGACGTCGTCGATCATGCCGGCCCCGTCCGGCAGCGCCAGCAGCGCGTCAGCAGCGAAGGTGTCGATCTCGTCGCTGGACGCTGTGTGCAGGAAAGTTTCCAGCCGCGCATACGCGGCCCGGTAGCCGCGCGCTTGCTGGAATGCCGCGATCAGTTCGGCGGTGCCGATCCGTTTGCCGCCAGGGTGCGCATACGCCGCCATTGTCGTTGTCCTTTGTTAGCCAAACCCATCTTCGCCGATCCGGATGGCGCTGGCAAGGCGGCCACCTGCCCCACCGAGGGAAGTGCTACAGTAAAATACCGTATTCTGTTCAAGAGAGAAACGCCATGACCCATCCTACTTCGTCGCCCACCAGCGGCACGCTCTCCCACAGCGAACTGGCGGCCTTTGCCGACCGCGTCTGGGATGAAGAAATCGTTCCAGCCCTGGTGTCTTACATTGCCGTGCCGGCCAAAAGCCCCGCCTTCGATGCCCAGTGGGAAGCCAACGGCTATCTCGACCGGGTCGTGCGCGATGCCGAGGAGTGGATCAGGAGCAAGAAAATTCCGGGGCTGAAACTCGAAGTGCTGCGTGCGCCGAATCGCTCACCCGTCATTTTCTTCGAATTGCCGGCCACCAAAGCCGATTCCAGGGACACCATTCTGATCTACGGCCACCTCGACAAGCAGCCCGAATTCGATGGCTGGCGCGGCGACCTGGGCCCATGGACGCCCAAGTATGAAGACGGCAAGCTGTACGGACGCGGCGGCGCCGACGACGGCTACGCCGTGTATGCCTCGCTGACAGCCATCATGGCGCTCGACCGCCAGAACATTCCTCGCCCGCGCTGCGTGGGCTTGATCGAAACCTGCGAGGAAAGCGGCTCGTACGACCTGCCGCCTTACCTCGACATGCTGGGCGACCGCCTGGGCCAGGTGTCCTTGGTGGTGTGCCTCGATTCGGGCGCCGGCAACTACGACCAGCTGTGGCTGACCACCTCGCTGCGCGGCATGGTGTCCGGCACGCTCAAGGTGGAAGTGCTGACCGAAGGCATCCACTCGGGTGCCCATTCGGGCGTGGTGCCGTCGAGTTTCCGCATCCTGCGCCATCTGCTCGACCGGCTCGAAGATGCCAAGACCGGGCGCCTGCTGCCGGAAAGCTTCCATTGCGAGATTCCGCACGTGCGCATCGAGGAAGCGAAGGCGACCGCCGCCATCCTCAAGGAAGAAGTGTACAAGCGCATGCCGTGGGCCTGCGGCGCCGATGGCGGCTCGGTGCTGCCGGTCACCACCGATCCGCTCGAAGCAATTCTGAACCGTACCTGGCGCCCGACCCTGTCGGTGGTCGGCGCGGAAGGCTTTCCGGCATTCGCCAATGCCGGCAATGTGCTGCGGCCCTACTCCGCCTTCAAGCTGTCGCTGCGCCTTCCGCCCCTGCTCGACGGCAATGCCGCCGCGCTGCAACTCAAGGCATTGCTGGAAGATAACGCTCCCTATAATGCGCGCGTGTCGTTCGTACCCGATGGCACCCCGGGTTCCTACGGCGCCAGCGGCTGGAATACGCCGGAGCTGAGCCCGTGGCTGTCCACGGCCGTGAACCTAGCCAGCGAAAGCCATTTCGGCACGCCGGTCGGCTATCTGGGCGAAGGCGGCACGATTCCACTGATGGGTTTGCTGCAAAAGAGCTTCCCAAAAGCACAGATGATGGTGTGTGGGGTGTTGGGGCCGAAGAGCAATGCGCACGGGCCGAACGAGTTCCTGCATGTGCCATACGGCAAACGGCTGACAGCGGCGGTGGCGCAGGTCATTGCGGCGCATCCATAAGCGGCCGCGGCGCGCCGGGCAAGGTACCGGCGCGTCGGACTAGCGACCACGGCAAGCAAACATCCCTGCCTGCGCGCGGCTGCCGCTCAGTGCATCGGCCCTGCCGTACTGTCTTTCGCTATCGCGCCGCGCCATGCGCCCGTTTCGCTGCCGCGCTTCTCCAGCATGTCCTTGAAGCGCTGCAGGTTGGAGCGCGCCTGCATGCGCACGGCGCCGACCAGGTCGCCCATGGTCTCGACCGCGTCTTGCGGTTCGTAATACAGTTCGAGCGTGACCCTGGTGCGTCCGCCCGGGAGCTCGTTGAAGGTCACCGTGCCGCCGTTCGGCGTGCCCGAGGTACTGCGCCATGCGATCTTTTTATCCGGAATCTGCTCGGTGATTTCAGCATCCCACTCGATGACCTTGCCGAACACGTCCGCCTTCCAGCGCAGGCGCTTGTCGTCGAGCTGGCGCACTTCGTGCACACTTTCCATAAACTGCGGAAACTGCTCGAACTGCGTGAACTGGTCGTAGACAGTGCGCACCGGAAGATCGACATCGATACTGACACTTGATTGACTGCCCTTGCCGCCAGACTTTTGCATTTGCTTGGCCAGCAAGGTGCCGCCAACCGCAACAGCCACCAACCCGAGAATACGGCTCAACATGGTTTTCCTCCTGATTGTCGATTGAGATAAGCCGGCGCAGCCGGACCGGCGTGTCGCCATGCGTTCTATTGCGGGCGACCTCGCCTGCGGGCTTGCAATGACCTTCCATGTTAATCCCGTCCCTGGTGCGGATGAATAGGCGTTACCGCAGAACTGATGTAGGAATTCGCCTGCCACCACCGTTTCATTGAGGACAGAACGCACCCGCCGCTCATCTTTGCCCGGCTCAGGCGATGTCGGCCGTAATTTTCTCGGCCAGCAGCGGCATGTCCGGGCGGATCGCTTCGATCAGTTCGCTCAACGAGGAGCCGCAGCCGAAGATCAGCACATCGCCCGGGCTGCACATGCGCAAGGCGAAGCGGATCGCTTCGTGCGCGTCGAGTTGGCAGTGGAGCCGCCCCGGCTCCGGCGACGCGCTGCGTGCGCCCTCCGCAATCAAACGCGCCGTTTCGCCAGCCGGCCGGCCGCGGCTTTCGGACTCGTACACGACCACCGTGTCGAACCCCGCCGCGCAGACTTGGCCGATGTCGCGCAAGTCCTGGTCACGCCGGTCGCCCGGCGCCGACACCACGCCCACGATCTGCCCCGCCGCCATGCCGCGCGCCATTTCGGACAAGGCGCCGTAAGCCGCGCAGTTGTGCGCGAAGTCGACCACGACCTGCACGCCGCCGATGTCGAACACGTTCGAGCGCAAGGGATTGTTCTTGCCATCGGAGACGAACGTCGACAGGCCGGCGACGATGGCCTCCGTGTGGAAACCGGCGGCGACCAAGGCGGCGGAAGCGGCGAGCGCGTTGGCCACGTTGTAGCGCGCCACCCCGTTCATCGATACCGGCATGGCGCGTTCGTCCAGCAGGCGCTGCTCATGGCGTCCGTGCGCCAGCACCACATTGCGCTGACGCAGGTACACCGCGCGCCCGCCCCCGGCCAGGTGCTGGCGCAGCACCGGATGGCTGTCGTCGAGCGAAAAATACAGGATTTCAACGCCGGGAGCCATGCGCCCGGCCATTTCCACGCACAGCGGATCGTGGGCGTTGAGCACCACGGCGCGCGACGCGGCGCGCGCCACCACCTCCTTGACCATGGCCATTTCTTCCAGGGTGTCCACGCCGTCGAGGCCGAGATGGTCGGCCGAGACATTGAGCACCACGCTCACGTCGCAACGGTCGAACGCCAGGCCGCGCTTGAGGATGCCGCCGCGCGCCGATTCCAGCACCGCCAGGTCGACATCGGGCGCGGTGAGCAGCGACAGCGCCGAATGGTAGCCGGTGCAGTCCCCTTCCATGGTCAGCTCGCCGTTGATGTACACGCCTTCGGTCGTGGTCATGCCGGTATTGAGGCCGGTCATGCGCGCCGCGTGTTCGATCAGGCGCGTGGTCGTGGTTTTGCCGTTGGTGCCGGTGACGGCAATCAGGGGAATGCGGCCGTCGCTGGCGCCGAACATCGATTCGACGATGGCGTCGCCGGCGTCGCGTGGGGTGCCGGCCGATGGATACTGGTGCATCCGGATGCCCGGCGCGGCATTGACTTCGATAATGCCGCCGCCCTGCGCGGCCAGCGGCCTGGCGACGTCTTCGCACACGATGTCGATGCCGGCCACGTCCAGGCCGATCGTTTTGGCCGCGCGGATGCAGATCTGGGCCGTGGAACGGGGCAGCAGGTCGGTCACGTCTTCGGCGGTGCCGCCGGTCGACAGATTCGCGTTGCCGCGCAGCTCGACCAAGGTGCCGGCCGGGACCACCGAGTCGGCATCCATGCCCTGCTTGTGCAGGACCTCAAGCGCGATATCGTCGAGCGGAATCCGGGTCAGGATGTTGGTGTGGCCCTCGCCCCGCGCCGGGCTGCTGTTTTCCGCAGCGACCAGTTGGTCAATGGTCGACACGCCATCGCCCGTGACGTGCGGGGGACGGCGCCATGAGGCGGCGGCGACCTTGTTGCCGGTGACGAGCACGCGGTAGTCGCGCCCCTTGAGGAAACGCTCGACGATGATCGTGCGCGCGTGTTCGCGTGCATGGGCGAATGCCGTGCGCACGTCCTCTTCGCTGCAGCAGCGGGTGGTGACGCCTTTGCCCTGGTTGGCGTCGAGCGGCTTGACGGTGACCGGGCCGTCGATCCGGCTGGCCACGCGCACGGCGTCGTCGGCGCTGCGCACGGTGTCGCCTTCCGGCACCGGCAGGCCAGCCTGTTCCAGCAGCGTTTTGGTAAGCTGTTTGTCGCTGGCGATATCGACGCCAATGTAACTGGTGTTGCCGGTGACCGTGGCCTGCAAGCGTTTCTGGCGGCTGCCCCAGCCAAGCTGGAACAGGTTGGCGGTGTCGGTCATGCGGATCAGCGGAATGCCCCGCCGCCGGGCCGCGGCCAGCACGGCGCCGGTACTGGTGCCGATGGCGCAGTCGGCCACGGTGTCCTTCAGCTCGGCCAGGCCGGCTTCCACGTCCACGGCGGCCCCGTCGATCAGTGCAGCGGCCACGCGCAGGGCCAGGTCGAACGCCTGGCTGGCGACCCGCTCGAACTGGTAGCTGCACACCACCCGGCATTGAGCGGGGTCCTTGCGCACGGCGCGCTTTTCGACGCTGCCGATCTCGCTGCCGGCCAGGCTTTGGAGTTCAAGGGTCAGGTGTTCGAGCAGGTCGCCAAGGTCGCCCTGTGCCGGGTCGGGATAACTACGCAGCGACGGCAGCAGCGCCGTCAACCTGGCGTGCAAACCGGGGATGGCGGCGGGGACGATGCCCGCCAGCGGCCCCGGGTCGACCAGGGTCAGCATGCAGGGAGTGTCGGCAAACAGGTTGGGGCCGCGCAGGAAGCGTTGTCGCAGGATGTTCATCATGAGGGTTCTCGTTGTTCTGGTTGTTCTGGTTGTTCTGATTGAATAAGGGTATCGAAAAAATCCTGAAATGGTGGGGGCACGCGGGTGTCGCCATCGGCGGCTGCGCCGACATCGAAACGGGTGCCGGCCGGCAGCAGGTGCAGGCGCACGTCGATCAGCCTGGGCACCTCGCCGGTGTCGAGCAGATCGATATTGCTGACCATGTTCAAGCCATCAAGCAGGGTCACCGCGCCGTCGCCGATCACTTCGATCCCTTTGCCGGGACTGATTAACAGCGCGGTGTCTTCGTCGATGCCGATGCCGTACAGATCGGGACGCTCGGCAATGATCGACAGCAGGCGCGGCAGGCGTTTGCGCTGGGCGAAATGCTGGTCGACCACGATGCGCTCGACGAAACCCAAGCCGGGGCCGAGGCGGATCGCCCCTTTCTCCGGCTCCAGCTCGGCCTTGCCTTCGGCCAGCATGAAGCGCGACATGGCGGATGCACCCGCGCTGGTGCCGGCGATGCAGGCGCCGCGCGCGAACGCGGTAGCGATGCAGGCATGGACGGGCGTGCCGCCGATCATCTCCAGCAAGCGCTTCTGGTCGCCGCCGCTCATGAAGATGCCCTTCGCTTCCCGGAGCCGCGACAGCAGTTTTTCGCTGGCGGCTTCCTTGGGCGAATCGAGGTGCACATGTGAAATTCGCGTGACACCCAGTTCGGCGAAGGCCACGCGGTACATCTCGAACACCTGGTCGGCGATCTCGCTGGCGGCCGTCATTACCGCCACCGGCTGGTCGGCGCCGCCGCACAGTTCGACGAAACGGGTCAGCACCCGCATGCCGTGCTGACGGTCTTCGCTGCCGCCGACGATCAGCAGGTGGCCGTGGGTCGGCGCGTCGATCGTGTCATCCATGGCGCACCACCGCTTGCGGCATGGGCGCATTGCTGAACGCGCCGGCCTCGGTGCGGCTGACCGCGATCAGGCCGATGGGGACGTCGTCCGGAAACAGGCCGACGCCGCGGCGCAGCGCCTCGTCGAGCGCGGTACCGGCGGCGATCCAGTGGTAGACCGTGCTTGCCAGCATGTGGCGCATGATGTGCTCGCCAATGCCGGTGGCCGCCACCGCGCCGTGCGGACCGGCGTAGAAACCGCTGCCGATGATCGGGGTGTCGCCCACCCGCCCGAGCAGGGACGGCGCCGAGCCGCCGGTGGAGCCGGCCACGGCGAAGTGGCCATCCTGGTCGCGCACCACGGCGCCCACGGTGTCGCAACCGCTCTTGCCGGCGAAGGCGGGCGAGCAGGCGTAGTTCCAGAAGCGGGCGAAATCGTTGTTGTCAACGCCGGGCATGGCTTGTCCGTCGCTGGCAAGCTGGTCGATCATCTTCTGGTGGGCGCGCCGCGCCTTGTCGCTGACCTCTTTGAACGGCACGTGGCCCATGGCGCGCGCGAAGCGCTCGGCGCCCTCCCCGCTCAGCAGGCAGTGCGGCGTGCGCGCCACGTCGCGCGCGACCAGCACGGGGTTCCTGACCGCGCGCAGGCCGGCGACGGCGCCCAGGCGCCCGCGCGTATCCATGACGCAGGCATCCATCTCGATGGTGCTGCCGTCCAGGCCGAGCGCGGCGCCTGTCCCGGCGTTGAAGCGGCTATCGTTTTCGAGCACCAGAACGGCGGCGATGGCGGCGTCAAGCGCGTCGCCATCCTGCTCAAGTTGTTCCCGCGCAGCTCGGGCGGCGTGCGCGCAGCCGTCGTCGAGGTCGCGTCCGGCACCAGCGCCACCGTGTACGACGATGGCACTGCCGCTGTCAATTGTGTTCATGGCTTCCTTTGTCATTGATAATGTTCAGTTGTGAACATTATGCAAACGACAATCGGCTGAGCGTAGTGGACGATGACGCGTGCGCGTGTAAGAGCTTTCCCACAGGCCATTTGAATCGCATGAGCGTGGCGGTTTCGCGCTGTGGTTCGCGCAATTCAGGCGGGGTGCTCGCGGTCGGCGCCGATGCGCAGACGCGTATCGCTCAGATACTCGTGAGGGGGAATGTCCAGATTGGACGGTGCCGGAACGTTCTTGAAGACGCGGCCGGCCAGGTCGAAGCGGGAACCGTGGCAGGGGCAGTAAAATCCACCGGTCCAGTCGCTGCCCAGGTCCGCCGGCGCCACCTCGGGGCGGTACACGAGCAGCATCCGAGGTGGGTGCAGATACCGGTGGCAACCAGGAAAGCGGGACGGATCGAACGGGTCGGGTTGGCCGCATACGGTGGTTGCTGCGCTTGCTCCGAGCGCGGCTCGGCCAGGCGCGCATCGTTGCCGCGCAGCAGAGCCAGCATGCGCTCGGTGCGGTGCAGGACCCACACTGGCCGCCCGCGCCACTCGGCGGTGAGCAGCGCGCCCGGCGCGATCCGGTTAATGTGGAGCTCGACGGGAGCACCGGCGGCTTTGGCCGCTTCGCTCGGCGCCAGGCTTTCCACGAAGGGAATGGCGGCGGCGGCCAGCACGGCACCGCCGCTTGTTCCCGTCGCCGCGAGCAGCCATTTTCTACGGTTCAGATTCACTTTAGTGTAGCCCGGCATGGCTTCCCTTGTTGAAGCGGCGAGGTGTGATCGGCGCGGCATGGCGGCGGACGGGCCGTACGCCGCACTGAACTTGTAAGCGCCTACGGCGGGTATTCGCGCGGCGTGCATTCGCGCGGCGTGCATTCGCGCGGACTGGCCCGGCGCGGACTCGTCCGAATCCGGCCACTCAGGCCCTCCACGCAGCGAGTTGCTGCCCGATCTTCTCGAACCAGCCCTTGCCCCATTTTCCGCCCACCGTTTTCTTGTCGAGATCGTCGATCTGCTGATACATCGGCTTGTAGTTTTTCTTGTCGCCGTAACCGAGGAGCTCGGCAATTTTCAACTGGTCGCGCGCGCAGCGATGCTTTGGGCCAGCTTGTCGTTTTCCTCCTTGCTGCGGTTGGCTTTTTCAGCAAGCGCCTGGGCCGCCTTGATCTGCTCTTCCGCCCGCAACTTGGGCAGCGGCACCGCCTCGCTGGTCACGACCAAGGTGTTGAGCATGGTGCGCAGTTCCGTCTTCGCTTCCTCGACCTTGCCGGCATCGATCAGGGGTGTGACGGCCTTGATCGCGGCCGGATAGGTTTCCAATGGAATACTGAACGTACGGAACTCGACTTCGCTCGCCAAGCTCTGCATCAGTTGCCGCGCCTTCTGCACCTCGCCATCGCGCAAGAGTTCGCGCACATCCTTGATGGCCGCCTTGACGGTGTCGCTCTTGGCCAGCAAGTCATGCGTCAGCACGTCGGTGCGCACGGGGGCGAGGGCAAGTTTCGGGCTGCGCGCCAGGATCAATTCCAGCTTGCCCGTGGCCGTCGCGAGTGCGGCGAGCGCATCGCGGTTGCGCTTTTCATCCAATGCCTTCAAGGCGTTTTTCAGTTTCCGTGATGGCCGACTGGGCCTCTGTCATCAGCTCGCGCTGCTTTTACTGTGTGGTGTCGGCCGTGCGCTTGTCGACCTGCGGCTGCACCGCCTGGCTCGCCGGAGGCTGCGGTTCGGCCTTGGCCGGGGGCGCCGGATTAGCGGCATACGTATGGAAAGGAATTAACAGCACGGCGACCAAGGTTGCCACGCGCCAGGCAGTGCGATTCTGCGAGTCCATTCTGTCCTCCTGTTCTGGGAAAGTAAGCGGATCTGTGGTTTCCGACCCTGATTACGCTAAGACCGCAGCGACGCCCGTCGGTTCCAGCCGCCGGGCGAGGAATGGGGCAATCGGCGATACCGCTGTCCGCGCATCAACCGTCCGGATCGCCGGTCGACATGCCGTCCCCGGTCGGCTCGCGGCGGGACTTGCCCCCACAGGAGTGCGCCCATGCCGGGCGCACGAAACGAAAAAAGCTCCCTTGCGGGAGCTTTTTTCAGTATCTGGCGGAGATGGTGAGATTCGAACTCACGATACAGGTTACCCCATATGCGTCCTTAGCAGGGACGTGCCTTCGGCCACTCGGCCACATCTCCATTCTGGCCTACACAGTATTGCTAAGCCAGAAGACCAAGATCATACCGGATTCCGGCAGCGGCGAACAGGGCCGCGGCCCCCTCCCCCCGAAAAAATTGCGGCTTCTCCGGGGCGTGCCGGCAAGCAAACACAAAAAACCCGCAGGCTCATGACGAGCGCTGCGGGTTTTTTGACAGTCCAGCAGCAAGCTGGACAGGATTCTGGCGGAGATGGTGAGATTCGAACTCACGATACAGGTTACCCCATATGCATCCTTAGCAGGGATGTGCCTTCGGCCACTCGGCCACATCTCCATTCTGCCCAGTAGGTTTCACCAGATCAGAAGACCAAGATCATACCGGCTCGGTCAGGATTTTGCAATGCTGCGCATCCATTTTTCGGAAATATTATGCTTTTTCCAAATCGAAGGCCTTATGCAGGGCGCGCACGGCCAGTTCCATGTACTTTTCATCGATCAGCACCGAGATCTTGATCTCCGATGTCGAGATCATCAAGATGTTGATGCCCTCTTCCGACAGGGTACGGAACATCTGCGAGGCCACGCCCACGTGGCTGCGCATGCCCACGCCGACCACCGACACCTTCGACACCTTGGCGTCGCCCGAAATGCTGGCCGCCCCGATCTCGGTCTTGACGCCTTCGAGCACGCCCATGGCCTTGGCATACTCGCCGCGCGTGACCGTGAACGTGAAGTCGGTCTTGCCTTCCACCGACTGGTTCTGGATGATCATGTCGACTTCGATGTTGGCGTCGGCCACGGGCCCCAGGATGTGGTACGCCACACCCGGCTTGTCCGGCACGCCCAGGATGGTGATTTTGGCCTCATCGCGGTTAAATGCGATGCCGGAGATGACGGCTTGTTCCATATTTGTATCTTCCTCAAACGAAATCAGGGTGCCCGAGTTGGCTTCTTCTTCAAGCGGCATCAGGGGATCGGTCAGCGATGACAACACGCGGGTCGGCACGCGGTAATTACCTGCGAATTCCACGGAGCGGCTCTGCAGCACTTTCGAGCCCAGCGAGGCCAGCTCCAGCATTTCTTCAAACGTAATGGTTTTCAGGCGGCGTGCTTCCGACACCACGCGCGGATCGGTCGTGTAGACGCCGTCGACGTCGGTGTAGATCAGGCATTCCTGCGCCTTCATCGCCGCCGCGATCGCCACGGCCGAGGTATCCGAGCCGCCGCGGCCGAGGGTGGCGATATTGCCCTTCCCATCGACACCCTGGAAACCGGTGATGATCACGATCTTGCCGGCATCCAGATCGGCCTTGACCTTGACGTCATCGATCGACTCGATGCGCGCCTTGGTGAAGGCCGAGTCGGTCTTGATCGCCACTTGCCAGCCCGCATACGACACGGCCGGCTTGCCGATCGCCAGCAAGGCCATCGCCAGCAAACCGACGGAAACCTGTTCACCCGTGGAGGCAATCATGTCCAGTTCGCGCGGATCAGGCTGTTCCATCAGTTGTTTTGCCAGGCCGATCAGGCGGTTGGTTTCGCCCGACATCGCCGAAGGCACAACAATAATCTGGTGCCCCGCGTCATGCCATTTGGCGACGCGTAACGCAACGTTCTTGATGCGGTCGGTCGAGCCCATCGACGTTCCGCCATATTTGTGGACGATTAAAGCCATAAGAGTGAAGTTTCCGCTCGGTTAATGAAAAAGGAGGGCTTTACTCTACATGCTGCGATGCAGAAAAACAAGGCAGTCGATGGACAAACCTATACGTTATTGCTATATCGAAATTACATTTCTGCGTAGTCGTCAGGCCGGATGCGCTTCCCAGCGCAGGCTGATCAGGGACGCGGGCACGCTCCCGAAGTGATGGCAATCCATGCCGATGCCGGCCGCGAACAGCACATCCTTGCCGCTGCTGACCACCGGCAGGCGCTCGCGTTCCCAGGCGGGTACGTTGCAGGCTTGGTAGTGGTACTTGAGCGGACGCGTGGGCCGGTTGGCGGCCGGTTTCAGGCGTTCGCCGCCCTTGCGAAAGTCGATTTGCAAGGGCTGGGCGCGCAGCCAGGCGCTATCGAAACCCTGCTGCGCCGGGTCGAAATGCAGCACCCCGCCGTAAGCCGGAAAGGCCATGCACGCCTCCCCGGTCCAGGCGAAGCGCTCGCCCTCTTTCACAAAAATGCCTTCGTCGTCCGGATCGCGCTGGCCGGCCAGGTCGGCCAGCTTGGGCGTGATGTACAGGCGGTCGCGATGACGCCGGATATGGCAGTCGGGGTGCGTTACCAGCAGCTGGGCGTCGTGGCGCGCCTCCACCAGCTGGGTCACCATTTCGGTCAGCCAGGCGGTCGACGGCATGCGCAGCGCGCGCAGCCCGAACCAGTAGCGCAGCATGTTGTAGGCGCGGTCCAGGCTCATCGCGCGCAGCTTGGCGACGTCGATGCAATTGTCGACCAGGCAGGCAGCCAGGTCTTGTACGGCCAGTTCGGTCAACAGGCGCTGGGCCGACTGCGCGTGTGCCGCGCTGCGCGCAAAGCGTTCCTGGTAGCCGGGAAAGGCCGTGGCCAGTGCCGGCATCACCTGGTGACGCAGCGCGTTGCGTGCATAGCGCGGGTGGGTGTTCGATTCATCCTCGACCCAGGCGATGTCATGCGCGGCCGCGTACGCTTCGAGCTGCTGGCGCGAAACCGGCAGCAAGGGGCGCGCCATCACCAGGTCGGGGTTGCCCAGCAGCTCGGGCGCGGCGTTGGCCGCATCCATGCCGGACAAGCCGGCCGTGCCGGAGCCGCGCAGCAGTTGCAGCAGCACGGTTTCAGCCTGGTCGTCGAGATGGTGGGCGGTGAGCATGAGGCGCACCGCGTGCTCCGCGCACAGGGCGCCCAGGGCGGCGTAGCGCAGCTTGCGGGCAGCCGCTTCCACACCGGATCTGGTTTTTTCCAGCACCACGCGGCGCGCGGCGAATGGCACGCCGAGACGGGCACAAGTCGCTTCGCAATGCGCCAGCCAGGCATCGGCGTTGGGGCTGATGCCGTGGTGGACGTGGAAAGCAAACAGGGGAACATCGTGGGCGGATGCGTACTGCGCCGCCAGGTGCAGCAGGGCCGAGGAATCGAGCCCGCCGCTGTAAGCGATCGCCACCGAGGGGCGTTCGCCTTGTGCACGCAACGCGTCGAGCGCTTGCGCAAACTGCGCTGCAAGCGCTGCGTTGGTGGTCTGGTTCACTCGTCGGCCGGGGTCGTTTCTTTGAATTTGCCGTAGCTCATCAACTTGTTGTGACGCGCTTCGATCAAGTCCTTGGTCTTCATGCCGTGGAACTGGCGCAGGGTATCGGCCAGGGCGCGCTTGAGCATGACGGCCATGCCCTTCGGATCGCGGTGGGCGCCACCGAGCGGCTCGTTGATGATCTTGTCGATCAGGCCCATCGCTTTCAGGCGGTGCGCGGTCAGGCCCAGCGCATCGGCCGCGTCGGACGCGCGCTCCGAGGTTTTCCAGAGGATCGATGCGCAGCCTTCCGGCGAGATGACCGAGTAGGTGGCATATTGCAGCATCAGCACGGCGTCGCCCACGGCAATCGCCAGCGCGCCGCCGGAGCCGCCTTCGCCGATGATGGTGGCGATCAGCGGCACCTTCAGCTCAGCCATCACGTACAGATTGTGGCCGATGGCTTCGGACTGGCCGCGCTCTTCGGCGTCGATGCCGGGGAAAGCGCCTGGCGTATCGACGAAGGTGAAGATCGGCAAGCCGAATTTTTCGGCCAGCTTCATCAGGCGCATGGCCTTGCGGTAGCCTTCGGGCTTGGGCATGCCGAAGTTGCGCATCGCGCGTTCCTTGGTGTCGCGCCCCTTCTGGTGGCCGATGACCATGCAGGACTGGCCGTTAAAGCGCGCCAGGCCGCCGACGATCGACAGGTCGTCCGCGTAGGTGCGGTCGCCGTGCAGTTCGTGGAAGTCGGTAAAGATTTCGTTCACATAGTCCATGGTGTATGGACGTTGCTGATGGCGCGCAATCTGCGACACCTGCCACGGCGTGAGCTTGGCGTAGATATCTTTGGTCAGTTGCTGGCTCTTCTTGGCCAGGCGGTCGATTTCTTCGGAGATGTCGACCGCCGAATCGTCCTGGACGAAGCGCAGCTCTTCAATTTTGGCATCAAGCTCGGCAATTGGCTGCTCAAAACTGAGGAAAGTTTGTTTAATCATTATACCTCCGGGTAAATTCTGGCCGCAGCATACCCCACCGCACGGCCACTTCAGGCGCTATTCTACCGGAACCGGATCGAGGCTACGCCACAAATACCACGTAGCGACCGTTCTCCAAGGCTCCCAATTGGCCGAGACCTCGCGCGCATCGCTGCGCGATACCGGTTCGCCGGAAAAGTAGTTCTGGCTGATACCTTGAATCAGGCCGGGATCATCCAGCGGCAAGACATTCGGGCGCAGCAGATTGAATATCAGGAACATTTCCGCTGTCCAGCGTCCGATACCGCGAATCTGCACCAGCTCGGCGATGACGGCTTCGTCATCCATTTCGGCCCACTGGTTCGCGTGCACCCGCTTGGCCTTGAAATGGTCGGCCAGGTCGAGGATGTATTCGGTCTTGCGCTTGGACAGGCCGCAGGCCGACAATTGCTCGGCGCCCGCCTTGATCACCTGGGCTGGCGTGATCTTGGGACAGGCCGTGAGCAGCTTGTTCCATGCCGCATCGGCGGCCTTGGTGGTGACCTGCTGGCCCACCACCGAGCGTGCCAGGGTGGTGAACGGATCGCCATGGCCGACCAGGTGCAGGTCGCCGAATTGCGGGATCAGCTTTTTCATGATGCGGTCGCGCTTCATGAGTTCGATCTTGGCTTGCTCCCAGTACTCAGGCACCTCCAGCGGCGGCGGAGTGGCCCCCGCCGTTTCCTTGGTTGGCGCCATCATGCGCGGCGCCAGTTGGTCGTGCCGTCCGGTTTGTCTTCGAGGACGATGCCGGCCGCCAGCAAGCCGGCGCGAATGCTGTCGGACTCGGCGAAGTTGCGTGCTTTCTTCGCTTCGCCGCGCCTGGCGATGGCCGCCACGATGGCCGCTTCGTCCATGCCGCCCTCCTCGCCGCCCGCCTGCAGGAATGCCTGCGGCGCGCGTTCGAGCAAGCCCAATACGGCAGCGAGGGCCTTGAACTGGCGCGCCAGCGCGGCCGACTTGCTTTTGTTCAGCTCGGTGACGAGGTCGAACAGCACGGCGATCGCAATCGGCGTGTTGAAGTCGTCGTCCATCGCTTCGCGAAAACGCAGCGCGTGCGCTTCGTTCCAGTCGACGTCGAGCGACTCCGTGCCGAGGTCGATGCCGGCCAGCGCCGTGTACAGGCGCGTCAAGGCAACCTTGGCGTCGTCGAGGTTGGCCGCGCCGTAGTTCAGCGGACTGCGGTAATGCCCGCGCAAGATGAAGAAGCGGATCACTTCGGCGTCGTACAGCTTGAGCACGTCGCGGATCGTGAAGAAATTATTCAGCGACTTCGACATTTTTTCGGCGACGTTGGTCTTTTCGTCGACCACGCGCACGAAGCCGTTGTGCACCCAGTAGTTGGCCATCGGATGACCGAACGCGCCTTCGGACTGGGCGATCTCGTTCTCGTGGTGCGGGAATTGCAGGTCGGCGCCGCCGCCGTGGATGTCGAAGTGTTCGCCCAGGGTCGCGCACGACATCGCCGAGCATTCGATATGCCAGCCCGGACGGCCGCTGCCCCAGGTCGATTCCCATTTGACTTCGTCGGGTTCCGATTCCTTGGACGCCTTCCACAGCACGAAGTCGAGCGGATCGCGCTTGCCGGTATTGACGTCGACCCGTTCGCCCGCGCGCAGGTCGTCGAGCGACTTGCCGGAAAGCTTTCCGTAGCCGGGGAAATTACGCACCGCGTAATTCACATCGCCATCGTCGGACTTGTAGGCCAGGCCCTTCTGTTCGAGCTGGGCGATGATCGACAGCATCTGCGGCACGTAGGCGGTCGCATGCGGCACCACGTCGGGCGGCAAGATGCCGAGCGCCGCGGTGTCTTCATCCATGTACTTTTCGAAGCGCGACGTCAGCTGCGAGATCGACTCGCCATTGTCGACGGCGCGCTTGATGATCTTGTCTTCGATATCGGTAATGTTGCGCACGTACGTAACCTGGTAGCCCGATACCTTGAGCCAGCGATAGATGACGTCGAACGCCATCATCATGCGCGCATGGCCGATATGGCAGTAGTCGTAGATCGTCATCCCGCACACGTACATGCCGGCTTTGCCGGGCTCGATCGGGTTGAATACCTGCTTTTCACGCGCAAGCGTGTTGTAGATCTTTAATTGGCTCATCGGATTCTTACTCGTTACAGCGCGCGCCGCGCCCGGGCAAAACGACAACCGGGCGCGATCGCCGCGGTGGGCGCGCGCCGGTCAGGCGTGGTTTGCATCGAGATCGTCGGAGCCCTCTGTCTTGTTCTTCTTTGATAGAATGGGACGTTCTGTACAAAGTATAGCATTGTTAAAATCCCGGCTGGCCGCATATGGATCAGGTTTATTTTTGCGGTAAAGGCTTGACAGCCTTCCCTCCATATAACAACAAGCACTTCACGTCAAGGATTTCAAATGCAAGATTCGTTATTGTTCCGCATGCCGCTGGTCGCCCGTTTTCTCACCCTGTTCTGCGGCCTGACCCTCAGCACCGCCGTGCTGGCAAGCGATACGCCGCATGTCTCGCTCAAGACCAGCATGGGCGAAATCGTCCTCGAACTGGACCAGGAAAAAGCGCCGAAAACGGTCGCCAATTTCCTCCAGTACGTCAAAAGCGGCTATTACAAGGGATTGATTTTTCACCGGGTCATCAACGACTTCATGATCCAGGGCGGCGGCATGGATGAAAAGATGATGCCGCGCCGCACCAACAAACCGGTCCAGAACGAAGCCAAGAATGGCTTGCTGAACGTGCCCTACTCGATCGCCATGGCGCGCACCCAGGACCCGAACTCGGCCACCTCGCAGTTTTTCATCAACGTCGCCGAAAACACCAATCTCGACTATCCGGGCCGCGACGGCTTCGGCTACACCGTGTTCGGCAAGGTCATTTCCGGCCAGGACGTGGTCGACAAAATCAAGGGCGTGATGGTCGACGACGTGCGCGGCAACCAGAACGTCCCGGTCACGCCGATCGTCATCAAGTCGGCCACCATCGTGAAGCAGTAAAATAGCGGGCGCGTGCCAGTAGCAAACTGAAGCACATCACAACAACTTAACCAACAGGACACCACTATGGCCGTACTCATCACCACCAACATGGGCAACATCACCGTCGAACTCGACGCCGAAAAAGCACCGAAATCGGTCGCCAACTTCCTCGACTACGTCGCCAAGGGCCACTACGACAACACGATTTTCCACCGCGTCATCGGCGACTTCATGATCCAGGGCGGCGGTTTCGAGCCAGGCATGAAGCAAAAGCCAGCCGAGCAAACCGTGGAAAACGAAGGCAAGAACGGCCTCAAGAACGAAATGTACACCCTGGCCATGGCCCGCACTTCGGCGCCGCACTCGGCATCGGCCCAGTTCTTCATCAACGTCAAGAACAACAGCTTCCTCGACTATCCAGGCCAGGACGGCTGGGGCTATGCCGTGTTCGGCAAGGTCAGCGAAGGCACCGATGTGGTCGACAAGATCCGCAAGGTCAAGACCGCCACCAGCGGCATGTTCGCCGATGTGCCGGTCGAGCCGGTGATCATCGAAAAAATCACGGTCATCTAAGCATGCTGCGCGGGCACACCTCACCGGCAGTGCAGCGATGACGCTGCCCGCGCGAACGCTCGCGCTGTTTATCTCCGACCTGCATCTGCAGGCCGCGCATGCGCGCACCGTGGACGCCTTCTTCGCCTTCCTGGAAGAACGCGCCATGGCCGCGCGCGCGCTGTACATCCTCGGCGACCTGTTCGAATACTGGGCGGGCGACGACGACCTCGATGCGCCCCTGCACCGCAAGATCGCCGCAGCCATCCGCGCCGTGCGCGATGCGGGCATTCCGGTCTACTGGATCGCGGGCAACCGCGACTTCCTGGTCGGCCAGGCTTTCGCCGATACGGCCGGCATGGAGTTGCTGGCCGAACCGCACATCGCCGACATCGGCGGGCAGCGCATTGCGCTGGTGCACGGCGACGCCGAATGCACCGACGACATCAAATACATGGAATTTCGCAAGCAGGTACGCCAGCCGGCGTGGCAGGCGCAATTTCTCGCCATGCCGCTGGCCCAGCGCAAGGCGATCATCGCCAACCTGCGCGAAGGCAGCAAGGAAGCGCACAGCACCAAGACCATGGAAATCATGGATGTCACGCCGCAGGCGATCGACGCCCTGTTCGCCGCCACCGGCGCCGACGTGCTGATCCACGGCCACACCCACCGCCCGGCATTGCACGAGAAAGACGGCAAGCGCCGCTACGTGCTGCCGGACTGGGAGCCGGATGGCGAGCCGCCACGCGGCGGCTGGATCGCCATCGGCGAGGATGGCACGATCACGCGCCACGACCTCGACGGCAAAGTGATCGGCTGACGGCCGCAGCGTGACCGTGGCGTAGCGTGAAGCGGCCGCGAGGCCGCCCGCCGCCACGCGCCGCTGTCAGTCCGCCGGCAAGGCAGTGTGCAGCACTGCATAACCCGTCATCCCGATCAGCATGCCATTGCCGATGGCGATACCACCAAGCACGGGCTTGCCCCATGCCAGTGCCGGGGTCGATACGGTGCCATCCGGCTTGATCTTACGCAGCAAGCCTTGGCCGCTCAGATACATGTCGCCATTCGGCGCAAACGCCATTTCCGTGGTCCCGTGAAAGCCCAGCATGGCGGTGCGCACCGGGCCGTCCCGGTCGCCAATCCAGCCGGGCGAGCCCGCGAATAAGGTCAGCTTGCCGTCCTTGCTGTATTTGTACACGGCCTTGCTGTCGTCATCGGCCACGTATAGATTGCCAAGGCGGTCGTAGGCAATGCTGGCCGGCTGGAAGGAAAAATTGTTCGGGTCGCGCGGGCCAGTGCCCGCATCGGCGATCAGTTGGGTCACCTTGCCCGACGACGAGACCTGGCTGACAGAATAGTAGCCCGCAACGGCCACGTTGCCTTCGGGATCGACAGCAATATCGACCACCGCATCGCCACCGACCGGATGCGGCAGGACCGTGGCGGTCGCGCCGCCGTCGATGCGGGCAATCCTCTCGCTATCGACCACATACACAGTGCCGTTCAGGCCCACCGCAATGCTGTAGGGATGCGCGAACACGGCGCCCTTGACGCCGTTGCCGGCAAACACGCTCACGACGCCGTCCGGGCTGACCATGCGCACCAGGTTGGTGTTGTAATCGGCGATGTACAGATTGCCGGCAGCATCGGCGGCCGTGCCATCGCGCCGGTTGAAGCGCGCTGCGCTGCCCTTGCCGTCCACGCTCGCGCTGGTCACCGGCGTGGCGGCCGAGGTGGTGACCGCCCCGCCCGGGGTGATCGTGCGGATCGCCATGGCGCCGGTATCGAGCGCCAGCACGTTGCCCGATGAATTGATCAACAGTTGACTGATGTACGAGAAGCGCGCCTCCGTTCCCTTGCCATCGCGCACGTCGCCGCCCTTGCCGTCGCCAGCGATCGTGGTGACCACGCCGCGCGGGGTAACCTTGCGCAAGGTGTCGTAATCGCTGACATAGACATCGCCCGCCGCATCGACCGCGAGGGCGCGCGGGGACTTGAAACTGGCTGCGGCGCCGGTGCCGTCGCGTACGCCGCCTTCCTTGGCGTAATCGCCGCCGGCGATAAAGCTGGCCAGGCCGCCGCTGATGCGATAAATGCGCGCGCTTTCAACCACGTACAGCGAGCCGTCGCCAGCCACGGCAATGCGCGATGGCCCGCTGATCTTCCGCTCGTTCTTGGGATCGTTTGTCCAGGAGACATGGCTTACCACGCCGGCCGGGGTCACGCGGCGGATGCCGAGCTGCTCGATCACGAGGTAGTCGCCATTGACGTCAAGCACGATCTCTGCCGGACGCGTAAACAGCGCTTGCGCGCCCGCGCCGTCGTGCGTCGGCAGCACACCGGCACCTAACCAACACACCTGCTCGCTCACGCCGGCGAGCGTGCTGACCACGCCCCCCGGGGTAATCTTGCGCAAGGTATTGTTGCAGGTATCGGTCACGATCACGTTGCCCGCCGTATCGACGATGATGCGCGACTGGTAGTTGAAGTTGAAGCTGGCCGCGCCGCCGGCGCCGTCCTGGCTGCCGTAATTGGCGATCGAGCCGGCCAGCACCGACATCGCGCCCGCCGGGGTGAGCTTGAAGATGACTTGCTTGGCGCGGTCGAGGATATACGCATTGCCGGCCTTGTCGAGCGCCATGCCGTTCGGAATCTGCAGCACGGTTTCCTTACCGGCCCGCACAGATTGCATGCAGGTGATGCCGAGCGCGGCCATGTCATCGTCGCCCGCCGCCATGTAGTCGACGGCACCCGCGCCGCAGTTGGACGCTGGCGGCGCAACCACAACCGGAGTGGACGGGGTGGATGATGAACCGCCCGATCCGCCGCCACCGCAAGCCGTGAAAAACAGGCATGCAAGCAGTGCAGCGCCGCGGCGCATGGCCGTCGAAGGGGGAAATGGCAGTTCGTCGTGTCGCATTGGATCGTTTAACTATCTGAAAAATATCTGAGAAGGCGGAATATACCGACTTTGTTTGCTTAACACTACTCAAATGTTCGGACCGAGGCGATGCGCAGCCGCCGGCAAGGCCGGGCGTGCACCACGGTCCTTACTACGGCAGCGGGGTCTCAAGGACGCCGAAGGCGGCCATGCCCCCCCCCTGCGAACAAGCTCCCCCGTTCCGTCCTGGATCCGTCGATTTCACCGGCAATTAATTAGGACTCTTGATTTAATTTTTGACCGTGTTATGATGCATCCATGGACATCAAACCAGAAACGCCGTGGGACGGCACACCGGATATCTCGGCTCGCATCGTCGTTGCGATCAGCCGGGTGTCGAGCGTGTTGCGCGCGGGGATGTGGGAATTTGCGACAGCGGAAAATCTCAATCCCACCCAGGCCGAGATCCTGCAACTGCTGAAAGACCGCACCCAGGGCGTACGCCTGTCGTGGCTGGCCGCGCAGTTGTCGGTATCGGCGGCCAGCGCCAGCGATTCCGTGGCCGCCCTGGTGAACAAGGGATTGGTCCGCAAAGCGCGCGCCGAGGATGACGGCCGCGCCAGCGCCCTGTGGCTGACCGACCAGGGCAAGGCGCTGGTCGGGAAAATGATGTCAGCCCTCAGCTTTGCCGACGATGCCGCCGCTGCGCTCGACGCCGGTGTCAAGGACCAGTTGCTGGTCGGCCTGTTCAAACTGATTGCGCAATTGCAGAAGAGCGAACGTTTTCCAGCGCTGCGCGCCTGCCTGTCCTGCCGTTATTTCGAAGCGAACGTCAATCCCGGCACGGCGGCACCGCATCATTGCGCCCTGGTCAAGGCGCCCCTGCCCATCTCGTTTTTAAGAATCGATTGCGCGGAGCACCAACCTACCGATGCCGCGACCGAGCGCCGCAACTGGGAAGCGTTCGCCTGAATTTTTTTTCACCCATATATTTAGGACTCCTAATGAAAAGAGAAGGGCCGCTCTTTTCATGTTTTCAACCGGCCTGTTTATAAAGGAAACGCCATGTCCCGTATTGCCCTTCTCACCCGCGACCAAGCCCACGGCGAAGCTGCCCGATTACTCGACCAAGTCCAAGCCGCGTTCGGCGCCATGCCGAACATGTTCCGCGCCGTCGCCAACTCCCCCGCCGCGCTGGCCAGCATGTGGGCCGCATTCGGCGCGCTTGGCAGCGGCACCTTGGGCGCCAGGCTCGGCGAGCAGATCGCGGTCGCCATCGCCGACCAGAACAACTGCGAATACTGCCTGGCCGCGCATACGGCGCTCGGACGCAAGGCCGGTGCCAGCAGCGAGGAAATGACAGCTGCCCAGGCAGGCACGTCGCACGATCCGAAAACCGCCGCCGCCCTAGCCTTCGCGCTCAAGATGGTCCGGCAGCGTGCCCGGATCGATACCGCCGATGTCGATGCCCTGCGCCAGGCGGGCTTTGACGATGCTGCCATCATGGAAATCATGGCGCATATCGCGCTGAACCTGTTCACCAATTACGTGAACGTCGCCTTCGCGGTCCCGCTCGACTTCCCACGCGTGGCACTGCGCGCCAAATGATGGCCGCCGGCACAAGCGCCGCCGCGCCCGAGTTCCAGGTTGTGGCCTGGCTCAACGCACCCGTCCCGGTCAGCCTGGCCGGCTTGCGCGGCAAGGTCGTGGCGGCATACGCGTTCCAGATGCTGTGCCCGGGCTGCGTTTCGCACGCGATTCCGCAGGCGAAGCACGTCCGACAAATTTTTGCCCGGGAAGACGTGGAAGTGCTCGGCCTGCACACGGTATTTGAACATCACGCGGCGATGGGCAGTGCGGCGCTGGAAGCGTTCATCCACGAATACCGGATCGATTTTCCGGTCGGGATCGATCAGCCGTCCGGCCAAGGCCCGCTGCCGCTGACGATGCAGGCGTACCAGTTGCGCGGCACGCCGACCTTGCTGCTATTCGACCGCCAGGGTGTATTGCGCCACACGCTCCTGGGCGCGGTACACGACATGCAAGTTGGCGCGCTGATCGCACAGCTGGCCGCCCGGACAACAGCACAGCCGCACCAGCCGCACCAGCCGCACCAGTCACACCAGTCGCACGGCAACGACGGCGCCTGCCGCATTTAAACAAACCCAGTCTATTCAATTGGAGAAGCAATGAAATTCGTCACACAAGCATTCGCGGCCACCGTGCTGTTTTCGGCCTGCGCGGCGCACGCCCACCAGAGCCACACGGGCGGCATCCAGAGCGCGCCGGCAAAGACGGTCGACGCCCCGTTCGACATCGTCCATACCCGGATCACCAAGGAAGGCAACACGGCGGTTTTCCACATTGCCGTCTCCGGCAAGGCTGGCCAGTCGCACCCTTCCGCGGTCGGCAAGCTGGCCGGCAGCAAGGTGTTTTCGTATGTCTGGCCAACCACGCTCGATCCATCGGTGGTGGGGTTCGGCAAGGGCGCCGGCATCCTCGCCCTTGCCGTGACCTCGCATCCCGATTTCGACGATACGCCCCTGTACGATGAAAATGGCGATGGAAATCTGAACAACGATGGCGACCTCTGGCATTCGCACTGGGTAGTCCTGACACCGGACGACGCTTGCGGCAAGGGCGCGCTCAAGGTGGTCGACATTGCCCCCGGGACCACTCCCAAGCTGCCGAAGACCTGGCCCGGGCTGCCGCTGCTGATCGACAGCCCGGGTTACAGTCCGGTATTCAAGGATGCGACCCTGGAAGTGCGGGTGCCGTTCGACGATGTGGGCGTGCTGTCGGACGCTGGTTTCGACGGCGTGACGGCCGCGCTGCGGGTCAACGCCAGCATGCATAGCCCGCTGCTGTGCGTGGCGAACGTGTTCAAGGTCGCCTCGGGTTCGCTGAGCCTGCCCGGCAAAGTCGGCCAATAGCGCCGGCGCAGCCACCGCCGCAACTGGTCCCTTGCCCGACAAGCGGACCAGTTGTTCCCGCGCCCGGCGCCGAGTCGCGCCTCCCGTCCCCGCCAAATAAATTCTTCCGCCTTTGATAACTAGTGTTATAGTTCACTACATCACCACTTAATCGACTCACCAACAGGGAGCATTCATGTCTCGCCAGGCAACACCACATCACAGGGAGGGCCCGCCATGACGATTGGCTGGAACGACAACACCCCCATTTACCGCCAGCTCAAGGAGAAGGTCATCGGCATGATGCTCGACGGCGCCCTGAAAGCCGGCGACGCCCTGCCCTCGGTGCGCCAGGTGGCGGCCGACTACCAGCTCAATCCGATCACCGTCTCGCGCGCCTACCAGGAACTGGTGGACGAGCAACTTGTGGAAAAACGAAGGGGAATTGGCATGTATGTGACCGAAGGCGCGAGCGAAAAACTGCTCGCCAGCGAACGCGAGCGCTTCGTGCGCGAAGAATGGCCGGCCATGCTCGAACGCATCCGCCGCCTCGGCCTCGATATCGACCAGCTGCCGCGCCCCCAAGATGGAGCCCCGTCATGAGCGCCGTCATGACAGCCCGCGGCTTGAGCAAACGCTACGGCAAGTCGCTGGCGATCGACAACATCAGCTTCGAGATTCCCGCAGGCAGGATCGTCGGCTTGATCGGCCCCAACGGTTCCGGCAAGACCACCACCCTCAAGGCCGCGCTCGGCCTGACCGCCTTCGAGGGCGAACTGTCGGTGCTCGGCTTCGACCCGCGTACCGAGCGCGATGCGCTGATGCAGCAAGTATGCTTCATCGCCGACGTGGCGATCCTGCCGCGCTGGCTGCGCGTGTCCGAGGCGATCGACTTCGTGGCCGGCGTACATCCGCGCTTCGACCGCGCCAAGGCCGAACGCTACCTGGCTGCAACCAAGCTCAAGCCGGAGATGAAGGTCAAGGCCATGTCCAAGGGCATGGTCGTGCAACTGCACCTGGCGCTGGTGATGGCCATCGACGTCAAGCTGCTGGTGCTCGACGAGCCCACCCTGGGGCTGGACATCCTGTACCGCAAGCAGTTCTACCAGAACCTGCTGGAAGACTATTTTGACGAGAACAAGACCATCATCATCACCACCCACCAGGTCGAGGAAGTCGAACACATCCTCACCGACCTGATGTTCATCCGCGACGGCAAGATCGTGCTGTCAGCCTCGATGGACGAGGTGGGAGCGCGCTTCGTCGAAGTCCTGGTCGCGCCCGACAACGTCAACGCCGCCAGCGCCTTGCACCCGATCGACCAGCGCACCGTGTTCGGCAAGACCGTGATGCTGTTCGACGGCGTGGCGCGCGAGCAGCTTGCCGCCCTTGGCGAAACCCGCAACCCCAAGGTCGCCGACCTGTTCGTCGCGACCATGAAAGGAAGCTACGCATGAACACCCTGAAATGGTTGCTTAAACGCGAGTTCTGGGAGCACAAGGGAGCGTTCTTTTATGCGCCCCTGATCCTGGCCATCGTGATGGTCGGAGTGACGGCCCTGACCCTTGGCTTTGGCATGGTCTCGTCCGATGCGCCCTTCCGCCACCTGCTGACCGCGATGACGACGGGTCCGGCGCCCATCCCCGGCGGCCTGTCGGGTGTAGCCGACCTGCTCGCCACGCTCAGCCTGGTGGCTACCTCGCCGCTATTGCTGATGCTGACCGCGTCCGCGTTTTTCTACTGCCTGGCCGCGCTGTACGACGAGCGGCGCGACCGCAGCATCCTGTTCTGGAAGTCGCTGCCGCTGTCGGACACCCACACGGTGTTATCGAAAGTGATCACGGTGACCATCGTGGCGCCCCTGATCGTCATCGGCGTGAGCACGGCGACCTCGGTGCTGCTGGTGCTGTGCGCCGGCACGATCGCCGCCTTGAACGGAGTGAACCTGTTCGGCGCGCTGCTGACCAGCCCGGTTTTCCTGCTGGCTCCGCTGCGCTCCCTGGGCATGCTGCCGGTGTACCTGATCTGGGCCTTGCCGACGGTCGGCTGGCTGCTGATGGTGTCGGCCTGGGCCAGGTCCAAGGTCTTCTTGTGGGCCGTGGGCGTGCCGGTGATTGCGCTCGTGCTCGTCAAGTGGATCACGTATGTGCTGGGGGCCGGACCAGCTCCGGGCGCGCTGATGCAGACGGTGGTGGGCCGCATTCTGCTCGGCCTGGTGCCTGGAAGCTGGCTGAGCGGCGAGGCCAGCGGGATAGGCAGCCACAACATGCAATTCACGATCGACCGGGTCAATGGCCTGCTGGCCGATTCCTGGGCCACCCTGGCGTCGCCCGGCGCGTGGGTCGGGGCGGTGGCGGGGATGGCGATGATGTACGCCGCGATCCGGCTGCGCCGCTTGCGCGACGAAGGCTGACACCCGGCCACGCCCTCGCCTTGGGCGCCGGACCCCGCGCGGGAACGGCGCCCGCTCAGCGCGTGGTCAGCGCGCGCGCCAGCACCTCCGGGTCGTGGCCGGGCAACATCCCATCGAGCAGCAGCTGGGCCAGTCCGTGCACCATGCACCACAGCTTCAGGCTCATCACTCCCACATCCTTGCCCTCCCCGCCACTGCCTTGCAGCATGCGTGCAAACGCCTGCGTCACGCCTTGCACCGCCGCCTGCAGGCCGGGATGGCGGCTGCGGTCGGCGATCAGGGGCCCGTACATCAGGCGGAAACGCCCCGGGCGCTCCAGCGCGAAGCGGACGTAGGCCTGCCCCACGGCGGCCAGGGCATCGGGCGCGCCGCCTGCGGCCTGTTCAATGTACAGGGCGAAGTCCGCGTAGCCCTTGGCAGCCAGCGCCGCCAGCAGCGCTTCCTTGTCCTCGAAATGCCGGTAGCACGCCGTGGCCGACACGCCCGCCCGGCGCGCCACCTCGCGCAGGCTGATCGCGCCGGCGCCCGTCGCGTCGACCAGGTCCTCGGCCGCGGCCAGCAAGGCCGCCCGCAAATCGCCATGATGATAGGTGCTTCGATTTAATGTTGACATCGTTAACAATATACCTTAACTTGCGTTCAAGAAGAAAATTCTATCCATCACTATAACAAGCGAGCCTGTATGAGAATCCTGATTGCGGTCGTCGGCAGCCTGGGCGACGTGCTGCCTTTTGTCGCCATGGGCGTGGAATTGAAGCGGCGCGGCCACGAGGTGCGCGTGTACGCCAACCCGACGTTTAGCGGCGTGATTGAAGCGGCCGGCCTCGCTGCCGTGGGGGTTGGGTCGGCGGCCAGGCATCAGGCTTTCCTCGATTCGCCGGAAGCGACCGATCCGAAGAAAGCCATGGCCCTCGTTGCCGCCGGGGTCATGAGCAATGTCCCCCTCTTCTACGACGCTATGTACGCCGATATCATTCCGGGCGAAACCACGGTGATCGGCTCGACCATGGCGTTCGCCAGCCGCCTGCTGCGGGAAAAATGCGGCCTGCCGGGCGCGGTGGTGCACTTGTCGCCATCGGTGATCAGGTCGGAATTCATGGCGCCGCGATTTTCACCCCTCGGCCACATGGAAAAGCTGCCGCGCTGCGTCAAGCGCTTCGTCTGGCGCACCCTGGACCGCAAATTCCTCGATCCACTTTACGGCGTGCCCTTCAATCGCCTGCGCGCCGGTCTCGGCCTGGCGCCGGTGGACCGGATCATGCACCAGTGGCTGCATGAGGGCGAGCTGTGCATCGGCCTGTATCCGCGCTGGTTCGCCGCGCCCCAGCCGGATGCGCCGGCCAATTTTCATCCGACCGCGTTTCCACTGTTCGACGGCGGCGAGCGGGTTGGCGACAAGCTTGCGGCTTTCTTCGATGACGGCGCAGCGCCCGTGGCGTTCACCAGCGGCACCGCCAACGCCACCTCGCACTCTTTTTATGCCGCCTCGGCGGAGGCGTGCAGATTGTCCGGCAAGCGCGGCATCCTGATCACCCCGCACAAGGCGCAAGTGCCGGCCACCTTGCCGCAGGGTGTCGTGCAGGTCGATTCCGTGTCATTCCAGGCGCTGTTGCCGCGCGTGGCGGCGTTTGTCCATCATGGCGGCATCGGTTCGACCAGCCAGGCGCTGGCGGCCGGCGTGCCGCAACTGATCCAGCCGATGGCGTTCGACCAGTTCGACAATGCCAGCCGCGCGGTGCGGCTCGGCGTTGCGCGGTCGATCGCGCCGAAACGCTACACGGCCAGCGCGGTGGCGGACCAGTTGAACCGGCTGACGTCCGACCAGGCGCTCGCCGCCCGCTGCAAGGCGGTGGCCGCGATGACCGCCGCCAGCGCTGGCGTGGACGAGGCTTGCGACCTGGTGGAGAGAATACTGGCCGGGGTGAACCCGACACCAGTTACTCGAACTGCGTCTTGAACGCCAGGAATTGCAGCTTGAGGTCGTCGATCTCGGCGCGCAGGGAGGCCACTTCCTGCTCCAGCTGCGCCACTCTGCTGCCCTGGGGCGGCGCGCTGACCACGCCGAACGAGGATTCCTGCTGCGACAGCGCCGCGTCGCCGCCCAGGAGCTGGCCGTAGCGCGGCTCCTTGGTGCCCGGCGCGAGCGCCAGGCGGGCCACGATGGGCGGGTATTTGTCGATCAAAAACTGCAGGCAAGCCTCGACATCGGCCACCGACTTGAATTCGTGCAGGCGCCCGCTGCGGGTGCGGATTTCGCCCGCCGTCTGCAAACCGCGCAGCATCAGGATGGTCAGCACGGCCAGCTTGTCCTGCTCCAGCGACCATTTGATGCGCATGCGGTGCTCGTACTTGGTCACGCGCGCGCCGGCCTGGGTGATGCCGTTGACGAACTTGCGCTGCATCAGGCGCTGCAGCACGTCCTGCACGGTTTCGTCCGACAACTGCATCACCGGATCGCGGCTCGACAGCTGGTTGCAGCCGTTGGTGATGGCGTTGAGCGACATCGGATAATTATCTGGTGTGAGGCCTTCTTTCTCGGCCAGCACCGCCAGCACGCGGATTTCAAACGGGTCCAGCAAGGCAGCGCCGTCGGCGCCGCCCGTTGCTTCCTGTGTCATACCTTCTAGTGTCATGCGTGTGTCCTTACTCGACCAGTTTATTGAGCTTTACCGAATCCAATTTATCACACTCGGGCGTGCTCTGGCAGGCGATTCCGGCGGTCTTCATCAGGGCCATCAGCCGGTCGAGCTGTTCGTCCTGGCGCGCCGCGTGATTGATCAGGCCATGCAAGGCCTTCGACAGCGGATCGTCGCCGTTGGGGGTGACCCCGTAGGCCGAGAACAGATGCGAGGTCGCACGCGTGTCGGCTTCTTTCTGGACGATGTGGGCCGGGTTGCCGACCGCCGTGGCGCCGGCCGGCACCGGCTTGATCACCACCGCGTTCGAGCCGACTTTGGCATACTCGCCCACCGTGAACGAGCCGAGCACCTTGGCGCCGGCGCCGATGATGACGCCGCGCTCCAGGGTCGGATGGCGCTTGGTGCCGCTGTTGAGCGAGGTGCCGCCCAGGGTCACGCCCTGGTAGATGGTGCAGTCATCGCCGACGACGGCGGTCTCGCCGATCACCACGCCGAAGCCGTGGTCGATAAAGACGCGCCGACCGATCGTCGCGCCCGGGTGAATCTCGATGCCGGTCAGGATGCGCGCCACGTACGAGATGAAGCGCCCGATCCATTTCAGATTGCGGGTCCAGCAAGCCTGCGCCCAGCGATGCATCATGATGGCCTGAAAGCCAGGATAACAAGTGAACACTTCCCATCCGTTGCGGGCGGCGGGGTCGCGTTCAATGATGCTCTTGATATCTTCGCGCAGGTGTAAAAACATAAACAGGGACGTAAGGACAGTTGTGATACAAGCATGGTAGCGTATCCGACCGTCTCACGCTTATGGTCGGTCAATTTGCCCAATGCGCATGACGATACTTGCAAGAAACAAAATCATGCAACCATCATAAGTTGACAGTGTTTCGTCGCGATGCAAGGGGTGGACTACGTTGCCATGAATATCGAGGTGGCGAATGCGTATATGTCCACCACGGACAGCAGCAAGATGAGAACCAGCAAACAGGGAGGAGTGGCACGCCGGCGCGGATGTTTCGCGGCGGCGTGCCCGGTCTTGGCCTTACGCCTGGCCTTCGCGCGCGATGCGCTGGCGGCGTGCTTCGTACAGGCAGACACCCGACGCAACCGAGACGTTCAGACTCTCGACGGAGCCGAACATGGGAATACCAACGAGCACGTCGCAGGTTTCGCGGGTGAGGCGGCGCATGCCCTCGCCTTCCGAACCCATGACGAGCGCGGCCGGACCGGAGAAGTCCGCTTCGTACAAGCCCTTGTCGGCGTCGTCGGTGGTGCCGATCAGCAGGATGTCGCGCTCTTTGAGCTCGCGCATGGTGCGCGCCAGGTTCGTGACCGTAATGTACGGCACGGTTTCAGCCGCACCGCTGGCGACCTTGGCCGCCGTGGCATTCAAGCCGACCGCGCGGTCCTTCGGCACGATGACCGCGTGCGCGCCGACACCGTCGGCCACGCGCAGGCAGGCGCCCAGGTTGTGCGGATCGGTGATGCCGTCGAGGATCAGCAGCAGCGGCGGACCTTCGATGGCGTCGAGCAGTTCATCCAGGTTGCGCGCCAGCGCCAGCTGGCTGGCAAAGGCAATCACGCCCTGGTGGCGCCGGGTTCCGACGATCTTGTCGAGGCGGGCCGAATCGACCGGCATGACGCGCACCCCCAAGGCCTTGGCGTTGGCGATGAGGTCGTGCATGCGGCGATCCTGACGGGTCGCATCGACAAAAATTTCTTCCACCGACGAGGCCTCATGACGCAGACGCGAGGTCACCGCGTGGAACCCGAAAATCATTTTATTCTTCATGTGTTATCGCTTGCTCTTATTCGTTTTGCTTGATGTTTTATTGCTCGTACCAACTGCTGGTTTTGCGGACCGCGACGACGCCTTGCTGGCCGTCGAACCGGACTTGCTGCGTTTCGGCTTGCTGCCCGACGCTTCGGCGCCGACGCTCTCGTCGAGTTCGTAGCGCGAAGCGGTGTCGCCGGCGCCGCTGCCCGACGAGCGGCCCGACTTGCCCGATTTGGCCGGCTTGGCGTCGAGCGCCTTGTGGGCGGCGCTTTTCGGCTTGCCCGCGCCGGTATCGGCCTGCACGCTGCTACCGGCCAGCACCAAGTCGATCTTGCGCGCCTCCAGATCGACGCGCGAGACCTGCACCGTCACCCGGTCGGTCAGCTGATAGCGCTTGCCGGTGCGTTCGCCGCGCAGTTCGTGGCGCGCGTCGTCGTACTGGAAGTAATCGGTACCGAGTTCGGTGATGTGCACCAGGCCTTCGACGAACAGCGCGTCGAGCTGCACGAAGATGCCGAAGGTCGTCACACCCGAGACCACGCCCGTGAATTCTTCACCGAGCTTGTCCTTGATGAAGTAGCACTTGAGCCAGGCTTCGACGTCGCGCGACGCTTCGTCGGCGCGGCGCTCGTTGGCCGAGCAATGCACGCCAAGGGCGTCCCAGATGGTCAGGTCTTTTTCATTCTTTTGCTTGCCTTCGGCCTTGTCCTTGGCATTCTGCTTGCGCGCGGCGTTCGACACGGTCGTATTCAAACCGGCCAGGTCGATGCCCTTCGGCTCGTATTTTTTACCGAGCAAAATGGCCTTGATGGCGCGGTGCGTCAGCAAGTCGGGATAGCGGCGGATCGGGCTGGTGAAGTGGGCATAGGCCTCGTACGCCAGGCCGAAGTGGCCGATATTGTCCGGGCTGTAGACCGCTTGCTGCATCGAACGCAGCAGCATGGTTTGCAGCAAGGAGGCGTCCGGACGATCCTTGATCTGCTTCATCAGTTCGGCGTAATCGTTGGCGGCCGGCTTGTCGCCGCCGTTCAGATTCAGGCCGACCTGCTTGAGGAAGGTGCGCACTTGCGTGAGCTTTTCCTTGGTCGGCGAGGCGTGGATGCGGTAGGTGCCCGGATGCTTGTGGCGAATCAGCAGGTCGGCCGCGCAGACGTTGGCGGCCAGCATGCATTCCTCGATCACCTTGTGCGCATCGTTGCGGGTGCGTGGAATGATCTTTTCGATCTTGCCCAGGGCATTGCAGACGATATAGGTTTCGGTGGTTTCGAAGTCGATCGCACCGCGTACCTGGCGCGCCTTGTGCAGCGCGTGGTACACATCGTACAGATTGAGCAGGTGCGGGACGATGGCCGGGCGGCGCGCCGCCTCGGGACCGGCGGTGTTGCCGAGGATATCGGCCACTTCGTTATAGGTCAGGCGCGCGGCCGAGTGGATCACGGCCGGATAGAACTGGTAAGCCTTGATCTCGCCCTTGTCCGAAATGACGGCGTCGCATACCAGGGTGAGGCGGTCGACGGCCGGGTTCAGCGAACACAGGCCGTTCGAGAGCTTCTCGGGCAGCATGGGAATCACGCGGCGCGGGAAATACACCGAGGTGCTGCGTTCGAGGGCATCGATGTCGAGCGCATCGTTCGGCTTTACATAATGGGACACGTCGGCAATCGCCACGATCAGGCGGAAACAGTTGGCCTTGCCGACCTTGACCGGCTCGCAGTACACCGCATCGTCGAAGTCGCGCGCATCTTCACCGTCGATGGTGACCAGCGGCACGTCGCGCAGGTCGACCCGGTCTTGCAGGTCGGCTTCGCGGACTTCGCCGGGCAGCTTGGCTGCCGATTTGAGCGCAGCGGCGGAAAAGATATGCGGCACGCCGAACTTGCGCACGGCAATTTCGATTTCCATGCCGGGATCGTCCAGGTCGCCGAGCACTTCGACCACGCGGCCGGCCGGCTGCTTGAAGCGCGATGGCTGCTCGCTGAGCTCGACGCTGACGATCTGCCCCGCCTTGGCCTTGCCGGGTGAGCCGGCAACCAGGATATCCTGGCCGATGCGCTTGTCTTCGGGAGCGACGATCCAGACGCCGTTCTCGTTGAGCAGGCGGCCGATCACATGACTGTTGGCGCGCGTGACGACTTCGACGATGGTGCCTTCAAGGCGGCCGCGGCGATCGGTTCCCGTGACTTTGGCGAGCACACGGTCGCCATGCAGGACTTTCTGCATTTCTTTGTCGGACAGGAACAGGTCTTCGCCCGGTTCGTCAGGGATGACGAAGCCGAAACCGTCGCGGTGCGCACTGACCTTGCCGGCGATGAAGCCGGAATGGTCGGCCAGGGCGTAATTGCCATCGGCGTCGGCGTGGATCTGGCCGTCGCGCTGCATGGCATTCAAACGCCTGGTTAACACCTCCAGCGCGGCTGGCTTGACCTTGAGCGTGCGGGCGATGGCTTCAAGATCAAGCGTCGCGCCCGCGTTGCGGAAAATGCCGAGAATGTCCTCGCGGCTGGGAATGGTATGAGTAATTTGGTTCAAATGGTTTTCTATAATTGTTTTTGGCAGCGCTCGCGGGAAATTCCTGACCGGATAGCTGACACAGTGATTATTGACACGGTGATAGGCGTAGTGTAACGGAGGACGGTCCGATTCGCCTAACGAAGCGTGCTTTGAAAGATTCTTCGGTCAGGACTGTGACATTTCCGAATCTTCGGCTATAATTTTGGTCTTTCGCGGAAACGTAACATCGAAGCGGAAGAAAAAAACAGCATATTTGCGTGGTGTGGAGCAAAAAGAGTAACGAAAGTTAGTCTGGCGCAAAACTCCGAAAGCGAGTATGATAGCAGAAGTCGGCGGCAACGCCGGTTTGCAGCAAAAGAAGCAGGCAATATGCCCACGTGGCGGAATTGGTAGACGCGCATGGTTCAGGTCCATGTGCCGCGAGGTGTGGGGGTTCGAGTCCCTCCGTGGGCACCACTCCCTGGAAAAGGTTTTTCCGAGAGTACCAAGTAGTTAGTAATGTTGTTGTAGCAGCTGTATCAATGCCCACGTGGCGGAATTGGTAGACGCGCATGGTTCAGGTCCATGTGCCGCGAGGTGTGGGGGTTCGAGTCCCTCCGTGGGCACCACTCCCTGGAAGAGGTTTTCCTGAGAGTACCAAGTAGCAAGGTAGTCGGCAGTACGTTGTAGTAGCTGTATCAGTGCCCACGTGGCGGAATTGGTAGACGCGCATGGTTCAGGTCCATGTGCCGCGAGGTGTGGGGGTTCGAGTCCCTCCGTGGGCACCACTCTACCGGGTTAGTATATTCCCGCAGAATTCCAGAAGCGCCGCAGTCCTTGCATAAAGGCTGCGGCGTTTTGCGTTGTGCGGCCAGTTTTATGCACGACATATTTTTCCCTGTCCAGAAAGTCGCCATGATCCCCCGTTTGCTCGGCCGTGTGCTGGCCCTGATCGTATTCACCGTGTCCGGCGCCGCGCATGCCGACCCGGTCGACGAGCTCGTCAACGCCGAGTTGGCGCGCCAGCAGATTCCCGGCGCCGCCATCGCCGTCGTCAAGGATGGAAAAATCATCAAGGAAGCCGGTTACGGGATGGCCAACCTGGAGCATCAGGCCGGCGTCACACCAGATACGGTGTTCCAGTCCGGCTCGGTCGGCAAGCAATTTACCGCCGCGCTGGTCCTGCTGCTGGCCGCCGACGGCAAACTACGGCTGGACGATCCGATTGGGCGCCATCTCTCCAACACGCCGGCGGCCTGGAAAAAAGTCACCGTGCGTCATTTGCTCAATCACACCGCCGGCTTGCGCGATCCGGACGAAATCATCAAGCTCAACCAGAATTACACCGACGCCCAACTGCAACGCGCGGGCAGCACCTTGCCGCTCCAGTGGGCGCCGGGCACGAAATGGGCTTACAGTAATTTCGGCTACCAGCTGCTGGGCATCCTGTGTACACGGGTGGGTGGAAAACACTACGGCGAACAGCTGCGCGAGCGCATCTTCGCACCGGCGGGCATGCAGGCGCGCATCATCAGCGAACGCGACATCGTGCCGCACCGCGCCGCCGGCTATGACGTGGTCAACGGGCAATTCAAGAACCAGGAATGGGTCTCGCCCACCCTCAACACCACCGCCGACGGCAGCCTGTACCTGACCGCGCGCGACCTGGCGAAGTGGCATATCGCGCTCGATGGCGACCAGTTGCTGGGCGCGGCCATCAAGCAAGCCATGTGGACCCCCACCACGCTCAAGGATGGCAGCACGGTGCCGTATGGCTTCGGCTGGGAAACCTCGCCCACCCTGGAGCGGCGCTCGTTCTGGCACGACGGCGCGTGGCAGGGTTTCACCACTCAAAGCACGCGCTTCGTCGACGATGGCCTGGCCGTCGTGGTGCTGACCAACCGCTCCGACGCCAGGGTCGACACCTTGCTCGAACTGGTCGCCGCCCACTACCTGCGCGCGCCAGACGCGCCTTGATGCGACAATACAGGCGTCCTCCGACCACCGCCTGTGCCGCCATGTTCATCAGACTTCCATCCCGCCCGCCCCACTACCATACCGTCGACGCCCTGTACCTGCTCGACACGCTGGCGCAGGAACTCGAAGCAAGCTCTGCAGTTCTAGACGAAGTGAGGAAAACGCTCGAACGCTTGCCTGCGCAACCCGCTCCGCTGCGCAGGTCGCTCTCGCGCGACCAGGAACGCGCCTTCAACCGCGAGCGCCTGGCGATCCTCGACGCTTATCGGGCAGATGGTCTTGAGGCCGCAAGACCGCTGATCAACCAAGGCATCACGGGGTATGACGGCATGACCCATGGGCAATGGCTGGTGGCCGGTGCACCCGCCGCGCCCGCCGTTCCATCTATGCGGCAATTGCGCCATCGGGTCCTGCCGCGCTTCTGAAGGCTGCGCGGCACGCTTGACTTGCGGCGCCAACAGGCTATGCTCGCTCTGGCATATGATCACTTCCCGCAAACTCGGTGTCACCGCCCTGCTCGCCTGCGCCTGCGCAGCGCCGCTTGCCGCGCCCGCACCCTGGTTCACCTGGCGCAGCAAGGCTGATGGCAAGCTGGTCTGTCACCAGACCCCGCTCGGCCCCGGCTGGGAAAAGGCTGGCGGCCCGTATCGAGATAGCCATTGCATGAAGTTGCTGATTGCTAAATAATAGGTAAATTACAGGTAAAAAAATATACAGAGGAGAAGGCTGAAAGCTGTCCGTTGCATCCATTCAAACTGAGGAGAAGTCAATGTTTACGAATCCCGAACAATTTGCATCCGCCACCAAGACGCTTTTTGAACTCCAGATGATGACTTTTAACGCCCTCACCAGCAAAGCGGTGCAGGGCGTGGAACAGGTTGTCTCGCTGAACATGACGACTGCAAAAAATTCGGTGCAAGGTTCCATGGCCATGGGCAAGGAAATGAGCCAGGCCAAGGACCCGAAAGCGGCGATGGACGTGGCGGCGGCCCATGCCAAGCCGATGGCGGGCGCGGTGGTGTACGGCGAACAGCTCAAGGTGATCATCGACGACATCCACAACGAATTCACGCAGGCCGCCGACGCCCATATCGCCGAAGCCAAGAGCACCCTCACGGCACTGATCTACGACGTGACGCAAAACGTCAAGCCGGGCAGCGAGAATGCGGTGGAAATCATCAAGACCGCGATCGACAACGCCTTCCAGGGCTACGAACAGGTCACCAAGGCTACGCGCCAGGCGGTGCAGGTGGTGGAAGACCAGATTGCCAAGGCCACCGCGCAAGTGGCGCCGGCCGAAAAAAACGCCGCGTAGCAAGCGCGATTGCCCGCTGTCGATAAAAAAACCGTCCTTGCCGCGCTTGCGGCAAGGACGGTTTTTTCGTCCGGCATGCGTCTCAGGCCACCACGCCCCCGCACACCACCAATACCAGCAGCAGCAAGGCAATGCGCTTGCGTGTCGCGAGGCGGTCGACCGCCTGGTGGGCAAAATCTCTCAATATGTTCTCCTGGTGGTGCCACGACCGGCGCCGCGGCATGTAGGTGCAAACACCATTATTGGATCCAGAATGATACTTTCGGTTGCGATTGATCAAGCCAGCCTTGGTTGCAGCGGCAGTGTTGCTAAATCATCGCATCGTTGATGCGGCGCAAACGGCCGGGCGGCCGGACCCGAAAGCACGACAAATATCAGAAGCGTTCCATCTGGAATTGTTTCTAATCGGAATGTCCGTGTTCTCACCTCCAGGAGTCGTCCGTGTCCATTCCCGCCCCAACTAGCTATCCCAGCCCCCTGTCGGACCAGCGCCTTAACACCCGGCGCGCCGACGATATCGAGCAGCGCGCCTATGCCGCGGTCGGGCGCAGCTTCGCTACCGGCAGCGCGGCGAAAAGCCGCCAGCTGCGCGTGGTCCTGGCGGCGGTGGCGGCCGTCACGGTCCTGATACTGATTGCGCTGGTGGCCCTGCTGGCCCACGACAACGTCAGTTCGCCGCGTGCGCTCGCAGTGGCCGCGGCCAGCAAGGCGATGCCGCACCCGGCCGGCCCTGCCCATGCGGCCAGGGCCAGGCCGGTGGTCATCATCGATGAAAAGGACGAGGCGCCCACGCGGCCGGTGGTCGCCGCGGAGCCCATTCCACCGCTGGTGCTGCTGGCGCCGGCCGCAGCCCAACCCGCCCCGATGCCGGTGCAAGTCCAGGCGCGCCCGCTCGCAGCGATGAGGACGCCAATCAAGGTGCGCGCACACGGCAAAGCTGCCGGCGCAGCGCTCAAGCATGCGGCCTCGAAAGCGAAAAAACCGGCCCGCCCGCTGGCCGCCCGCAGCGCGCAAGCACGCAAGGCCGCGCGCAAGGCACCGGCCCACGCCCCCGCGAAACGCAAGATGGCGCACGCGCCCGCCGCCAGCCCGGCCCACGCCGACGCTCCCGTCCAGAACACAAGGGCCGGCGTGTTCGACACCCTGCGCTCCGACACAAGCCTGCGCCGGCGCTACCTGGACCAGCCTCTGCCGATCATGGCGGCCCGCCTGACACTGCCCGCCCGGCGCTACCTGGGCGAACCATGAAAACCACGGACGGATGGACGCGCGGCGATTTTGCTGGGGTTTGACGGCCACTGACGATATACTGTACATAATTACAGGTGTCGGTCGATTGCCAGCAGTACGATGCGCAAAGTTCTTGAGAATGAGTTCTACTACCTGGACAACTTCCACCAGGTGCTGGAATGGATTGCCGGGCGTTACAGCGACTTGCTCACCGATGAGGAGCAAGCGTTTATCGCCACCTTCCCCTCGCTGCCGCAAGCCTCGCGCGCGCTGCTGGTGCGCATGGTCATGCGCAAGGGCACGGTGTTTCGTGCGAGCAAGCTGAACTACGCGGAAATCGGCTGCGCGGTCGAGGCCGCGCGCCACCTGCTGCCCACCGGCTGGGTCCATTGCGACCCGGTGATCACCCTCGATGAACTGTTCGAGCTGCTGCTCAAGGCCGAAATCGGCACGGTTTTCAGCCTGTCCCTGCACGAAAAAAACGCCCGCAAGGCCGAGCAGCTGGACGCCCTGCGCGACGCCTTCGGCGACGCCCGCGCGTTTTCCGCCTGGTACCGCGACTCGCCCGATACGGTCTACAGCATTACCGTCAAGGCCCTGTGCGACCGCCTGCGCCTGATCTTCTTCGGCAACCTGCGCCAGGACTGGACCGAATTCGTGCTGTCCGACCTCGGCCTGTTCCAGTACGAAAAAGTCGAGTTTTCGGCGTCCTCGCGCGGTTTCCGCACCCGGCGCGATGTCGACGATTATCTGGCTCTGCACCAGTGCAAGGAACGCTTTCTGGCCGGCGAGGCCCTGCGCGAGGTGCTGGCCGCCTTGCCGCGTGAGGCTTTCGACAATGAGTGGATCGACAGCCGGCGTGAACGGTTGATGTTCCAGATCGCCCAGCAGGTGGAAAAACAGCAGGATTGGGGCCAGGCGTTCGAGCTGTACGCCTGCTGCAATTTCCCCGGTGCGCGGGCGCGCGCCATCCGCGTGCTGGAAAAACACGCGCGCCATGCGGAGGCGTACGCGCTGCTGGAACGGGCCCAGGCCGCGCCCGAAAGCGATGCCGAGCGCCAGCAACTGCTGCGCATCGCCCCGCGCCTGCGCCGCAAGCTCGGGCACCAGCCGCTGCCGTCGCGCCGCAATCCCTTTGTTGCGCGCCTCGACCTGAGCCTGCCGATGCCGCTTGAACCGGGCTGGTGGGTCGAAGGCATCGTGCGCGACCACCTGGCGCGCGCCGACGCCCCCGTGTTCTATGTCGAGAACGCGCTGATCAATTCCCTGTTCGGGCTACTGTGCTGGGTCCCGATCTTCAGCGCCATTCCGGGGGCGTTTTTCCACCCCTTCCACCGCGGCCCGGCCGACCTGCACAGCGCCGATTTTTACCGCCGGCGCGAGCGCGAGTTCCGCGCCTGCCTCGACCAGCTCGACGATGGCCGCTACCAGGACACCATCCGCGCCCACTACGACGGCAAGCGCGGCATCGCCTCCCCGTTCGTGGCCTGGGAAGCGCTCAGCGCCGAGCTGCTCGACATGGCGCTGGCCTGCATCCCAGCCCCGCACCTGAAAAAATGGTGCGAGCGCATCCTGCTCGACATCAAGGCCAACCGCAACGGCTTCCCCGACCTGATCCAGTTCTGGCCCGTCGAGCGGCGCTACAACATGATCGAAGTCAAAGGCCCGGGCGACCGCCTGCAGGACAACCAGTTGCGCTGGATCGAATACTGCGCCGCGCACCAGATGCCTATTTCGGTGTGCTACCTGCAGTGGGCGCAGCCGTGTTCGTGAGGCGCGCGTGAGCTACGTTGTCGCGGTGCGTGCCCTGTGCGAATTTTCTGCCAAGCAGGGCGACCTGGACCTGCGCTTCACGCCCTCGCCCACCGCCCAGGAAGGCATGGCCGGCCACGCCGTGGTGACCGAGCGGCGCGGCCCGGGTTACCAGAAAGAGGTCAGCCTGTCCGGCGAATACGGCCCGCTGCTGGTGCGCGGACGGGCCGACGGCTACGATCCGGCCCAGAACCTGATCGAGGAAATCAAGACCTATCGGGGCGACCTCGATCGCATGCCGGCCAACCACCGCCACCTGCACTGGGCCCAGGTACGCGTGTACGGGCACCTGCTGTGCGCGCAGCTTGGGCTCGATGAGGTGTCGCTGGCACTGGTGTACTTCGACATCGGCAAGCAGACCGAAACCGTGCTGCGCGAAACCCGCGGCGCGGCCGAGCTGCGCGCCATGTTCACCGAACAGTGCGAGCGCTTCGTTGTGTGGGCCGCGCAGGAACTGGCGCACCGCGCCGCGCGCGACGCTGCACTGGGCGCGCTGCGCTTCCCGCATCCGGCCTTCCGTCCGGGCCAGCGCGACCTGGCCGAAACCATCTTCCGCGCCAACAGCGGCGCGCGTTGCGTGCTGGCGCAGGCGCCGACCGGCATCGGCAAGACCGTCGGCACCCTGTTCCCGGTCCTCAAGGCCGCGCCGCTGCACCGCCTGGACAAGGTGTTCTACCTTGCGGCCAAGACCCCGGGCCGCAAGCTGGCGCTCGACGCGGCGCAGGCGATCAAGCGCAGCGCGCCTGGCATGCCGCTGCGCGTGCTGGAACTGGTCGCGCGCGACAAGGCCTGCGAGCATCCGGACAAAACTTGCCATGGCGACTCCTGCCCGCTGGCCAAGGGCTTCTACGACCGGTTGCCGGCAGCGCGCAGCGCGGCGATCGACGTTCCCCTGCTCGACCGCGAGGGCTTGCGCGAGGTCGCGCTGGCGCACCAGGTGTGCCCGTACTACCTGGGCAGCGAAATGGTGCGCTGGAGCGATGTGGTGGTGGGCGACTACAACTACTACTTCGACATGGGCGCGATGCTGTACGGGCTGGCCCTGGCCAACCAGTGGCGGGTCAGCGTGCTGGTGGACGAGGCGCACAACATGGTGTCGCGCGCGCGCAAGATGTATTCGGCCGACCTGGAACGCGGCGCGCTGCGGGCGGCGCGCGCGGTGGCGCCGGCGCACCTGAAAAAAGCGCTCGACAAGGTGGGGCGCAGCTGGCCGTCAAAGGATGGCGCGGGCTACGAGGTGCTCGACGCGCCGCCCGCCAAACTGCTCGATGCGCTGCAAACCGCAGCGAGCGCGATCACCGATTTTTTGGCGGAGAATCCGGGGCCGATGGAACCGGACCTGCAGCGCTTTTACTTCAACGCCCTGCACTTCGCCCGGCTGGCCGAAACCTTCGCCGAGCACTCGATGGTCGACTGCACGCGCGACGGCGCACACGCATCCACGCTCGCGATCCGCAACATCGTGCCGGCGCCGTTCCTCAAGCCGCGCTTTGCGCTGGCCCACGCGACGGCGCTGTTTTCGGCCACCCTCAGTCCGTGGAACTACTACAGCGATGCGCTTGGCCTGCCGCCGGATACGGCTTGGGTCGACATCGACTCGCCCTTCGCGGCCGATCAGTTGAGCGTGCACGTGGTGCGCGACATTTCCACGCGCTTTACGCACCGCGCCAGCTCGGTGGCGCCGATCGCGGCGCTGATCGCGCGCCAGTACGCCCAGGTGCCAGGCAATTACCTGGCGTTTTTCAGCAGCTTCGATTATCTCGACCAGGTGGCCGACCGCGTGGAACGCGATTTTCCCGACATTCCCGTGTTCCGCCAGCCGCGCCGCATGGCCGAAACGGAGCGCGACGCTTTTCTGGGGCGCTTCACCTTGGAGAGCCGCGGGGTTGGATTTGCGGTCTTGGGCGGCTCCTTCGGCGAAGGCATCGACCTTCCGGGCGCGCGCCTGATCGGCGCTTTCATCGCCACGCTCGGGCTGCCGCAAATGAATCCGGTCAATGAACAGATACGCCAGCGCATGCAGGCGACCTTCGGTGCAGGCTACGACTACACGTATCTGTATCCGGGCATGCAGAAGGTGGTGCAGGCGGCGGGCCGGGTGATCCGTACCGAGGGCGACCGCGGCGTGGTGTACCTGATCGACGACCGCTTCGCCCAGCCGGAGGTGCGCGAGCTGTTGCCGCGCTGGTGGCATGTGGACCAGAGCCGCATTGCGTTGACTTAAAAACCCACTACGTCGTTCCCGCGCAGGTCCCAGTTTCTATGAAACTCCTCAAATCTCTTGGAACTGTGCAAAGTGCGAGGGCGCTTCCAAATGGCGCTAACCTAAGCTCCGTCATTCCCGCGCAGGCGGGAATCCATAGCACATTCGTATATCGACGGTGCTATGGGGGAAACGCATGCGTTTCCGCCTGCGCGGGAGCGACGGTTTCGAGGTTTGGAGTCGCAAAGCTGCTCAAATTAGCGGCAAAGACTAGTTCCTGGAGAGGCGGGAACCCAAGTTCGTATAGAGGCCACTAGCGGATCAACATACTTGGGTTGCCATGGGGGCGCCTAGCCCTGCGCGGGAACGACGCTGTGGTGGTGGGAACGACGCTGTGGTGGTGGGAACGACGCTGTGGTGGTGGGAACGACGGAGGTGGTGGTGGGAACGACGGGGGCGGGTGTCAGCCGATCAAGTCCCTGAGCTTCTGGAAGCCGCTGCGGCTGACCGGCAGGCGGGTGCCATCCATGAGGATCGCGGTGTGGCTGTCGCGGCCCTGCTCGATGCGGTCGATGGCGCCGAGGTTGAGCAGCCAGGAGCGGTGAATGCGCACGAAGAGAGCCGGATCGAGCTGGCTTGCGAGTTCCGACAGGCTCTGGTTTTTCAGGTAGTGCTTGCCGCCGGCGCTGATGCGCACGTAGTCATCTTGCGCTTCGATGTAGTCGATCTGGCCGGCGGCGATGACGTGGACGCGCGCGCCGTCGCGGATCAGCACCCGCTCCAGCGGTTTGGCGCGCAGCGCTGCATCGCGCAGCACGGCGTCGACCCCGTCTTTTGCGGCATGGGTGCGCGCATGCGCCAGCGCGGCGTCGAAACGCTGCTGGCTGAAGGGTTTGAGCAGGTAATCGACGGCGTGGATATCGAAGGCCTTGAGCGCGTACTGGTCGAACGCGGTCACAAAAATGGTGCGCGCCTTGCTGCCGGCCAGTTCCATCACCTCGAAGCCGTTCAGCTTGGGCATCTGGATGTCGAGGAAGACCAGGTCCGGCGCCAGTTCGGTGATGGCCTTGACGGCGTCGAAGCCGTTCGCGCATTCGGCCACGATGTCGACATCGGGATCGCTGGCCAAGAACTCGCGCACCAGGGCGCGCGCGAGGTCTTCATCGTCGACGATTATGACGCGCATGATGGTTCCGCTTCGCTCGTGTGGGCGGGCAGCGACAGCGCGACCCGGAACAGGCGCGCCTCGCGCGTCCAGACGATGCCGGCCTCGTGGCCGTAGGCGACGGCGAGGCGCTGGCGTACGTTGGCCAGGCCAATCCCCTTGCCACTGACGGCCGGCTCATCGTCGATGTCGTTTTCCACGACGACGTTCAGTACCGGGCCGGCGCGCTGCGCCGCGATGCGGATGGTGCCGCCGCCGGTCAGGTTGGCGATGCCATGCTTGACCGCGTTTTCGACCAGCGGCTGCAGGATCATCGGCGGCAGCAGGCAATCGAGCGCGTCGGCATCGATCGCCTGCTCGACGTTCAGGCGCGCGCCGAAACGCACCTTTTCGATGGCGATGAAGTGCATCGCCAAGGCCGCTTCCGCTTCCAGGGTAACTTTACGGCTCGCTTCCAGCCCCAGGCTATGGCGGAAAAAATCGGCGAGGCGCACCGTCATGTCGCGCGCGCGGGCCGCATCGATGGAGGTGAGCGCGCTGATCGAATTGAGGCTGTTGAACAGGAAGTGCGGGTCGATCTGGGTGCGCAGCATGCGCAGTTCGGCGCTCTGCGCCGTCAGCGCCGCTTCGAGTTCGCGCCGTTCGGCAGCGCGCGCGCGCTGGAATTCGAATGCCAGGTAGTGCGCCACCGCCGACATCGCATACAGAATCACGCCCAGGCCGACAATCATTGCCTGCAAGGGGGCGGTCATGGGCACCCCGGCCCAGGGCAGGCCAAGCGATTCGCAGGCACTGTTCCACGCGGCGCACAAGGTGGTCCACAGCACGCCGGCCCATACCGACGCGACGGCGAAGACCAGCAGCACGGAGAGAGCGCTGCGTTCGCCCAGCGGATAGGCGCGGCACAGGTAGTAGCTTGAAAAGCCGGTGGCGCAGGCATACACCAGGGTCACCGGTACGGCAAGGAGCAAGCCGTTGGTCCATGCGGCGCCGGTTGCGGCCATGATCAGGCCCGCGAACAGGATCGCCAGCAGCAGCCACGCGAGCAGGTACAGGCCCGCGCCGCGCCGCATGGAAAACGGCCCTTGCATCAATTGCGCACTTCCACGCCGCCCATGATCGCGTAGCCCCGGATCGTGAGGCGCTTGCCGGTGCCGGGTGCGGGCGAGGTTTTTTCCTCGAAGCCGCCGAGGATCGGCACGCCTTTGAGCACGACGCTCCAGTCGGGCGGACATTTGATGGTGATGCCGCCCATGACCGCGAACACGTTCAGTTCGGCGTCGCCGACGATCGACGAGTCGCGCAAGTCCAGCACGCAGCCGCCCATGATGGCGCATATGTCGCCGCCGCGGAAGGCCGGGGTGCTGATGCGGCGCTCGAAGCCGCCCAGGATCGCCGTGATGTCGACGACGGCGTTGGCATCGGCACCGGCCTTGGCCCTGGCATCTGCAGCGGCACCGGGCTTGGCCCAGGCATCGGCATCGGCATCGACATCGACATCGACATCGACATCGTCCTTGAGCGGCACGGGGTGCGGCGTGACGCCCTTGCGCATGGCTTTGTGAATGACGCCGATGCCGAGCAGGATCAGCAACACCGGCCACAGGGTGCGGGCGTTGAAAAAGTAGCCGTAGCCGAGCCGGTTGAGCGTGAGGATGACGCCGGCGGCGGTGATCAGGCCGAACACCATGCGCTCGTGCTGCGTTTCGGCCCCGGCATACTTGACCAAGCCGCCTATGACGACCAGCACGGGCCAGTAGTGCAGCACGCGGTGGCGGTCGATGATGTTCAGGTTATCGAGCAGGAACAGCAAGCCGAAGGCGATCACCGCCAGGCCGAGCCAGACCTGGTTGGGAATGCCGGAGTGGCGGGTATCATTTTTCATCGTGCGGCTCCTGATCGGGTGCGAGGCGGCGTTCGATGAACGGTTCCAGGATCATGGTCACGCCGCAAAAGATAACAGGGATCGGCCAACCGTTGCTGAAGGTCAGTCCGAACAGATTTTCAAACACGGAAAGCAGCCACAGGCTCAGGAAGACCATCCACAGGCCGGCGGTGAAGTCTTTGGCGGTTGGAAAGCCGATCATTTTGTTCAGGCCCATGACGGTCAGCACCAGCGGCGCGTAATGCCAGAGGCCATCGACGTAAAACAGGTCCATCTGGTCGAGCAGGACGATGGTGCCGAAGCCGATCAGCAGCAAGCCCCACATCAATTGCTTGCGCCATTCGTAAGAGGATTTGTTGGACACGTTGGCTCCTGTGTAGTCAGTTCAGGCGCAACGATACAACGGGGCGGCAGCCCTGCACAGCGGATTTCGGCGAATGGCGTATGGCGGCCGGCGAATGACGGCGCCGGCGGCGAACGGCGTCAGCTGCCGAAGGCGACCGAGGCCGACAGCGCCAGCATCATGCTGCCGGTCAGGCCATCGATCCACTTCCACGCGGCGGGACGGGCAAACAGGCCGGACAGCCGCGTTGCGCCATAGCCAAGCGCGCAGAACCACAGGGCCGAGGCGCTCATCGCGCCCAGTGCAAAGGCGGGGCGTTCCGGCGGGGCGAAATTTCCGCCGATGGCACCGAGCAAGACCACCGTATCGAGATAGACATGCGGATTAAGCAGCGACAGCGCCACCACCTTGGCCAGGGCCTGGCGCGCGCCGATGCGGGCGGCTGCGGGTGCCACCGTCAGCGCGGCGCTGGCGAACACGGCGCGCCAGCTGCGCAGGCCGTACCACAGCAGGAAGGCCGCGCCGCCCCAGCGCGCCGCACCGAGCAGCAGTGGCGACGATTGCACCACGGTGCCGACCCCGGCCACACCAAGTCCGATCAGCACGGCATCGATGAGGATGCAGGCCGCCACGGTCAGGCCCACGTGTTCGCGCTTGAGGCCGGTACGCAGCACGTGCGCGTTCTGCGATCCGATGGCGACGATCAGCCCGGCGCACAAGGCGAGGCCGTTGAAAAAGGTGGATACGTAGGGCATGCAAACTCCTGGCGAGAACTGGATGAGCTGGAAGTTTGCAGGAGGGGCATTCCGCGGTGAAGCAAATTTAATTTAATTACGTATAATTAAATTTTTCTAATCCAGGAGCGAAGGTGCTCGATACCCGCAAAGGCGAAGCCCTGCTCGCCGTCATCGACAGCGGCAGCTTCGAGCAGGCGGCCGCCCTGCTCCACCTGACCCCATCGGCCGTCTCGCAACGGGTCAGCGCGATGGAAAGCGAGCTGGGCATGCCGCTGCTGATACGCAGCAAGCCTTGCCGGGCGACACAAGCCGGCCAGCGCCTGGTGCAATACCTGCGCCGCAGCCGGCTGCTGGAAGCGGAATTCCTGGCCGACTCGTCCGACGGCGATGCGCATCCGCTGACCATTGCCCTGGCGGTCAACAATGACACCCTGGCCACTTGGCTGCTGCCGGGGCTGGCATCGTTCCTGATCGAGGAACAGATCCTGCTCGACATCGCATTGGACGACCAGGACCATACCTATACCTTGCTGTCGCAGGGCGCGGCGCTGGCGGGCGTGTCGAGCGAAGCGCAGCCGATGCGCGGCTGCACGGTGGAGCGGCTGGGGGCGATGCGCTACCGCCTGCTCGCGACACCGGCCTTCGTCGCGCGCTGGTTTCCCGATGGCTTGCAGCGCGAGGCGGCACGGCGGGCGCCGCTGATGGTGTTCGACCGCAAGGATGCCTTGCAGGCGGCGTTTTTGCAGCGCGAGCTGGGGCTGCCCCCGGGAAGCTACCCCTGCCACTACATTCCGTCGAGCGACGCGTTCACCCATGCGGTGCGGCTGGGGCTGGGATATGGCATGGTGCCGGAACAGCAGTTTCGCGACGACATCGACAAGGGCGTGCTGATCGACCTGGCGCCCGACAAGCCGACCGACGTGATGCTGTACTGGCACGCCTGGCGGGTGCAGTCGCCCAAGCTGGAGCGGCTCAGCGCGCGGATGATGGCGGTGGCGCGGGCGGCCTTGCGGCAGCCTGCGTGACCAGCCGCATCGGCTGGTTCAAGGGCTGGTTCAAGGCGAGACGTCGCACGCGTACGCTTTGTTACCCTTGCCACGCACCTGAAGGTTTTTCACCTTGCCCTGCGCATCCAGAAAGACCATGATCGATCGCTCGTCCGCTGTCTGTCCAAGATAAGAAAACAGCTTGTCCTTGCCAAAGCTGACCGTTTCCATCTTCAGTGTGTTCAGGTCGTACACTTCGTCAGCGATTTTCAAGACCCCTTTCGCCACCTGATAATCGACCTCGTCGAACTTGAAGGTATCGGCGTTCAGGCACTTGATCCTGGTTTTGGCATCCATCACATAGGCATACGTGGCGTACAAGCTCTGGCTGGCGAGTTTGATCGGCGTGGTGATCTTGCACTGGACCAGGTTGTTGGGCGGCGAGCCGAAGTGGGCTTGTTTTGTTCCGTCATCGTGCTCCATGAGCGACAGCGTGAATTTGTCCGACTGGACCGCCAGCGACACGGTCGGGGCAGCGTTTCCCGCGCGCTGACGTATCATCATGCTGTCCGTGTCCGGCGTCACATCGGCGGCGACATCGGCACCGCTGACCTTGCCGTTCGCGGCGACCACCACCGTCCCGCTCGCTTTCGATCCCCCCTCCGCCCCGGCGCCGATCGCCTGGCACGCACTGTAGCTACCCGCTGCCGAGGCCAGGACCGGAGCGAAGTAATCGGCTGCCGGCAACTGCGGTTCATTGCTGGCCACTTCCTCGACGGCAGGCTCGCTTGCCTCCTGACTTTCCGGCGCAACTTTCCTGGACTTGTCACCGCAGGCCGACAATGCCAATACGGCCGTTAACAACATCAACAGCGCTGGGCGCTGGGGGGACTTGCTCATCGACTTGCTCCGGTCAGGCTGAAATTATCAAAGTCGCACAGACGTGCCGCCGGATTGTACTTGAAGCAAAAGGGGCAACAAAAAACCCGCAAGCTTGCCGGTGCGGGTTTGTTGTGCTGCGATCAGGAGATCATCAGGCCGGTGGCAGGAACGCCTCCGGCGCTGGCTGGTTGCGGACCTGGTTGCGGTACTTGGAAGCGGCAATGGCTTTCTTGACGGCTTCGCGCGCGATGTTGGTGCGCTTGATGTCTTTTTTCTCAGCTTTGCCGCGATGCTGGGCTTCGTCTTTGTTACCGATTCGATTTGTCATTGGAGACTCCTGTGTTGATGTTTTTAGGATTATGGTAGAGCGGTGCTTCAAAAAAAATAGGACAAAGTGCAAGGTTTTTGTAGGACAGCAGGAGGTCAAGCGCGGCTCGGGGCCAGCTTGAAGCTTGGCAGCCGCAAACCCCATCCCAGTTCGCGCCGGATTTCTTCCGGCGATGGCGGCGGCTTGGGATCACGCGCGCGGCGCTGAAGATATTCGCGGACCAGATGCTTGGGTGGCTGAATAATGGCAGGCATGATGACCTCCGCTTCCGTTTGTTCATCGAGGCCGGCGCGGTGCCTTGCGCTGGCTTGAAAAATTGGTGCCGATCCTCGAGGCGACCGGCTAACCTGCTGAGGAGGAATCACCTTTGGACTTCGCCACCGGCCCCTCACTCACACAGCTTCATCTTAAGGGCTGAGCTGCAATCCAACCGTTCGTTGGCGCACACTTGCGCGAACATCATCCTCACGAGCGCGGCGACGCATCGCAGCACGCCCGTACCTGAGGGCGCTATCCGATGCGGGCCGTGGTCGGCAACGGCGCCGCATGATGAAGCACATGGCGCCTCGCGGGCCGCCATCGGTCGTCGTCGTCCATCGCCACGCTGCATCGATGCACGGTCTCCCGAGCCCGCGCTGTCGCGCACCAGGGCGCCGCTTGTGTCAAATCATCTATCCAACTGTGCAATGCCTGAACGGCACGCCCGCAATTCCTTATGGGCGCGCAACACATTTCCATTGTCAAACACCGTGCCAGCGGTTAGCGTGTCGCTTTAAGGTTCACTATTGATTCCCGATGCGTCTTGCTCCCCTCGTTTTGTTTAGTGCCGTCCTGGCTGCTTGCGCAAGCGCGCCACCGGCTCCGCCCGTGGTCGCGCCGGTGGCCGTCGCGCCGCCGCCAGTTGCGCCGGTACCGCTTGCGCCGCCTGCGCCCGAGCCCGTCGCCGCGACGCCGCTGGCCCCTGCCGCACTGCCGTTCGACCTCGCCACCTTGCAGCGCAAGCAGATTTATCAGATGACGCCGGCCGAAGTCGGGCGCTACATCGCTTATATGCATAGCACCGAACCGGACTTGCGCAAGCGTATCGCCGCGATCGGACGCAAGAATATCGGCCAGCCGTACGTGCTCAATTTATTGGGCGAGTATCCGTATGAGCTGCATGACAACCTGCCCATGTTCAGCCTGCAGGCAAGCGACTGCGTCGTGTTCGCCGAGCACACGTATGCGATGGCGCTGAGCCAGTCGTGGGAGGAATTTTTCTGGATGCTGCAGCGTATCCGCTACAAGGATGGCGTGATCGGCGTGGCGACGCGCAATCATTACACCGAGGTGGACTGGAATATCAATAACGCCTGGCTGGTGTCGGACGTCAGCGCGCTGCTGGCCGGAACCGACGCCCCGACGTATGAGATGAAGATCGACCGCGCGGCGTTTCTCAAGATGCGACACAACACCGCCAGCGGCATCCCGGTGCAGCTCAGTCAGGAAGCGTACGTGGCCAAGGACAAGGTGGCGAAGGTGGCCGCGCAATTGCAGGACGGCGACCTGGTCAACGTCATTTCCACACGTGGAGGCAAGTTCTGGGCCTCGCACGTCGGCATCATCGTGATCGATGCCAACGGGCAGCGCAACTTCCTGAACTCGGCCGAACCACAGGTGCGCGAAGAAAGCTTCGAGGCATTTTTCGCGCGGACCGCGGCGCGCGAGGAGCGCAACGGCAAGAATGGAATGAAGCTGGCGGGCTTCAAGTTCTTGCGCTTGAACGACCATATCGTGGTGCCGCCGGCGGCTCCCCAGCCGCGTCCGGGCCCGCCGCTTGCGGCGCTGCCAAAGGCCACGGCAAGCGCCAGCGCCAGCGCCAGCGCGACGGCGGCCATCAACGGGCCAGCGGGGTCGGCGATTCGCTGATCCGGCAGCGGGACGAACTGGCACGGCGCCGCTGCTGCTCGCTGGCGAAAGCTGGCGACGCCACTGCTCTCGCTGGCTGGCGCTAGCCGCGCCACACGTCCCGCGTGCGCGCCAGCCAGCTGCGGCGCTCGGCCAGTCCCACCGTGCCGCCATTGATGCGCGCCGTCACCTCCACCACATCATCCTCATCGGCCGCCTCGTTGCAGCCTTTCGCGATCCAGATGGCGGCGGCCGCGCCCAGGCACCAGCGGGCCGACAGCACCGCGACCGGGTCGGCAACGAAATCGGGCGCCGACGGATAGGCGGTTTTCAAGGTCTCGGTCGCCTGTGCGTAGCTGTCCTTTCCAGTCAGCTGCAACAATCCGCGACCGCGGTACAGATAGCCGTCGCCAGGACGGTCGTTGCCCAAGCGGCCGCTGTACACCAGGTTGGCAAGCGCGACTTCATCGCCGGCGTACCTGGCCGGATCGAGCGGCCCGCGCGGCAAGAAACGCTGCGGCCACACCTTGGGCAAACGCTGCGCGCTGTAACGCAGGTTTTCCACCACAAGGGTGAGGGCCGCCGTTTCGTGCAAGACTTGCGCCATGAAATGGCTGACCCGCAACCCGGATGCGGCGATGCCAAACTGAACCAGGAAATGTTGCTCGTTGTCGAAGGCGATGCGGTAGACGTGGAGCGCGCGCGGGGCGAGCTGGTCGATCTGGCCGGGCGTGATGACAACGGGCTCGGCCATGGCGAACTCCTTCGCTGTGCGGTAGCTCCCATCGTATTTACTCTGCCGCCGCCGGACAGGGCGCGCATCAAATGATGCGGTGTTAAGCTTGCCCGGCCATGCCGCATCGCGCTCAGCCCCCGCCCACCTCCCGGAAATCGGCATCGACCACATCGTCGCCGCGCCCCGCACCCGCCTGGCCGGACGCTGCCCGCGCGCCGCCCTGCTGCGCCTGCTGCCCCTGCCCGGCTCCCTCGGCTTGCTGCTGGTACAGCTTTTCGCCGATGCCCTGGGCCGCGGCGGACAAGGCCGCGATGCGTGTGTCGATCTCGTCCTTGCTGCCGTTGCGCAAGGCGGCATCGAGGCTGTCGATGGCCGCATGGATGCGCTCGCGCACGGCAGCGTCCAGGCTGGCACCGTACTCATCGAGTTGCTTGCGGGTCGCATGCACCAGCGCATCGGCGCGGTTGCGGGTGTCGGCCAGTTCGCGCGCGCGCCGGTCTTCGTCGGCATGGACCAGTGCGTCCTGCACCATCTTCTGGATCTCGGCTTCGCTCAATCCCGAATTGGCCTTGATGGTGACCTGGTTGGCCTTGCCGGTGGCCTTGCCGACCGCGCTCACGTGCAGGATGCCGTTGGCGTCGATATCGAAGCTGACCTCGATCTGCGGCAGGCCGCGCGGCGCCGGCGCAATGCCCACCAGATTGAATTCGCCGAGCAATTTGTTGCCCGCGACGACTTCGCGCTCGCCCTGATATACCTTGACCGTTACCGCCGGCTGCTTGTCGTCGGCGGTCGAAAACACCTGGCTGAACCTGGTGGGAATGGTGGTGTTTCGGGGGATCATGTTGGTCATCACCCCGCCCAGGGTTTCGATGCCCAGGGAGAGCGGGGTGACATCCATCAGCAGCACGTCGGAGCGCTCGCCTCCGAGCACCGCGCCCTGGATGGCCGCGCCCACCGCCACCGCTTCGTCGGGGTTGATATCCTTGCGCGCCTCGCGCCCGAAAAATTCGCGCACCTTTTCCTGCACCTTGGGCATGCGCGTCATGCCGCCCACCAGAATGACGTCGCCGATCTGTTCCCTGGTGAGATTGGCATCCTTGAGGGCCAGCTCGCAGGGGGCGATGGTGCGGCCGATCAGGTCGTCGACCAGGGCTTCCAGGGTCGCGCGCGACAGGCGCAGGTTCAGGTGGGCCGGGGCACCGTTGGACATGGCGATGTAGGGCTCGTTGATGTCGGTCTGCTGGGTCGAGGAGAGCGCGATCTTGGCGCGCTCGGCCGTGCTCTTGATGCGCTGCAAGGCGATCGAGTCGCGCCCCAGGTCGATGCCGCTGTGCTTTTTGAACTCGGCGATGATGTGGTCGATCACGCGCTGGTCGACATCTTCGCCGCCGAGGAAAGTGTCGCCGTTGGTGGAGAGCACTTCGAACTGTTTGTCGCCCTCCAGCTCGGCGATCTCGATGATGGAGATGTCGAAGGTGCCGCCGCCCAGGTCGTACACGGCCACCTTGCGGTCGCCGCGCGCGGCCTTGTCGAGGCCGAAGGCCAGCGCGGCGGCGGTCGGCTCGTTGATGATGCGCCGCACTTCCAGGCCGGCGATGCGGCCGCCATCCTTGGTGGCCTGGCGCTGGGCGTCGTTAAAGTAGGCGGGCACCGTGATGACCGCGTTGCGCACCGGCGCACCAAGATAATCTTCGGCCATCTTTTTCATCTTGCGCAGGACCTCGGCCGACACTTGCTGCGGCGCCAGGCGCTTGCCGCGCACCTCGACCCAGGCGTTGCCATTGGCGGCGCGCACGATCTTGAAAGGCATGAGGTGGATGTGTTTCTGCACTTCCGCCTCGTCGAACTTGCGCCCGATCAGGCGCTTGACGGCGAACAGGGTGTTTTGCGGATTGGTTACCGCCTGGCGCTTGGCCGGCGCGCCCACCAGGATGTCGCCCTGGTCCTGATAGGCCACCACCGAGGGCGTGGTGCGCGCGCCCTCCGCGTTCTCGATCACCCGGGCCTGGCCGCCTTCGATCACGGCGACGCAGGAGTTGGTGGTGCCGAGATCGATACCGATGATCTTGCTCATTTCCTCCTCCTTGAATGACATGCTCGCGCGCGCACTCACCGTGCGCCGCGCGTCAACAAATAGACCGCGCGCACCTCAAAACGATCCCGCTAACACTGGCGGACACGATCCAGATCAAACCTTGCGCTTTTCACGACAGATACACCAGACCGGTCCGATCGCCATCGGACGCTGTTTTCGCCGCCTATTCCCACACTCGCTCGGATAATCCGCCAATTCTCCCTCTGCGGGGCTCTTGATAATATTTCCGATAGCAATTCATTCTGAATCTCAATCAAATTCAATTGGCAATTTTTGCGCTAAGTCAGCCGTTGACGATTATCAAATCGACACGATCAAGCCGGCAGGATAATAAACTTACGCTTGGATAAGTGCTCCAAGCGGCCACGCGCTTATCGCCGCCGATGTTATTACATTTCCAAAAATAATAAATGCGCACTTCGCGCTATTGCCCCCATCAACCCAAGTTAATCGAATGCCTATTCCCGCCATGCAGACGCTACTTACAAGGCCGCTCAGCCAGATCTGTACCGACCTGGTCGCCATGCACCGCACCGCCAAAATCGCGCTGATGGTCATGGTCGATCTGCTGGCCCTGCCGTTTTGTTTTCTGATGGCGATGCTGCTGCGGGTGGGCGACGCCGGCGCGGCCATGCACTACCCTGCCGCCGCCTATCTGCTGGTGGCGCTGCTGACGGTGGCGGCGTTCTCGCTGTCCGACCTGTACCGCGCGGTAATCCGCTTCATCGACCAGCGCATGCTGGCGGTGACCGGATTCACCCTGGCCCTGGCGACCCTGTCGGTGTACCTGATCATGGTGGGCATCAACGATGACAAATTTCCGCGCAGCGCGCTGGTCATTTACTGGTTTATCGCGTTTTCCTACGTCGTCACGTCGCGCATGACGGTGCGCAACTTCCTGCGCAAGCACATGAGCGGCGCCCCGGCGGCCGACCATGCGGTGGCCATCTACGGCGCCGCCGAACCGGGCGCGCAACTGGCACTGGCCATGCGCACCAGCAATCAGTACCGGCCGGTCTGTTTTTTCGACGATAAGCGTGTCCTGCACGAGCGCACCATCGCCGGCCTGCGCGTATTCCACACCGCGCACCTGGCCGAGACGGTGCGCAGCCTGGGGGTGCGTTCCGTGATCATCGCGCTGCCCTCGGTATCGCCGCAGCGGCTGCGCGACATCATGGAGCGCCTGGCCGCCGCCGGCGTGGCCACCAAGATCCTGTGCCGCCTGTTCGACCTGGGCGACGACAAGGCGCCCCCGCACGCGGTGCGCGATCTCAAGTTCGAGGATTTGCTGGGGCGCAAGCCCGTGCCGCCGCGCACCGAGCTGTTCGACCGCTGCGTGCGCGGCAAGAACGTGCTCGTCACGGGCGCCGGCGGGTCCATCGGGAGCGAATTGTGCCGCCAGATCGTCACCCTGGTGCCGGCCCAGCTGCACCTGGTCGACCATTCCGAATTCGCCCTGTACACGATCCGCCAGGAGTTGCTCGGCCGCCATCCGGAGATGCGCATCGTCGCGCACCTGGGCTCAGTATGCAGTGCGCCCCTGGTCGAACGGATTTTGCAAGAAGGCAAAATCGACACGATTTACCATGCCGCCGCCTATAAGCACGTGCCTCTGGTGGAAAGCAATATCGTGGCCGGATTGCGCAACAACGTGCTCGGATCGCAAGTCATCGCGGCGGCCGCGGCCAAGTTCAAGGTGCGCACCTGCGTGCTCATTTCCAGCGACAAGGCGGTTCGGCCGACCAACATCATGGGCGCCAGCAAGCGCATCGCCGAGCTGATTTTCCAGGCGGCCGCCACCACCTGCGGCGCCGACACGACTTTTTGCATGGTGCGCTTCGGCAATGTGCTGGGCTCGTCCGGCTCGGTGATTCCCCTGTTCCAGCACCAGCTGGCCCAAGGCGGACCGCTGACCATCACCCACCCGGACGTGTCGCGCTATTTCATGCTGATCGGCGAAGCGGCGCAACTGGTGATCCAGGCCGGCGCCATGGCCGAGGGCGGCGACGTGTTCGTGCTCGACATGGGCGAGCCGATCCGCATCGTCGACCTGGCCCGCAGCATGATCATGATGTCCGGCCTGACCGAAAAAACGGTGCATAACCCGGACGGGGATATCGGCCTCACCTTCGTCGGGCTATTTCCGGGTGAAAAGCTGTACGAGGAATTGCTTACCGAGGGCAAGGTATATCCCAGCGATCATCCGCGCATCATGCGCATGAAAGAACATGCGCTGCGTCCTGGCGTGCTCGATACCTATATTACCTGCCTGATGCTGGCCTGCGATACCAATGAGCGCGGCATGATCGAATCGATGGTCAAGGCCATCGTCGCGGAATATACGCCGCAGGCAAATCATCCGCCAGCCCCGCTCGCGCCGCCTGAAAAAATGCGCCCCGCGCTATTTCGCAATTTCGCGCCGGACCGCATCGGATAATGATTAACCCGGCAATAACTAAATCATCGGCCCCATTCAATCCGGAAGGGCGCCGGAGCCACCCAGCATTAAGTACGGAGATTGTTCCATGCGCGACCAACCCATCAATCACCATTTATCGCAATTAATCGATAAATTCGAACAACGGCGAGCCGTGATCGGCATTATCGGCCTCGGCTATGTCGGTTTGCCGCTCAGCCTGCGCTATGCCGAAGCCGGCTTCCGGGTGCTCGGCATCGATATCGATCCGGCCAAGGTGGCGCGCCTGAATGCCGGCGCCAGCTATATCGAGCATATTTCCACCACCGCCATCGGGGCGGCGCTGGCGGCCGGCTTCGAGGCCACCAGCGACTTCGCGCGCGCGGCCGAGGCGGACGCCCTGATCATCTGCGTGCCGACCCCGCTCAACGCCTACCGCGAGCCGGACCTGTCGTTCGTGCTGGCCACCGCCGACGCCCTGCTGCCCTACCTGCGCGCCGGCCAGGTGGTCTCGCTCGAAAGCACCACCTACCCCGGCACCACCGACGAGCAATTGCGCCCGCGCCTGGCCGCGCGCGGCCTGACCGTGGGCAGCGACATTTTCCTGGTGTTTTCGCCCGAGCGCGAAGACCCCGGCAATCCCGATTACGAAACGCGCACCATTCCCAAGGTGTGCGGCGGCGACACGCCAGCCTGCCTGCGCGCCGGCATCGCGCTGTACAGCCCGGCCATCGACCAGGTGGTGCCGGTCAGTTCCACCCGCGCCGCCGAACTGACCAAGCTGCTCGAAAACATCCACCGCGCCGTCAACATCGGCCTGGTCAATGAAATGAAAATCATCGCCGACAAGATGGAGATCGATATCCACGAGGTGATCCGCGCCGCCGCCACCAAGCCCTTCGGCTTCACGCCCTTTTATCCCGGTCCCGGCCTGGGCGGGCATTGCATTCCGATCGACCCGTTTTACCTGACCTGGAAGGCGCGCCAGTACGGTTTGCACACCCGTTTCATCGAACTGGCGGGCGAGATTAACAGCGACATGCCGCACTGGGTCATCGGCAAGCTGGCCGACGCACTCAACGAGCGTTCGCGCTCGATCCGCGGCAGCCGCGTGCTGGTGCTCGGCATCGCCTACAAAAAGAATGTCGAGGACATGCGCGAATCGCCCTCGGTCGAACTGATGGAAATCCTGCGCGCCAAGGGCGCCGTGGTCGACTATTCCGATCCGCACGTGCCGCTGTTTCCGCCCATGCGCGAACACCATTTCGACCTCGCCAGCGTGCCATTGACCGCGGCCACCATCGGGTCCTACGACGTGCTGCTGCTGGCTACCAGCCACAGCGCCTTCGACTACGACCTGATCCAGCAGCACGCCGCCCTGATTATCGACACACGCGGGGTCTACCTGGCGCGGCTGCCGAATGTCGTCAAGGCTTGAACCGTACCGTTTTGGAGAGTCATCATGCGCTATTTTCCGCCCCCTGTTCTCGACCGCCGCATCCGCTTCGCGCTGGTCGGTTGCGGCCGTATTGCCAACAACCATTTCAATGCCATCGCCCAGCACGAGGACCGTTGCGAGCTGGTCGGGGTGTGCGACATCGACCCGGCGCCGCTCACGGCCGCGGCCGCCCGCACCGGCGCCCGGCCTTACGCCAGCCTGGGCCAGATGCTGGCCAAGTGCAATGCCGACGCCTTCATCATCTGCACCCCGTCCGGCCTGCATCCGGAACAGGCGGTCCAGATCGCCGCTAGCGGGCGCCATGTGATTACCGAGAAACCCATGGCCACCCGCTGGGAAGACGGCAAGCGCATGGTGGCCGCCTGCGATGCGGCCGGGGTGCGCATGTTCGTGGTCAAGCAGAACCGGCGCAATGCCACCCTGCAGTTGCTCAAGAGCGCGGTCGACAAGAAGCGCTTCGGGCGCATCTACATGGTCAACCTGAACGTGTTCTGGACCCGCCCGGACGATTATTACAACAGCGCCACATGGCGCGGCACCTGGGAATACGATGGCGGCGCCTTCATGAACCAGGCCAGCCATTACGTCGACCTGATCGACTGGATCGTCGGCCCGGTCGAGAGCCTGCAAGCGTACACGGCCACCCTGGCGCGCGATATCGAGGTCGAGGATACCGGCGTGATCAGCCTGCGCTGGCGCAACGGCGCGCTCGGGTCGATGAACGTGACCATGCTGACCTATCCGCGCAACCTGGAAGGTTCGATCACCATCCTGGGCGAACGCGGCACGGTGCGCATCGGCGGGGTGGCGGTCAATGAAGTGCAGCGCTGGGAATTTGCCGAACCCGACCCGGACGACGCCCTGGTGCGCGAGGCCAGCTACCAGACCACCTCGGTGTACGGCTTCGGCCATCCCCTGTATTACGACAATGTGATCAAGGTGCTGCGCGGCGAAGCCGAGCCCGAGACCGACGGGCGCGAGGGACTCAAGTCGCTCGAAGTGCTCATTGCCGCCTACAAATCGGCGCGCGACGGCAAGCGCGTGGCCTTGCCGCTGGAGTATTGAACATGGACCAAGCCATCATCGACCCGAGCGCCATCGTCGACCCCGGCGCCACCCTGGGCGCGGGCACCCGCATCTGGCATTTCACCCACGTGTGCGGCGGCGCGCGCATCGGCGCCGGCTGCTCCCTGGGGCAGAACGTGTTCGTCGGTAACGATGTGCTGATCGGCGACCGGGTCAAGATCCAGAACAATGTCTCGGTGTACGACGCCGTGACCATCGAGGACGAGGTGTTCTGTGGCCCCAGCATGGTGTTTACCAACGTCTGGAACCCGCGCGCAGCCATCGTGCGCAAGGATGCCTACCGGCGCACCCTGGTGCGGCGCGGAGCCAGCATCGGCGCCAACGCCACCATCGTTTGCGGGGTCAGCATCGGCCGCTACGCCTTTATCGGGGCCGGGGCCGTGGTCACGCGCGACGTGCCCGACTTCGCGCTGATGGCCGGGGTGCCGGCGCGCCAGACCGGCTGGATCGGCCGCTACGGCGAACGCCTGGCGCTGCCCATGGGCCGCGATGGCGTGGCCACCTGTCCCCATACGGGCGAGCGCTACCAGGTGCGCGGCGGGGTCTGCACCCTGGCCGGCGAGCGCGCCTCTTTATTGAACGAATGAGCTGCCAGCGAACGGACCGACCATCATGGAATTTATCGACCTCAAGGCGCAATACCAGGCTGGACGCGAGAACATCAATGCCCGCATCCAGGCCGTGCTCGATCACGGCCAGTACATCATGGGACCGGAAGTGGAGGAACTCGAAGCGCGCCTGGCCGCATTCACGGGCGCCCGGCATTGCATCACGGTGTCGTCCGGCACCGAGGCTCTGCTCATTTCGCTCATGGCGCTCGGCATCGAACCCGGCGACGAAGTCATCACCACCCCGTTTTCCTTCATCGCCACGGCCGAGGCCATCGTGCTGCTGGGAGCCACGCCGGTGTTCGTGGACATCGACCCGGCTACCTGCAATATCGATCCTACGCTGATCGAGGAAAACATCTCGGGCCGCACGCGCGCCATCATGCCGGTGTCGCTGTACGGCCAGCCGGCCGACATGGAAGCGATCAACGCGATTGCGCGCCGCCACGGCTTGTGCGTGATCGAAGACGCGGCCCAGAGCTTCGGCGCCACCTATGGCGGCAAGCGCAGCTGCAACCTGTCGGCCATCGGCTGCACCAGCTTTTTCCCCAGCAAGCCGCTCGGCTGCTATGGCGACGGCGGCGCCATCTTCACCAGCGATGCGCAACTGGCCACGGCCATGCGCGAAATCCGCATCCACGGCCAATCGCAGCGCTACGTGCACACGCGCATCGGCGTGGGCGGCCGCATGGATACCTTGCAATGCGCGATCGTGCTGGCCAAGCTCGATCAATTCGACTGGGAACTGAAGCAGCGCGCGCGCGCCGCCGCCAGCTACGATGCCCTGCTGTCGGGAAAGGTCGGCCTGGTGGCGCGCCCGCGCGACCGCAGCAGCGTGTTTGCGCAATACACGGTGGTGGTGGACGAGCGCGACCGGGTGCGCGCCGCACTGCACGAGGCCGGCATTCCGAGCGCCGTGCATTATCCCGTGCCCATGCATCTGCAGCCGGCCTATGCGCGCTGGAGCGAGCCGGACAGCGCGCCGGTCGCGCAAGCCATGGCCGCCAGGGTGCTCAGCCTGCCGATGGGACCGTATCTGGACGACACCAGCATCGGCCGGGTCTGCGCCACCCTGCTGCGCGCGGCGGGCGCCAATGCACCCGCATGCCGCCGGGATTGACGTGGACACGGCCATGACAGCGCGGCTGCCGGCCTACTGGCGCAACGTGATCACCGTGCTCGGCGGTGCTCTGGGCGCGCAAGCCTTGCCGCTGCTGGCCGCGCCGCTCATCACGCGCCTGTGCACGCCGGCCGACGTGGGCGCGTTCAGCGTCTGGCTGGGCATGGTGGCGGTGGCGGCCATCGGCGCCACCTTGCGGCTGGAAGCGGCCATGATCCTCGACCACGACAGCGCCGCCCAGCGCACCTGTTTTTCGGTGGTGGCCTACAGCGCCAGCGTCACCGCCATCCTGATGACCGGATGCGCGGTGCTGGCGCGCCTGCTCGGGCTGCCCATCGCGGAACACCTGTCGTGGCCGGCGCTGCTGACGCTCGGCCTGGCCACCTGGATGACGGCCTACATGCAAACCACCCTGGCCTACGCGACCTCGCGCAATGCCTTCGGCAAGGCGGCGCGCGCGCGAGTCTGCAGCGCCGCTGCGATCGCGCTGGCGCAAGTGGGTTTGCTGGCGCTGGGCGTGGGCGGGATGGCCCTGGTCGCCGGCCAGCTGATCGGGCTGGCGGCAGGCTTGCTGGCCGCCATGCTGCTGCTGGCGCCGCCGCAGGCATGGCCCGGCTGGCGCCTGGACGACGGCCAGCGCCGCTACCTGCGCCGCCACGACAAGTTCTGGCGCTTCTCGCTGCCGTCGAACCTGCTCAACGTCATCGTCGGGCAATTGCCGCTGCTGATGATCGGCGCGCGCCACGGCGCCCTGGCGGCCGGCCTGTTCGCCCTCACCCAGCGCGTGCTGGGGGCGCCGATCGCGCTGCTGGCCTCGTCCGTACTGGAAGTATTCAAGCGCCAGTCGGTGCTCGACTTCCAGACCCAGGGCAATTGCCGCGATGCCTACCGCTACACCTTCAAGGCACTGGTACTGCTGGGAATCGGCCCATCCCTGGTGCTGCTGCTGTTTTCGCCGCAACTGTTCGCCCTGGTGTTCGGCGAGAACTGGCGCGCCGCCGGCGAGCTGGCGCAACTGCTGGCGCCGCTGTATTTCCTCAACTTCATCGCCAGCCCGCTCAGCTATGTATTCTTTGTCGCCGGCAAGCAGAAGATCGACCTGGTGTGGCAGGTGGCGCTATTCGCGATGACCGTGGCGGTCTTCGCCACACCGGCCACCTTGCGCCAGAGCGTGCTGTGGTATACGGCCGGCTACTCCCTGCTCTATCTTGTCTACTTGCACATGTCGTATCGGTGCGCGCAAAACCGCATGGCGGCCGCATGAACCGCTTCGCACGCATGCAGGTACGCGAACGTCTGGCCGGGATGCTGGCCTTCTTTGCGCTGTTTCCCGGCTTCTTTTTTTATCACACCGCGCTCGGGCTGGGAAAAATTCCGGCCGTGCTGGGCGGCTATTTCGCGCCGGTATCGCTACTGCTCTTGCCGATGCTGTTTTTCATTTACGCGAGCAGGGTCCGGCACGACCAGGATTACCTGGGCAAGAGCGATATCGCATTTTTCCTGTACCTGGCATATTTCGCGCTGATCGTCGGCGTGAACGCGGCGGCCGGCGCGAATATCGTGATCGTCAACAATCACGTGCTGGGCATCATCTTCATATTGAACGTGTTCCTTGCGTTTCGCCTGTGCGACCCGGGCGAGCGGCGCTTTCGCCAGATGGCGCTGGGCAGCCTGCTGCTCATGTCGGCCATCGTGTTCGCCTACGCGGTCGACGGTTCGTTCTACCTGGCACCGCTCGGCACGGCCAGAAATCCCGAAAGCCTGGCGTCCTACCAGGGATTTTCGCGCTCGTATTTATTCACGTTCGCGGCGGTGATCGCCTATACCCGGTCGGTACCGCTGCGCATCGTGCTGTATTGCATGGCCGCGCCCACCCTGTTTGTCAATACCGCGCGCAGCGAATTTGCCGCCATGCTATTCATGATTCCCATTATCGAGCTGTATCACACCAGGCATAAGATGTTAATGACCGCCATCTTCATCTTCCTGTTCCTGGTGATTTTCTCCAACCTCGATCAACTGTTATCCATGCTGCCCAGCAACCGGGTATTGGAGCTGCTTGATCTTTCACAATCGACCTCGGCCAACAAGCGTCATCATCTGAGCGAGTATGCGCTGCATTCGATCGCCCAGTTTCCCATTTTCGGTGATTACGCCAGTTATTCTCCCGGCCTGTATTCGCATAATGTGCTGTCGGCCTGGGTCGATACGGGAATCGTCGGATTTGTGTTTGTGCTGGGCATTGTGATCGTGCCCGCGATTCCCCTGTTTTTCAAAGGCTATTTCGCGCGCCGGTGCTCCAGCGCATTCATCCTGGCTTTCTCGCTGTGCTGCATCACGGTGCTGCTCCTGATTACCTCGCACTATTTTACCGACATGCTCATCGGCGCCACCATGGCGGCGTATTCATCCTACCGGTATGGAATGACACATGCTTTCAATCGCCCATCTGACATCGGCCCATCCGCGCCGCGACACCCGGATCTTCGTCAAGCAGTGCCGCGACCTGGCGCGGCAAGGATATAGGGTTACCCTGGTCGTCGCGGACGGCCTCGGGGACGAGCGCGACAGCGGTGTCCACATCAGCGACGTCGGGCATTGCCCGGGACGCCTGGGACGCATGCTGGGCAGCACGCGCCGTGTCTTGCAGCGCGCGCGGCAGATCGATGCCGACATTTACCACCTGCACGATCCGGAATTGATTCCCGCAGGACTACTCCTCAAGCGGCTCGGCAAGATCGTCATTTTCGACGCCCACGAAGACTTGCCCGTGCAATTGCTGGGCAAGCCCTACCTCACGCCACAGCTGCGCCGCCTGCTCGCGGCCGCCTGCGCCATCGCCCTACGCCATGCCTGCCGCCGTTTCGATGCGATTGTGGCCGCTACACCGTTTATCCGGGACAAGTTCTTGCGGATCAACCCGAACACGGTGGATATCAACAATTACCCGCTGCCCGGCGAATTCGATGCCGATGCCCCCTGGGGCGAGAAACGGCAGGAAGTATGCTACGTCGGCAGCGTGTCGGCCATGCGCGGCATCGGCGAACTGGTCGAGGCCGCGCGGCTGTTGCAGTCGCCCGCCCGCATCACCCTGGCCGGACGCTTTTCCGAGGTCGCGCTGGAAAATGCCCTGAGCGCGCTGCCCGGCTGGCAGCGCCTGAACCGTCCCGGCCATCTGGACCGCGAGGGCGTGCGGGCGGTGATGGCGCGCGCCCTGGCCGGCCTGGTAACCCTGCATCCGGAACCGAATTACCTCGATGCCCTGCCGGTCAAGATGTTCGAATATATGGCGGCCGGCATTCCCGTGATCGCGTCGGATATTCCATTGTGGCGCGCGATTATTCAAAGCCAGCAATGCGGCGTGTGCGTCGATCCGCGCGATCCGGCCGCCATTGCCGCCGCCATCGATTATTTCGTGCAGCATCCGCAGATTGCCCAGCGCATGGGGCGCAATGGCCGGCGCGCGATTCTCGAAAAATACAACTGGCCCGCCGAATCCGAAAAATTGATCAAGCTGTATCGGGATGTGCAGGCGCCTGCCGGCCACCGCCAGCTCGCCGGCCGCCACGGCGCATCTTGATCGACAGGCGTGCATCACCGAAATTTATATACCCCGCCCCCCTGATCGATCACAAGGAAGCGCGCCGCCGCGGCACCGATTTACGCAACTTCAAATAGCCCCCGCTTTATCTGGCTACAGTAAGAAAAGCCCGAACCATTTCCGGCCTGCGGGCGCGAGAACCAATACCGCGCATATTCATTTTAACCAACAAAAAAAGGCGGTTTTATGCCGCGATGAACGCCAATGAACAACTTACTCGCCACCGTTTCGGACCACGTCGCCACCGTCAGTCAACTGCTGCGGCTTCCTGTCGCGCATTTGTATTTCGACCTGGCCATCGCACCGGTGAATGTGCGCGCGACTTACCGGTATTACACCAAGGCTCATCCACGTTTCAAAATCATCCAGCACAAAAGCTGGGGCGCCGCGCTGATCGACCTGCAGCACTTCCAGGGACGCAGCGACTATATCGACAGCATCAAGGGCAGGAACTTGGGGGCCCACCACATCAGGCGGGCACGCGCGCGCGGCTACACCTTGGCCGAAATCGACCGCAACGACCATGTGGACGCCATCCACGCCATCAACACCTCGGTCGGCGCGCGCCAGGGGCGGGCCATGGACCAGCACTATCTGGAAAAACAGCGCCGCTACGACAGGCTGAGCAACTTCACCTATTACGGCGTGCTCGACCTCGACGGCAAGCTGGTGGCCTATGCCAACGTCGGGCGCTACGGCAACTTCCATGCCTTCGAACAGCTCATGGGATACCGCAACAACGACGGCATCATGCATTTGCTGGTGGGCGACATCACAGCCGGCCTGATCGACCAGGGCCTGGCGCGCTACCTGATGTACGACACCTATTTCGGCGCCTTGCCCGGGCTGCGCCAGTTCAAGACCATGCTCGGCTTCACTCCCTATCGCGCGATCTACCACCTCCGATGAAACAATTTTTCCGACGCCTGTACAGCGATTACCTGATGCCCTCGCGCCTGGCCGAATACGAGGCCCTGCTGCGCGACGCGAGCGCGTGCGGCTATGTGCAAATGTCGGTGCGCGACTTCCTGCGCCCGCCGCTGGGGCCGGGACGCGCGCCCACCATCGTGCACCGGCACGACATCGACAGCGACCTGCGCACGGCCGCCAAGCTGTTCGCGCGCGAAGTGAGGCAAGGGGTACGGTCGAGCTTTTACTTCCGGCTCTCGACGCTCGACTTCGGCCTGATGCGCGCCATCGAAGACTACGGCAGCGAAGCGAGCTACCACTTCGAGGAAATCGCCACCTTCGCCAAACAACACCACATCAAGGACGCCGGCGAGGTGCGGCGCCACCTGCCCGCCATCGGCGAACAATTCGCCGTCAACCTGCGCCGCATCGAAGACGGGCTCGGCATCAAGTTGCGCACGGTGGCCAGCCACGGCGACTTCGCCAACCGCAGGCTCAAGCTCATCAACAACGAACTCCTGGCCGACGACGCCCTGCGCGCGCGCTGCGGCATCGTCTGCGAAACCTACGACAAGGCCTTGCTCGACCAGTTCGACATGTACATCAGCGACCGCCCGCCGCCGCAGTTGTACCACCCGATGACCCCGCATGCCGCGCTGGGGCGCTACCGCAGCATCTGCCTGCTGACCCATCCGGTTCAGTGGGAAACCAACTGGCGCGACACCACGCGTTGCAACCTGCGCCGCCTGGCCGAGGGGCTGACATGGTAAGCGCGCGCCGCCCGCAGGAGGTTCCAGCATGAATATTCTCCTCATCAACCACTATGCCGGCTCCTTGCGCCACGGCATGGAATACCGTCCCTTCTACCTGGCGCGCGAATGGGTGCGGCTGGGCCACACCGTGCACATCATCGCCTCGGCGCGCTCGCACATCCGGGTCCAGGCGCCGCAACTGCACGGCCGGGCGCAGCTCGACGACACCATCGACGGCGTCCATTACCGCTGGGTCGCCACACCCGCCTACCGCGGCAACGGCGCGGCGCGCGTGCTCAACATGCTGACCTTCGTCACTTACCTCCAATGGCACGCGCGCCAGCTCGCCACCGAGATGGCGCCCGACGTCGTCATAGCCTCAAGCACCTATCCGCTCGACATCTGGCCGGCGCACCGCATCGCCCGGCTGGCCGGCGCGCGCCTGCTGTTCGAGCTGCACGACCTGTGGCCGCTGTCGCCCATCGAACTGGGCGGCTACTCGCGCTGGCATCCTTTCATCATGCTGCTGCAAGCCGCCGAAAACTATGCCTGCCGCAATGCCTGCGCCATCGTCTCGATCCTGCCCAAGGTACGCGACCATCTGGAAGCGCACGGCATGGCCCCGCATAAACTGCATATCGTCCCGAACGGCGCCGACCCGGCTGAATGGCTGGCCGAACCGCCTGCCCTGGACGGGCCGGCCGGCGCCCTGCTGGGGGCGCTGCGGCGCGACGGCAAGTTCATCGTCGGCTACGCCGGGACGCACGGCGTCGCCAATGCCCTCGACACCCTGCTGGAGGCCGCCGCCATGGTGGCCGACCAGCGCATCGCCTTCGTGCTGGCCGGTGGCGGCCCCGACAAGCCCCGGCTGGCGCGGCTGGTGCGCGAACGCGGCCTGCACAATGTCCATTTCCTCGACCCGGTGCCCAAGAAACAGGTGCCGGCCTTGCTGGCCTGCTTCGACGTCGCCTACATCGGCTGGCAGCGCCAGCGCCTGTACCGATATGGCATCGCGCCCAATAAACTGATCGACTACATGATGGCTGGCCGGCCCATCTTGCATTCTGTCGAGGCGGGCAACGATCCGGTGGCCGACGCGCATTGCGGCCTGACCGTGGCGCCCCAGGACCCGGCCGCCGTCGCCCATGGCTTGCTGGCCCTGTTCACGCTCGACCGGCACGAGCGCGAGGCGGCAGGGCAACGCGGCCGCGCTTACGCCATGGCCAACCTGAGCTACCCGGTGCTGGGCCGGCGTTTTTTGCAGGCGTGCGCATGATGCATACCGTTCATTTCCAGCGACCATCGCCTACGCCGCCCACGCCGGCGTCGATCGTCATGCAGCCCGCCGGCCAGCCCAAGAGTCCGCGTGCGCAGCACCCGCGCGCGACACCAACTTCGCGGAGCACCCATCATGCCTGAAGACCTGACACCCAGGCCAGACCCGGCCCAGCCCGCCGCACCTGCCTTTCTTCCTTTCGCCCTGCCCGACATCGGCGACGAGGAAATCGCCGCCGTGGTCGAGTGCCTGCGCTCGGGCTGGGTCACCACCGGCCCGCGCACCCGCCAGTTCGAACACGACTTCGCCGCCTACCTCGGCGCCGGCGTGGCAGCGGTCTCCGTCAACTCCGCCACCGCCGGCCTGCACCTGGCGCTCGAAGCGCTCGGCATCGGCCCCGGCGACGAAGTCATCGTGCCGACCCTGACCTTTACCGCCACCGCCGAAGTGGTGCACTATCTGGGCGCGCACCCGGTCCTGGTCGACGCCGACCCGGACACCCTGAACCTCGACCTCGCAGCGGTCGAGGCCGCAATCGGGCCGCGCACGCGCGCCATCATCCCCGTGCATTACGCCGGCCTGGCCTGCGACATGGACGGCGTGCTGGCCCTGGCCGCCACTTACCAGCTCAAAGTCGTCGAAGATGCCGCGCACGCCTTCCCGACGCGCTACAAAGGCCGCCTGGTCGGCACCCTGGCGAGCGACGCCACCGTCTTCAGTTTCTACGCCAACAAGACCATGACCACCGGCGAAGGCGGCATGGTCGTCACCCGCGACCCCAGCCTGGCGCGGCGCGTGCGCCTGATGCGCATCCACGGCATCAGCCAGGACGCCTTCGACCGCTACACCTCGCGCACCCCGGCCTGGTTCTACGATGTGGTCGCCGCCGGCTTCAAATACAATCTGACCGACCTCGCCTCCGCCATGGGCATCGAGCAGTTGCGCAAAATCGACCGTTTCCTGCTGCGGCGCCAGGAACTGGCGCAGGCCTACTACAGCGGCCTGCAAGGCTTGCCGCTGCGCTTGCCATCGGTGCCCGGGCCGGGCAGCAGCCACGCCTGGCACCTGTACGTGGTGCGCCTGGAGCCTGGCGCCAGACTCGGCCGCGACGAACTGATCGCGCGCCTCTCCGAGCGCGGCATCGGCACCAGCGTGCACTTCATTCCACTGCACCGCCATCCATTCTGGCGCGACAGCTGCCGTTTGCGCCCGGAACAGTTTCCCGTGGCGGAGGCCAGCTTCGCCTGCATGCTGACCCTGCCCCTTTACACACGCATGAGCGACGCCGACCAGCAACGCATCATCGCTACCCTGCGCGAGTTGCTGACATGAGCAAGCGCCTTTTCGACATCGTGGCGGCGCTGGCCGGGCTGATGGTACTGGCCCCGCTGTTTGCCGTCGTCGCTGTCTGTATTCGATTGGACTCGCCAGGGCCGGCTTGGTTCCGTCAACAACGAGTCGGACGTGGCGGCGTGCTGTTCAACATCATCAAATTCCGCACCATGCGCGCCGACAGCAGCCACGGCGCCCAGCTCACCGTCGGCGCCGATCCGCGCATCACGCGCATCGGCAAGTTTTTGCGCCGCTACAAGATCGATGAATTGCCGCAGCTGATCAACGTCATCCAAGGCAGCATGAGCCTGGTCGGGCCGCGTCCCGAAGTGCCGCGCTACGTCGCCTGCTATCGGCCCGAGGTGCGCGCCATCGTGCTCTCGGTCGCACCGGGCATCACGGACTGGGCCTCGATCTGCTACCGGGACGAGAACGCCATTCTCGCGCGCAGCGCCGATCCGGAGCGGGTCTACCTGGACACCATCCTGCCCGCCAAGCTCGACTACAACGTGCGCTATGTGCGCGAGCGCGGGTTCTGGACCGACCTGCGCATTATTTTCAGTACCCTGGCAGCGCTGGCGCGCTAAGGAACCGGCCATGGACACGCTCACGCTCCTGCTGCACCTTGGCGATCCGCGCCTGGCGATCGCGCTCGGCGCCGCCCTGTTCGCCTGGCTGCTGGCCGCGCGCGCGTGGCGCATGGCGCGCTGCTGGGGCGTGCTGCTGTGCGCCGGCCTGGGCCTGGTCGGCGCCAGCAAGATCGTGTTCCTCGGCTGGGGCGGCGGCGTGCCGGCGCTCAATTTCAAGGCGCTCAGCGGCCATGCCGCGAGCGCCAGCGCGCTATTGCCGATGCTGTTCTGGATGTTGCTGCACGGACGCGCCGATGGCTGGCGCCGCGCCGGGGTCGGACTCGGCCTGGCGCTCGGCGCACTGGTCGGCGCGCTGCTGGTCGCGCACGGCCAGCACAGCGTGGCGGAAGCTGCGGCCGGCACCTTGCTGGGCGCGGCGGTCAGTCTCGGCAGCATCCGGCTCGGCGCCGCCAGCGTGTCCGTCCTGCCGCTGCGCGGCTTGCTGTGGGCCGTGCTGACCCTGCTCGTGGCGGGGTGGCTCATGACATCGGCGCACCTGGGCTACTGGATGATCCGTGCCGCGCGCCTGCTGTCGGGCCATGCGCGCGTCTATCCGCTCTCAATCGACTAATTTAACAGGATACCGCACCATGAACTCGCATCCGATGCCCAGCATCCGCTTTTTGAGGGAAAGCCAGCTGGGGGAAGACTCCTGGCATTCCTTGCTTATTTCACTGCTGCGCGGCCTGGCGTCCATCGAAGTGGCCGCCGCTCACCTGCGCAATGCATTCTACCCCGGGCTGCGCACCCTGGAAAACCCGACCTTGTGGTACCAGGGCCTGGCTTTCCTGACCGGTTTTGCGCACCAGGCCGTGGTGGTATTTTTCCTGATCAGCGGTTGGCTGGTGGGTGGCAGCCTGCTCAACAAATTTGGCCAGCCGCAAGCCATCAGGCTGTATGCGATCGACCGCATCACGCGCCTGTGGACTGTGCTGCTTCCCACCTTCGTGCTCATTCTTGCCATTGGCATCGTCAGCGGCGTGATCGATCCACGTGTGCCGGACGTTTCGCCGGCCAACAACTATTCGGCGGCCGCGCTGGCCGGCAATCTGGTGGGTCTGCAAACCATCGTCGTCCCCAAATTCGGAGGGAACTTCCCGCTCTGGAGCCTGTCCAACGAGACATGGTACTACGTGATGTTTCCGCTGCTGCTGATGTGCGTGGCCGCGAGATCCGGCGCAGGTCGGGCGCTGGCGGCAAGCGCATTGCTGGCACTGGGTGCCTTGTTGCCGGGCGAGATGGTGCTGTATTTCACGATCTGGCTGCTGGGCGCGGCGTTCTCGCGCGTGCGGATAGAGTGCGGTGCGCCGTTACGCATGATGATGCTGCTTGTGCTGGTGATCGCGTCGGTGGTCTTCAGGTTAAAAGGCAGTAACGACGATATGGTGGTCGCCTCGTTCCCGCAGGATCTGCTGTTGAGCGTTTTGTTTCTGCTGTTTCTGTCGAGTACGGTGAACCCGCTTCCCGCGCAGCAAAAATTGCTTGCGTCGCTGCACCGGGTAGCGGTGTTTTTGTCGAATTTTTCGTTCACGCTGTATGTCGTGCACATTCCGGTGCTGGGCCTCATCGGCTATGTCGGCACCACCCTGTTCGGGCGCCAGCACTGGAAGGCTGAAAGCCTCGGCGACCTCGCCGCTTACCTCGGCATGCTCGCCGTCGTGCTCGTCAGCGCGTATGGCTTTTACCTGTTGTTCGAGGCGCGTACCTACGCGGTTCGGCGCCGGGTCAAGCACTTATTACTGGGAAAGGAGGTTATCGCGCAGAGATCGTCGCCCGCCAAACAGTGACTCCAGGGCGCGATGAGGAAAAGGCAGCCTGTCCACCGCTGTGGGCGGAGCCTGGCATGGGCCCGCTCAGCGTCGGCGCAAGCGCTCGCTGCCGTCCGAAGCGCGCGCGACGTCCGGGCAAGCTTCCACTGCGAGCGGGCAGCAAAGCGCCCGCATCCCGCAGGCGTCAGTTGCGAATGCGCACCGAGCAACTGCGGATAGGTGCCGACCAACTGCGACTACTGGGGACATGCGGCGCGCCGGGAGACCCCGGCCATCGGGCAAGCCGATGGGGCGGGCGTGCGATCAGGCGAACATCGTCAGGCCGGCTTGCGCGCCATGTAGATGAAATGCGAGCGCAGCGGCGGCGCCAGCGCGGCGAGCAGCTCGGCCACGATGCGCGGTGCGCCCACCAGCCGCCGCGCGATCGGCGGCGCCAGCAACAGGCTGCGATAGCGGTTTTCGGCGGCCGGCCACATCTGGCGCAATTCGTCGCGCGTCACGCACCGCACATTGGGATTGCGGGGGTTGTTGTAGCGAAAGTCGAACAGCATGCACCAGCCGCCGGGTGCCACGCTGCGCCACATGGCGCTGGCCAGCGCCGCCCTGGCGTGCGGCGCGAGGATCGATGAAAAGACGGTATTGGCCACGGCCAGGTCGAAGCTGCCCGGCGTGGCGAAGTCGAGGTCGCCCAGGTGCCAGCGAATGCCCGGTGCGCTGCGCATGCGCGCCAGCACCAGCCGCTGCTCCTGGTACTCCGTACCGGCCAGCCGGCAGGGGTCGGCGCCCCAGTCCACCAGTTGCCGCAGAAAGCCGACCGAGCCGCAGCCGACATCGACCATGCGCAGCTTGCCGAGGTCCGGCCCCAAGGTCTGTGCGAGCAAGGCGGCGGCAACGCGCCGCCGCGCCAAATCCTGCTCCATGACGTCCGCCCGGTACCAGGCATAGGCGGCAATGCGCTCGTCCGCCAACCAGTCGCGGTAGACGGCGCGGATGCGTTCCTGTTCATTGGAATGATCGTCGAGAAGGCCCATGCCACCATCATAGCCACGGTGGCACGGGCCTTCTTGACACCAACCACAAGGCGCTCAGTGCTGGTAGGCCCCGATGTCGTAGCCGCTGCTTGCATCGCGCGGCTTGCCGTCGAAATCGGTCGACGGCGCGTTGGTGGCCGTGCCTTTGCCGATCGCCGGCGATGTCGGCCTCAGGTGCAGGTCCGGCGTCCCCGTGCGCGTGTAGGCGACCAATTGCGGGTCGGCGCTCACGGTAGCGCTGGGCGTCAGCCCGTTCTTGAGGCTGAAGTTATACGTCGGGTTCTGGAACACCAGATTGTTCGTGTAGCGGTTACGCGTGCCGGTCTGGCCTTGCTCCGAAATACCCATCGCATTGTCGTACACAATGTTGTTGGCGACGATAGTGTCGTTGTTGGGGCCGGTGGTGTGGTAGTAGTCGCCGCCGCCGACAATGATGCCGGTGTGCGATGCGGTCACCGTGTTGTTGGTGACGATCACATTGTTCGCATCGTGCCAGAGGTGAATCGCCCCTTCCGCCACCCGGTAGACCACATTGTTTTTGACGCTCCCCGAGGTGCTGACGTAAATACCCTGAACGAATCGGCAACCCGCTGGTCCAATATCATGAACAAGGTTTCCGACCACGTCGGACTTGATGCCGTGGTAGTAGCTGTCCACGCCGATGGCCGAACCGCCCGCGCTCGTACAGGCGACGGTCTTGGCGATATGGTGGATCCAATTACCTCGGATCATGTCGTAAGAACCGCCGTTGTAGATGCCGTGCGTCCACTTGGTGCCGCTCTGTGAGGTGGTCCCGTCGACGTGGAAACCGATGATGTCGGTATAGTTGCCGCGGTTGTCCCACGCGGTATCGTTCGAGGAGCTCGCTGGCGGCACGATGACCGCGCCCCATTTGGTCGTTGACACGTAATAGATACGTCCGGTTGCGGTACCGCTGACCGTGGTCTTGAAGCCGCCCGGATACGTCCCCGCCGCCACGTGAATCGTGGTGCTGGGCAGCGCATTGCGCGCCGCCCGCGCGATTGTCTTGAAAGGTGCAGACGACGTGCCGGCCGCGCTGTCCGAGCCGGTGGTGGCCACGTAATAGTGGTAGGTGGTGGGTGGCGTGCTTGGGTCGGGGGTTGGTGTCGGGGTTGGAGTTGGGGTTGGTGTCGGGGTCGGGGTCGGGGTTGGCGTTGGCGTCGGGGTCGGGGTCGGCGTGATGTCTCCCGCATGCTGATAGGCGCCGATGTCGACACCGGTATCCGCCGTGCGTGGCTTGCCGTCGAGGTCAGTGGCGGGCGCGTCCGCCACCAGTCCCGCGCCGTTGGCCGGCGAGGTGCCGGCCGGACGATAGTCGCCGCCGCCAGTGCGCACGTAATTGACGAACTGCGGTTCGGCCGCCACCGTGCCGACCGGCTGCAGGCCGTTGTTCAGCATGAACGGCGTGCCGTTACGAAAAATCAGGTTGTTGCTGTAGCGATTGTTGACGCCGGTCGAGCCGACTTCCAGCACGCCATAGCGAGCATTATCGTAAAGAATATTGTTGCTGACCCGGGTGTTGTCGTTCGGCGCGCTGCCGTTGTAGCCACCGTCCCCGCTGACCACAATCCCCGTGCGGGCGTTAAACACGGTGTTGTTGACCACCACATTCTGCGTGGCGTCATGCCACAAGCGGATGCCGGCGTCGCTGACGGCGTACACCAGGTTGTTGTCCACCCGGCTGCCGGCCGTGTTGATGAAGATACCAAGATAGCTGGCGCAGCCGGCTGGCCCGACGTCGTGCACGACATTCGCGCTGACATCGTTGGCGCTGCCCTTGTAATAGCTGTCCGAGCCGATGCCGCCGCCACTGCCGGCGCAGGGGACCGCGCGCGCGATGTGGTGCACATGATTGTTGCGCACGGTGCTGTAGGAACCGGCGGTGTACAGGCCGATCAGCCATTTGGTGCCGGCCTGGGCGGCGCTACCGTCGACCTCGAAGCCGTCGATATCCACATGGTTGCCGCGGTTGTCCCAGGCGGCGGTGCTTGAAGAATTGGCTGGCGGCACGATTTTAGCGCCCCACTTGACCTCCGACACGTAGCGGACAGGCGCTTCGGCAGTGCCGCTGGCATTGGTGCGAAAGCCCCCCGCGTAGGTGCCCGGCAGCACCCGAATGGTGACGCCAGGCGTGGCTGCCTGGGCGGCGCGGGCGATGGTCTTGAAGGGCGCGGCCCGGGTGCCGGCATTGGTGTCGGCGCCGCCGGGCGCCACATACAGGTCGAGCGGCGCCAGTGCACCGTTGTAGGTGACGGCGGCGAACTGCGGAGCTTGTGTCGGATTGTTGCCATTGTCGCTGGTGCTGCCGCCGCACGCGCTCAGCAGCACGGCGACACCGCCGCACGCCTTGGCGTTGAAGCGGAAATCCGAGGCAAAACTGGATAGCTTATTCATCAAAAATTCCTCGTTCAATCAAGTGAATGAACAAGGTTTGATCTGCGTCAAATGTTTAGGTTCAGCGTTTACCCAAGTAAATTTACCTGCGTAATCAAATAATCACAGTCATTTGCCTAAAAGGAATGCAAAGCAAAAAACGCGACATGCCGGGCTTGGCAGGTCGCGTTTCTTAAAGGGAAGGTTTCTGAGGATGGGTGGACAGCGCCAAGCGCTCGCTGTCCGTACGGCAAATGCTCAACGTTCCAGCTGCGCTACCTGGGTGTACTTGAACTGATACGCATAGCTGCCGACGCGCAAGGCCATGTCATTGAACAGCACGCCCTGCGGCGCAATGCCGGCATGGTTCAGGCGCTTGATCGATTCCGTGATCTCGCCCTCGGTGGTCACCCCGGCGCGCGCGAGGATGAACACGGCCCCGGCGCGGGCACCGATGATCAGCGCATCCGAGACCGCCAGGATCGGCGGCGGATCGATCAGCACGATGTCGTACTGGCTGCTGACCACGTCGAGCAAATTGGAAAAATTCAAGTGCTGCAGGAACTCGGAACGGTTCGGCGGCAGCGCGCCGGTGGGAATGAAGTCGAGGTTGTCCAGCACGCCCCGATGAATCACCTGGTCCAGCGGCAGCGAGCCGGCAATCGCCCTGGTCAGTCCCTGCTCGCGACTGACGCCAAAATAACGGTGCAAGTGTCCGTTGCGTAAATCGGCGTCGATCAGCAGCACGCGCTTGCCGCTGGCCGCCATCACGGCGGCGAAATTCACCGACAGAAACGACTTGCCCAACTCCCTGCCCGGTCCGGCCAGCATCACGATGTTGTTCTTGAGGGAAGGCATGGCATATGTCAGGGCCGCGCGGAAACTGCGCAAGCTCTCGATGGCGATGTCTTCCGGCGCCACTTGCGCCAGGATCGGCAGCACGCTAGCGCCGCGGGCGCGGCGCAGCAGGCGCGCCTGCAAGGTGCTGTGGGGAATGCTGGCATACACGATGCGCGCGCCCAGCATCGTTTCGATGCGTTGCGGATTGTCGATGCCGCCGAAGAAGGCCTTGCGCGCGAACGCCAGCATGACACCAAGGAACATGCCGGTCACCACCGCCAGCGCCACGATCAGCGGCCGGTTCGGCTTGAGCGGGCGTTCCGGCGCCATCGGTGCGTCGATCAGGCGCACGTTGCTAACCCGCCCCACGGAAATCAAGCGCAGTTGCTGGGCCGTGTTCGACAGCGCCGTGTACAGGTCGGTATTGACCTTGATCTCACGCAGCAGGCGCGATTCATCCTGCTCCAGCACCGGCAGGGTGCGGATGCGCTTGGCAACGCCCGCGATCTCGGCGTCGATTTCGCGGCGCTGCTGGGTGATGCCGAGCACCAGCGGATGGTTTTCGGTAAAGCGCGTCAGCAATGCCGTTTTGCGCTGCTCCAATTCGAGGCGCCGGGTCTGCGCCGCGGCAGCCTGCTGCAGGCTGAGGCGCGCTTCCTCGTGCATGTCGATGCTGCCCTTGCTGTTGCGAAAACCGTTGTACTTTTCCTCGGACTCTTCCAGCTGGCGTTTGAGCGCCGGCAACTGCAAGTTCAGGAACGCCAGCGACTTCTCGGCCTCCTCGGTCTTGCGCGCCAGGTTCTGGCGCATGTATTCGCGTCCGATTTCGCCCAGCAGGCTGTTGATGCGCTGCGCATCCGCGCCCTGCAAGCGCACTTCGATGATGCCCGACTGCTTGCCCTGCTCGGTAATGATCAGCGCCGTCTGGATCCGCTCGATGGCCTCCAGGCGCGAACTGCGCATCAGGCGGAACTGGGCGCCCGGCTGGGCCCGCAGCCGGTCGACCCGCAACTCCAGGCTGGCCCCGCCCGCCACTGTCCTGAGCGTGGTGCCGACCACGCCCTCATACACGGCTGCCAGCCCGCCGCCGGACAGGTGGTAGCGCCCGTTGCCGCGCGCGGTCAGGGTGAATGCGCGGTTGTACCAGGCTTCCGGAACCTCGAACACCGACACCTCGGCCTTCTCCTGCCCCCACACGTAGCCGCCGTGCCCGAGGATGCCGGGTTCGGACAACTCGTCCGATTTGCGGTTGGCAAACCAGAATCCGACCACGGGCAAGTATTCAGGCCGCACGTCGATAAACAGCTGCAAGTTGTCGACCGCATGCGAAATCACCATGCGCGAGCGCAGCAGCTCCATTTCGGCGATGGCCGCCTTCTTGGTTTCAAACAGGGACGATACCTCGCTGAGAATATTCTTCGATGCGTTCGGACTCTCTTCCTCGACGTGGATCATCAGGTTTGCTTCGTACACCGGACTGGCGACCAGCGCATAGAACAGTGCCAGCAGGGTCACCAGCGCGGTGACGCCGCCGATCAGCCAGCGGCTGTCGTACAGGATATTGAAATAGCCCTGGAGATCGATTTCGTGCGATTGCGCATCGCAGCCGGATGGCGCCGCGGCCGGCGGCAGGCCGGGCATCGGCAGAATGCTGGTGGAAGGCGGGCGCGATTGCGCTTGGTCGGCATGGTTCATGGGAATGTCCTTGACGCGGGTTCAGGGGCGGCTGATGTTCACTACCTGCGTCAGCGCGCCCGGGAACAGCATGCTCACGCTGCGGTACCAGTTGGCCAGCGGCGAGGCAGCCACGTAGATCAGGTCGCGCGGTTCGAGTTCGAAGGCCTCGGCCATCGCCAGCGCGCCGGCGCGGCGCGCGTCGAGCTGGTACACGCGGGTGCCGTCGGGCGCCCTGCGCACCACGTACACCTGGCGCGCATCGCCGCTGACCGGGCTGATACCGCCGGACTCGCCCAGCGCCTCGTTCAGGGTCAGGCGGCCGTCGTGCATGGTCAGCGCCTTGGGCGTGACCACCTCGCCCGACACGAATACCTTGCTCTCGTCGCGCGAGTGGACCCGCACCGCGTCGCCGGGCGCCAGCAGGATGCTGCCCGGATTGATGCCGCGTGCCACCAGGCCGCGCAAGCCGACCTGGTAGCGTGTATCGCCCCGTTCCAGCACGATGCGGCTCTGGTCGGCGCTGGGCAGCATGCCGCCGGCGCGGTTGAGCGCCTCCACCAGGGTCATGGGAATATCGTTAATCGCCTGCAAGCCGGGCAGGCGCACCTCGCCATCGACGTACACCCGCTTGCTGCGGTAGGATTGCACGCGCAAGGTCACCAGCGGATTGGCGATGTATCGCGCCAGGCGTTTGGTCAGCAGCGCGCGCGCCTCGTCCTCGGTCAAGCCGGCCAGGATCAGCGGGCCGGCGAACGGGAACTGCACCCGGCCCTCGTGGTCGACCACGAACCCGGCCGCTGGGGCGCTCGGTGCCTGGGCCTCGGCCGCCGTGGCCGAGGCCGCCACGCCCTGGCCCGCCAGCTCCGGATGGTCCCACACCACGATCGACAAAATGTCGCCGCGACCGATCGCGTAGGGCGGCGGATCGCGCACGATCAGGTGCGCCAGGCTCTCGCTGCTGCGCCTGGCGCGCAGGACTTTCTCGGCTTCAATCAGTTGCGCGGTGATCAGCTCGGTCGGCGGCACCGGCTCGCTGGCAACACCAGAGCGCGGGTCGCCCCAGTGCGCATCGCCGCTGATGCGAAAGCCGGCGCAGCCGCCCAGGCCGGTCAGTACGAGCAGCGCCGCCAGTATCTTTAGTGAGTTTGCGTGAGTTTTCATGGTGCTTATCAAGATGAACATTGTCCAGTTCAGAGTAAGTGAGCGCACCCGGCCCGGTCTTGCTGCACATCAAACCCCGTCTGCGAGCATTTTTTTACAGCAGTGGCGACAGGAAAAATCTTTTTCTGGCAAGCTCATGGCTACAATGCGACCGACTTTTTCTCCGTACAAACCGAGCCATGTCCCCAGCTTCGCCCCCGCTTGACCCCAGCCTGTCCGCCGCCGCCGAGCTGGCGGCGATCCGCCAGGCTGCCGACGAACTGCGCGCCAGCGAGGCGCGCTACCGCTCGCTGGTGCAAGCCAGCAGCACCATCATGTGGCTGGCCTCGGCGGGGGGCCGTCTCGAAGGGGAGCAGCTCAGCTGGAATGTATTTACCGGACAGTCGGCCGATCAATTCGGTGGCTGGGGCTGGCTAGATGCCATCCATCCCGACGACCGCGAGCGCACGGCGGCGGCCTGGCGCGCCGCGCTGGCGACCAGCAGGATGTACCAGATCGAACACCGCCTGCGCCGCGCTGACGGCCATTACCGCTACATGAGTGCGCGCGCGGTGCCGATTTTCGACGCCGCCGGCGCCATCGCCGAGTGGGTCGGCATCCATATCGACATCGACGAGCGCAAGCGGGTCGATGAGCGCCTGCGCCTGCTCGACGCCATGAGCCAGGCCACCCGCAACGCGGACGACCCCAAGACCATCATGGACGTCACCACGCGCCTGCTCGGCCAGCACCTCGACGTCACGCGCTGTCCCTACGCCGATGTCGAAGGCGACAACGACCGCTTCACCATCCGCCACGACTGGACCGCGCCCGGCGCCATGAGCACCGTCGGGGTCTATTCGCTCGACCTGTTCGGCGCGCGCGCCGCCAGCGCCATGCGTGAAGGCCGCACCCTGCGCATCTGCGACGTCGACCGCGAACTCGATGAAGCCGACGGCGCCGCCATGTTCAATGCCATCGCTTGCCGTGCCATCATCTGCTGCCCGCTGGTCAAGGAAGGCAAGCTGGTAGCGATGATGGCGGTGCACCAGGACCGCCCGCGCCAGTGGACCGATGCCGACGTGGCGCTGGTCGAACAGAGCGTGGAGCGCTCCTGGGCCCACATCGAACGGGTGCGCGCCACCGAGGCGCTGCGCGAGGCCGACCGCCGCAAGACCGAATTCCTGGCCATCCTCGCGCACGAACTGCGCAACCCGCTCGCCCCCATCCGCAACGGCTTGCAGGTGATGCGCATGGCCGAACACGATCAAGCCACGGTGGCGCGCGTGCGCGACATGATGGAGCGCCAGGTCACGCAGATGGTCACCCTGGTCAACGACCTGCTCGACATCGCCCGCATCACGCGCGGCAACCTGGAACTCAAGCCGGTGCGGGTCGAGCTGCGCGAACTGATCGCCAGTGCCGTCGAAACCTCCATGCCGCTGATCGACACAAACCGCCACGCGCTGACGCTGGACGTGGTGTCCGAGTCGCTCATGCTCGACGCCGACCCGACCCGCATCGCCCAGGTGATCGGCAACGTGCTCAATAACGCCGCCAAGTACACGCCGGCCGGCGGGCGCATCACGGTGCTGGCGTGGCGCGATGGCGCGCAGGCGCTGCTGTCGGTGCGCGACACCGGCATCGGCATCCCGCCCGAATCGGCGCTGACGGTGTTCGAGATGTTTTCGCAGGTGGGCGCCTCGCTCGACCGCGCCCAGGGCGGGCTGGGAATCGGGCTGTCGCTGGCGCGCCGGCTGGTGGAGCTCCACGGCGGCAGCATCGACCTGGTACGCGACGAGACGGTCAGCGGCAGCCGCTTCGACATCCGCCTGCCGCTCGCGCCGGAAGTGGCGGCGCAGGCACAAAGCGCCAGCCAGAGCGCCGACCCGCGCGGCAGCGGCTTGCGCGTGCTGGTGGTGGATGACAATCTCGATGCCGCCGACATGCTGTCGGAACTGATGGAGATTATCGGCCACACCAGCTGCGTGGCCAACGACGGCATGCGCGCGCTGGCGCTGGCCGAACAGTTCCGGCCCGAGGTGGCTTTCCTCGACATCGGCATGCCCGGCTTGAACGGCTATGAAACGGCGCAGCGCCTGCGCGCCATGACGCACCTGGAACCGCTGGTGCTGGTGGCGCTGACCGGCTGGGGCGACGACAACGACCGCGCGCGCAGCAAGGCGGCCGGCTTCGATCATCACCTGATCAAACCGGCCAACCTGGAAGCGGTCGAACGTTTGCTGGCCGACCTGGCGGCCAGCCGCGAAGGCTAGCGCAGTTCTTCCATCAGCTTGAGGGATTCGTCGAAGCGCCACACGCGGCGGATATCGATCACGTCGTAGCGCGAAGCGATATTCGGCGGGAACGGCGAGTAGCGCGCATTGACGCGCACGATGCGCTGCACCGCCTCGTCCATGTCGGCGCGTCCGCTCGAACGCAGGATCGTCACGTCCTGCACCGTGCCGTCGCTGCGTACGGCCACGTTGACCAGCGCATCGGTGTGTTCGACGTCGGCCCATGAGCGCGGATAATTCACGCTGCCATTGCGCTCGATTTTCTGGCGCCAGCTTTCCACGTACATGCGCAGCGGCAGATCGCGTTCGGCCGCGCCGACGGCCACGCGGCGCTCGTCGCGCATCGGCGCCGGCGGCGTGCCGGAAAGGATATCGAGGCCCTTGACCATCTCGCGTGCGCGGTTCGACAGGTCGCTGCCCAGCAGGTTCTTGGGGACGATGATCTTGCCGCCCGCGCCGCTGCCCGCGCCCGCCGCGGTGCCGCCGGGAGGCGTATTGACGCCTTGGCTGCCGCTGCCTTCGCGCCCGCGTTGCAGCGCGGCCTGCTGGGCGGCCTGCGCTGCCGCGGCGGCCTGCGCGGCTTGCTTCTGCGCAGCCTGCTCGGCCTGTTTCTGTGCGGCTTGCTCCGCGAGTTTCTGGGCGGCCTGCTGTGCGGCCAGTTTCTGCGCCGCTTGTTGTTCGGCCAGCTTCTGCGTCGCTTGTTGCTCGGCCAGTTTCTGCGCGGCCGCTTGCTCAACCAATTTCTGCGCCGCTTGTTGCTCCGCCAATTTTTGCGTGGCCGCTTGCTCCACCAATTTCTGCGCCGCTTGTTGCTCGGCCAATTTCTGCGCAGCCTGTTGAACCGCCAGTTTCTGCGCCGCTTGCTGTTCCGCCAGCTTCTGCGCAAGCTGTTGCTGGTCGGCTTTCAGACGTTCCGCCCTCGCCTGTTCGGCGCGCAGCTGATCGGCTTGCTGAAGCGCTTGCTTCTGCTGGGCGGCCACCTGTTCCGCCTTCTGCTGTTCGACCTTGAGCGCAGCCTCGGCCTCGGCTTGCGCCAGCCGCGCCTGCTTTTCCTGTTCCTGGGATGCTTCGGCTGCCGCTTTTTCCTGCTGCCGGCGCGCCTGCAGCTCAGTCAGCTTGCGCTCCTTTTCTTCCTCGTCGCGCTTGCGTTGCGCCGCCAGCCGCTCGGCTTCCTGCTCCTGGCGCCGGGTTTCGGCCAACTGGGCCGCGCGGGCCGCCTCGGCAACCTCGGCCGCGCTGGTCGCCTCGGTACCATCGTCGCTGCCGTGCTGGGCTTCCTTGAGATCGATGGTTTTCTGCTGCGCCTCTTCCGGGCGCGGCATCGGCACGGAAAAATCGTTCACGACCACATCCTGGGCGATGACGCGGGTATCCATGGCCAGCGCGTCGCTGGCCGGCAATGGCGCACTGATGCGTTTAGCCTTGCGCGGCTGGTCCTTCTTGACAGCCAGGCGCGGCGTGACCGGAACGGGAACGGGCGCCGGCGCGGGCACGGGGTCGAGCAGGCGCATGCCGCCGGCTGGCGCCGGCGGCGTTGCGCCAGCCGGAAGCGGCAATGGCGCAACGGCCACAACAGGCGCCGGCGGCGGCACGGGCGCGGGAGCGACCGCGGCGTCAATCAGGCGCACCTCGATCGGCGTGGCCGAACCGGGCAAGCCGAGTGCCGGAATGCCGAACTGAAGCGACAAAATCAGGCCGTGCACCAGCAGCGAAACGAGCACGGCGCCGAGCAGGCGGCGCTTGCCCTGGTCGCGCGGCGGGCGGCGCTGCCCTACCGCGCCAGGACGCATGCGACCATATCGTTACGCCAAACCGCCGCTGATGCCATACCTGCCCCTGCCCAAAATTCGTTAATAGCCCCCGAATTCTAAGCGAAAAGGCGATTTTGCTGAGGAATAAACTTGCGTCCCGTGCACAACCGCCGGGTCAGGCCGCCAACGCCGCGTCGGCCACCAGGGCCGCTTGCGGCTGGTCGAGGAAGTAACCTTGAGCGTACAGTGGCCAAGCGTCCATGTCGGCGGCCGCTGCAATGGCCAGCGCCGTCTCGACCCGCTTGAAGATCAGCCTGACCCCGGCCGCCCGCGCCGCGTCCAGCAGCGGTTCGAGCGACACGCCGCCCGCCAGACAGCGCGCATCGAGCTTGACGGCATGGGGCCGCTGTTCCGCCACCATCCCCAGCGCCTGCGCCACCGAGGCCGCATTGAGCGCCAGCCGGAAACCGTTGCGCCGGTAATTGTCGGCCACGTAGTTGAGCAGCCATCCCTGCTGCGGCGTGGTGGCTGGCAGTTGCAGCACGATGCGGCCGAGCGGCAAATCGAGCGCGTCCAGAATGCGCTTGAACGCATGCCCATGATTGCTGCTGACCGCGCTGAGCAGCCGGTCGTGCACGCTCAGGTACAGGTCGTTTTGCCCGGCCGTGTCCTGGCGGAAGAAATTGATCGCGTGCAGCATGCGGCACAGCCGGTCGAGCTCGATCGATTCGTCGTCGCTGGCCGCATGGTCGAGCAGTTTCCACAGCGATAGCCCGGCATCGCCCGCCGAGGCACTGCGCGCCAATCCCTCATAGGCCACGATGCGGCCGCTGCCGAGGGCGCGGATGGGCTGGAAGGCGCTGGTGATGGTGCAGTTGAAATACTTGCCCTGGGCGCGGCCCGCCGAGTCCAGCCACACTTTGCTGGCCGGACGGTCCGTGCGGGACAACTGGGCCAGGTAAGTGTTCAAGGTAGGGAAAGGCATCGCATGTCTCGCTATGGGTAGAAAGCGGAAAGTCTAGCCTTGTAGGTTTCAGCGGCGAAGGAATCGTTTCGCCGATCGATATGCGGGCGGCGCATATGGCTGCTGGGTTCTTATGCGCAAAATGCATCTATCGAAACGCGAAAATAGTCGTTTGCAGACGCGCCCGCGCGGACTACGCTGGGGGCGACAGATGCAGAAAGGAAGCGACGCCCATGTGTGAATTACTCGGAATGAACAGCAGCAAGCCAGCGGCGCTGAACTTCAGCTTCGCCGGTTTCAGCGAGCGCGGCGGGCGCACCGGCGAGCACCGCGACGGCTGGGGCATCGCCTTCCACGAAGCGTCCGGCTGCCGCCTGATCATCGATGACCGCCCATCCATCGATTCGCCGCTGGCGCAGGCACTCAAGCACCATCCGGTCAAGGCCAGGAACGTGGTGGCGCATATCCGCAAGGCAACCCAGGGCGCGGTGGCGCCGCAAAACAGCCATCCTTTCACCCGCGTGCTGTGGGGTACGACCTGGTCGTTCGCCCACAACGGCAACCTGAGCAGCTTCCGTCCGGCGCCCGATCCGCATGTCGTCCCGGCCGGCGAAACCGACAGCGAGCGCGCCTTTTGCTACCTGCTGGCCGGCCTGCGGCGCCGCTTTCCGGTGCAGCCGCCCTCGCGCGCGGCCCTGTTTACAGCGGTGCAAACGATGGCGGCGGTCATCGCGCGCCACGGCAGCTTCAATTTCATCCTGTCGAACGGCGACTTTTTGCTGGCCCACTGCTCCACCGAGCTCCATTACGTGGTGCGCGCCTACCCGTTCGCCAGCGCCAGCCTGGTCGATTGCGACCTGCGCATCGATTTTCGCCAGCATAACCACCTGGACGACCAGATCGTCGTGATCGCCACCCTGCCCCTGACCACGGGCGAACAATGGCACCGTCTCGCGCCGGGCGAACTGACACTGTTTGCCGGCGGCGCGCCGCAAGCGATCCATCCCGGACCCGGCAGCGACAGCGGCAGCACGCCGCTGCGCCTGCTCATGAGTTACTGAATCACCCTCCCCCCACCAACGTAAAGGAACAGCATGGCTATCTCGGAAATCAATGTACGCAACCAGTTCAGGGGCAAGATCAAGGAAATCATCGCCGGCCCGGTGGTGTCGGAGGTCGATGTCGAAACGGCGCACGGCATCGTCACCTCGGTCATCACCAGCCGCTCGATCCTGGACCTGGACCTGAAGGTCGGCAGCGAGGTCATTGCCCTGGTCAAATCGACGGAGGTCTCGATCGCCAAGATTCAGTAGGCCGCCGCCTGCGCAAACGGCAAGGTATGATGGCGGCATGAAGATTGGCTTTTTGCTGTACTCATCCCTGTTTTCCTGTGCCATGGCGCTGCCCGCGCGCGGCGCCGAACTCGTGTTCGGCGTCTCGACCGGCAGCGCCATGCCCATGACCCGCTTCCTGCACGACGAGCTGGCCGGCGGCTTGCTCAAGGATGTGGGCGACGCCCTGGCGCGCGAACTGAACGTACGCCCGCGCTACCTGACCTTGCCGCGCAAGCGGGTCGAAGTCGCGCTGGCCAACGGTACGGTGGACCTGCTGTGCGACCTGCGTCCCGAATGGCTCGACGGCAAACGCTGGCAATGGTCGGACACCGTTTTTTCCAACAAGCAGATCATTGTCGGCCGTATTGACACCCCGCCCCTGACCACCCTGCGCGAACTGGCCGGCGCGCGCACCGGCACCATCACCGGCTACCGCTATCCCGCGCTGGAACGCGAACTGGGTGCGCAATTCGTGCGCGACGACACCGCCAGCGACGACCTGAATTTGCGCAAGCTGCTGCGCCGCCGCTTCGACTACATGCTCACCAATTCGCTGTATTACGATTACCAGCGGCGCGCCCACGCCGAGCGCGCGCGCCTGAGCCGCGCGGCCCTGACTGTCGAACCGTTTGACACCTACTGCGCGCTGCCGCCCGGCGGCAAGCTGACCCTGGCGCAAATAAACCATGCCTTGCTGGCGCTGCGCAAAAATGGCAGGATGCAAGCGATTCTGGAGAGCTACCAGCCCGCCAACTGAGCCGCTCAGGCCGCTTGTGCGGGATCAAGGCCGCGCACCCGACCGCATTTAGTATGACCTGAGGTCCACCACGCGCAGGTCCGCCATGCCATCCCTTTTTCCGAGCGATCCGCCCACCGCTGTCGACAGCCGGCATTTCCGCCAGGCGCTGTCGCAATTCGCCACCGGCGTCACCATCGTCACCACCGCCCTGCCCGACGGCCGCTTGGTTGGCGTCACCATCAATTCCTTCAATTCGGTGTCGCTCGACCCGCCGCTGGTGCTGTGGAGCCTGGCGCACACGGCCAGCAGCATGGCCGCGTTCGAGGCGGCCGGCGGCTACGTCATCAACGTCCTGGCCCACAACCAGGCCGATCTGGCGCAACGCTTTACCCGCTGCGGCGAAGACCGCTTCGATACGGTCGATTTCACGCTCTCTTCGCAGGGGATGCCGGTGCTGGCCGGCACCGTCGCGTCCTTCGAGTGCCGCGCGCGCAGCCGCTATGCCGAGGGCGACCATGTGATTTTCGTCGGCGCGGTCGAGCGCTGCCAGTTCCATCCGCACCGGTCGCTCGGGTTTCACCGCGGCCGGTTTATCGCCATCAGCTGACCGGGTGCCGCCATGAGCCATAACCTGCTGACCTTCGTCAACCACGCCTGCTTCCACCTCGCCAACGACCATACCGTGCTGCTGGCCGATCCCTGGGTCGAAGGGCCGGTCTTCAACAATGGCTGGAGCCTGCTCGACACCAGCACCTCCAACGCGGCCTTGATCCGCGAGCTGGCCGCGCTCAAGCGCACCACCTTCATCTGGTTCTCGCACGAGCATCCCGACCATTTTTCGGTGCCCTTCGTCAAACGCCTGCGGCGCGACTTCGCCGGCAAGGTCACCATGCTGTTCCAGCACACCAAGGACAAGCGCGTGGTCAATTTTTTGCGCAGCAATGGCTTCGATGTCATCGAATGCCTGCCCGGCGTGCCGGTCGCGCTCGACAACGATATGCGCATCACCGTGTTTCCCCACGCCGACGGCGATTCGTACTGCCTGATCAATTCGGGCGGACGCCACCTGCTCAACCTGAACGACTGCGCCCTGAGCAGCGCCGCCCAGTGCGCGCAGCTCAAGGCCAGTATCGCGCCGCTGTGCGAACGGGTCGACGTGCTGACGACCCAGTTCGGCTACGCCAACTGGGTCGGCAACCCCTTCCAGGCCGAGACGCGCTGCGCCGCCGCGGCCGAAAAACTGCACCGCATCAAGCTCCAGATCGAAGCCTTCGCGCCGAAAATCACGGTGCCCTTCGCGTCCTTCGTCGCCTTTGCCCACATCGACAATTGCTACATGAACGAGCACCAGAACACGCCGCGCCGCGTGGCGCAGTGGGCGCGGCTCGCGCGCGCCACCGACGCGGTACGCTTCCTGCAACCGGGCGATACCATCGCGCTGGGGGTGGACACGGCCGAAAGCTTGGCCTGGGCCAGCGACGCCGCCGTCGAACACTGGGAACGCCTGCTGGCCGTGCCGTGCGACCTGCTGCCCTCCGAGCCGCCGGCCACGCCGGCCCAGGTGCGCGCCGCCGCCGACACCTACCGCAAGGGCGCCATCGCCAACTTGCTGGGACTGCCCTGCCTGCTCGAACTGGCCGGACTGATCAAGCCGCTGGTGATCCGCATTCCCGACATTGCCATGACCATCCGCGTATCGTACCTGCGCGGCTGCACCGAACTGCACGACGACGAGTTCGCGGACATCTCGATGACCTCGCCCAGCGCGGTATTCCTGTTTGCCAACGAATACGGCTTCAACACGACCCACGTCAACGGCCGCTTCCGCGCCAGCGACGGCGGCGCGGTGCAGCGCTTCAGCCGTTTTTTCATGCCCCAGAACCTGGGCCGCCAGGGCTACGGCGTGCAGCATCCGCTGGCCACCCTGCGCTACCTGGGCGCCAGCCTGCTCGGCCGGCTGCGGCGGCGGGTGGCCGCCATGCAGCGGCTCCTGGCGAAGTAAGCCACAGCATCGTAAATACTTCTTCGCAGCAAGTTCAGCCCATGGTACATTTTCTCCATTGACTACCCGCTTCGGGTAGCGCTCAACAGGGGGATGACCATGAAAGCCATGATGAGGGCCGTTCTTGGCGGCGCCGCGTTCACCTTCGCGACGTCCTTTGCCGCGCAGGCGGCCGATACCAGCGCCGACGCGATCGCGATGGTGGACAAGGGCGTGGTCTTCCTGCAAAAGAATGGCAAGGATGCGCTGATCGCCGCCATCAACAGCAAGAGTCCCGAGTTCGTCAACGAGACGACCTACCTCACCATGCGCGCCCTCGACGGTACCCAGCTGGCGCACCCGACCAATCCCAAGCTGATCGGCAAGAACATGGTCGTGCTGCCCGATGCCGACGGCAAGCTGTTCCGAAAGGACATCATCGACCAGGCCAAGAAGACCGGCAAGGGTTGGGTCGATTACCGTTACAACAACCCGACCAGTGGCCAGATCGAGAAGAAATCGACGTATTTCTTCAAGAGCGGGGATGTGATTCTTGAGGCGGGGATTTACAAGGGCAAATAACCCGGCCTCGCTAACCTGAACTGCCCGCTGAAGCCATTACCGCCACAAACCTCAAAACCGTCGTTCCTGGCATTGCCAGAAACGACGGCGCTTAAGTTAGCGCCATTTGGAACCGGCCTCTGAGCTTGCACAGCTCCAAGAGATTTGAGGAATTTCATAGAAACTCGGACCTGCGCGGGAACGGCGGATCGTATGTTAACGGGCTTGCCATTCGCCCTTCGCACCCCATCTCGACTATTTTGGCATGAGCACCTTGCGCAATTGGTCAGACCACTTTAAAATGGCCTGACCAAAAAATGTGCAGGCCTCCATGCTCAAGAACGTCACACTCGCTCCCGACAGCTCCCTCGCGCACGAACCGCGGCTGTACCGCCTTGTCGCCGGACGCATCGAGGAACTGATCCGCGCTGAAGGAATCGGCGCCGGCGAACGCTTGCCGCCCGAACGCGAGATGGCGACCCGCATGGCGGTCAGCCGCGCCTCGCTGCGCGAAGCCCTCATCGCCCTGGAACTGCGCGGCGTGGTCGACGTGCGCGGCGGCTCCGGCGTGTATGTCAGCCGCGTCCAGCCTCCCCGCGCCGAGTTCGACGAAGGCGGCCCCGGCCCGTTCGAAGTGCTGGCCGCGCGCCGCCTGGTCGAAGCCGAGGTGTGCGCCAGCGCCGCCCGCATGGCCAGCGACAGCGCCATCGAAGCCATCCGCCGCGCCGTGGTCGACATGGAACGCCAGCACGACAATTACAGCAGCAACGAGCAGCTCGACCGCAACTTCCACCTGGCAATCGCCCGCGCCACCGGCAACAGCGCCATGGCCGGCGCCGTCGACCACTTGTGGAAACAGCGCGGCCGCCTGTGGCACAAGCTCAAGGAACATTTCCAGACCGAAGAACTGCGCCAGGCCACCCTGCTGGATCACCGCCGCATCCTCGATGCGATCGTGGCGCGCGATCCGGCCGGCGCCCACGCCGCCATGCGCGCCCACCTGGAACGGGTCACGCGCACCTTTTCACGAGGCTAAACACAGAGACACCCCGACATCCGTGGACAGCAGGCGCACAGAACGCCGCACCACCAAGGCAACCGTTACAGACCACGTCGACCCCGGCTCACGCCTTCGTCGCCGCGGCACAGGATACGCGAGGTGTCCTGACCAGCTTCCGCGCCGCGGCCGGGGGCTTTTGATGACAAACAATAATCCGCTGGAGACCGTCTCACATGAACAAGCAAATCAGCTCGACCCATTCGAAACTCGTATTGTCGTCCATCACCCTCGCGGTGCTGACGATGATGAACCAGGCCGCGGCCCAACAGGCCGATACGGCCATGCAGCGCGTCGAAGTGACCGGGTCGAGCATCAAGCGCCTGGCCACCGAGATGGCGCTGCCGGTATCGACCATCAAGGCCGATGAATTCACCAAGCGCGGCATGACCAGCCTGGCCGATGTGATGATGGCGCTGCCGCAATCGAACTCGCTGGCCCCGTCCAACGCCGGTTCCGGCACCAATATCAACCTGCGCGGCCTGGGCGTGAACCGCACCCTGGTGCTGCTCAACGGCCGCCGCCTGGCCAATGAAGCCATCGCCGACGGCTACGCCAACCTCGACGTCATCCCGATGAGCTCGCTGCTGCGCGTGGAAATCCTGCGCGACGGCGCTTCCTCGATCTACGGTTCGGACGCCATCGGCGGCGTGGTCAACTTCATCACCAAGAGCAAGGTCGAGGGCGGCAGCGTCACCGCCCAGTACGTGCAGCCTGAAAAATCGGGCGGCGGCGACGAGCAGCGCCTGTCCGCCACCTTCGGCAAGGGCAAGCTGGCCACCGACGGCTGGAATATCTACGGCACCATCGATGGCCGCCAGCGCAGCCGCCTGGCCGCGCGCGACCGCGCCGAGCTGAGCTCGAACGAACTGCTCACCAGCATCGGGCGCTCCCCGACCCTGGGCAGCGGCGGCTACGCCTCTCCCGCCAATTTCACCACCGCCACCAACAAGAATGCCGCCAACCCGTACTACAAGACCGGCTGCGCGGCGCCCTACTCGATCCAGGGCGCCAAGAACACCTGCATCATCGATAACAACGAGTACGGCACCGCCCTGCACGAAACCAGGCAGCTGACCTTTTACGCGCGCGGCACCAAGCAGATCTCGGACGACCATACCTTGAGCCTGGACTACATGCGCGGCGAGTCGACCATCATTTCGGCGCGCAACCCGACCCAAAGCGTGACCGCCAAGGGCATGCCCGCGCGCGTGCCGGCCGGCAGCAAATGGTATCCGGGCGGCACCGGCGGCGTGCCCGCCGTGGCCGGCCTGAAAGGCGAACCGCTGACGGTGACCTGGAGCGTGGCCGACCTCGGTCTTGCCAGCAACAAGGACGTGCAGCTGAACCAGCGCCTGGCGCTGGTCGACGAAGGCAAGATCGGCGAGTGGGATTACAAAGGCGGCCTGGTGTACGGCCACAGCGGCCGCAAGAACTATTACAACGGCGGCTATGTCAGCGGCCCGGGCTTGAATACCGGCCTGGCCAGCGGCGTGCTCAATCCATTCGGCCTGCAGGATGAAGCCGGCAAAAGCTACCTGCGCGACATCTCGGTCGACGGCCAGTTGAACCGCGATTCGACCAGTACCTTCGCCGGTGTTGACGCCACCGCCAGCCGCACCTTGATGCAATTGCCGGGCGGCTCCCTGGCGATGGCGGTCGGGGTCGACATCCACCGCGACACCACCGAAGACACGCGCCTGCCGATCACCAATGAAGTGAGCTACGCCAACGCCTCGTCCTCGCATGGCGAAGGCGCGCGCAACGTCTCGGCCCTGTACGCCGAGCTCGATATCCCGATCAGCAAGCAACTGACCATCAACCTGGCCGCGCGCGACGATTACTTCAGCGACTTCGGCAACACCTTCAACCCGAAAGCAAGCTTCCGCTACGAGCCATCGAAAACCCTGATGTTGCGCGGCTCGGCCAACACGGGCTTCCGCGCGCCGACCCTGTTCGACCGCTACGGCTACCGCCTGCCCGGCTCGAACGGCAACACCGCCGCCAAATGGGACGATCCCACCCTCTGCCCCGGCGGTAAACCTGGCGTGGCCGGCAGCGGCACCGCCGTGCCGGGCACGGTGGCTTCGGAAGTGTGCAACGTGGCCCTGCCCAAGCAGACCGGCAGCAACGACCAGCTGACCCCGGAAACCTCGCGCGGCTGGACCCTGGGCATGGTGGTGGAACCGGTCAAGAACCTGACCCTGTCGCTCGACTACTGGAACATCCGCATGAAGGACATGCTGGCCAACCTGCCCGAGCAAGCCTACTTCCAGGACCCGGTCAAGTACAAGGACCTGTTCGTGCGCAACCCGGACGGATCGCTAGCCTACATCAAGAACGTGACGATGAACCTGGGCGGCCAGAAAACCGCCGGCATCGACCTGACCGCCACCTATGCGCTGCCGCGCATGGATATCGGCGAGTTCAACTTCCAGCTCGACGGCACCTACCTGACCCAGTTCGACAACCAGCTGGAAAAGGATGGCCCGTACGTGTCGAACGTGGGCCGCTTCGGCCTGGCCAGCAACGGCACCACCAGCAACTTCCCGATTATCACCTACCGCTGGAAGCACACCCTGAAAATGAACTGGAAGCGCGGCGACTGGAGTTCGCAGCTGACCCAGAACTACAACTCGCACTACGAAGACCAGAACCTGGTGGCGGCCGAATACCAGCGCGAAATCAAGCCCTACTCGGTATGGAACCTGACCGGCACCTACAGCGGCTTCAAGAACATCAGCATCGTGGCCGGCATCACCAATATGTTCGATGAAAATCCGCCGGTCACCAACCACAGCGGCTACACCTTCGGTTACCTGAGCAGCGCGGCCAGCCCGATCGGCCGTTCGTACAATCTGCGCATGACGTACAACTTCTGATCAGGAAGGCAATTCATGAACAAGCATCCGATCGACACCCGGCGCCGCGCCCTCCTGCGCGGCGCCGGGGCCGCGGGGCTGGCCCTGGGCGGCGGCATCGCCCTGCCGGCCAGGGCCGGCGACCAGCCGTCCGACCCCTGGCAAAAGGCGCAAGCCATCGCCGCCAGCTTCAAGACGCCGCTGGCATTTCGCAAGCAAGACTTCCCGATCACCGCGCACGGCGCCAGGCCGTGCAAGGTCACCAGCGTGAAAGGCTACACCGGCCACCACGAGACCGGCATGGTCGCCACGCCGGCCGCCGGCGCGCACGACTGCTATCCGGCCATTCGCGCGGCGATTGCCGCCTGCGCCAGGGCGGGCGGTGGACGGGTGGTGATTCCCGCCGGCGCCTGGCTGTGCAAGGGCCCGATCGTGCTGCGCTCGAACGTGCATGTGCATTTGAAATCCGGTGCGCACGTCTTCTTCAGCAACGACCCCGACGATTTCGCCCGCTACGGCGAGGTCGACTGCGGCCCCAACGGCAAGCTGACCCTGTCGCGCTGGCAGAGCAACGATTGCCTGAACTATTCGCCGCTGGTGTACGCCCACAAGCAAAACAATATCGCCCTCACCGGCGAGGACTGGACCAGCATTCTGGACGGCCAGGGCGGCGTGCCGCTGCACGGCGGCGACTGCTGGTGGGATTGGAAGAGCAAGCGCGGCGGGGCCGCCGAGCCGCGTTCGCAAGTGGCGCTCAATCCGGCCAATCCGGCCAGCATCCTGGCCATGGCGCCCGAGCTCGACGCCGACCAGGTCAAGCTGATCGAAGGCGACGGCAGCCGCTGGCGCAGCGATGAAATCTACCTGCCATCCTTGTCGGAAGCGGGCGTGCCGGCCGGCAAGCGCGTGTTCGGGCGCGGCCACTACCTGCGTCCGTGCATGATCGAGTTCATCGATTGCAGCGGGGTGCTGCTCAAGGGTTACCAGGTCAACCAGGCGCCGTTCTGGCAGCACCACCCGGTGGCCTGCCGCAATCTCGAAATGCGCAAGGTCCACATGGACAGCATGGGTCCGAACAGCGATGGATTCGATCCGGAAGCCTGCGATAACGTGCTGGTGGAAGACTGCACCTTCAATACCGGAGACGATTGCATTGCGATCAAGGCCGGCAAGAACCTGGACACGCAATACGGCCCGACCCGGAATGTGCTGATCCAGAACTGCATCATGAACAGCGGCCACGGCGGCGTGACCCTGGGCAGCGAAATGTCGGGCGGCATCGAGCATGTGTACGCGCAGGATATCGAGTTCCGCAACGTGAACTGGGCCACCAGTCCGCTCGCCACGGCCATCCGCATGAAGGCGAACATGAACCGGGGCGGCTTCCTCAAGCACTTTTACGTGCGCAACGTGACGATGCCGAACGGGGTGCAGACCACGCCGCAGTTCTACAATCCCCTGCCCGGTTCGCCCATCGCCCCAAAAACCGTGTCGTCCTCGGCTGGCGCAGTGATCACCATCGATTGCGATTACATGCCCACCGCCGACAACGTGCGCACGCGCCCGCCGGTGGTGTCGGACGTGCACATCTCCAACGTCAAGGTAGGCAATGTAAAAACTGGCGCGGGCACGTTCTCGTGCTACCAGGCCATCATGCTGCTCGGTCCGGTCGCCTTCGATTACAACGGCAACGACCCGTCCTTGATCGTGCCGATTACCGGCATCAGCATCACCGACTGCGATTTCGGCACCCCGGCCAACGCCGGGAATCCCTGGTTCGCCTACAACGTGAAGTCGGCCACCCTGACCAACGTGACCATCGCCGGCAAGGTGTACAACACCACCGTGACGGCGTGAGCAATCCTGTTTTTTAATGAGGTAATGACGATGTAGCTGTGGTTTCACTTACTGGACGACAAAAAAAATGAAAACAAAAATCATCTTGGAGACACTCGCGGTCGTGGCACTGACCGCGGGGCAAGCAATCGCGGCACCCCTGCCGCTGCAACACAGCACCATCAGCGCGGCCTATAAAGGCTCCGCCGATGGCATGCTGGGCCTGGACCAGCTGTTCGCGCCGGTGCCCGGCTCGAACGTGACGGCCATCGATCCCGGCGGCGCCAACGGGGTCGAATTTCTCAGCGCCGACTTCCTGTTCGGCATCGACTTCGCCGAAGACGGCGTGATGACGGTCTATAACAACGGCCCCGTGGCCGCCGGGGCGTACAGCATGCGCTTCGATTTCGGCGCCAGCCTGGCCGCGCCCCTGGCCCGCTTCACCCTGATCGACAGCAGCGCCGTGGGTGGCATTCCCGTGCTGAGCCTGATCGATGGCCACACCATCGGCCTCGATCTGTCCGCGCTCGACTGGGGCGCCGGCTTCACCAGCTTCAGCGCGCGCCTCGATGCGGCGCCCTCGCCCGTGCCGGAACCGGCCACGGTCACCCTGATGCTGGCCGGCCTGGCCAGCATCGTGTTCGCGCGCCGCCGCGTCTCACAAGCCTAGTCACCGGAGAATCCAATGAATGAAGCACCTATCAGGGCCGCCGCCATCGGCGCCGCCCTGCTGATGGCGGCCGCCTGTAGCCAGGCCGGCGCCGCCGTCGACCCCGCGCGCCAGAGCGCTCCCGCCGACGGCTGGGCCAGCCAATCCGGCGGCACCGTGGGCGGCGCCAATGCCGTCACCGAACAGATTTACACCGTGGCCGACCGCGCCCAGCTGCTGGCCGCCCTGCGCAACGGCGGCAACACCAGCAAGATCATCAAGCTCGCCGGCATCATCGACATGAGCGGCGGCGTGCCCTACATCAGCACCGGTGACCAAGCCGCGCGCGGCGCCATCCGCCTCGGCAGCAACACCACCCTGATCGGCGCCGGGGCCAATGCCGGCATCGTCAACGGCCACATCTCCGTGCTGAATGTCGAGCAAGTGATCATCCGCAACCTCAAGATCGTCAACCCCTGCGACGTCGGCCCCATCTGGGACCCGCTCGACGGCGCCAGCGGCAACTGGAACTCGGCCTACGATGCGATCGGCATTTCCAATTCGCACCACGTCTGGATCGACCACAACAGCTTCACCGACGCCCCGCTGACCGACGACTTGCAAGCCATCGAAAACGGCAAGCACAAGCAGTGCCATGACGGCACGGTCGACATCACCAACGCCGCCGACCTGGTCACGGTGTCGTACAACCATTTCGGCCAGCACAACAAGAATAACCTGATCGGGTCGAGCGACACCTCCACCATCGACGAAGGCAAGTTGCGCGTCACTTTCAGCAACAATGTGGTCGCCGATGTCACCCAGCGCTCGCCACGGGTGCGCTTCGGCATGGTCCATCTGTTCAACAATTACTACATGGGCAGCAAGGCGGCGCCGATTTATCCCCATCTGTACAGCGTGGGGGTGGGCCAGAGCGCCAAAATCCTGTCGGATAACAACGTCTTCGCCATCTCCGGCGCCGCCAGCTGTGCCGATATCGTTTCCTCGCCGAGCGGCAGCGGCGGCACTTTCAGCGACAAGGGCTCGCTGCTGAACGGCGCGCCCTTGCCGGCCTGCGCTGTGGCGCCGGCTACCTGGAGCGCGCCCTATCCGTTCACGCCGCGGCCGGTGGCCCTGGTCAAGGCCAACGCCCTGGCGCAAGCCGGCGGCGGCAAGCTGAGCACCAGCATCACGGGCAGCGGCGACACCAGCACCGACACCGTGCCGACCCTGTCCTGCCCCGCCAGCGGGCTGTATTTCTGCGACGACTTCCAGGATGGATCGAACGCGCGCTGGAACCTGCTGCCGCTGACCGGCCCGAACGGCGCCTTCGCCGTGCAGCTGGACGGCTCCGGCGGCACCAACAAGGTGCTGCAATACACGGCAGCCAGCACGGGCGGCATCCTGGCGCTGGTCAAGCCGGATGCGTTCAAGGGCGTGCCCTCGGGCGATTATTTCGTCGAGGCGCGCATCCGTCCGCTGACCAACAGCACTACCGGCAACAAGCAGTTGTACCTGATCACACGCTACGTCGATCCGGCCAACTGGTACGGCGCCGGTCTGAACGTGCAAAACACCACGGCCAGCACGCAGGTCGAGATCGCCCGCATGCTGGGCAACAGCTTGAGCAAGATCAAGCAAGCCAAGCGCGCCATTGCCATGGATGCCCAGTTCTACACCGTACGCTTCGAGATGATCGGCAGCACCCTGACCCTGTATCTCGATGGCGAAAACCTGGGTTCAGTGACCGATGCCAGCTTCGCCGCGCGCGGCCTGATCGGCCTGTACACGACCAACAAATCGTTCCAGATCGACGATGTGCGGGTCGGCGATCCACGGATAAAACCGGTGCAGCTGACCCTCAACCCGCAGCCGCTGGCTTACACGGCCGAAGCGGGCGATGCGCCCCTCGTGATCAACGTGGGCGCGAAAAAAGGCGACGGCAGCATCGATAGCTTCACGGTGGAGTCAAGCAGGCCGGGCGTGGTGAGCGTGGCCACCGACGGCGCCATCGTCACCCTGACCCCGCTGGCGGCCGGCAGCGCCAGGATCGTCTTCACCAGCGGCGCCGATCCCACCTTGTCGCGCAGCATCAGCGCCACCATCGCACCGGGCTTCGTGCAGCCGACCCAGACCTATCGGCTCGACGGCGCCAGCTTCCCGTCCGCGGGTGCCATCGATGAAGCCATCGACAGCCCGCTGACCCTGGCCTTCGACAGAGCGCCCACGCTGGGCACGGGCGGCACCATCCGCATCTTCCGCAAGAGCGACGATGCGCTGGTCGACGTGATCCGCCTCGCCGACGAAGTCGACACTATCGGCTACGCCGGGCAAGACCGCTTGCGCAGGGTGCGCTACCTGCCGGTGCACATCAACGGCAACACGGTGACCATCAAGCCGCACAACAACCGCCTCGCTTACGGCACGGCCTATTACGTGGCGATTGCCGACGGCGTTTTCACAAACACGACCCTGGGCGGCACCCCGTTCCACGGCATCGGCAAGGCGGGTAGCTGGAATTTTGCCACCAAAGCCGGCGCGCCGACCGGCGCCAGCCTCACCGTGGATGACGACGGCCCGGCCGATTTCCGCACCGTGCAGGGCGCGATCAACCATGCCAGCGCCGCCTTCGCCAAGGCCGAGCCGGTGACCATCACGGTGCGCAACGGCAGCTATGAAGAATTGCACTACCTGCGCGGCAAGGATAATCTGACGATCAAGGGCGAAACCCGGGACGGCGTCGTGATTTTCTACACCAACCACGATACGCTCAACCCCGGCACCGGCGCGAGCGAGGCGCCGGGTGGCAGCGGCAGCCCGCTGGGCGGGCGTTCCGTGCTGATGGTGGAAGCGGCCGACATGCTCACCCTCGACAAGCTGACCCTGAAAAACACCACCCTGCGCTCGCCCGCCATCTCGGCCCAGGCCGAAGCGCTCTACTTCAACAGCGATGGCCGCCTGGTCGCCAGCAACGCCAGTTTTTTGAGCGAACAGGACACCCTGAACCTGAAGGGCTACGCCTGGTTTTACCGTTCCCTGGTGGCCGGCAACGTCGACTTCATCTGGGGCAGCGCGCGCGCCGCCCTGTTCGAGGAAAGCGAGATCCGCAGCGTGGGCGACAGCACCAGCGCCAGCGGTGGCGGCTATGTGCTGCAGGCGCGCGTGCCGAACGCGGCCGACAAAGGCTTCGTTTTCCTCAACAGCAGCCTGACCCACGGTCCCGGCCCCGGCCCCTTGCACGGCGACATCCCCGACGGCGCCACTTGGCTCGCGCGCAGCCCCGGCGGCACGGCCAGCTGGGACAATATCGCCTTCATCAACTGCAAGATGGATACCCACGTGGCCCCGGCCGGCTGGGCGGGCCTGGGTGTGAACGGCCAGCCGGCGCCCAACCCGGTCCAGCCGAATGCCATGTCGGGCTGGCGCGAGCATGGCAGCACCGACCTGCAGGGCGCGCCCTTGAACCTGCGGGCGCGCAGCGGCGGCTACCTGCTGAGCGACGAGGAAGTGGCGGCCGGATTTGCCACCCGCGCTCAGGTATTTTCCGCATGGAGTAGCGGCCTCGGCTGGAATCCATAGAACGCATGGGGAGCGCCGCGTCAAGTGGCGTTACCCCCATCCAACAAGAGTAAATACATATAGGAATCTTAACCGCAAGACATGCTAAGCTTGATGGGATGCAACGCCTAAGCGGGTGCGCTCGCTGAAATGTTCTCCCGAAAGAGTCAACATGAAGATTCGGTCCTTCCTTGCGATGATGATCGTGGCGGCGCTGGCGCCGGTGATCCTGTTTTCCACCGTGCCGCTGAGCCGCCTGATCCAGGCCGAGCGCGATGCCGCCGTCCTCTCCATGAAACTGGCGGCGCGCGCCACCTCGATCGCGGTCGACAGCCAGTGGCACCAGGCCATCGGCCTGATCCGTGGACTGAGCAGCTCGAACAAGCTGGAATCGGGGCAATTGGCCCAGTTCGGCATCAAGGCGCGCACCATGGCCGGCAACGAAGGCGCGTACATCGAACTGTTCGACGATCGCGGGCAGTTGCTGGTCGACACCACCCTCCCGCCCGACGTGCCCCTGCCCGACACCCGCGCCAGGCAGCGCGTCCGCATCGAGCGCATGCTCTCGAGCTCGGCGTACGCGATCTCCGATCTCCAGCCCGGCAAACTGCCCGACACCTACGTGGTCGAAGTCGACTATCCCGTGTTCCTCGACAATGGCGTGCGCTATGTGCTCGGCTACGGTTTCGACGTCGACGACCTGATGCGCGCCCTGCCCGCGCCCGATGCCGAGGGCACCACCTTCGCCGTGTACGACCGCAATGGCCGCCTGCTGGCCAGCAACGGCAAGCACGCGGCCGTGGGCAGCCTGGCGCCGGCGCCGATGCTGGTCGCCATCCGCCTGCACGAAAGCGGCCTGGTCAAAACGCCGGATGGCCGCTACGCGATGCTGACCGCGTCCACTGTGTCGGGCTGGTGGGTGGCCATGTCGGCGCCGCGCGCCACCATCGACGGCACCGCGCGCCGCACGGTGCTCTATTCGGTATCGGGCCTGCTGATCGCCCTGCTGCTGGCCGGCGCCGCCGCCCTGCTGTTCAGCGCGCGCGTATCGCGCGCCATTGCCCGCACCGGCGAAGCGGCGCGCGCCATGGTGGGCGGGCCGACCCGGCTGCCCCAGTTTTCCGGCATTGCCGAAGTCGACCGGCTCGACCAGAACGTGTATCTGGGGGCCCATCTGCTGGCCAGCGCCTCGGCCGAGCGCGAACGCTTGCTGTCCGAAGCGCAGCAGGCGCGCGAAATCGCCGAGGGCCAGAACCGCTCCAAGGATGAGTTCCTGGCCATGCTGGGACACGAATTGCGCAATCCCATGGCGCCGATCAGCACGGCGGCCCACCTGCTGCGCATGCCCAACATCTCGCCCGAGCAGATGCGCCAGGCGGGCGAGATCATTGCGCGCCAGGTCGACCATATGAACCACCTGGTCAATGACTTGCTGGACGTGTCGAGGGTGACGCGCGGCCTGATCACCCTGGAAAAGAAACCGGTCTCCTTGCGCGCCATCCTGGCCGCCGCCGTCGAGCAAACCACAGGCAGCATGCACAAGGGCGGACACCAGTTCGACACCTTCTGCGGCGACGAAGAATACTGGGTGCGCGGCGACGCCACGCGCCTGATCCAGGTGCTGACCAACCTGCTGGTCAATGCCGCCAAGTATTCACCGCCGCAATCCTCGATCAGGGTAACCCTGGCGCGCGACGGCGAGCGCATCAGCATCGAGGTGAGCGACAACGGCAACGGCATCGAGCCGGAACTGTTGCCGCGCATTTTCGACCTGTTTTCGCAAGGCCGGCGCACCCCGGACCGGACCACCGGCGGCCTGGGACTGGGCCTGGCGCTGGTGCGCAAGCTGGTGGAATTGCACGGCGGCAGCGTGATCGCCTACAGCGAGGGTGTGGGCAAAGGCAGCCGCTTCACCATCGAATTGCCGGCGGCGGACCTGCGCGCCGCCGACATGGCCGGCCTGGCCATGGCCGAGGGTGCCAGCGTGGCCTGAGGCGCCCGTCCGCAGCGCCGGCCGCTACGGGCTCTGGCGGCGACGTTCCGGCAGCGGCGCGCCCGGCGCCGCATCCCTGAACCCGTACGCGTGATAAATCCGCTCGATGCTCTTGTCGGCGATCATCGCATGGACGATGCCATTGAGCCGGGCCACCTCGTCATCGCGCATGCTGTTGTTGCAAGCGACGAACATGGGGATGGTGGCGAAGGTCAGCAGCGGTTCGACCTTGTCCACGCCCTGCTCGCGCATCAGATAAGTGGCTGGCAGCTCGGCGCTCGCCCACAGGTCAATCCGGCGCCTGAGCAATTTTGGCGGGTTAAGATGATCCGCGGCCACCAGCGCGACCCGAATGTGATTGCCCTTTAAGATGGGAATGGAAAGATCGTCGATGATCGTGCCAACCAGATAAGGGCGGGCGTCGTGCAACTGGCGTAGTCTGATGTTGCTGTCGCGCAGGCCAAAAAACATCCAGCGGCTGTGACCGATCGGACCGATCCACTTGAATTTTTGCTCGCGCTCCGCTGTCCTGCCCACCATGATCTGGCAAGTATCGGGGGTAGCGGCAGTCAATGCCAGGCCACGGGCCCAGGGAACGGTGTCGATCGCGCCGGCATGCACACCGGCGCGCCGCATGAGCTCATCGACGATATCGCTTGCAATGCCGGCCACTTTGCCGCTGCCCGGGTGTTTCCAACTGTACGGAGCCCACTCCAGGGCATACAGGGTGAGCGCGCCCGCGGCATGGGCTCCGGCGCTCCACCCGCACAGCGCAGCGGCAAGCACGCCCTTGAGCGCCACGATGGCGGCCAAGCGGCGCCAGCGTGGCTGGCATGGCATGGATCGCATGCGCTCAATGAGCAAGACCGTCCATGCTTGTATGGCGGACGCACGCGGGCCGCCGTTCACCCCGGAGGGCTCTCCGCTCCCGACAGCTGGGCGGCAGCCTCCGGCAGCGGGCCAGCTGTCGGGAAGTCGCACTGGTCGTCGTCCGCTTGAATATTATGCAAGAGGCCATAGTGCCGAAATGCCTCGCGCAAGTCCGCGCGCAATACCGCGTTATCCCATGGCTTGGTATAAAAACGGTAAATCGCCCCCTTGTTCACGGCCTTCATGATGGAGTCCAGGTCGGTATAACCGGACAGCACGATCCGAAAGCTGTCCGGGTACATTTCCTTGACCCGGTCGAAGAATTCCGTTCCGCTCATGTCCGGCATGCGCTGGTCGCAGATAATCACTTGCACGCAGTGCTGCGCCAGCAAGTCGAACCCTTCGGCGGCCGAGCCCGCGCACAGGATATGGTAGCCGTCGTCGCGCAGCAGGCGCCGCAAGGAGGAGAGCACGTGACTGTCGTCGTCGACCAGTAGCAAGGTCTTGCGGTAGGACGGCGTGGCCGGCGCGGGCAGCTGCATCTGGCGGTCCTCGCGCAGCAGCGCCTCCAGTTCCGGCAGCGCCAGCGGCCGGCTGAAGAAATAGCCCTGCACCTGGTCGCAGCGGTTGCGTTTCAAAAAGGCCAGCTGGGCGGCCGTCTCGACGCCTTCGGCGACGACCTGCAGTTTCAGGCTGCGGGCCATGCCCAGGATCGCCTGCACGATGGCGGCATCATCCGGATTGCTGGTCACTTCGCGGATAAAGGCGATGTCAATTTTCAGTTTATCGATGGGGAAGCGGCGCAGGTAGGCCAGGCTCGAATACCCGGTGCCGAAGTCATCGATCGACACCTGCACCCCGCGCCCTTTCAAATCCTTGAGCGTCTTGATCGTGCGTTCCGTGTTGACCATCAGGGAACTTTCCGTCAATTCCAGTTCCAGCAGCTCGGGCGGCACCCCGTGGCGTTCGAGCGCGGCGATGACATCGCCATCGACGTCGCCCTCGGCCAGCTGGCGCCCCGCCACATTGACCGACACTTGCAACGCCCCGATGGAGGAGCGCAGCCATTGACCGATCTGGCGGCAAGCCTGGTCGATGACCCAGCTGCCCACCTTCAAGATGAGCCCGGTTTCTTCGAGCGAGCCGATGAACACATTCGGCGCGACCAGGCCATAGCCGGGCCGCTCCCAGCGCAGCAAGGCTTCCAGGCCGGCCACGCAAGCGCTGTCGAGCGCGACCTTGGGCTGATAATGCAGGACGAATTCGCCATTCTCGAACGCCCTGCGCAAGGCTTTCTCGAGGTCGAGCCGGGCCAGCACCTCGACATTCATCTGGGCCGTGAAAAAGCGGAAGGTATCGCGTCCGGCCTGCTTGGCGCGGTACATCGCGGTATCGGCGTACTTGATCAGTTCGTCGGGCAGGGAGGCGTCGAGCGGGTGCATGGTAATGCCGATACTGGCCGTCACGTTCAGTTCGTGCTGGCCCAGCACGAAGGGGGCGCGCAGCACGTCGCGGATCTTGCCGGCCACGCCGGCGGCATCGTTTTGTTCATCCTGCATCACCAGGATCACGCCGAATTCGTCGCCGCCCAGGCGCCCGACCGTGTCGCGCGCGCGCACGCATCCAAGCAGGCGACTGGCGAACTGGACCAGCAGGTCGTCGCCCACCCCGTGGCCGAGGGTATCGTTGACGGTCTTGAAGTTGTCGAGATCGATAAACAGCACCGCCACCATCCAGCCATGCTGGGAGGCCTGGTGCAAGGTGCGGGTCAGGCTATCGTAGAACAGCGTGCGGTTCGGCAAGCCGGTCAGTCCGTCGTGATGGGCCTGGTACTGCAGGCGCAAGGCCGCCTCCTTGCGCTCGCTGATATCGCGCACCACGGCCACGATGATCCAGTCCGGTCCCGACTGCAAGGCCTGCCGGTGAAACTCGACCTGCACCTGCGAGCCATCCTTGCGGATCAGCGCCATCTCGTGCGACACGCTGGTGCCGCTGTTGGCCATGAGACGCTGGTACAGTGCCGCCATCTCGGACCAGGTCGACTCGGCGCTGACATCGCGCGGTCCCATGCCCAGCAATTCCTCGCGCGAATAGCCGAGCATCGTGCTGGCTGCGGCGTTCAGTTCGACAAAGCGCGTGGTGCTGCAATTGACCAGGAAAATCGCATCATCGGTGCAATCCATCGCCGTGCGAAAGCGGCGCAGCTCATCCTCGCCCCGTTTGCGCTCGCTGATATCCATGTACATCACGACCACGCCATGCAGATTCTTGTCGGCCAGGGGCGTGACGGTGAGCAGCAGCCATGATGGCAGCCCTCCCGGCCGGCAGGCCAGTTCGAAGGACCAGTGATGGCTGGCGCCGCACAGCACCTGGCCGATCCCGTGCGCCACTTGGCGCGCCTGGGCGGCGCCGTCGCCGCCGGCCAGCGCGCATTGCACAAGGACGTTGGTGCCGATCGCATGGCCCGGACCGGCGGCGGCCAGGGCCAGCGGTGTGTCATACGCCGCCCACGCCTGGTTGACCGACATGATGGCGCCATCGGCGTCGAGGATCGCAATACAGGCCGGCAGCGAATTGAGGATCGCATCGAGCCGGCTGGCATCGTTCAGGCGCAGTTGCGCCTGTGCGCGGCGCAGCAGGAACGGCTGGCCCTGGTGGTCGGTGATGGTATCGAGTTCGCCGCCCGTCAATTCCTCCAGGCGCGCCACGTTGGCGTGCAGCGCGGCGATCAGGACGCTCACCTCGGCGTAGCGCAGCTCGGTTTCCAGGGCACTGTTCATGGCAGGCAATCGTCCAGCCCGAGGGCCAGCAAGACCGACTCGGTCTGGCTGAGCGTGCCGACGATGCGACGCACGCTGGACGGCGCGAGCTTGATCAGGGTCGGGGTCATGAAAATGGCATCCTCCAGCGCCCGCGTCGGTTCCCGAAACACGTCGAGCACCTCGATCTGGTGCTGCTCGGGCAGGTAAGTTTCGCACAGGGCGCGCAGGTTGGCCCGCGCCAGCACCGAATTCTGGGCGTCGCCCGCCACATAGAGGCGGAAGATGTACGTGGGCGTACGCATGCTCACGCGGCACCGGATGGGGGCTGCGCGGCATCGGCCCCGCGCAGTTCGGCCATCTCGCTGCGCCCGCGCGTCAGTTCGCGGGCCCGGCCCTCGGTCGTGCTGGCGAGCAAGGCCTTCTCGGCCTGCTTGGCGATCAGTTCGGACTGCAGGGACTTGACCCGCACCTCCAGCTCGGCCTCCTCGGCGTCGAGCCGGACTTTCTTGAGCCTGGCGGCCGCTTCGGCCACTTCGGCGGCCACCCGTTCCGCGCTCTCCTTTTCCCAGCGCATCGTGCCCATCAAGACTTCGCCGCCGGCGGTATAGGTGTCGGCCAGGGTAACGCCCTTGTCGCTCAGGATCAGTTCGCGCACCTGGTTCGAGTGGGACGTGCCGCGCGACTTGATGATCGACATGCCGCGATTGCGCTCGCCGCCCTGGACCAGGTAGTTCAGGTGAATCCAGGTATCGGCCAGGGTCGATATCTGGAGCGGCGAGCCGCCCTCGCTCTGGCTCGCCATTTCGTCGAGCAGGCTGGAGCACACTAAGGTGGTGCCGGCCCCCTTGCACCAGTCGATCAGGCGCTCGGCGACATTGTGCGCGGTCAGCTCGTTACCCGACTTCGACAGGGTCGAGACGGGATCGATGACCAGGCAGCGCGTCTGGTGTTCCTCGGCCAGCGCCTTGATGCGCCCCAGATAGGTTTCGGCGCTGCCAGTGATGGTGCGCGCCGAGATCATGCGCAGCACGCCGCTCTTGACGTAAGGTTCGAGCCGGATGCCCACCGAATTGAGGTTGCGCACGACTTCGGAACCGTCGGAATCGAAGCTGACGAACATCGTGCGCTCGCCGCGCTGGCAGGCGGCCTCCGCGAAGGCGCCGCTCAGGGTGGTTTTGGCGGTGCCGGGAAAACCGGTGATCAATACGCTGGCGCCGCGGTAATAGCCGCCGCCGAGCATGGTATCGAGCCGCTCCACGCCACTCGACACCCGTTCGTTGGAGACCAGCGCATCGAGCCGGCCCATGGTACGCGCGACGGCAACTTCGAAGCCATTCTTGCTGATCAAAAAAGGCGATTCATTCTCGTCGAACACCGCGCCGCGGTATTTCTGAATGCGGATATTGCGCTGGGATACGCCAAGTACCACGCCATGATTGAGCAGGATCGAACAGTCGACCATGAACTGCATGAACCCGAGCGATTGCTCGACCATCGCACCGGTCGCGTCGCCGCCAGCCTTGGCCGTGATAATGGCGGTCAAGCCATTCGCCAGCAACCAGTCGTGCAGACGGTAAATCTCGCGCCGCTTCGACATGGGATCGGGCAGCAGCGCCAGCACGATATCGAGCGCATCGACGACCACCCGTTTGGCCTTCAATGCCTTGACCTGCCCGTCGAGCACCGCCAGCATGCCGCTTAAATCGAAATTGCCGGACAGGACCAGGTCGGGCGCGGGCTGCGCATCGAGGAAGTAAAGCTCATTGTTTTTCTGCAATTCATCGATTCCCCAGCCAAAGCCTTGCGCGTTGGCCGCGATGCGTTGCGACGATTCCTCGAAGGCAACAAAGATGCCTGGCTCTTTACAATGGCGGGCGCCGTTCACAAGGAACTGCAGCGACACCACCGTCTTGCCGGAACCGGGGCCGCCGGCCAGCAAGGTCGTGCGCCCGCGGGGCAGGCCGCCGCCGGTCATCTCATCGAGTCCGGTAATTCCCGAGCGCGCCTTGGAGGCATCCGGCTGCGGTATCGACACTGGCGCTTGTAGCATGACAGGCTCACTCTCATTTGAGAAATGCATCTCAGTCCCATTGCTGACAAACAGCACGTGAGGGCACCGCGATATCAAGTCAACAATTCAAATAACAAATTGATTTCGTTCCAATAAGCCTGGAATCCAGAGGATGTGTTTGCGAAATGCCGTGACAGCGTTCGGGGTCACATTGCCAATTAACTATAGCATGAAAAAATTCGAAAAATTGCTCTGACGTTGAAATGCGGAATTTTGTACAACCGCCACCACAACAGGCGGTTTTAAAGGCGCACGCGCGGCGCGCACGCTGTAGCGTCATGAAAATCCGGCAGTGGCGCCGGTAATGGCCGCATCATTACCGACATAATCTCGCGCGTGCTCCGGTAATGTAACTTAGTGCCGGTGAACATACACAAACAACAAAATCCCTTGTTAATGCCAAATCACGTCGACATTCCCATTCGTGGCTGACGGATGGTGCTGTGTGGGTTTTTCGCACTGGCAAAACAAACCTTGGCTTAGCTCATACTCCTTGCAGATTGTTCGCGTTACCTTGATCTAAAGAAATATTGTGGTTCCACATTTCTACAGATCGCGACCGCACAGCAAGGGGAATGCCATGTCCTATCTCAGCGACACCATCGACGCGCACAAAAGTGTGTTCACGCAGGCGCACGACCTGATGCAGCGGGTCATGAACGCCGTGCCGGCTGCGCGCGTGCCAGTGCCGCAGCGCGCCTGCGCGCCCGACCGGATCGCGTTCAACACCGCGCTGCAAGAGAACAGCCTGCCCTGCCCGCGCGTGGCCGCCCTGTTCAACTGCGCCGGCCGCGCGCTCGACGGCGTCCGATCGCTGCACGGCGCAGCCGACGCGCGCCGCTACCTGGGCGACACGACGGTCTATCCCCTGCAGTTCGTGCCGGTGTGCGGCGACGGTGGTGCGCAGACCTTTTCAGCGATCAGTTATGAGAGAAGCAGCGACGCGGCGGTGCTCGGCAACGGCACGCTGATTGCGCTGGCCGATCTGGTGCACTTGCTAGAGCTGCCCTGCGCGCGCGGCTACCTGCTGCGGGAGCTGGCGGCGCCGCACCTCCATGGCGGCCTGCGGGTGACCGTGGCCATGTCGGTGCACGGCCCGCACATCCTGCGCGCCGCGTGGACCCGAGCCGGCAAGGATGCCGACATTCCGGTCCCGCTGTGGAAAGCGGCCAGCCGCCTCGTCCTGGCCGGCGCCGCCCTGTTTCCAACCTTGAAAACGCAGCACTGGGACATTGCCCTGTGTGCGCGCGGCCCGCTGGCCCTGGGGATGAGCGCAGCGGAACCGCCGCCGGCTTAAAAAGCGGCGCCGATCCAGGCGCCACCGAGGGCGATCAGCGCGCCGGCGCCGCGCAGCCATGCCTGCTGCCGGCGCAGCGCCGCGCCGGCCAGCATGCCGCCGGCCAGCAGCGCGCCGCTCGACATAAGAATACCCACGAAGTACATGCCGGCGCTGCCCGCATGCGGCATTTCGGCGCCGTGCGCCAGACCGTGGACAAGCGCAAACGCGCCGACCATCAATGCGCCGGCCGCCGGCATCGGCTTGACCTTGAAGGCGATCGACAGGCCCAGCACCAGCACCGAAGCGATGATCGCGCTTTCCAGCGCGGCGATGCCCACGCCCGCCATCCCCATCATGCCGCCGGTGGCGAGCAAGGCGATGAAGCTCATTGGCAGCATCCAGCGTGCGCGCCCGCCCAGCTGCGCGGCCCAGATACCCACGGCGACAGCGGCCAGCATGTGGTCCAGCCCCGAGAACGGATGTGCCAGGCCGGCCAGCAAGCCGCCGTCATGGCCGGGATGGGCCAGCGCCGCGCCGCAGTAAAACAAGGGCGCCAGCGCCAGGGTACGGATGAATTTCGATTGCATGTGAAGCTCCCAGATAGAAAAAAATAGATGAATGGCCCGGCGCGCCTATCGCCAACGCGTGCCGGTCAGTTCCGACAGTACCGCCGCCACCCTCGTGCGGCTGGCGTGATAACCGATGATCACCAGCTCGGAGCGGCGCGCCGCCGGCCGCACCGAATCGACGCTGATCATCACGCGCGAACGCACGCCCTGCACCAGCACCGCCTGGCCGGTTTCGCTGGTGCGAATGAAGCCTTTGCTGCGCAAGACCGGCTCCAGGCGCACCGCTTCCTGCAAGGCGTGGCGCAGCTTGTCGGCGCTTTGCGGCGAATCGCTGCGCAGCACAAACGACAGCCAGCCCGGATCCTGTTCGTGAAAATGCTTGTGCGTGGCCAACCCGTGCGAATGCGCGGCGAGCCCCGAATGCGCGTGCCCGTTCAGGCGCCCCTGCTCGGCCAGCACCCCGGCACCAGGGCCGGGCATGGTAGCCAGCGGCGTGTAGGTGTGCGCGTGGTCGGTGCGGGTCGGCTGGTGCAGGCGCAGGCCGAGCGCGACGCGGATATCGAGTTGCGCCTTGTGCGCCAGCTCCAGGAAACGCACCTTGGGCGCGCGCTCGCGCACCCGCGTCTCGGCCAGCAGCAGCGAATCGTCGTCCAGCCCGTCGATCTTGTTAAGCACGACCACGTCCGCGAATTCCAGCTGCTGCCCAAATATCGTGGCCGCCGCGTCGCTACTTGTGCCGGTCTCGAACTGGTCCGACAGCAGCAGCGGCGTATCGACCACCGCCAGGGTCGCGTCGAGGATGAAATCGTCGGCCAGCGCGGGACTTTGCAGCATCTCCATGATGGCCGTCGGCAGCGCCAGGCCGGACGTTTCGATTAGCACGTGGTCGACGTTGGCACGGCGCGCAGCGACGGCCTGCATGGTCGGCAAGAACAGTTCGTCGTCGCCATAGGCGATCAGCCCGTACGGAAAATCGTGGACCCGCACCTGCTCATCCACGCCTGCCCCGCCGCGCACCAGCGCGCCATCGATCGAGATCTCGCCGAACTCGTTGATCAACAGCGCCAGGCGGCGGCTCTGGCGTTTTTCGATCAGGCTGCGCAGCAGGGTCGTTTTACCCGATCCCAGGAAGCCGGTCACGATGGTGACGGGAATCGGCTGCTTCATGCCGGGTCCAGTGCGGCCAGTTGCGCGATCAGGTCATCGGCGCTGTCGCACATGGCAGGGTAATCGACCAGCGGGCGCCGGATGACCAGCAGCGGGATGCCGAGAGCCTTTGCCGCTTCCACCTTGGCCGCGTAGCCGCCGGCATCGCCCGAATCCTTGGTCACCACGCAGTCGATCTGCCAGTCGCGCCACAGGGCGATGTTGAAGTCTTTCGAAAACGGCCCCTGCATGGCGCAGATGCGCTCGCGCGCCACACCAAGGGAGATCGCCCTGTCGATGAATTCCGGTTCCGCCGTCAGGCGCGCGAACCACTGCTTGTCGCTTGCGCCGTCGGCATGCAGGAAAGCCGCCAGGTCCTTCGAGCCGGTGGACAGGAAGATGCGCTGCCCCAGCGCGATGGCGCGTTCGGCCGCGTCCTGCGGCGACACGCACAAAATGCCGGCGTCGGCGCGGAAGCTGCTCGGCCGCTCGTAGCGCAGGTAAGGGATACCAAGTTCGCGCGACAGGCCAATCAACTGCTCCGACATGCTGGTCGCGTAAGGATGGGTGGCATCGACCAGCACCTTCGCGCCGCTGGCCGCCAGCGCCTGGCGCCGCGCCTCGATGCCCTGGCGTCCGGCCCACACGGTGGCGCCAGGACAGGCCTTGATCGCCACGTCGCCGCCATGGTCGGTGGCCGCCGACACCACCACGGGGCGCGGCTGGCCCGTGGCCAGCTTCGCCGCCAGCGCATTGCCGTCGCTGGTGCCGGAAAACACCCACACGCCGCCATCGGGCAGTTCCTGGCGCTGCGGCAAGGTGCTGTCGGCCTTTGCGTCCCAGTCGTTGTAGCCGCGCGGAGTAAAGATTTGTCCGCGCTTGCGCTGGGTGAAGCGGTTGCCGACCACGATGGTGGTAAGCATGTCGAACTGCAGCGATGGCAGCTCGTCAAGCCGGTGGATGCTCACCTCCTGCCCGGGGCGGTAGGCGTTCTTGACCACGCCGCACAAGGTATGCGGCGCCTTCGATTCGAGCATCAGTTGCAGCACGCGGTACACGCCCTGCTGGCGGCTGGCGCTCTGCACGTTGTACATCACGCAGGCCAGGTCGGCCTGCGCAATATGGCGCGCGCGGTGCTCGATCCACTCCCAGGGGCACAGCAGGTCCGACAAACTGAGGGTGGCAAAGTCGTGCGACAGCGGGGAGCCAAGCAGCGAAGCGCAGGCGTTGGCCGAGGTGATCCCCGGGATCACGTTGACCTGGTAGGTGTCAGTCTCGCTCATTTCTTCGTAGGCCAGCGCCGCCATCGCGTAGATGCCGATATCGCCGCTGGAAATGAGCGACACGCGCGCGCCGCTGCGGGCTTTTTCGATCGCCAGCAAGGCGCGTTCGCGCTCCTGCGTCAGCGGCGGCGTGTGGATTTCCTTGCCCTCGACATGCGGCATGATCCAGCGCAAATACAGTTCGTACGCCACTATCACGTCGCTGTCCTTCAGCGCCGCAATCGCCCGCGGTGCGATCAGGTCCTCGTAACCGGGACCGACCGACACCAGATTCAATACACCACTCATCAGATCTCCATCCATTTATCTTCAACTACCGCGACGGCCACGCCGTCCAGGCACGTTTTTGGCACCACGAGCGCGCCGCGCGGACTGGCTACCAGCGCGCACGGTTCGCACACGCCATCCAGACCCACATTGCTGCGCACCCAGTCCGACGGCACCTTGACCCACGGGCGCGCCGCCAAGGTGGCGCGCGCGAACACGCGCAGCGGCAGCCCATGGCGGCCGCAAAATTCCAGCAGGCCCGGTTCGTTCGCCTTCAGGTCCACGGTCGCCATTTCGCGCACTTCTTCAATACTCCTGTGGCCAAGCGCATGGCGCAGCGCCGCCTCGATCCGTTCGGCCGACACGCCCTTGCGGCAGCCGATGCCGACCACCAGCGGCTTCAAGGCCTCGGTCGCGGTGGTCACTACCGGCGTCGCACCGACCGTTCGGGCGACCTTGTAGGCCAGCGCATTGGCACCGCCTTCATGCCCCGCCAGCAGCGACACGGCGAAGCGCCCCGCTTCGTCCAGCACCACGACCGCCGGGTCGGTGTGCTTATCAACGGCCAGGCCGTCGAGAAAGCGCACCGCGATGCCGGTCGCGCCGATCACGATCCACTGGGCGTGACGGCGGTAGCATTCGCCGAACTGCGCCTTGTGGCTGGCGCCTCCGTGCAGCCACGGCCGGTACACCTCTGCTCCCAGCGCCGCTTGCAGCACCGCCGCCAGCTCCTCGCCATGCGCGCGCACCAGCCAGATGGCCGGCGCCGGGTTCACGACGCGGCCTCCGCCTTGTTCTTCTTGACGACCCTGAACAGGTGCGTGAAGTCCTTCGAATACAGGCTCGATTCGACCGCGACATCCTTGTCGAGTGCCGCGCCGACCAGCATCATGGTGGTCAGGTTCCACTCACCGCGCTTGGTATCTTCCAGCACAGTACCGAGCGTGCCCTGGTAGATTTTCTGTTCCGGCCACGTGGCGCGATAGACCAGGCGCACCGGCGTTTCCTGCGGATAGTGCAGCGACAGGTCGCCGACGATTTTTTTCAGGTGCGGGCCGGACAGGAAGATGCACATGGTGGCGCGGTGTTCGGCCAGGCGCGCGATCGATTCGAGCTCCGGCACGGCCGATGCGCGTCCCGATACGCGGGTGAGAATCACGCTCTGCGACACTTCCGGCTTGGTCAGCTCGGCGCTGATGGCCGCCGCTGCCGCCGTGAACGACGACACGCCCGGAACCACTTCATATGTGATGCCCAGCGCATCGAGACGGCGCATCTGTTCGGCGGTGGCGCCGTAGATGGCCGGGTCGCCCGAGTGCAGGCGCACGACGTCGATATCCATTTCCTTTGCGCGAATGTAGCAAGCCTGCTGCTGCTCCAGATCGAGCTTGGCTGTGTCGATGATCTCGGCATTGGGCCGGCAGTGCGTCAGCATCTCGGTCGGCACCAGCGAACCGGCATACAGCACCATGTCGACGCTGCCAAGCAGGCGCGCGCCGCGCAGGGTGATCAAATCGGCGGCGCCGGGGCCCGCTCCAACGAAGTACACTTTCATTTATCTCTCCTGCCGTGGTTGACGGCGCACCAGCAAGGTGGCCAGGTAGCCCATCGCGTCGTTTGCGACAAGGTCGCCGACGCCGGACGCCAGCAATTCGCCGGGCAGGCCGATGCGGCGCGCAAAGGCGCAGTGGTCGGCAATGCCCATCTCGCGCAGCAGATCGAGCACCCAGCCGAGGCGTGCACCGACCTTCATCAGCACCACGATGTCGTGGGTCAGAATGTCGCTGCGCAGTTCTTCCGCCGTCTCGGGGCATGGCAGGATCAACACCCGCTCCTTGCCCTCCCCCAACGGCCATGCCAGCGCCGATGCGGCGGCCGCGTAGCTGGTAATGCCCGGGAAGGTGCGCTGCGGCAGATCCGGAATGCGCGCGCGCAGGGCCGCCAGCACATAGCCGTAGGTGGAATAGGTCAGCGAATCGCCAATGGTCAGGTAAGCCACGTCGCGTCCTGCGCGCAGCTCCAGCGCGATCGTGTCGGCCAGTTGCGCGTAATGCTCGCTCAGGACCGAACGGTCCGGGTCCATGTTGAATTCGATCTCGCGCAGCTTTGCAGGGTCGATATCGATCCCGGCCAGGCACTGGAGTGCAACCGACAGCTCGGCCCCGCGCGCGCGCGGCGCGTAGATCAGGTCGGCGCGGCGCAACGCGTCCAGAGCCGCCAGCGGCAGGTAGCCGGCCGGGCCGGGGCCTACCCCGATGCCCCAGAGGGTGCCGATGCTCATGCGTCCACCCCGAGCGGATTGCCGGCCAGGTCGAACAGGCGAACTTCGAGGCGCTTCACCGATGGCACGCGCGCGTGCGCGAGCATGCCGATGCGGCGCTCGATCTCGATCCACACCGCTTGCGCGAAGGGCTCACTCTTTAAACGTTCCATTGCTGCTTCCACTGTGTTTGCATTTTCTATGTCATGTACCAATTGCGCGTCGCCGCCCATCTGCGCGACCACGCGCGCCACGCCGGCCATCGCCATGTTGCTCTTGCTCGAATGCGTATCCCAAAACCCGTCGAGCACCTTGGCCAGCTTGCCGGGGTGGCCGGCGAGCCACAGCACGTCCAGGCTGCGCTTCTCCTCCCGCAGCGCCTTTTCGGTAAAGTCCAGCGCGTCGCCGAGAAAGTTCGCGATCTGCACCGAGCGTTCATCCGGCAGCGCCAACACGCCGCTGGCGAATTCGCGCCCGATCTTTCCGGGCAGGTAAGCCACGCTCTCCGTACTCGCCGCCAGCGCCACCCGCACATACACCTCGACCGACGCAATCCAGGTCGACAGCGACATCGGTTCGACTATCCCCGACGTGCCGAGTATCGAAATGCCGCCCACGATGCCCAGGCGCGGATTGAAGGTCTTGCGCGCGATGACTTCCCCGTTTTCGCAGCCGATGGTCAGGTCGAAACCGCTGTCGGGCGGCTCCGCCATCGCGTCGTCCAGCACTTCTTCCACCGCGCGCCGCATCATCTGGCGCGGCACCGGGTTGATCGCCGGCTCACCCACCGCCACGCGCAGGCCGGGACGGGTCGCCGTGCCCACGCCGCGTCCGGCGAAAAAACGCACCGCGCGCACATTGTTGCGCCGTACCTCGGCAAAGATGGTGGCGCCGTGCGTGTTGTCCGGATCGTCGCCGCCATCCTTCAATACCTCGGCCCGCACCGCGCCGCTATCGGTCCAATCGACTATCTGGACCGGCACCTCAAGATAATGCACACCATCCGGCAGGCTGACCCTGACCGTGCCGCAGCGCGCGCCGTGCAGCAGCAGCCCGAGTGCCGCCTTGACCGCCGCCGTGGCGCAACTGCCTGTCGTGCGGCCGCGCCGCAGCCCATTTAACGCAGGGATCGCAAGATCGAACTGGACCCGTTCAACGTGCTTCATACCCTGCAAGCTGATTGAGCGCGTCAATCATCAGGCCATTGACCACGCTTGCCGCCCACGGCGAGCCGCCGCGCGTGCCGCTGTTGGTAATACGCGGTACTTGCAGGCAGCGCCGCAGTTCGTCCTTCGTTTCGCGCGTGCCGACAAAGCCGACCGGAAGGCCGATCACCAGTTGCGGGCGCCAGCCATGGTCGCGGATCAGGCGCGCCGCTTCGGCAATCGCCGTTGGCGCGTCGCCGATGGCCAGCACCACGTCGTTGCCGAACTTCTGCCAGCCGCGCCGCACGCCCGCCGCCGAGCGCGTGATGCCTTCCGCCGCCGACATCAGGTGCGTTTCGCGGTCATGCACGCCGCACCAGGTATCGATGCCGAGTTGTTCGAGCAGTTGGCGCTTCAGGCCCGTCTGCACCATGGTCACATCGGTCAGCACGCGCTTGCAGCGCAACAGCGCAAGGATGCCGCTTTCCACCGCGCCCGGCGAAAAGTACATATCGTCGACAGCGCCGAAGTCGCCGCTGGTGTGCACCAGCCGTTGCAGCACCGTCAAGTGAGAGGCCGGAAAGCCCGACCAGTCGCGTCCCGCGGCGATGATGCGGAAGCTCTCCGCTTCAATCGGGTGCGGTTCGTACGGGGCATAGCTTGGCGTGGCCGCCGTTTCGGGCGCCGTGGCGGACGCCGTAGCGGACGCCGGCGCCAGCAAGCCGCGCACCGCGAGGTGATGCGCGCGTTGCGGCTCGCCCACCTGCTGCTCGAAGCCGACGATCTGCACCCTGTATTTGCACAGCGAGCAGTTCATGGCGGCGCGCCCTGCCACTGCCTCGCGCGCGCGTTCGATGATCACGTCGGCCACATGCGAATGCACGCCGAAGTAGCCGGCCTTGAGTACTTCCAGGCCCGGCTCGCGCTCGCGCAGGTCGTCGGCGGCGGCGTAAATACGTTTGACCAGCACGCCGTCGAACAAGAAGAAAGGCAGGACCACCAGGCGCTGGTAGCCCATGCGGGCGGCAGCGCGCAAACCGTCGGCCACCAGCGGCGTCGCCGTGCCCGAATAGCATACGTAGACGCCGCCGAAGCCCATGCCCTCTTCCAGCATGCGCGCCAGCTTGGACACTTCGCCATTGGCGTCGGGGTCTGTGGTGCCGCGCCCGACCAGCACCAGGCAGGTGTCCGAACGGCGCAGCGTCAGGGGCGACGTGGCCTCGGCTTCGACGATGCGTTCCTGCGCCAGTTGCAGCAACTGCGGATGCAGGTTCATGGGCGCGCCGAAATGGAAATCGATGTCCGGATAATCGCGCGCCATGGCCTGCACTTCGGCGGGCATGTCGTTCTTGGCGTGGCGCGCGGCCAGCAGCACGCCGGGCACCACCGCCACCTGGCGCGTGCCTGCGGCAAGGTTGGCCTGTACCGCTTCGGCGATGGTGGGGCTGGAAAACTCCAGGTAACCGTGGGTCACGACGTCGTCCGGCGCACGCGCGCGTACCAGTTCGACCAGCGCTTCGAATTCGCGCACGGCATCGGGGTCACGGCTGCCGTGACCCGCGACGACGATGCCGAGTTTTTCTTTTTGGGTCATGGTACGGGCGCCGCCTCGATCTGGCTGGCCATTGGCGCGAGCGTGCGGATCAGCATGATGCTCATGTCGGAACAGGTATGGCTGGCGCATTCCAGCAGGCTGCCATGCCATTCGGCTTCGCCGCGCGTCAGGTTTTCCCACACTTCGGTCGGATGATCGGGCGAAATGCCGTTTTCCAGCAGGTAGGCCGCGATATGCCACGGCATGAACGAACGCGCCGCATCCCACGGACACGGAATCACGATGGCGTTGCGCTGGTCCTGCAGCACGTGCACCAGATGACGCTTGAAGGGATCGAGGTCGCCACGGCGGTGGAAGGTGATGAAGGTGGTCTCGTCGAAGCATACCTTGGCGCGCGAGGCCAGGATCTGGGCCGACGAAATGCCGGGCAGCGATTCGACCGGGTGGCCGCAGGCGCGTTCGACCCGTTCCAGGTACTGGAAGCCGCTGAAATGGATGTCGCCCATGAAGACGACCACGCAGCGCTTGCCCGCGTGGTGCAAGCGAGCCACTTCATCGAGCTGCGCGACCTGGTCGCGGTAGGCCATGCCGATGACCTGGGCCTCGGCCGGAATCAGGCTTTGTACCACGTTCAGCACCGCGTCGAAACCGGCTACCACGTCGGCCTCGCGAATGAGCTGCGCGCCGCGCTGGGTCAGGTAGCCGACATCGCCGGGGCCCGCGCCTATGCAAATGATCATGTAAAACTGCTCCTAAATATGCGTATTGTCAGGTTGGTGCCAGGCGCGCGCGGATCGTCAGCGCGAGGTTGTCGGCCGATAGCTGCTCCAGGGTCAGGCACTCGGCGCCCAGGGTTTGCGCCAGTTGCGCGGCGCGCCCAAGACGCAGATAACCGCTCTCGGTATCGAGCACCAGCGCCGGCACGCCGCGTTCCGCAAGCCTGCCCGCAAGGTCGAGCGATTCGCGCCAGGCATCGCCATCGGCCGCCAGCGGCACGTTGGCCTTGCCGTCGGTGAGCAGCACCATCAGCGCCGGAGCGCGATTGGCCGACTTTTCCAGGGTTTCCAGCGCCAGGTGCAGCGCGTGCGGCAAGGGCGTGCGCCCGCCGGTCGGCAGTTCGGACAAGCCCTGCTCGGCGCGGTCGACACTGCCGGTCGGCGCCAGCAGCAGGTGCGCGGACTGGCCACGAAAGGAAATCACGGCCACCGTATCGCGCCGCTGGTAGGCATCGGTCAGCAGGGCCAGCACGGCGCCCTTGACCGCTTCCATGCGGCGCTGCGCGGCCATCGACCCCGATGCGTCGACCACGAACAGGATCAGGTTCGCGCTCTTACCGACCCGGATCTGCTGATGCAGGTCGGCCCGCGTGACCTGCACGTGGCCCGGCTCGCGCATCGCGGCACTGAGCAAGGTGGCGCCGATGGCGACGCTGGTCGGCTGCTCATCGGGTACGGCCCGCACCATCCTTCCGCGTGCCGCGCCCATCGCTACGCTGCGGCGGCCCGCGCTGCTGTGGCCTTCGGTAGATTCGACTACGATGCGCGGCGCCGCGGCGCTGGCGGCAGCCGCGAACACCTGTTCCTCACCCTGCTCGTCGGACGGCGTTTGTTCGCCGTCTTCCGATTCGCCGGTGTCGTCCTGCGCCGGTGGCGGCGGCGCGGCCTCGCGCATCAATTCGTCAAGGCGCTCATGATCGAGGCCGGGTTGTTCGAACGGCTTGCGGCGGCGCCGGTGCGGCAGCACCAGTTCGGCCGCGCTGCGCAAATCGGCCGGCGTCACCTGCAGCCGTCCATCGAGCGCCGCCAGCGCGCGCGACGCTTTATGCATGACGATGTCGGCACGAAGGCTGGCCACCTCGAACTCGCAGCAAAAATGGCTGATCAGATCGAGCATGGCGTCGTCCAGTGTCACTTGCGGCAGCAGGCGCTGGGCCTCAAGCAACTGGCGGTGCAATGCCTGCTGCTGTTCGTCCCACGCGGCGCTGAAACCTGCCGGATCGGCCTCGAAGGCAATCCGCCGGCGCACGACTTCCGAGCGCACTTTCTTGTCGCGCGGCGCCGCCACTTCGACCATCAGGGCGAAGCGATCCAGCAGTTGCGGGCGCAGGTCGCCCTCTTCCAGGTTCATCGTCCCAACCAGGGTGAAACGCGCGGGGTGGCGGATTGACAGCCCTTCGCGTTGCACTGAATTGACGCCCATGGCCGCCACGTCGAGCAGCACGTCGACCAGATGGTCCGCCAGCAGGTTGACTTCATCGATATACAGCACGCCGCGATGCGCCGCCGCCAGGAGGCCCGGCTGGAACACACGCTGGCCGCCCTGCAAAGCGCGCGCCAGGTCGACGCTGCCGATCACCCGGTCTTCGGTCGCGCCCAGTGGCAAGGTCACGAAAGGCACGGGGGCCAGTCGCGGCGTGCCGGTGGCGCAAGCCTCGCAGTGTTCGGATACCGCGCCGGCGCTGCAGTTGTAGGCGCAGCCGGCCACTGAGTCGATCTGCGGCAGCACGTCGGCCAGCGCGCGCGCCGCCGTGCTTTTAGCCGTGCCCTTGTCGCCGCGGATCAGCACACCGCCCATGCCTGGATCGACCGCGCACAGCATCAACGCGCGCTGCAACTGCGGCTGGCCGACGATGGCCGAGAACGGGAAATTCGTGATGTTCATCTTATCCATTACGCGCCGTTTCGCCGCGTGCTTCGAGCAAGGTTTCGCTATCGAGATACAGTTCGCGCAGCTTTGCCAGCGTTTCCGGGCGCGGCTCGGCCCACATGCCGCGGCTGGCTGCTTCCAGCAAGCGCTCGGCAATCGCATTCTGCGCCCACGGGTTGGCTTCTTCCAGGAAGCGCTGCATGTCGTCATCGAAGCCGTAAGCCTGGGCTACGTCTTCATACATCCAGTCGTCCATCACCTGCGCCGTGGCATCGTAGCCGAACAGATAGTCGACGGTGGCCGTCAGTTCCAGTCCGCCCTTGTAGCCGTGGCGCTGGATGCTGGCCAGCCACTTGGGATTGACCACGCGCGAACGGAACACGCGCAGGGTTTCTTCTTTCAGGTCGCGCACTTGCGCCCGCGCCGGGTCGTGGCTGTCGCCGAAGTAGTGGCGCGGCTGCTGTCCGGTCAGTGCGCGGATGGTGGCGATCATCCCGCCGTGGAATTGCAGGTAGTCGTCACTGTCGAAGATGTCGTGTTCGCGGTTGTCCTGGTTGTGCAGGGCCACCTGCACGCCGGACAGGCGCACCTTGAAGGCGTCGCGCTGGTCGGTGCCCTGTTCGCCGCGCGCATAGGCGTAGCCGCCCCAGTTGACGTAGGCTTCGGCGAAATCGGCATCGCCTTCCCAGTTCTTGTGCTGGATCAGCGGCAGGATGCCGGCGCCGTAGCTGCCAGGCTTGGCGCCGAACACGCGGTACGAGGCACGCCGCGCGCCCTCTTCCTGGCTCAGGCCTTGTTCGATCCAGCCTCCGAGTTCGGCCAGATAGTGCTTGCGCACGAAATTGTGCGTCAGCGGTTCGTCGAGCTGGATCACGGTGTTCACGGCGTCGTCGATCAAGTCGATCAGCTGCGGGAACGCATCGCGGAAAAAGCCGCTGATGCGGGTCGTGACGTCAATGCGCGGGCGCTTGAGTTCTTCGAGGGGAATCACTTCCACTCCGCTCACCTGGCGGCTTTCGGCACGCCAGACCGGGCGCACGCCGAGCAGGGCCAGGATCTGCGCCACGTCATCGCCGTGGGTGCGCATCGCGCTGGTGCCCCAGATGCTGATTGCGACGCTCTCGGGATACGCGCCGGTTTCGCGCTCGTGCCGCGTCAATACCTCGTGCGCCAGTTGCAGGCCGACCCGCCATGCCGACTGCGAGGGCACGCTGCGCGGGTCAACCGAGTAGAAATTGCGGCCGGTCGGCAGGATGTGCGCCATGCCGCGCGTGGGCGAACCACTCGGGCCGGCCGGCACGTACTGGCCGGACAGACCATTGATCAGATTGTCGATTTCGTCGGTCGCACGCGCCAGGTTCGGCACCAGCTGGCTGCATGCGAAGCCGAGCACCTTGCGCAGCGAATCGAAGCGGTTCGACGGCGGCGCGACGGGAGCCGCCTGCGCGGCAGGCAGGCGCACTGGCGCCGCGCGCGGCTTGCCCATCTGCGACAGCATGCTGGCCTTTGCGCGTTGGGCCGGTTGGAGCAGCCGCGCGGCCGCGACTTCGCCGTCGATGTCGGCAAAGACGATGTTGAGCACTTCATCAATGGCGGCCGGCCTGTAATCGCGCGCCGCCAGTTCGGTGAACAGGCGCAGGCACAGCGCGTCGATGGCGTCGAGCGCGTCCGACCGCGTGACCACGGCGCACCGGGCCAGGCGCGCGAGCACGGGCACCACGTTGATGCGGCGCCCCTTCTGGTCGAGCAGCAGGTCCATCGTGAGGCCGAACAGCTTTGACACTTCCGCCTGCAAACCCGGAATATCGAGGTTGGGCAGGCGCGTGAGCGATACCAGCATGGCCGGCATCTGCTGCGCGTCAGGGCCGCCACCGAGGATGTGCAGGCCGTCGCGGATCTGGGCCGAACCCAGTTCGCACAGGTAGCCGTCCAGGTCTTCGATCAGGTGAGCCACGTCGGAGCCGCCCATCGACGCCAGTGCTGCGGGAAGTTCACCGTCCTCTTCGTGGTGATGATCATGATCATGGTCATGGTGGTGGTGATGCCCGTGTCCATGATCGTGGTCATGGTCGTGATCGTGGTGCAGCAGGCGCGCCTGCAGGTCGGCATTCAGGTTGGTCTGCTTGACCAGTTCCCAGATCTGCTGCTGCAGCAGCGGCAGTTTGGCCGGGTCCAGTACCTCGACCTGATAATACTCATCGACCAGCTGCGTCAGCTGCGCCAGCGCACCGTAGGTGTCGGCGGTGGTCATCGGCGGCGTCAGATGGTCCACTACCACGGCATGCGCGCGGCGCTTGGCCTGCGAACCCTCGCCCGGATCGTTGATGATGAACGGGTAAAACAGCGGCAGGTCACCCAGCAGGGCATCCGGGAAGCAGTTCTGCGACAGGCCGACGCCTTTGCCGGGCAGCCATTCCATGGTTCCGTGCTTGCCGACGTGGACGATGGCATCGGCGCGCCAGACATCGCGCAGCCAGCGGTACAGCGCATAATAATGGTGGGTCGGCGGCAGGTCGCTCTGGTGATAGATCGCGTCCGGGTCCATGCCATAGCCGCGCGGCGGCTGCAAGGCGACGAAGGAATTGCCCAATTCGATCCCGGCCAGCGCCAGGTGGCCGTCGCACACATATGCTTCGCCAGGCGCGGCGCCCCACTGGGTGCTCATTTTTTCCTGCATGTCGGGCGTGAGTTCGGCGAACCACGTCGCGTACTGCGCGGCGGGCACGCGGCCGGCGGCGTTGCGCAACTGCTCCGTGGTCACGTAAATCTGGTCGTACGAGCAGCGCGCGACCAGATCGTGAATCAGGGTGGTGCCGTCGGCCGGGGGCTGGCCGACGTCGTAGCCGGCGGCGCGCATGGCGTCCAGGATGCGCATCAGCGAAGCCGGGGCATCGAGCCCCACCGCATTGCCGATCTGCGAAGCCTTGCTGCTCGAATTGGTGAACATGAAGGCAACGCGCTTTTCCGCGTTCGGTACATGCTTGAGGCGTGCGAAGCGCGCGGCGATACCGGCCACGCGCGCCACCCGGTCCGGCACCGGTTCGTATTCGACCGCGTCGCCCTGCAAGCCGGCGGCGCGCGACTTGAACGACACCGGCGCGGTGATGATACGCCCGTCGAACTCGGGCAGCACCACGTTCATGGCAGTGTCGAGCGGATTGAGGCCGCGCGCGGACTGCTCCCACTGCGGCAAGGTCATGCCGCTGGTGATCGCTTGCAGCACCGGCACGTTCAACGTTTCCAGCACGCCGACCGACCAGCCGGCCGGCGTTGGGCCGCCGGGCGTGATCTCGCCCATCGCGAACGAGGTGGTGTTGATCAGCACATCGATATGCACGCCGCGCGCGTCGCTGAAATAGCGCAGCGCGTCGGGCAGTGCCCCGTCACCGCCAGCGCCGCTGCGCAAGGAGGACGTGAACACCGGCAGCACGTTCATGCCGCGCTTTTCCAGCGCGTCCAGCAGCGCGTCGATGAAGCGCGTGTTCCCGCTCATCCAGTGGGCGCGGTAGAACACGATGCCGGCACTCGGCGCGCCGGGTTTGCGCAGCGCCAGCCAGTCGTCGATACCGGCGCCCTGCGCCAGGTCGGGGTGATAGATACCGTGTTCCGGCAGCGGCAGCGCGCTCTCGTAGCCAAAACCGGTCAGCAGCAGATGGTCGGACAGGTAGCGCAGCAACTGCGCCAGGTTGCCGCTGCCGCCGCAATGGAAGTAGTTCAGTGTCTGTTGCAGCACGTCGGGAGCGACGGTCGATACCGCCGCCAGTTCGGGATCGGGCTCGCCGGTGCCGCTGATCGCAATCAGGTGCTGGCCGTGGCGGCGCGCGTGGCTGACCAGATCGGCAAAACCGGGCACGCTGCCGAGCCGTCCCAGCACGCGCAAAATGATGATGCGCGCGCCCTGAACCTCGCGCGAGAACAGCGCCGTGGCGCCGCCGTCAGCGTCGAGTGCCTGCAGGCTCACGCCCGCCACCGCGCCGAATTCCGGGGGCAACTGGCCCACGGCATGGTGCAGGACCGTCAGGTCGTTCGATGCATGGGTAAGCAGCGCGATGTGCGCCGGGCCTTGAGGAAAATCAGATGATGTCATTGTCCGCCACGAGTGTGTCGCCTTCGCCGATGCGATGGAAAATCAGGTCGGCCACTTCCGCGCCGTCGATAAGGTGCTCGGCCACGATGCGCCCGGCCGCCGCTTCGTCCACGCGCCGGTACCATACGCCTTCCGGATACACCACCACGATCGGTCCTTCATTGCGGCACGCGACCATGCAATGCGTGCGGGTGCGCTTGACGCACAGGTCCGGATGCGCGTCGATCACGCGCCCCATGTGCTCGAACACTGCCTGCGCCTGCACGCCGTTTTCGGTGCAGCGTGGGCCGACGCACATGAACACGTGGCGGTCATGGGTACGCATCGCTCAGCCGAATTTCTTGTAGAAGTAGCCCGCCAGCGCACCCATGGCCAGCCAGAAAGCGGCATTGGCCAGCAAGGTCGCGTACAGGAAGCTGCGCGCCAGTTCGGGCGGCGCACTGCTCGAATGCATCGCGGGCTGGGGCGATCCGACCAGGTGCGGCACGAACAGCAACAGCGCGCCGGCGATCCGGAGCGGCCAGCTTTTGGCGAAGACCATCAGCGCCAGCCCGCCGGCGCTGGCCATGACGGTGGCGGTCCACCACATCTGGCGCGCCAGCAGGGGCGCTGCGACGGTGCCGGGCAGCTCGGGCGGCAAGCCGACCGAAGGCGCCAGGAAGAACACCGTGTAGCCGGCGGCGCCCCACAGCAGGCCCGCGCGCCAGCCGCTTGCGCCGCCATGCAGGCCGATGGCTGCCGCCAGCAGCAGCGCGAAGCCGATACCAGCGCTGATATTTGCTACCGCCGTGTAGAAGGTGCGCTCCATGCCGTCGTCCGGCTGCCAGCCGCCGTGCTCATGGGCGCCCTCTTCCGCGTGCTCGTGGGGCTTTGCGTCGTGACCATGCTCGTGCGGCGCTGCGTCGGCATGGCTGTGCGGCGCGGCCACTTCCAATGCCTTCGGCGCGGCGCTCTCGAACACCTCCGCCTGCAGGATGATCGGGGCCACGCGCAATTGCTGCACGCCGGTCAGCAGCAGGCCGGCGAGGATGCCGGCTGCCGCCGCGCTGGCGATGATGCGGTTAAAGGTTCCCAGGCCTGCTGCGGGCGCGGTACGAATCAGTGGCATGGGAAGCCGGCCGAGTGGCGGCTGTCGTGCGCTGCGTTGTGCAGCGCTTCCATCGAAGCGAAGCCGGCGCCGTACAGCAGCACGACCCCAAGGCTGGCGGCGCACATGACTTGTACGATCCGCTCCCTGATGGCGGCAAACGGGACTTGTTCATCGGCGGTGGTGATAACCTGGCGGATCGACGACATGGCATTCCTTCCAAAAGCACTGCGCATAGAGCCGGACAACATGCAGACGCGCGCGTCTTGCCTTGGCCGGCAACCGGAGCTTGTACGAGGAGAAGGAACGTGAGATGGGGTGCGGAACGCAGCGATCCACCTGGATCGCCCTCCGCGATACAAACGACTTGCCGCTTCGGCTGGTTTCCGGGCTGGCGAGTGGAGGGGCAACAGCCCTCTTCCCGGATATGCGCCTTCCCATGCTAAGCACAGTGGCGTGATGCACATCCTTGACTCGCTTACCGTTGCGGGGGCAGCGCCGGCTTTGTCCCATTACGGGATCGCACCGGCTTCCCATTTAATCCGGCAAACGATCGTTTGCCAGAACCAGAAGCTTGACTACCGGCGAAGTATAGGTGGGGACTATATAAATTGCAAGGTTGCGCGCATGGCGCGCGTGCTTACCACTCGCGCCACTGTTCGGTGATGTCCTCGTCGGCGTCCAGGCCCGCGTCCCTGGCAACGAGGTAGATGATGTCGCACAGGCTTTCGCGCTCTTCGGTCTCGATCACATTGCAGCGTTCATCGAACGCATTGAGGGCCAGGACGACTTTTTCGACTTCCTTCATGATCGCCGCGGGGGCGGCGGACTTGGGGAGCTTATCCACGGACGCGGCGTATGCATCGAGGATGCCGGCGCACTCGTCGATCTCGGCCTGGCCATACGGGGCCTCGCTCTGCGGGTCTTCGGCGCAGCGCCGCATATACGCAGCCATCCCGCCGAGCAGGCGGGCGCGGATCGAGGCGATGCTGGGATTGGGATGCATGGCACAGCACTCCTTCACTTTTCGGGAGTGCCAATGTAGCATGACGCGGCGCGGCGCCGCGTCATTTTATTCGCTGAATTCGATGTCCATTTGCTTGCCGTCGTAGCAGAAGGTCATTTGCTCGCCCTCTTCATCACGGATCTCCAGCACACCGCCGGCTTCGACGAACGGCCCAAGCGTGTCGAACAGGCGAATGAGCCAGTTGGTGATGATATCGATGTCGCCGCCATCAATCAGCAGCGCGCCTTCCTGGCGCTGGCTGGTGAAGCCGATCGATTCGAGGAATGCCGGGAAATCGCGTTCCGCGCGCGCGCGCTCGGCGAAAAAGGAGTCGCAACCTTCGAACGATGTCCGAATCGCGTTGAACGCCGCAGGTTGCCTTGCGTTCCTGATAACGATGCTGGCATCGTAGATCCATGCTGCAGTACTCAACTTGCACTCCCAATTCATCAGAATGGCTATCGCAGTCCATGCGCAGCCAGGATCACATTTCCTGACGACAGTTTTACATGCCGTTCAAGAACTGTCAAAGCGTCGATGAGGGGCGTTGTTTTCGGAGCATGGCAGCGATTACGGAAACACGAACGACTTGACCAATGTCAGTTCGCCCGGCGCGCGCAGCGGCACACGAACCACTTCCTGGCGCTCGTTCGGCGAATTTTCGTTGGTGATGATCGCAACCTGCGCGACCGTCAAGATGCCAGTCTCCTGGCCCGCCCCGTAGTAGTTCACGTAGACGTGGTAGTTCCCTTTCGGCGGCGCGGCGCTCGAAAAAATCTCTGGCCCATATCCGGTGGTGACGTCGACATCGAGCGCGCCGCCATTGGGCATGACACGGTTGCCGTACCATGAGTGTCCGCCGTCGGGCGCGACTACGTGCAGGTCGACGTCGGTCCCGTCGCTGTCCCACGACAGCACCACGCGCAGGCGCGACTGGGTCTTGCCGGCGTACGAATCGAGGAACTGGCTGCGGCTTCGGGCCTTGCCGTCGGGCGAGCGCACTTCCACGCTGTTCGAACCGCGCCCGAACGCGTATGGGCGCGCGAAGCTGCCGTCTTCCTGCACCGCCATCGGCATCGCCACGCCGTTGACGACCAGGGTGGCCGGCTTGTCCTTGCCCTTGACCTTGCCGGCGATGCGGCCGCGAATTTCGGCCGTCGGGCTTTGCCCCGCCTGCACGCTCACCGACGCCGCCGGATAGTTCACATCCTGCGTGTACGCTTCCTTGGCGCCCTTCGAATTGCGCCAGCCGCTGTTGGGCGAATCGATCTTCACTTGCGCCAGGGCGGCGGTCGACAGGAGCAGTGCGGGTATCAATACTATTTTCATGATCAGGTTTGGTTAGGTTGCGGCGTTCGCACCGTGTTGTTCATTGCATTTCCAGGCGCGCATCGACCAGGCGCCGCGCCAGTTGTTCGACCAGCGCTTCATCCTGCCCGCGCGGGTGATTGCGCAGCCCCAGATGCAGGAATTCGTGCGCCAACGTGATGCGGTCTTCGCGGCTTGCCAGCCCGCGCACATAAATCCGGTTGCGCGACTGCTCTGAATACGGCGTGCCGCGCGCCAGCTGGCATACCGCCGGCATCGCAAGCGGCGTTTCATAGCCCGCTTCCTTTCGCAACATGCGTTCCCATTGCGGCAGTTCGCGCCCCAGCCATGCTTCGGCGCCCGCCAGGCGCACGCATTGCTGCGAGTCGCCGCCGGAGAGCGTGGTCAGGTCGGCGCGCGGGTAGGCCGACGCCAGGATAGAGTCGAAGCGCAGCCCCTGCCCCGCCTGGGCCACGGCCTGGCTCCACGCCATCGTGTCTTTCGCGGCCGTATCGGCGTGATAGCGCACGTCCACCCCGGACAGCACCAGCTGGTCGGTCCAGTTGGCGATGGCGCGCGCCTCCACGCTGGCCGGCTGCGGACTGACGCGCTGCGTGGCGCTGCTGTCGGCGATGCGCTGGCAGCCATCGGCCCACTGGGCGTTCTGCTGCAGGTAGGTGCGCGCCGCCACCGCCAGCGCCTTGGCCGCTTCCGGCGCGGCGGTGCCGCCCTCGCGGTCGATCACGCGCGCCACGTAGTCGTTGACGCCGAAACGGCCCGTCAGGTGCGTGCGGCCCTGGGGGTCGCGCGCCAGGACCATGTCGTTCTGGCTGAAGAAGGCCAGGCTGCGGCCGTTTTCAAAACGCACCTGGTAAGGGCCATTGAGCAGTCCCGGCACGGCGGCGGTGCGGCCGGCGGCGACACTTTTGATCGGATAGCGCGCGAAATAGTCGACCACCACACAGCCCGCATCGGCGCGCGGCGCGGCTGACGGCAAGGTGTCGGCCAGGCGCGGCGCCCACTTTTCCAGAATGCGGCTGCTGGTATCGGCGCCGCCGAACCAGAGCGGCGTGCCGTCAGCCAGCCAGCCGGCCGCGCCGCCCAGCCGCTCGCTGGTACGCTGCGGATGATGCCAGGAATAGGTCTTCACGCGCAGGCGGCTGCCGAACCAGCTGGCCGTGTTGACGCCACGCGCACCCAGCACCACGTGCAGCAGCGCCGACTCGGCCTCGGCCCGGCTGGCGGCCGGAATGGCGGCCAGCGCCACCATCAGGCTGCGCAGGCTGACCAGCCGTTCCGGCGTCAGGTGCGAGGGATCGGCGAGCCAGTCGTATTCGCCCGCGGGAGCGCGTCCCAGCCGCTCGCTCCAATACTGCTGCCACGGACGGCGCGTGAGCATCAGGCGTGCGGGCGAAAAGAACAGGCCGCACGACTGCGCCAGCGCCAGGTCGCGTCCGATGCTCTTGCCGGCGGCGCAGCAATACACTTCCTCGTTCTTTTGTCCGCCGCAGGTGTAGTCCGGTGTCGGTACCTTTGTGTCGATTGCGTACACATACACAAACAGCTTCCACAGACTGCCCAGCGGAACCTGGCGTGCGCCGTCGAAAGCGGCGCGGCGACTGGCACCGTTCTCGTCCAGCTGCAACGCGGTGAGCTGACCGTCGCGCCACCACGCCACGTCGAGCGTGGCGGCGCGAACCAGCGGCGCCGACATCGCCAGCGCCAGCGCCAGCGCCAGGCAGCTTGACGTCCGTGGCAGCATTACTCGACCTGCATGGTGCGCATGGTCTTGCCCTCGCCTTCCAGCGCCTTGTTTTCGGGCTGGTACATGCGGTAGTAGCGCGACGGCGGCAGCGCGTAACTGCCCTTTTGCGCGAAGCGCAGCAGGTGGCGGATCTTGAGCGGTTCGGCCAGCGGCTCGACCGGCACCACATAGCCTTCGCGCCGCGACTCATGGCGCGCAGCTTCCAGCGCTGTCTTCTTCTCACCGGCCAGGGTCATGCCCCAGGTGGTCGCTTCGACCGAAGCGCCGGGCGGCAGCGCTACTTCCAGCAGGCCGTAACGGTACTTGGCGCCGGCGGCTGGGGTGAGCGTGATTTCATCCATGTACAGCGCATCGGTGCGCAAGGCCTCGCCGTTCTTGACCGGCACCGGGGTGAAGTCCTTGTCTTTCTGCTCCATCCGCATCAGGCGCCGTTCGATCTTCACCGGCAGCGCATGCGCTTCGGCGGCGCGGCTTTCGTACTGGATGACGGCGACGGTGTTGGCCGGCGGCGCTTCAGCCAGTTGCAATTGAGTCGGCACGCCCTTGGACGGCTGCCAGCGGAACAGCGCCTGGCCGAGTGGACTGACGCCTTTCTGCCAGGTGCCGCTCAGGGCGATACCGGCGTCTTTGGCCGCGGGTGGCCCCCCCAGCTTTTTTTGCACCCACACCAGGGTCAGTGCACGATCCAGGGTCGCCATGTCGGCACTCACCGCGCCCAGCACCGCGTCGGCCTGGCTGACCGGCAGTTGCCCGCCCAGCATCAACAAGGCTTGCGCCAGCGGCGCCGGATTGGCGCGCAAGGTAGTCCACGCGGCGCCGACCTGCTCCTGAAGCTCCTGCGGCACGGCCACGCCATCGTTGGTGGCGATCACCGACAGCAGCGCCAGGGTCAGCGCCTGCGAATTGCCGCTTTCCGCCGTCAACAGCATGCTGCTGGTCGGCGCCAGCGCGGCCGCCTTGGCGTCGAGCTTCGTCTTGGCCAACTCGTCGGCCAGGCCGGAAGCGAGCGTCTTGACCGGCAAGCCCATTTCCTGCGCCAGCCACAAGGTCAGCGCGCGATGCAGCACCGGCTCCTTCAGGCCTTCCTTGCCGTACATGGCCAGCAAGCCTTGCCAGTGCTCGGGCGGCATCTCGATGCGCAGCGCGCGCGCCGCGTACCAGTCGGCGTAATAGGCGTAGGCCGTCATCAGCGAGTTACCTGCCGTGGCGTTGCCCCACCAGCCGAATTGCGCCTCGGGGCCGGCCATCGACACCAGGCGCAGGCGCTGCGCCTGCAAGGTGTTCAGAAGACGCAGCTGGACCGGACCGGCTTCGGGGCCGAGGTTCTGCAATCCCAGCGCCAGCGGAATCAGGCGGCTCGACGTCTGCTCGACGCAGCCATATGGATACTCGATCAGGTCGTCCGCAATCCGCGCGAAGTGGCTGGCCGCGCCGCTGGCGAACGAGACGCGGATATTGCGCGCGTCCGCCGGCAGGCTGACAGGCACCGTGGCGCCGGTCAGCGGCACGCTCACGGCGCGCGGGCTGCTCCACGCGGCAGGCAGCGCCTGCACGTCGGTGTCGAGCGCATCGACCACCTTGCCGCCCTGTTTGACTTCCAGGCGCATCGGGCCAGTGCTTGCCGCCAGCGGGAACTGCACGTAGTTCACGCCGCGCCGGGCGGTGATTTTTTCGGTCTTGACGACCGTGCCGGCGGTGAGCGTCACTTCGATCGCCTGTTCACCGGCGGTCTGATTGAATACCGCCACCGATGCCAGCGGCGCGTCGCCCACGCGCATCCAGTCCGGCGCGGTCCACTTGGCGAAGAAGCTCTTGTCGGAGCGCAGGTAGGCCGTGCGCTGGCCGACCCGGCCCTGCGCATCCATCGCGCGGCCGGTGATGCGCCAGCGTGTCAGCGCGTCGGGCATGGTGAAGGTGACGCGCGCGCGCCCTTCCGCATCGGTCTTGAGCGCCGGCGCCCACAAAGCCGTATCGACGTTGTCGCGGCGCGGGCGTTCCAGCACTTTCACGCCACGCTCGTTGTAGTTGTGGCGCGCGGGGGCGCCGGCGCTGCGGCCGGCCGCCAGGTCGTAGCTGATGAACGACAGGCTGGCCGTGGTGCGCACGTTGTTGCGGCGCGGGTGGTAGAAGAAGTCGCCGATATCGGGTGCGATTTCCGGTTGCAGCACATAGATCATTTCATCGACCACGCCGAGGGCGACCAAGGTCGATACCGGTTTGCCGTCCATCTGCGCGGTGACGTCGATGGTAACCTTCTCGCCCGGTTGATAGACTTCCTTGTCGGTCTTGAACTGCAGTGCGATGCGCGGCTCGACGATCTGGATGCCGGCGTTCTGGAACACGAAGTCTCCCTTGCGCGTGTACGCCACCGAGAACGTGATGTTCGGGCCGTAGTCGTCCTTGACCGGAATGCGCACGCGCCACTGGTTCGGCGCCACCCTCACCGGCTTGATCCAGTCGGCGCCGGCGGCGAGCAAGCCGACTTGTTCGACCTTGTCGCGCTCCAAGGTCAGCAAAGCCTGGTCGACCGGATCGGCAAAGGTGATCAGCGCTTCGGCGGTGTCGCCGGCGCGGTAGCGTTCATGGTCAAGCACGATCTCGATGCTGCCCGGCGTTGCAGCCAGGCCCTGGCCGCTGACCCAGTGGCTGGTACCGCCCACCAGGTTGTTCTGGGCGTCGCGCAGGCTCAGTTGATACGAGCCGGGTACCGGGAAACTCACGTCCCAGGTCGACTTGGAGGCGTCGAAAGTGCCTTCCGTCTTGGTCTGCTTTTCGAGCTGGATCATCTCCCAGCGTACCGGCTTGGCGCCGGCGGCGCCGTCCGCGGCCAGATCGAAGCGCACGGTCTCGCCCGGGGCCGAGAAACGGCGCTGCGCCTTGAGCGTGTACTGGCTGGCCGAGCGCTCGATCATCAGTTCGGTCGTGCTCTTGACGTGGTAGGCCGCGCCGTCCGAGACCAGCACGGTGAGGATATAGCGCGACGGGTCTTTGGCCTGCGGCAGCACGAAGTCCACATTGCCCTTCCCGTCGCTGACCAGTTCCTGGGTTTTCAGTTCGACCGGGAACGCGCCGCTGTAGCGCAATTCGCCTTCGACCATGGCGTTTTTCTGGGCGCGCAGGGTCAGCGAGAGGCTGGCCTTGGCGACCGGCGTGCCATCCGGGTAGCGCAGTTCGATGCGGCCCTTGATGTCTTCGCCGGTCTTGAAGTCGGCCTTGGCCGGAACAAGGTTGATCTCGAAGTGCGGCTTGACGTAGTCGGCCACGCGAAAGGCCGCGCCGTACAGGGTGTCGCGGTAAGTGAACCGCAATTCGTAGCCACCGGCGCCGGCGTTGTCCGGCAGGCGGAAATGCGTGTCGCTGCCGGTCTCGCCACTCAGTTGCAGCGACTGGGTGAGCAGCGGCGTGCCGTTCGGGTCGAACACCGTGAGCGACAGCGGCGCACTCGCCGCTGCCTGCGAAGTGCGCGCACCCGTAAATTCGCGGCCGATGAACTTGACGCTCACTTCATCGCCCGGCCGGTACAGCGGGCGGTCGGTGACGGCGTACACCTTGGTGTTATAGATTTCGCTGTCGTAGTAAAAATTCTCGGACACGAACACGCCGCCGCTGCGGTCTTCGCCCATCACATACGTATGTTCGGGGCTGCCGCGATCGAGCGAGACGACTCCGTTGGCGCCGGTGCGGCCCGATTGCAGCACGCCGCTGCCGTCGGTCCAGGTGACGTCGACGTCGGCCACCGCCGCGCCATTGTCGCGGCGCGCGGCCCACACCAGCATCTGGCTGGCCGACACCTTGGTAATCGCCATCGTATCGGACACGAACACCAGGGTGGTGGCGCGGTGTTCGCCGATGATCGCCTCGACCAGGTACAGGCCGGGTTTGCGCTGGCCGATCGGAATCATTACGTTGCCTGCGCTGCTGGCGGTGAACTCGCTGCTCGACCCTTCCATTTTCAGGCCGGCCGGCGGCTGTATGATCTGCGCCTGCCAGACCGGATAGCGGAAGCGGTCGACCAGGTCGTAGCCCTTGAGCGGCTCGTACTGCGGCTGCTGGCGGAACGCAACCGGGCGCGTGATCGCTTCGCTGGTGGCCAGCTTGGGCTGGGCGCTGGTGACGGCGCTGCGCGCATCGCTCGAAAACAGCTTGCGCCAGGCCATGCGCGACTGCTTCCACCAGCGGTCCCACAGCATGGTCAGGGTATTGAGCAAGCCCTCACCCTTGTAATTGCCATTGACCTGCACGCGGTGCAGATTGCGCTGCTTTTTCAGGAACTCGAGCGGTTCCGGCACGCGGTACACCAGCACGTCGACGCCGCCGTACTGCTCCAGGTTCGAGCGCGCAAGGTCGCGCCCCGGCACTTCCAGGCGCACCTTGGCCACGTCGCCACTGCCATAGGCCGCGTCGGACAGCAGGAAAAAAGGCTCGCCCTTGAAGGTGCTGTAGTTGCTGCCGCCCGCAGCGGGGCTCGCGGCGGCCGGCGCGGCGGCGGCATCGGCCGCTTCGGTTTCCTGGGCCGGCGCGAGCGCGGGCAACAGGCCGCACACCAGCACCAGCAGCGCCAGGGCGCGTGTGATTCGATTGTTCATGTTAAAAACGCCAGCCGGAACATGCCGGCAAAGTTGGGATTGTCGACCGCTGGTTGCCACCGCGTGTCCTTCCAGGTTTTGAGTTGTGGGACATCAACGGTACGCAGCCCGTTGTCGTTCGGTGTGACGGTGCCGGTGTGGTAGGCGATGCGCGCGCCCATCCACACCATCAGGTGGTGTTCGTCGCCCTGATCGAAAAACAGCAGGTCGCCCGGTTGCGCCTGATTCAGGTCGCGCCCGATGAAGCGGCTGTTGTTTTGAACCAGGCCGATGGCCGAGACGTAATGGCCGACCGTGCCGCCGGTCTGCACCCAGCGGTTGCGCAAGGCTTGCTGGGCCGGCGTGAGTTCGAGTTCGGGCGGCAGCTGGCCGTCGCTGCCGATGCCGTTGGCGCGCATCCATCTTGTGTCGTGCACGGTGAGCGCCTCGTTCACCGCAAAGCGCACCAGGCCCGCGCAGTCGCGGTGCTGCCAGCGCGGCGACGGGCCCTGCTCCATCTGGGCGTTCACGATGCGCAGCATCCAGGCCTGGAAGGCGCGGCTTTGCGCCTTCGACAGCAGCGCCGGCATGTCGGGCGCCGGCGCGCCGGTGAGCGCGCGCGCCCAGGGCACTACGGCGCAGCCGGCGGCAAGGGCCAGCAGGTGGCGGCGGGTCGGTGACATCACTTCTCCATCGCCTGCCATTCGACCGGCTGCCAGCTCATGCCGCTGGCGGGCAGCGACTTGAGCACCAGCCGGTATGGCGGATATTTTTTTAACGCGTTCAGGCGCGGCACCAGGTGCGCGTCGGCCGCGGCGCGCAGCACCGGCTCGCGCGCAGAGGGCAGCGCATCGAAGGCTTCCTTGCGGATCAATTCCGCCAAGGACGCGGGCGCGATCAGGCCCACCGTGCGCGATGGGTCGTTAAGACGGTCGGCAATCGCCGGGGCCTGCTTGCGGCTCACCGCCAGCGCCTGTTCGACCAGCTTGCGGTCGGGCGAAAACAGCACGGTCTGGCCGCTCACCGCCAAGGTCGGATGCTGCGCGCCGATGCCGGTTGCCACTTCGCGCTGCCACAGGGTGGCGCCGTTCGCGCCTGCCGATTTCTCCACGGCGCCGCTTTTCTTGTTGCCGATGGCGGCCTTGAACAGCGCGCCAAACGGTTCATCGCTGCCGCCGGCCTTGCGCGTCGCCACCACCAGCGGCGTGTACAGGCGCGAACTGCCGTACCAGCAGACGGCGGCCGGGCCGCTCAATTGCGCCGCCAGGGCCGAGGCGTCGACCTCGCCCAGCACCGGCTTCATTTCGGTCCAGTTGGTGGGCAAGGCGAAGCAGGCCGCCGGATTGTGCGGCAGGACCGGCCACAGGGCGCGGTTGTCGTAGCCGCCGGCGGCCAGCTTGCCGGCATCGACCAGCGCGCGCGTCTGCCACTGGCCTTTGCTGAAATCGAAGCGCAGCGCGTCCAGCGCGCCGAAGAAAGGCTGATAGCCGAACGCCAGCACGTCGGCCTTGACCGCCACGCTGTGGCCATCGGTAGGCTGGGCGTCGAGATGAAACTGCTGGCGCAACACTTGCTGTTTCTTCGGATCGGCGGCGAGCAGGCCGGCCACCGTCGTTTCGGCCTTGCCGTCAGCCTTGCCGTCAGCGCCGAACAGCATGCCCGGATCGGACAGGATCACCATGCGCGAGCCGCGCGCGGCGATCAGCAAGGTGCGCTGGTGGGCATAATTGAGCGAATACACCGGCACCTTGTCGCCATCGACCCGGATTTCGCCGGCCAGCTTCATCTGCGTGTCCTTGAGCGCGACCTTGCCGGCTTGTTCGAGCAGGCGCGTCATGCTGTTGCGCGAGACGGCGATGGCGAAGTATTTGAGCGAACCGTCTTCCTCGCGCCACAGCGCCACGTCGGCCGGCTCGTCGAGTACCATGCGGATCATCTGGTCGCCCCAGCCCAGTTCATGTTCGTAGGCGATGCGGCGCAGGGTGCCTTGCAGGCCCAGTTTGTCGCCGTTCTGCTCATAATAAAAGACGAAGTCCTCGCGCAGCACGTCGCGCGCCAGCGCAATGGTGAGCAGGTCGCGCGGCAGCGAGGACAGGCTCCTGGTCACGATCAGCGCATCGGGCTGCGACAGGTCCAGGCTCAGGGCCTGGCCATGGTGCAGGCGCTTCCAGCCAAACATGGCGTAACCGGCCACGGCGGCAGCGCACAAGGCGACGCCGGCAACGATGATTCCCAACTTTTTCTTGTTCATAGTGTGTCGATGGTGACTGGCGGCAGTCGGAATGATGTTTTTCGCATAATAGCGAAGAGTATCATTTTCATGTCATGAAAGAAAGGAAACATTCCGGGAGGCGATGCAATACCGCCGTACCGTGAGTTTTCAGCGACATCCCGTGAGTAAACGCACCCGGGCCCGACGACCTTGGCGCAACCAGCAGGTGATGATGTTCGAGCAATATTTTGCAGGAGTGATCATTGACTTCGCAGAAATAAGAAACAGCAAGCGTGCCCGAGCCGGCAGCGCTCAGCCAGCCGAACAGCTCCTTCATCACGAGCGGCGAACCGGGCGCTCGCCACGGCCACGGCGGCCGGTACGATGCGGCCAATGGCGCGCGTCATGGCGCCACGTTCGTACCGACCGCTGTGCCGAGCGGCGCGCAGGCGAGCCTGAAGTCGACGTGATAGTGCTCGTCGTGGCGCACCCACGGTTTGCCCTTCATGAACGGCAGATGCGCGCGCAGCCACGGACCGCGCCCGGTGGCCAGCAGCGCCGGCATGAAGCGCGGATCGACGATCACCAGTGCCAGTGCGGCACCGTGCGCCTTCGCGGCCACGTCGAGCTGATACAGATGCTCGGCGAGCGCGGCGAAGTCGATGCGGTAATCCTGATAGCGGCCGGTGGCGTCGAATTCGATGTCGTAGCCGTAGCGGTTTTGCGCGCTGGAGGGCAGCGATGCCGCAGCGCCGCGCGCATCGCGCACCGGCACAAAAAAATCCACCGACAGCCCGTTCTGGTGGGTTTTATGTGGCGCGAAGGGCCCGCCCTCCCGCAGGCCGGTCTCACCGTACACATATCTGGCCGAGGGATTGGACGTTTTCACACCTGCGTACGCGGCCAGGATGATGTCTGCCACCGTCGCATGGACATGGGTGCGGCCGGCGGCGACGGCCGCGGCACTGTACGCGGAAAAATTCGGCCCCGCCGGCGGCAGTTTCACGCCGCCTTCGAGGCGCCCCTTGCTCGCGCTGCCGAAACACTGGCTGACCGGCGCGGCGCGTGCCGCCGGCGTGGCCGCGCCGGACACCAGCAGCGCGATGAAAACAGCATGCACGGGCATGATCATGTGAACAGGACCGGCACGTCATGCCCGGCCTCCTTGTAAGAAAGAGCCATTCTTGCGCATCGCGCACGCTTGCGCAAGGCGTCGTCGGCCGCGCGGGCCGAAGCGGTGGCCAGGCAGGCCAGGGGCATGAGCAGGTGCTTTTTCATCGGGTCTTTGCGGTCGGGCGCCGCCAGCGGATTCGGCACGATGGTTGGCCACTAGCAGTACTGAGCGTACCGCCGCGGCCGCGTGACTGCTAGCGTGAACCTTGCGCCACCGGGGCGCTTTTTCCAAGGAGATTCAATGTACATCCTTCCAGCCGTTTGCGTGCGCATCTTGTTGCCGCTAATCGTGTGCACGACGTTTGTCCTGCCGGCCGCCGCCGACCAGCTCGTCACCAAGCCGGAGGCCGAGGCGATGGTGAAGAAAACCGTTGCCTACATCAAGACCAACGGCAGGGACAATACCTACGCCGAAATCAACCGCAAGGATGGCCCCTTCACCGACCGCGACCTCTACATCACCATCTACGGCACTGACGGCGTGGTGCGCGCGCACGGCGCCAATCTTAAAATGATCAACCGTAACCTCATGGAAATCAAGGATGTAGACGGCAAGGAATTCGTGCGCGAACGCATCGAGTTGGCCAGGAAAAACGCACCGTTCTGGCAAGAGTACAAGTTCACCAATCCCCTGAGCAAGAAAACCGAACCGAAAGCCATGTACTGCCAACCGTACGAAGACCTGGTCGTGTGCGGCGGGGTCTACATCAAGTAGGCGCGGCAAGGCGGACGCGGCAAATCCATCATGGCGGCATATCGCCGCCGTCAACCACATGGTCTGCGACCGGACAAAATTCCGCTGCTCCAGCGGCCTACCCTGAAAGCGCGCACTGACCGCCTGACTGATCGTTTGATCGCCAGAAACGTGTGCGCGCAGTAGCCGTCAAGCGGTATTCACAGCTGGACTTTTTAAGGGGCAACACCATGAATTCCACAGTCAATCATCATGCACGCACCTTGGCCGTATGCGGAGCGCTCTTCTGCGCGTTCGGCACGGCTCAGGCCAATCCCCCTCCCGAACCGAAAACGCAGTTCGCCGGGAAGGTCACCTCGTCGATCGATCCGAAGAACGGCGATGTAAAAGTGTGCTTCAAAGAAATCGGAGTGAAAAACAAGGCCGTCACGTACACTGCCAAGGCAGAAGTGGTGGCATCGTACGCTTGCCGCAATCCGGGTGGCAACTGCCCTCCGGGCAAGGATACGATCGTCAAGAAAACCGTCGCCACCTCGGCCACGTATGCGCCCGACAAGTACCATACGGTATCCGCCTGCATCACGCTCAAGGTGCCAAAACCGGACAAAAATCCATGCCCGGGCCCAATGGCACTGGTGCTGGAAAGCGTGAGCTGGTCTAACATCAGCATCACTGATGTGACCAACATGATCGGTCCTGTCTCGGCCTATCCGTCGAAGCAGTCGGTCAACTTCGGCTCCTGCCCGGCCCCCAAATAAGCCTGGCGGCAGCGACGCGTTCCTTGCACGCGACGGGAAGCACGCTTCCCGAGCGTGCAGCGGACGCCCGGGCGCCATGCCCCATCGGTGTCGGCGCCCGCCCGGAAGCATGAATTACAATGGCTGATGCATGCAACGTGCCTGCCAACTACCCGGAGCATCTATTCAATTGACAAAACTCAGCCGCGATGCGTTCGCCCTCGCCCTGCGCCATGGGCGCGGCGCCGCAGCCATGCATGTACGAGCGCACGGCCTGGACGGCGTGGACGACCTGGTGCTGGCCGCCTGTCTTGAAAACCAGACCTACGACAGGCAGTGCGAAGGCAGCCGCGCCGCCTGGATATACAGCCTGTTCAAGGGGACGCCGGCGTATCCCCGCTTCGCCGCGGCGATCCTGACGGCGGTGGCGTACAGTACCGATGACGACGATGGCGATCAACAACGCGAGCTGGCCAGCCTGATGGGCCGCGATGGGGACCTTGAAGCAGCCGCCGCCCTGCGCGCTTGCGTGTGGGGGCAGACTTTCTCTGCCGACCGCGTGCTTGGTGCCGGGCCCATCAGGGACCTCGACGGGATTCCCGCCGTCGTCGAGATTGCGCGACGTCTGGGCAAAGTCCTCCAGCAAGATCCCGAGGCATGGGTCGACACACTATACTCCCTGATCGATGACCCGTTCACGTTCGACGAGGTTTTTGCGGAACTCAAGCGTGTCGCGGCCAACGACGAGGCAGTCGCCGCCTATGTGGCCAAGGAGGAAGCAGAAAGGCTTGCCAGTGACAATCGGCCTGACTCGTCGAACGACGACCCGGCCGCAAGCGCAAAACGGCGTGGCGTAGCGTTCATGCGCGACAATCCGCTCGAGACCATCCTCGCGGCCTGCATGAACAAGGCGGGCGGACGGGGGCGATTCCTGCAGTTCGGGCGCTGGGCAAGCGAGGATGACCTGAACCGCATCCTCGACCGACTGCGCATCGAAAGCGAGCCAGAAGCGTGCAAAAAATTGTTATGGGTGTTCAGAAGGAGAGCACTGCCGTGCCTGGACGAACGCGTTTTTGCACTGGCCAGCCACGCTTCGACCGGCGTGCGCAACGCTGCAGCCGTGGCACTGTCCCACACCACCGACCCGCGCATACGGAAACTGGCGCTCGAACGTCTTAATGACCCGGATTTTTCGAGCGACTATTCCGAAGAGCTCAATCTATTCAATAACAATTATCAGAGCGGCGATGAAACGCTGATCCTGGCCGTGCTGGAACGGCAGAGAGTCGACGGCGACGAGGCACACTATCTCGGCACCTGCGCCATCGACGTCTGCAACAGTGCCGGTTCGCCCGCACTGGCCGGCGTTGCCGAATGGGTCTACCGCACCAACCCATGCGCCATTTGCCGCCAGCACGCCGTGGAAAAGCTGCAGGAATGGAAGTGCCTGCCGCCGCACATTGCCACCGAGTGCCGCCATGACGCGCTGGAAGATCTGCGCAATCTCGTGCGCGAGCAGCCCTGAGCAATCCCGCTCAGCGCAATCCTGCATCACGCAGCTGTTGCCGCGAAAAGTGGGCGAGCAAGGCGCCGGCTGCCGCCAGCCCGATTGCGCTGATGACGAGCATGGCAGCCTCGCTGTACGGCCACCAGGCGCGCAGCGACATCGTCAATCCACCCACGGCGACGACAAACAGCATGCGCCCGCGCGCATGCCCGCGCGCCAGGATCGTGGCGCCGCCATACAGGCAAAGAAAGGACAGCACGCTGGTTATCCAGTTGACGTCCGAAACGGCGGCCCCGCGCGCGAGGGAGGCGTAGCGGTGGTGGCTGGCGATCACCGCCAACAGGTGCGTGGCCGCCAGCGCCGCCAATACATAGGCGAGCCGGCGCAGGCGCGGTGTCACGTACCGTGCCGGCAGCGATTCAGGCGGTGCGTACGGGTTTTCCGGTGTCGTCATACTCGCTCATTCAAGGTAGCATGCCGGCGAGCGGACCGCGACAATGGCGCTGACTGGTCCCTGAGCCGACACACATAAAACTTGGCAATGACGTCCTGTACCGACAATAATCGACCGTATGAATATCCAAACATACCGGCACGATGTTATTCGATCATATCATTGAGCGCGGCCGGACAGGCATGCTGCTGCTGGGCAGCCTGCTGGCCGGATGTGCCGTCATCGATCCATCCGCGCGCCTTCAGCAGGCCGACGCACTGGCGCGCACGGCAGGCTGGGAACGCCGCACGCTCCCGGCAGGCGGTTTCGCCCTGGCCAGTTGGAGCCCGGCGACGCAGCGCGCAGCGACGCTGACGGTGTATGTGGAGGGCGACGGGCTGGCGTGGCTGGGCGCAAGCACCGTCTCGCCCGATCCCACGCCGGTGCAGCCGGTGGCGCTGCAACTGGCGCTGCGCCATCCCGGCGGCGCGGTGGCGTATCTGGCGCGGCCGTGCCAGTTCCAGGCAGGCGCCCTGCCCCCCGCCTGCCGCAGCGCGGTATGGACCGATGCCCGCTACAGCGTGCACGTCATCGACAGCATGAACGCCGCGCTCGACCAGCTGAAGCAGCGGGCCGGCGCGCGGCACCTGGTCCTGGTGGGCTATTCCGGCGGCGGCGCCGTGGCCGCCCTGCTGGCCGCGCGTCGCGCCGACGTGGCCCTGCTGCTGACAGTGGCCGCCAACCTGGACACGGCCGCCTGGGCGCGCCTGCAGCACTTGTCGCCGCTGGCGGCCTCGCTCAATCCGGCCGATTACGCCGCGCAGCTGGCGCATGTGCCGCAGCAGCACTGGGTAGGGGCCGATGACGATATCGTGCCGCCGGCCGTGCTGGCGTCGTACGCGGCGCGCTTTCCGGCTGGCGCCAGGCCGCACGTCTCGGTGGTCCCCGGCGTCGGCCATGCGTGCTGCTGGCAGGCCGGCTGGGCGGCCATGGTGGCGCCGCTGCTGCCGTCCGGCGAATGAAGGACGGTTGCGGCACGTCTTCCAGCATTTTCATGCAGGTGACAACGTCGTACCGCCCTGCGTGATCGGCCGCCCACGCCTGGGCGCTGCTGCAGACGTAGCGCATGTCGCCCCCCTGGTCCTGCGCATGCCAGCGGGCGATCTGCGAGGGCTTTTCCACCAGGTCGATGCCGGCAACCTTGGCGCCGTGGCGCGCCATCGATTCGGCAGGATGGCGCAGCAACAGCCGACGTCGAGTACCTGCTTGCCAGCAAGAGCTGAAACAGGAGAGCCGCGCGCTGGCGCGCAAAAGGCGCCCAAGGCGTAAACCGCGCCGCCATGCGCGGCTTTGCGATTTACGGCGTTGCCATTACAATCACAGCACACCCGGACTGGTCCGGCATTTGCCAAGTGGATCTCAATGAGCGACGAACTGGTACGAGGAACGACAAGCCTGTGTTCGACCTGCAAACGCAGCATCGACGCCACCATCTGGCGCAGCGAGGGGCGCATCGTCATGCGCAAGCGCTGCCCGCAGCACGGCTCCGAAGAAGTCATCGTCTCGTCGAACGCCGCCTGGTACGACACAATGATGGACGAACCGCCGGTCCTCACCCCGCCCGCCGGTGCGGCGCCGGCCAGCCAGGGCTGCCCGTTCGACTGCGGCCCCTGTACCAGCCACGAACAGCAGGTACTGCTGCCGATCGTGCCGATTACCTCGGCCTGCAACCTCGATTGCCCGATCTGCTACACGCATAACCGCAACGAAGGCGCGTTTCACATGTCGCAGGACCAGTTGCGCGCCATCCTGGGGCACATGCGGCGCGCCGATCCGAGCAACCGCATGATCAACCTGACCGGCGGCGAACCGACCCAGCACCCGGACTTTGAACGGCTGGTGGAGCTGTGCCACGCCGAAGGCATCAACCGCATCACCATCTCGACCCACGGCCTGCGCTTTCTCAAGGATGAGTGGCTGCTCGAACGCCTGGCCGCGCTGGACGCGCGCATCGTGCTGTCGTTCGACTCGTTCACGCCGGGGACCAACATCGACATGTTGGGCGGTAATTTTTACCAGGCGAAGATGCGGGTACTGGCCCTGCTGGAAAAATACAAGGTCGACACCACCCTGCTGCCGGTGCTCGCGCGCGGCAGCAACGACCATGAAGTGGGCGCCTTCGTGAAGCTCGCGCTGGAAAAGGACTTCATCCGCAGCGTCGAACTGCACACGATGACCTTCACCGGCCAGGGAGGATCGCGCTTCGACCGGCGCGGGCGCTACACCACCTACGACGTGCTGGCCGACCTGGAACAGCAGACCGATGGCGCGCTGCGCATCACCGACTTCGTGCCCTCGCCGTCGAGCCATCCGATGTGCTACCTGATCACCTACATGCTGCGCCTGGACGACGGGCGCTGGCTGCCCTTCACCCGCTTCATGGAGCGCGCCGACCTGCGCGCGCTGCTGACTGGCACCCTGTACCTGGAACCGACGCCGCAGGTGGAACTGCGGCTGCAGGACGTGATCACGCGCCTGTGGGCCGGCGAGATCGATTGCCCCGATAGCGACCTGGTGCTGGCCACGCTCAAGGGCCTGCTGGCGCGCATGTTCGGCCCCGGCCTGTCGACCGAGCAGCGCATGCGCATCGGCGAGCAAAGCTCCAAGGCGATCTACGTCCATTCGCACATGGATGAAGAAACCTTCGACACCGACCGCATTCGCCAGTGCTGCGTGGGTATCCGCGAGCCGGACGGGCGCAACGTACCCTCGTGTGCCTACAACATCCTGTACCGCGACCGCGACACCCGTTTCAGCGCGGCCCCGGGCGCGCCGGTCGCCACCCTCGGCAGCGGCAGGCTGACCGTATCATGAGTGACGAACAGGATATCCTGCGCGCGCTCGACCTGCCCGAGGAAGCCATTCCCCTGTTCCTCGCGCACGCCGCGCGGTTCTGCATCGATCACGGCGGCCGGCGCCACTACGGCGAACTGCTTGCCCTGCTGGCGCGCTATCAGGCCGCGGCAGCACAGGACCAATGAGATACAACGGGTTGCAGCTGGTCATCGGCCTTGCGGTGCGCAAGCTGGACGACCCGATATTGAACCGCTTCCGCGATGCGTTGGTGCTGGGCGCCATCCGCGAAGACGTGATCTACTTGCCTCGCCGGGAAAAAATCTGGGAACACTGGTCGCTCAGCCACTTCTCCGGGCGCTATCTCGGTGGCGGCTTTATCCCGTTCGTGACCGCCAGCGCGCCGGCGAAGGCGCAAGCCTGCTTCGACCGCGCCGTGGCGGCATGGCGCACCGGCCAGCATGCGCGTGCCTTCGTGCAGCTGGGGATGGCCTCGCACCTGGTGATCGACATGGCCTGCCCGGTCCACGCCAGCCGCGTGGCGCACCTGACCGACGGCTACGAGTGGTACGTCGAGGCCAACGGGCCGCACCTGGCGGCGCAGCCGTTCGACGTGCCGCGCCAGTACGGCAGCCCGCGCGACGCCGCCGCCGGCCTGGCCGCATTCACGCGCCGCTTTGCGCCGGACCGCACCAACCATCACTGGGGGCGCCTGCTCAAGCGCCTGGGCCTGCGCCGCTCGCTCACGCGCACCGAGTTCGCGGCCCAGGCAGAACAGATCATCCCCACCGCCGCCGGCCACCTGGCGGCGGTCTACCTGCAATTTATCGAAGCGACACGTCCCCTTTGAAAAAAATCCTGTTCGCCTTTCTGTTCGCGCTGACCGTCTACCTGACCGCGCGCTTCTTCTCGCACGCCAGCGGCTCCAGCCTCGGTGTCGTGCTGGCCCTGATCGGCACCATTCCCCTGCCCCTGTGGCTGGGCCTCGCGGCGCTGACCTGCTTTTTTTACATGCTGGACTGGATACGCCTGCGCAGCATGCTCGCGGTGCTCGGCCACCCGCTGCGTTTCGCGCAAGGCCTACGCCTGACCTGCGTGAGCTACTTCGTCACCAGCCTCACGCCCAGCGCCGAACTGCATACGCCGGCCATGATGTTCATGCTCACGCGCCAGGGAGTGCCACTGCCGCAGGCGCTGGCGGCGTCGGTCAGCAAAAGCATCTACATGACGTTGTGGATTTGCCTGGTGTCGTGCGTCACCCTCACCTTTGGCCACGCCATCCCGCTGCCGGCTGCCTTGCAGATTGGCTTGCCGCTGCTGACCGCACCGCTGCTGGGCATCGCCCTGCTGCTCGCGCTGATGGCGTTTTTTCCGGGGCCGGTGATGCGCTGGACCGAACGGCGCGCCGGAACGATGAAGGCCGGCGGCCTGTCGCAGAAAATCCTGCTCGGTGTCGGCCAGAGCGCGCACGCAATTTCCGCCATCGGCAAATCGAGCGACGTACAGCATCTGGTGTGCCATCTGGCGTCGGTCGTTTTCCTGCTCACCTACGTGGCGATCGGCTGGCTGCTGGCCACCCATTTCGGCTTTACGCTGACCTGGCTGCACGCGCTGACGATTTTCTCGACCAGCCTGATGGTCGCCTACCTGGCGCCGGTACCGGGCGCTATCGGCGTGGCCGAAGTGGCAACCAGCTACATGCTCGATCCGGCGTTGACGCCGCAGGGCATGGCCGTGAGCGTGACCTTGCGGGTTCTGTGCTGGTATCTGGTGGCCGTACCCGGCGCGGCGGTGCTGGCGCGCGAATTCCACCGCGCCGGCGCGTGGAAACTGCCCAAGGTGTTCAGCTAACCGTTTTCGCCAGGTAGCGATTCCACAGCCAGCGGGCCGCGTACAGTTGCGCGAGCATCAGCACCAGGTTCAGCGCCCGCACCGGCCAGCCCCACGGGATGAACGTTACCAACGGGTCCCACGGGCGGAAAGCGAGATTGACGTTCAGGCTCTCGGGCGTGAATGCCTGGCTGAGCGCGATCAGCAACTGGTAGGTCGCCAGCACGGCCCACGGGATCGCGACCGGCATGCGCTCGCCGCGCCACGCCATCGCTCCCAGCACTGGCGCCGACAAATGCAAAAGAAACGAGGCGATCGACGTGTGGCCGCTGGTCGCCACATGCAGCACGTAAGCCGGCAAGGCGATGGCCGCCTGACACAGGAAACCGGTGACGATCAGCGGCGCAAAATCGGCGATCAGTCCGAGCGTCAGCATCGCGTTGGTGACGTGGCACATCCACAGCAGTTCGGGCGCGAGGCCTTCCTGCGTCTTCTGCACCGCCAGGACCGCCAGCAACAGCAGCAGAAAGATGCCGCCGGCGCGCTTCATCCCAGCCCGCCCGTGAGCGGGAACTGGGCGCCGTTCAAATAGGTGTTTTCGAGCGCGAGCCAGCGCAGGCCGCGCGCCGCCTCAGCGCAAGTGCCGGTGCGGCCCAGCGCCGAATAGCGCCGGTACGATTCGCGCAGCTTGGGGTCGAGCGCCGCCGCGATGCCGCCATCGAGCACGCCCACCACCGCGAGGTTGACCAGGATGCCCTTGGGACCGAGTTCCTTGGCCAGCGCCATGGTCAGCCCCCACATGGCAGCCTGGCTGGCAGCGTAATGCGCGGGCGCGGGCACCGGCTGCACGCCGTCCAGGGCAGCCACTAGCACCAGCGCGCCACGCAGGCCGCGCTGTTCCATCTGCTGTGCGCACAGCAGCGCTGCGCGTCCGTGCACGGCATGCACCGCATCCCAGGCAGCTGCCGTCACGACGCCGACCAGCGCAATCGGCGCCACGCCGGCGCAATGAACCACCACGTCGGGCAGGCGGGCGTCGCGCGCGAGCGAATCGAACAGCGCTTGAACCGCATCGGCCTGCAAGAAATCGGCGGCGTAGGCCGCGAAACCGAGTTCGTCGCCGAGGGCGGCGGCAGCCTGCGCGCCGCGGCAGTAGGTAAATACGGCGTCCGCGCCGCTGCGCTTCAACTCGCGCAGCAGGGCCGAACCCAGGGCGCCGCTGCCGCCCAGTACGAGTACGCGCTTCATTGAAGGTCCCACAGGAAGTCGAGCGCGTCGCGCAGCGCATGCACGCACGCCAGCAGTTCGTCGTCGGATATCGTGAACGATGGCTGCACGCGCAGCACCTGCCACGCGTGGCCGCAGATCTGCGTGATGTAGCCGGCCTTGTAAAGCCGGTGCACGAGCAGCATGCCGATGGCCGGCTGCGAGGCCAGTTCGGGCACGCCCAGGTAGTCGAACTGGTAGCACGGATGATCAGGGGCGTCGAGCTCGATACCCAGCATCAGGCCTTCGCCATGGATGGCCTTGACCAGCGGCGACGGCGCCACCCATTCGTCGAGGGCGTCGCGCAGCAGGCGGCCCTTGCGCCGCACCTCGGCCAGCATCGTGGCGTCCAGCAGGTCGAGCGCCGCCAGCTCGGCTACGCAGGCCAGCGCATTGCCGCTGAAGGTGGAGGCGTGCGCCTCGGCCAGTGCAAATTTGCCGTACACGCCATCGAAAATCGCACGGCGGGTCAGCATCACCGACAGCGGCATCAGGCCACCGCCCAGGGCCTTGCCGAGTGTGACCACGTCGGGCCGGCGTGGCCAGTTTTCGCTCGACAAAAAGCGCCCGGTGCGTCCCAGGCCGGTCTGGATTTCGTCGGCCACCAGCAGCACTCCCCGCTCGCCCGTACCATGGCACAAGCGGGCCAGATACGCCGCATCGGGCAGGCGCACGCCGGCTTCGACCTGAATCGGTTCGAGTACGATGGCGGCCAGCGAGGGATCGGCCAGAGCGGCTTCCAGCGCCTGCATGTCGCCGAACGGCAGCGCATCGACCATCGGCAGGTGCGGTCCGAAGATGTCGCGGTACGGGCCGGCCTGCATCATCGCCACGCTGCCGAAGGTACAGCCGTGGTAGGCGCCCTGGATGCAGGCGATGCGCGGCCTGCCGGTGGCGCCGCGTGCCAGCTTGAGCGCAGCTTCGACCGCCTCGGTGCCGCCGCTGGCGAAAAACGCCGCGTCGTAACCAGTGCGTTCATGCAGGCGGCTGGCCAGCAAACCGGCGTACGGGCTGATACCGGACGGGTAGAACGATGGCGCGCTGCCGTTGAGAAAAGTAATCAGCGCGGCCTCGATGGCCGGCGGACGATGGCCGAAGGCTTGCGTACCCCAGCCGGCCAGCAGGTCGGTGTACGGCTTGCCCTCGGTGTCGATCAGGCGCCCGTTCGCCACGCGTTCGAGCAGGTAAGGCTCGCTGCTCAACTTCGCGCGCATCGACACGAGCGGATTGACGAAAGCGCGAAAATCATCGTAGCCCTGATGCAGAAGCGGGTCCATTACAAGCCTCCGTCGAAGGTCAGGCGCGCGCCGCTCATGAAGCTGTTTTCGTCCGACACCAGCCAGGTGACGAAAGCGGCGGTTTCTTCCAAGGTGGCGGTACGCCCCAGCGGGCAGTGCGTAGTGTAGTCGTCCAGCCGGTACTGGGGCGCCTGCTGGCCCATGCCGGCTTCGAGCAGGCCGGCCGACAGGTCGTTGACGGCGATGCCGTAGCGCCCTACTTCCTTGGCCAGCGCGCGGGTAAACCCCTGCAGGCCAGCCTTGGCGGCGGCGTAATGCACGGGCGACTCGACGATCCGTTCGCCGGCAATCGATCCGATATTGAGAATGTGGCCCTTCTTTGCCCTCAACATGGGCCGCAGCGCGGCGCGCGAGAAGATGTACGCACCTTTGAGGCAGGTATCGAGCACCAGGTCCCAGTCGTCTTCTTCCAGCAAGGCGATCGGCAGCACCTGCATCACGCCGGCGTTGTTGACAAGGATATCGAGCCCCTCCCATTCGGCGACGATGGCGTTGACGGTGCTCCTGGCGTGCGCCGCATCGGTGACCGATCCCTTGAACACCAGCGGCTCGGCGCCCAGATCGCGCAGCATGGCGCGGGTGACTTCGACCTGTTCGTCGTCCTTGACATAGGTGAACGCGACGCGCGCGCCGGCGGCGGCGAAGGCCAGGCAGATGGCGCGGCCCAGGTTGCGCGAGCCGCCCGTCACCAGGCAGCGTTTTCCAGCCAGCCGCAACGGCGGCGCGAAAGCATCGGGGTCGATCACAGGGTGGTCCGTTTCATGGTTCATTGGGAGCGCATGCGCGTGGAAAGGTCCGTTAGCGAGCGCAGGGTGGAGCCCTGCCCCAGCGCCTGTGTGAAGCCGCGGCACAGGGTCCAGCAATCCTGGCAGCGCGCCACCGAATCGAGTCCCTGCATGCGGGTAACGATCTGCGCCAGCGGCTCGTCACGCACATTGCCGACCACCGAGTCGATTCGTTCGATGCAGGGCGATACGTTACCGAGGTGGTCGATGTTAAAGGACTGCTCGCCGGCGTGGCAGGCCGGCATGGGGCCGCGTTCGACGAAGGCATCCATGCGTTCGAGGTAATCGCGGAAGGTACGCAAATGGGGATAGCGCTGCCACAGGTCGAGCATTCGGGCGCTGAGCGAGGTATCCGGGAGCTGGTCCTCCTCGCTCTTGCTGCGCCTGAACCCGTCGGTCGAGAGCAAGGTGACGCAGTGGCCGACGCCGCGCGCCGCGCTCATTTGCAGCAGTTTTTCCACATCGTCCTGGTTTTCCTTCATCAGGATCGTCATCACGTGTACCTGCTTGCCGCCATGGGGCGCATGCGCCAGCAGGGTGTCCACGGCACGCCAGGCTTGCTCGAACGCGCCGTCCAGCCTTCGTTTCTGGTCGTGGCGCGCGGCGTCGCCAAAGTCGATCGACACGCCGACCTGCGCCACGCCGGCCGCGAACAGTCCCGCCGCTTTGGCGTCGTCGACAAACCAGCCGTTGGTGTACAGGACCGGCGCATGGCGTTCGCCAAAAGCGCGCACGATCTCGATGATGTCCGGGCGCAGCAACGGCTCGCCACCTTCGACCGACACCAGAAACGTGCCGATCCGCGCCAGTTCGGCCGCCACGCGCTGGTAGTCGGCCACTGTCAGTTCAAGGCGCGGAGCGACGCCGTTGGGCCAGAAGCCGCAGAACGAGCAGCGCATATTGCAGCGGTTGGTGACCTGCACCAGCACCTGGAACGGCTGCTTGCGCAAGATGCCGCCCATGAACCGCAGGTCGCGGCTGGTGCGGGCGACCAGGCCCGGCCCTTTCAGAATCGCCATCCATCCCTCCATTGCGCGCCCGCGCGGCGCGTCACGTCCGCCACGATGGGCGCGATGCCCCTGTACTCGTCGAGAATCGTGCCGACCGCCTCCACCACCGAGTCGATTTCCTCCTCGCCGATGGTCAGCGGCGGTTCGAGCCGCAGCACGTTCCAGCGCGACGACGCCGGCTGCGCCAGGAAGCCCGCCTCCAGCAGCCTGACCGCGACCCACTGGCCGAACATGCCTTCGGAGACCTTGTCCACCAACGACGGCGCCAGCTTGTCGAGCCAGGAGCTGCCGGTCGGCCCGAACTCGATCCCGACCAGCAGTCCGCGCCCGCGCACTTCCTTGACCAGCGGGTGCCCGCGCAGGCGCTCGCGCAGGCCGTCCAGCAGGCGCGCGCCGCGCAGGGCACCGCGCGCGACCAGATCCTCGTCGTCGATCAGCTCCAGTGTCTTCAGGGCAGCGGCGCAGGCCAGCGCGTTGCCCTGATAGGTGGAACTGTGCAGATCGAAGCGCCCCGCGCCACCGTATGCCTTGTCGAACAACGCGCGCGACGTCACCGCCACCGAAATGGCGGCCAGCCCGCCAGAGAGCGCCTTGGCGAGGCACAGCACATCGGGCACGACGCCCTCGGCTTCGTGCGCGAACAAGGTGCCGGTGCGGCCAAGGCCGGTCTGGATTTCGTCGAGGACGAGCAAGGTGCCGCGCGCGCGGCACAGCTCCTGCGCGGCCCGCAAATAGCCCGGCGGCGGCAGGATCACGCCACCTTCCGCCTGCAGCGGTTCGACCAGGAACGCAGCAGGCTTGTGCGCCTTGAGGGCGCGTTCCAGCGCCTCCAGGTCGCCGAAAGGAATGCGGTGGCAGCCGGCCAGCAGCGGTTCGAAAGGCTGGCGCAGGCGCTCGGCGCCCATCACCGACAAGGTGCCGAGCGTGGTGCCATGAAAGCCGCCGTCGCACGATACAAAGTCGTTGCGGCCGGTGGCGGCGCGCGCCAGCTTGAGGCCCGCTTCCACCGCCTCGGCTCCGCTGCTGGCGAACAGACTGATTTCCAGCGGCGCGGAGAGCCGTTTCGCGAGCGCCTCGGCCAGCGCGGCCGCGCCGGCGGCTGGCCCGGTGTGGCAGAAGTGCAGCACCTGATCGTCCAGCAGCTGGTGCAGGCGCGCGATCAGCGCCGGGTGATTGTGGCCCAGGTTGACCGAGCCGAAACCGGCCAGGCAGTCCAGGTAGCGCCGTCCCTCGCTGTCCCACAGCCAGACATCGCTGGCGCGCGTGAACACGCGCCCGTAGCCGAGCACGCCCAGCAACTGGATGAAGGACGGATTGATGTATTTCGCGTAGGTTTGCGAGACAGGATGTTCGCTCTGTTTCATGCCGCCTCCAGTCCGAGTTCGGCGCGCAGGCGCGCATCCGACGATGGCCGCCAGATCTTCTGATCGAGCCAGAAGTGGTGGCAGAACAGGCCCCAGTACAGCGCCAGGAACACCTGGGCGGATGCCGATCCTGGCGCCGCACCCACCGGAGCCCCGCCGCGCGCCACGTTCAAGGCGACGTACAGCAGCGACGCGGCCAACATGAGGGCATACACCCGTCGCGCCGCCATGCCGGAGCGCGCGCGCCGGCGCTCGGTGGCGACGACGATGCCGATGTACTGCAAGCCGTGCAAGGTTCCGCCGACGATGGTCGCGGCCATGAACACCTGTTCGGTCGTGAGCGGATTGGCCAGCAGCGGCTCGCGCATGCCAACCGCGAACAGCGAGAACAGGGTCGTTCCCACGGCGACCACGAGACCGAAAATTCCTGGCAGGACCGCGCTGCCGCCGCGCCAGCGCCGCACCAGCAGCACGGCCCACAGCACCATGGCCGCCACCAGCAGCGCGGCCAGCGCGGCAATCGCGTACGTACCCCACGATACGCGCGCCGCCAGGTCGACGTTGGCAGGATGCGCCAGCGCGAGCAGGCCGAAGGCCACCCACAGGATGCCGTGCAGCAGAAGCTTGTCGGCCTTGCGGGCGGCGGCATCGGCGTCGCCAAGGCGCTGGTACACCGACAAGATGCCGTGGTGCTGGCGCACACCGTGATGGAAGGACCACAGCGCCACGGCGCCGAGGAATAGCAAAAAAGGTTCGGGACGGCCGCTGATCCACGATGCCGCCAGCAAAACGGGACCGGGCAGCAGCCAGGCAAGGCTGGTCCACAGCAGGCGCCCACGCTCGCGCCGGAAATCGGCGTCGAGGTAGGTGCGCTGCCAGGTGGCCAGCAGGTGCGGACCCTCCACCAGCCAGATCCAGGCGAACCACATGGGCAGCACGGTGCCTGGTGCGGCCAGCATCAGCAAGCCCGCCATCAGCGCGACGACGCCACTGCCGAAAAAGAAGCAGGCATCGAATACCGGGCCGCCGATCCAGCGTGTCATCGGATCAGGCGACGTTGCTGCTGCGCTGTGCGAGTTTGCCGACCACCAGGTGCACAAACGTCTGCACGGTGAACAGGCTGAGAATCTGGCCCGGATGCAGGCCCGGTTTGATCTGGTCTGCCACTTCCGGCATCAGTTCGCGCAGGCGCGCCAGGCCCGCGTCCGAAATCACGCCGCCGGGCGCGAACTCGTCGTCGGACATGTCGCCGCGCGCGGCCCGCTCCAGTTCGCCGCGCGTGACCTGGATGCCATAGGTGCGTTCGAGCTTGAACACAATATCGAGAAAATCGAGCGACTCGGCACCCAGTTCGCCGATCAGGCTGACCGTCGGCGGCACGTCGCTGGCGGGAATGGCCAGCGATTCGGCCACGATGGCGCGCACGGTGTCTTCGATTTCCTGGGGAGTTGTGGTGGTCATTTAATTGGATTCCTCGTCGGTATATTCGTCGTCAAACCAGCGGGCCACGCGGCCCAGCGGTTTGCGCGGTTTTTGTTCGGGTACAGGGCCGGCCGGGTAGCCCAGCGCAATCGCGCCGACCATCTGCCACGGCGCGGCGATGCCGAGCAGCGCACAAATGCGTTCGCGCGCGATCATCGGCCCCGCCATCCAGCATCCGCCAAGGCCGCTGGCGTGGGCCTGCAGCAGGAGGTTCATGACGGCGGCGCTGGTGGAGCAAAGTTCGGCCTGCATGGCGCCAGCCGTGTGGTACGCGGACGGATCGGCGCCGCCGGAGGCGAGCAGGTTGGCGATCAGGTCGGGGAATTCGCGGTACTGCGGAATGATGATCACGGCGGCGCTCATCAACGGTTCGTGGAAAAAGTCGCCATAACTGCCGAAGTCCTCGGCATGGTGGCCGCGCGCGATCACCGCCTTCATCTCGTCGGCGCGTTCGCGCACGGCGTCGACAATGCTGGCACGCAGGCTGCGCGAACGCACCACCGCGAACTGCCACGGCTGGCGGTTGCTGGCCGATGGCGCGCTGGTCGCGGCCAGGAGCAGGCGCTCGATCGTTTCGCGCCCGACCGGGCGGTCGGTGAATTCGCGCGTGCTGCGCCGCGAGAGAAACCAGTCCAGGGTGGTCTGTTCGTTCATTCCGCCTTGAATCCTCCATCGACGTTCCACACCTGGGCGGTGACGTAGCTGGCGTCGTCGCTGCACAGGAAGGCCACGACGGCAGCCACTTCGCGCGCGCTGCCAACGCGTTTGAGCAGGATGCGCTTGTTCAGTTCTTCCGGGGCGAGGGCGCGAATGTCGCGCGTCATGTCGGTGTCGATCACACCCGGCGCCACCGCGTTGACGCGAATGCCGCGCGGCGCCAGTTCGACCGCGAGCGCCTTGGTAAAAGCTTCGACGGCGCCTTTGGAGGCGGCGTAGTTGCTCTGGCCCCGGCCGGGACGCGTTGCAGCCACCGACGACATGTTGACGATCACGCCGCGCCGGCGCGACACCATGCGCCGCGACGCCTGGCGGCAGCAATTGACGACACCCGAAATATTCACCGAAAAAATGTCATCGAAGTCGGCCGGCTCGCTGGCGCCGAGCAGCGTATCGCGCAGCACCCCGGCGTTGCAGACGAGGACATCGAGCTGGCCGAATTTGCTGTCGATGTCGGCGAACAGCGCATCGACCTGCGCCGCGTTCGAGACGTCGGCGCGCGCGAGCATGCATTCGCCGCCGATTAACGCAACCTGTTCGGCGATGTCGGCGGCGGCGGCATCGTCGTTGCGGTAATTGAGGATGACGGTGAATCCCTTGCGCGCCAGTTCGAGCACAATGGCCGCGCCGATGCCGCGCGAGCCGCCGGTGACAAGCGCGGTTTTCATGGCAGCTCCACGCGGACGATGCCGGCCAGGCCAGGTGCGCTGGCGGACAGGCCGATGGCGGAACGACGAATCGAGGTCCCGGCCCGCAGGACCGGGCGCAATGGTCCGGGCGCGGCGTCGCGCACGCCGGCGAGCGGCGGCATGCACTGGCGTTGCAGCAACTCGGCCAACGCGATGGCTTGAACAACTGAAGTGGCGGCGCCAATTTGTCCCATGGCGCTCATGATACAACAGAGGGGCGCATCGGCACCGGTGATATCGGCCACCGCGCGGCGCTCCCGCGCATCGAAACCTGGCAGCGCCAGGCCGCAGCCATCGACCGCATCGCCCGGCCGGGCCAGCGCGCGCGCAAGTCGCGCCAGCAGCGCCGGCCGAGGTTCGCCTTTTTCGCCATCGGCGCCGTCCAGCGCCTGAATGAGCGCGCGGCCCTCCCCGACCCTCTGCAATACCAGCGCGGCGGCAGCTTCGCCGGGAACGAAGCCCTGTGCGGCCATGTCGTATGGAGCGGCCAGCCCTGCCATCCCGTGCGGCGTGGACGAACCGCGTGCGGCCAGTTCGACCAGCGTTTCCGGCTCGACCAGGCTGTCGTAGCCGACCACGAGCGCCACATCGACAGCACCCGCGGCCAGCGCGCGGATTGCGCCGGCCAGCGCCTGCGCGCCCGCATTGGCGCCGCCATAGGTCGCACCTTCGCCGCGCGCACCCAGCTCCTGCGCGGCGATGGCGTGCGCATTGTTCGACAGGTGCTGCAGGATCCAGAACGGATGGAGCAGAGCGAGGCCACGATTCCATGCCCCCTCACCATCGGAGCGCTGGTGCTCGAACGCCGGCATCAGGTCGTCCCAGTGGGCGCGCAGGCCGCCGTAACCGAAGAACAGCCCTACCCTGTCGCTGCCGGTCACGCCGGCGTCCGCCATCGCCTCGGCCGCCACTTCGACCGCGTACAAGCCCATACGGCGCAGGAAGCGTGCATGGCGCGACGGTGCCGGCGGCGCGGCGATGGTGGCGGCCAGGGTGCAGGCGTAGCTGCGCGCGTCGAAGCGCGCATTTGGCTGCGCCGCGCGCTCGCCGGCCAGCAGGTGCTCGACCACCTCGTCGATGCTTGACCCGAGCGGCGTGCGCCATGCGCGGCCGGTCAAAGCCGCCTTCATGCCGGCCTCCCGAGGATCAGGGATACGTTCTGGCCGCCGAAGCCGAATGAATTACTGAGTACCGCGTCGACGCTCGCCGCGCGCGGCACACGGATCACGTCCACCTCGCATTGCGGGTCCAGGTCGCGGTGGTTGGCCGTTCCCGGCAGCAGATTGCGCTCGAACGCAAGCAGGCAGGCCGCCGCTTCGATCGCGCCCGATGCCGCCATCAGGTGGCCGATTGCGCCCTTGACCGAGCTGACGGGGACCGCGCCGGGGCCGAATACGGCGGCGATGGCGCGCGCTTCAGCCACGTCGTTGAGCGGCGTGCCGGTGCCATGGGCGTTGATATAGCCGATGTCGCGTGGCGCGAGCTGCGCGCGCCTGAGTGCGAGCTCCATTGCCCGCTGCGCGGCCGCACCGTCCGGACGCGGCGCCGTGACCCGGTACGCATCCTGGGTGCTGCCGTGACCAAGTACCCTGGCCAATACGCGCGCACCTCGGCTGGCTGCACGCTGCTCCGATTCGATGACGAACATGGCGGCGCCCTCGCCGATTACCAAGCCATCGCGGCGCAGGTCGAACGGGCGGCAGGCGTCGCTGTCGTTGCGCGGCGACGGTGCACCGAGGCGCGACATGCCTCCCAGTCCGAACGGGTTGACCATCGAATCGGCGCCGCCGCACAGGACGATGGACGCGGAGCCGCGCTCGATCAGCGATGCCGCCTGGGCGATGGCCAGCCCCCCTGCGGCGCACGCCGAGGCGTTAACGATGGTCTGGCCGTACAGGCCAAGCACGTCGCCGACCAGGCGCGCACCAAGGTCGACGTCGGACCGGAAGCGAATGCCGGTGTGCCCGCCGACCGACCAATCGATGGCCTGGCCGCTGAACATGGGGCCGAAATCGTCGAGGAACGCCTGTTCGAGGCCGAGCGCCATCACCATCGATGCTTCGTCGTCGCCCTGCCCGCAGCCAGCCATGCGCCATGCTTCGATGGCGGCCAGCAGCGCGAACATGCATTTGCGGTCGCGCCATGCGCCTGCGCGTTCGTACCCGTCGAGCACAGTTTCCGCATCACCCAGGTCGCCGAGATGCGCGCGCAGCCAGTCACGCCCGATGGCGCCGCCGGCCACTTCGCATGCGACCCGGGTATCGAACGCTGCGGCGTCGAACGAGCGGATCGGGGCGATGCAACTGCGCCCATCGGCCAGGCCGTCGAACAGCGCCGGCACGCCGACCCCGAATGCGCTGACGGCGCCCACGCCCGTGATGACTGCGCGCGTCATGCCGCGCTCCCGAAACGTGCGACACCAAGGCCGCCGTCGATGCCGCTGCTGATAACGATGGCGCGCCGGCAGCGGCCCGTTCTGATCAGGTCGAGCGCCACGCACCAGGCCAGCGCCGGCGCAGCCGCCAGCGCGTCGCCGAGACACAGGCCGACGTCGAGCGCATCGTGGTTGCCAAGGCGGGTGCGCGCCTCGCTGCCCCATGGCGCGAGCACGATGAGGGTGTCGTCGGGCGCTTCATTGAGCAGCAAGTCCGCATTGCGCTCCCAGGCGCGCGCGCTGTGGAAGCTGACGGCATCGAGTGTCGCCAGCGCGCCGTCGGCGGACGCGGACAAGGCCAGCAAGCCGGCGCCTTCCGCCGGAACGAAGCCGCGCGCGGGATAACCGGCGGCGTCGAGCTGGGTCCAGGTGACCGGATGCAGGGCCGAATCCGCGCCACCGGCCAGCGCCGTGTCGCATTCGCCGGACTGCACCAGCCAGTGTGCTTCCGCCAGTGCCGCCACCGTACCGGTACCGCGGGAATAGAAGGCGCCGTTGGGGCCACCGGTGCCGTTCAGGATCGCGCCGTGGCACAAGGTGAAGTTGTTCATCAGCTGGAACGCGAACAAGGGATTGCAGGCGGCCAGGCCCGCACCGCCGAAACGCTCCAGCGAAAATTCGTGATCGACGATGCTGGCCGCCAGCATGCGCGTCAACTCAATCATGGCGCAGCCGGATGCGCCGACACCAAGGTACAACGCCGCCTGCTCGCGCTGTGTCGCAGGCCAGCGCGCATCGTCCAGCGCGAGACGCAGGGCGACGGCGGCCAGCCGAGCAGGATGCGCCATCAGCTTGCGCGCACGTGCATCGACATCGATATCGGCTGGTATCGCAGGCACTTCGGCCGCCATCACAGGGCCGTGGGTCGCTGAAAGCTGGCTGCCGGGCGCAAAACCGTTACGGCCGCCGATGACGGCGCCAGCCAGTTCGCGCCAGTCGAAGCCGAATGCGCTGACAGCCGCCGCGCCGGAGACGAACACCTGCCTCACGCGCAGCGCCTCGCCACCAGGCTGCAATTGGCGCCGCCGAAGGCAAAGGCGTTGACCAAGGCGACGTTTACAACCCTGCGGATCGCGCTGCCCATCACATGCGGCAGCGCGCATGCCGGATCGGGTTCGTTCAGGTTCGCGGTCGGCAGCACGATGCCCTGATCCAGCGCCGCGTGTGCGCACAGGAAGCCGAGCGCGCCGGCACCGGCGATCCAATGGCCGAGCGCCCCTTTTACCGAGCTGACATGGGCAGTGTCGAGACTCGCGCCAAGCACGCGCCGCAACGCCAGTGCTTCCACCGCATCGTTGAGTGGCGTCGACGTGCCGTGCGCCTGGATGTAGTCGACCGTCTCCAGGCCGGCGGCGGCGAGCGCGGTACGCATGGCGCGCGCGGCGCCGTCGCCCTGCGGGTCGGGCGCGGTGAGGTGATGGGCGTCGAGGCTGCGGCCTTCGCCGGCCAGTTCGACCGATGCGTCGCCGCGTTCGCGCGACAACACCACCATGGCGGCCCCCTCGCCGACCACAAAGCCGTCGCGCCGCAGGTCGAACGGGCACGAGACGCCGCGCGCACTGAGCGCGCCGACCTTGCCGAAGCCGGCCAGCATCATCGGGTCGACATCGGCGCCGACGCCGCCGCACACGGCCACGTCGCATACGCCGAGCCGGATCGCCCGCGCCGCTTCGGCAATCGCGCTCGCGCCGGACGCGCAGGCCAGCGAGATCGTTACGGCCGGGCCGTGGGCGCCGTATTCGAGGGCGAGCGCCGACGTGACGGCGGCCGGCGAGATGATGGAGGCGTCGAAGTCGGCCACCAGCGCGGCGGCCTTGACGCCGAATTGCGCATGATCGAAGCGCGCGCCGCCGCCGGCGCCAAGGGTCAGTTCATGCAAGGTGGCGAACGGCGCGCGACCCGATTCGGCGCCGAGGAAGATGCCAAGACGGTCGGGAGCCACATCCAGCCCGGCGGCCTGCCACGCTTCGCGCGCGGCTACCCGGGCCAGCGCAAGGCGGCGCTCGCCGGTGTGGGTAAAATTGTGGATTTCGGCACCGGCCGTGGAGGGAAAGCCCGTCACGTCGAAGCCGGCTACCTGCTTGACGGCGCTGCGCCCGGCCGCCAGCGCCTGCAGCGAGGCGGGCCAGTTCGCGCCTAATGCCGTGATGGCGCCGACGCCACGCACGAACACCCGCACCTGTGTCATGGCTCTTCGGCCGAGCCGGTGAGCCAGATATTGAGCACCTCGCGGCGCCGCGCCAGCAGTTTTGGATTGGTCACGCGGGCAAAGGCGAAGGCCAGTTCGGCCTCGGCGACCAGTTTGCCATCCACGCGCGCCAGTGCACGCACCTGGCCGCCGTCTTCATGCACCACGATGCCGTGGCATTCGAGTTCCATCTTGTCGCCGGCGCGCACCTGGTGACGGAACTTGGCGCGGTCCACCGTGACCAGCAGCGCATGCAGGTCATGGCGGCCTTGCTCGCGCATGCTCGCTTCGACCAGCACGCCTCCCAGCTGCGCCATCGATTCAATGATCATCGCGCCGGGCATGACGGGATGGCCGGGGAAATGGTCGGCGAAAATGTCGTCCGACAGCGACACACATTTGACTCCCAAAGCCAGTTGCGGCGGCTGAAGCGCCGTAATTCTATCGAGAAGTATGTATCGCATCCGCCCTGACCTTTGCCCTTGTCGATTGCCGCCGGCAGCCCTCAACGGCCACTCAACACATGCAATTCAGGTTAGGATATCCTAAAGTTAACGCCGAACACCAGTAGATCATCGTTGAAAGGTTCAAATGGAATGTACTAGCTGCGACACGAGCACCGTGCGCAAGGATCGCGAGCACACCTTCTTCATGCACGAGATGGCGATCTGCGGCGGCTGCTCGACGCCGATCGAAGCGCGCGTGGTGCTGCGCGACGATGGCGTGGTACGCCTGATCCACTGCACCCAGTGCGGCCCGTCCGAACAGATCGTGTCCGATGATGCCAAGGCGTGGGTGGCGCTCTTTCTCGCGCGCGGCCAGGTCGATCCGGCGAAACAAGGCGACCATTATTTCAAGCATACGACGTCGACCTGTCCGGGGTGCCTGGCGCTGCTGCCGGCCGATGTGGTGATCCGCGACGGCAAGGTCTATTTTGTGAAAAATTGCGCAAAGTGCGGCCCGTCCGAGGCGCTGGTGTCGGAAGACGCGGCCTACTACGTGGACGCCTACTCATACGCGCGCGCCGGCACCGAACCGCTGGTGTTCGCAACCGAAGTGGAGAAAGGCTGCCCGACCGATTGCGGCACCTGCGGCGACCATGAACAGCATACCTGCCTGCCGATCATCGAGATCACCGACTACTGCAACCTCGAATGCCCGGTTTGCATCGTCAATAACACCAATGCGTATCACCTGTCGAACGAGGCGTTCACGCGCATGATCGACACCCTGGTGCGCAACGAGGGCCAGGTCGAGTCGATTGCGCTGTCGGGCGGCGAGCCGACCAGCCACCCGCGCCTGATGGAACTGATCGCGATTGCCACGCGCGAGGAAATCGGCCGCATCGTGATCATCACGAACGGCTTGCGCCTCGGGCGCGACCGCGCCTTTGCCGAAAAAATCAAGGCCAGCGGCGCCTACGTTGCGCTGCAGTTCGACGGTTTTACGGCCGACACCCACGAAAAAATCCGCGGGCGCGACCTGTGCGACGAAAAGAGCGCCGCGCTCAAGATGCTCAAGGATCTGAATATTCCGACCCAGCTGATTTTCGTCGCCGCGCGCGGCGTCAACGAGCACCAGATCGGCCAGGTGGTGGAGATGTTCCTGTCGGAGGACCATTTCCTGTCGCTGAACTTCCAGCCGGTGGCCTTTACCGGCGCCGGTGGCGGGCAGTTCGCGCACGATCCGATGGACCGGCTGACGATTCCCGGCGTGATCAAGGCGATCGAGGAGCAGACCAACGGCAAGCTGAAAGTGAGCGACTTCGCGCCGCTGCCCTGCTCCCACCCGCAGTGCGTGTCGCTCAGCTACCTGCTGCGCATGAACGACGGCACCCACATTCCGTTCGGGCGCTTTGTCGACTTCCGCACGCACGGTACCTTGCTGCGTTCCTCGGCCACCCTGGGCGCCTCGCCCGAAATTCACGACGCGATGAGCGATGTGGTGCACGATGTGTTCGCGCGCCAGGATGAAATCGAGCGCTCGGCCGACATTCTGGCCGCGCTGCGCCGTACGATCGATGTGATGTTCCCGAACCGGCCGGTCAGCGCCAAGGAAGCGATTCATCTGGGCGAGCAGCAGGCCAAGTCGATCTTCTTGCACCACTACATGGACCGCCACGACTTCGACCTCGAACGCTTGCGCAAGTGCTGCCACCATTACCCTCAGGTGGACGGGCGCATCATGCCGGCCTGCGGCTTCAACATGTTCCACCGGGGCGCGGCCAAGGGGCCTGAAACCGAACTGGCGGCGTGGGGCAAGAAGCCATGGACGACGGACGCACCGGTGCAGATCGTGCAGTTCCACCGTACCGACACACGCCAGGCGCTGACCGGGATCGGGGTCGACGACACGCCGGCGCGCGCGCCGCATTCGATCGGCCTTGGCGGCGGCAAACCAGTGGTGCTCAAATAATGGGAATGCTGGACGGACGGACCGCACTGGTCACCGGCGGCTCGCGCGGACTGGGACGCGCGCTGTGCATGGCACTGGCGCGCGAAGGCGCCAATGTCGCATTCAACTATACGCGCTCGGTGGCGGAGGCCGAAGCCGTGCTGGCGGCGCTGAAGGCGCTTGGTGTGAAGGCGTGGACGTTCCAGGTGTCGGTGCTGGACAAGGCTGGCCTGCAAGGGATGGTGCGCGCCATCGAGCAGGATGCGGGGGCGATCGATATCCTGATCAACAACGCCGGCATCGGCCAGGTGGTGCCGCTCGCGCTGATGGAGGAAGAGGATTGGGACCGGATGATGAATACCAACGTCAAGGGCGCTTTTTTGACGACACAGGCGGTGCTGCGCGGGATGATCCATCAAAAGCGCGGGCGCATTCTGAATATCAGTTCCCTGGCGGGCGTGAAGATGATGCAGGCGCCGGTGCACTACAGCGCGGCCAAGGCGGCGCTCAAGGGCATGACGGAGGCGCTGGCGAAGGAAGTGGGCCGCTACGGCATCACGGTCAACTGCCTGGCGCCGGGCGTGCTCGATGAAGGGGTGAGCGGCAATGTGCCGGCGGCGAAAATGAGCGAGTACCTGCGCCACTGCGCGCTGGGCCGGCTGGGGACGGTGGACGAGGTGGCGGAGGCGGCGGCGTTCTTTGTCTCCGACAAGAACAGCTACATGAGCGGGGCGACCGTGGTGATCGACGGTGCGGTTTGAGAGCCGCTGTATTGCTCGTCTCCACATATGCAACCGCCGCGGCGCACTCCCAACAAGCGCCGCCGGCGGTCGTGGAAGTTAACGCCAGCCGCGACAGCTACGATGCGCGGCGCGACGATACGGCGGGCAAGATCGTCGTCAGCCGCGATGACATGGTGCGCCATGGCGACGCCAGCGTGCTCGATACGCTCAAGCGCGTGCCCGGCGTGACGGTCAGCGGGGGCAATGCGCAGATGCGCGGCCTCGGCGCCGGCTACACGCAAATTCTTCTCAACGGCGAACGCACGCCATCCGGCTTTTCGCTGGACTCGCTCTCGCCCGAATCGGTGGAGCGCATCGAGGTTGTGCGCGCGGCTACCGCCGACAACAGCACGCGCGCCATCGCCGGCACCATCAACGTGATCCTCAAGCGCGCCGCATCGACGGCGCAGCGCGACTGGAAAGCCGGCGCCGGCGCATCGAGCGGCATGGCCGAGGGCAAGGCGAGCCTGAACCTGTCCGACCGCGCGGGTGCGTTCTCGTATTCGTTCGCGGCCAATGCATCGCGCAATACCTTTCGCCGTCCGGTGACGACCGTCGAAACGGGCGGCGATGCTGAAGGCCGTCCCCTATACGAACATCAGCTGCGCGGCGGCGACGTGGGCAATTTCAATACCTTGAACCTGGCGCCGCGCCTGAACTGGGAACTCGACAACGGCGATGTCCTGAGCTGGCAATCGTTTATCTATGCGAACCGCCTGCATTACGACTCGCGCTACGCGACCACGTATGTGTCGGGCGCCCCGCATGTCGATCCGCTCACCGGCAGCGTCACCGCGGCGACGCGGCGCACTATCCGCAGCGACGTGGTGTGGGCACGCAAGCTGGGCGACAGTGCCAGGCTCGAATCGCGGATCGGTATCGATGCGGGTAATTACGCGACCGCCCTGGCCCAATCGTCGCAGGCGGCGTCCGGCGCAGCGACCCTGGACTGCTTTGCCGATGGACTGTCGCGCGACCGCGCCCTGCGCAGCAGCGGCAAGTACAGCGCCGCAATGGTCGGTGTATCTCGGCGCGCGCTGGGAAGGCATCGGCATCCGCAGCGGCGGCAGCGGCCTGGCCGAGGTACGCAACGACAGTCGTGTACTCAGTCCGATCCTGCACACCTTGTACAAACTGCCCGGCGGCGGTGGCGACCAGGTGCGCATGGCGTTCACGCGCACGTTCAAGGCGCCCGACGCGGCCAGGCTGATTGCGCGCCCGGCCCTGACCATCAATAACAGCGCGTCGAATCCCGACAGCACCGGCAATCCCGACCTGCGCCCGGAACTGGCGCTCGGCATCGATGCCGCATACGAGCATCACTGGGCCAAGGGCGCGCTGTTCTCGGTATCCGCCGCGGCACGCCGCATCGAGGACTGCGCCGTGCAGGCGCTGAACCTGACGGGTGGACGCTGGGCGCTGCGCCCGGAAAATGGCGGACGGTGCGAGGTGCGCACCCTGGAAGTGGAAACCCGCTTTCCGCTGCAATCGGTCGCACCGGCCGCGCCGCCGCTCGACCTGCGCCTGTCGCCCAGCCGCAACTGGTCCAAGGTGGACCGGGTGCCGGGGCCGGACAACCGGCTGGCCGAGCAAGTACCCTTGTCGGCCACGGCGGGGATCGATTACAAGGCCGGTGCGCTCACCACCGGCGCCTCGTTCGTGTACGGCGGCGGGGGCCATGTGCGCCTGTCGCAGGATCAATTTACATGTGCTTCCGCCCGGCGCGATCTGGAAATGTATGGCTTGTGGAAATTCGACAGCCTGCTTCAATTGAGAGTGAGCGTTGCCAATGCGTTGCGGCATGACTGGATCAGCGACCGCCGTTACGCGGGCGTGGCCGGCAGCCAGGCCACGCGCTCCACGCAGCCGGGCAAGACCTGGGTGCGTGCGATGCTGGAGGCGCGCTTCTGAGGCAGTTGCCGCTTCGATCCAGGGGCTGGCGTGTGCCTGCCGCAAGCTCCTGTTGCTTTAAGCTGAATCAAGCTCGCTGCTCTTCCCGACGGACTTGCCAGCGCGGGGATTCTCTTATCATTTGCTGACACAGGACGCGGCTGCCAACCTGCCGGCCGCGCTTCCTGGGTTTTCATGAAAGAGGCTGATCATGACCCGTCCCCTAACCTTAATATCGCCGGTACTGCCGGGCACAAGCGCGGCCACTGTCGTTGCCAGGCTGGCCCTCCTGCTGCCGCGAATCAATGCCGCACTGGAATCGATCGGCACGGTCCACTTTGCCCGTCTGATCTTGCTCGATCGGTCGCAGCCGACTCTGCAGCCGGACCTGTTGTCCGTCCTGCCATCGGACAACCTGTCCATCGCGATCATCACCTCGTTCGACGGTGATTTCAGCACGTATATCCACGATTTCGTCGCCCAATTAAGCGACGAGTTCGACGCGCTGCTGTCGCTGACGGTTGGCGGCGCGGCGCTGACGCCGGTGGTCGACCATGTGGCGGAATTTGAAGCATTTATCGCGGAGAATAATATCTCGGAACATATTCCGAACACCTATTTCTTCGCCGCCTATCCGCAAACGGTGCAGGACATTCTTGCCGCTTTCTGATGTGCCGCGCACACCGGCCTGGCATCCCGATGCGCGAATTGAACGCCTGAGCAAGGGGAGAAGCTGATGAGCGACGCTGCGATCGATCTGGACGACGTGCAGGGCACGATTCTGCGCGGCTATCGCGTCAACCTGGCACGGCACTTCGTGCTGACGATCACGGATCCCGCCGCGACCGGCAAGCTGATCGCGGCGCTGGTGCATGGCGACAATGGCCTGCCCGCTATCACGACCGCCAGGCGCAAGGTGCCCAAGCCGGCCATCTTCACGAATATGTGCTTGACCGCCACCGGGCTGGCGGCGCTCGGCATCAGCGCGCGACAGCTGGCCAGCTTCGACCCGGCGTTCCAGCGTGGCGCGACCGATCCGGCCAGCGCGGCCACGGTGGGCGACGTTGGCCCGAGCGCGCCGCAACACTGGATTGGAGGATTGCATGACGGCGCCAGGGTGCACATCCTGCTCAGCGTGTGGGCGACCGATTCCAGCGACGCGCTGGAGGACGCCTCGGCCCGCTTGCGCGCGGCCTTCGTGGGCAGTATGACGGAATTGTATGTGCAGGATGGGGCGGAATTGCCTGACCGTAGCGTGCATTTCGGCTATCGCCACGGCATCGCCCAGCCGGCGATCATTGGCGCGCCGCCGCGCAAGCGCTATGCGCGCGATGCCCAGGCGCCGGTGCCGGCCGGCGAATTTTTGCTGGGCCACCTGAATGCCGCGGGGGGAACCTACCGTGTGTTGCCAGCGGAACTGTCGACCAACAGCAGCTATGCCGTGTTCCGCATCCTGGAGCAGGATGTTGCCGGGTTCGAGGCGATGCTCGTGCGCTATGCGGCCGAGACCGGCATCGATACCGAACTGCTGGCCGCGAACATGCTCGGGCGCTGGCGCAACGGCAACCCGCTGACCCTGGCGCCGGCGGCGCAGGGTACGCCGCTGCCGGACGCGCAACTGAACAACTTTAACTTCGTCAGCGCCGATCCGGCCAAGGACGATACCTTGGGCCTGAAGTGCCCGATCGGCGCTCATATCCGGCGCAACAATCCGCGCGATGCCGCCGTCATCGGCACCGACAGCGCGCATCACCGCCTCGTGCGGCGCTCGATGCCCTACGGTCCGCAGTATGATCTTTCCCGCCATGGCGCGGCCGGGCAAGACGTGGCCGGGCCTGGCCAGCCCGCACGCGGCCTGATCGGCTACTTCATCAATGCGAGCATCCGCAACCAGTTCGAGTTCCTCTGCAGCGAGTGGAACCGGCGGTCGGATTTTGTGAAAGCCGCCACGGGACCGGAAGGGCCTGGCGCCGGCAATGCCGTGTACAACATCAGCGGCGAGGATGTTTTTCTCGGCGTGAACGATCCGGCGACGAGTTCGTTCACCTTGGCCGGCAAGGGGCCGAAAGGCAGCGCCAACCACACCCTGCGCGGTTTTTCGCGGCTGGTCACCACGCGCGGCGGCGTGTATTGCTTTTTCCCGAGCATCAAGGGATTGCTGTTCCTTGCGGCGTTGCAGGATCAGCCGGCAGGCCAGTCGCAACGAGTCGCAGCAAGCGAGATGCCTGCAAGTTAACACGGCGACTGGCACTCCCGCGGTCGTGGACAATCAGTCCCGGGAAGCGCGCATCTAAAAAATGCCCTGCAGAGAAACCGACATCAGTTTCGAGTCGCCGAAGAATGGGTAGCTATATTCGGACTTGTCCTTGCTGATATCGTACTGCAGCTTGAGTGTCGTATTCTTCGCGAAGTCCCAGCGCAGCGACACATATTGCGTATTTCTGCCTTCAATCGGGGCAGCGACTGTGCGATAACGCGACATCGACAGCGCTGGCGTGAAAGCACCATACTGATACCCGACACTCGCCAGCGCGTATTTGTAAATGCCGTTCAAGCCCTTGGATGCATCGACCTGTTCGTAGCGGTCTACCTCTGTTTTCACCAGCCAGTTCTTGTAGTCCATATTGACGGACACGCCCATGATGCGGGTGCGTTGATCGTGAATGTTCAAGAGATAGTTGCGTACGCCATCCGCACTCTCCTGCCACAGCGAGTCTTTGTACGTCATGAGCATGGCGCGCACATCAAATACCCCATTGTTCGCGGCGAAGGTCGCGCCGACCATCCCTTTCCACGATTCGTGCGTCGGATCTGTCCAGTAAATCCGCGTGTCGTAAGCGTTGTTGCGCTGCGTATAGCTGCCGGTATAGACCTGTGCCGTCGCAGCCCAATCGGAGGCGCCCAATTGCGTGCGATAGCTGACATTGGCGCCGTTGTAGGCATAGATCGGCCACCCATAGACATCCGGCATCGGGCGCACCCATGGATAAGCGTAGCCAATGTACAAATAATCGCTGTAATAATAAAGCGGAATGCGGAAGCGCCCGGCCTGAAACGTCCATTTCGAGTCCGCGGAAGGCTGCCAGCTGGCATAGGCCCAGTCCACTGTGGGGCGCGATCCATGGTTGGGGTTATTTGCGCGCATGACCAATTGCGCAGTTGCTGCCAGGGTGGGCGAGAATTCCTTCTTGATTTGTACACCAAGCAGGGATTCCTGGTCGAGTTGCCAGCCTTTCGATTTTTCATAAACGGCTGCGTATTCCCAGGTCTGGATGGTGCAGGGGCATTTCCACTGCTGGTAAGTCCAGGGGGCGCTGCTGCCCAGCGCCGAGCCGCTGAGTACCTTGGCCGCGGTGAGCGTATAAAAGCCAGTGAGTTTCAGCGACCCATCACTGGTCAAATCGATGGCGGCGGCACTGCCGCCGACCAGCATGGTCATGACAAACACGAGTGGAATCTTGTTCATTGGGTCTCTCCGGTGGGGATAGGAGTTTGGCGGGTCAGGGAATCGTCGCGACGACCTTGACGGTGTCGTCCACCGCCGATTTTTCTATATACCCAATGGCGTTCACGCTCTCCGCCACAGCCTTTTTTACTTCCGCACTGGACTTGTATTCCTTGGGCGCCTTTGCCTTGCCCGTGAACGTCAGTTTGGACCAGATCGCCTGCACCTGGGCGGGTTCCTTTTCAAGCACTTTTTTATAGAACTCGGCACGAATAGGCGAAGACTCGGCCTGCTCGATTGGAGTGAACATGACAGAGCCACCGAGAAAAAACTGGGCTGCCTGGGACGGGAACATGCGGGTGGCCGGGTTCTGGGGATTGACCACGATGACCAGTTCTGCCATGGCCGGGCTCGCTATAGCCAACAGCAGCGTCAATGGAGCAAGGGAGAAGAGCGTTCGTTTCATCACGTTTCCTCATCAGCGCGAAACTGTCATCACCACATGCCTGACGCCGTTGGCGGCGCTCAGCTACGTGGTTCGCCAGAATCTGGTGTACTCCCAGCGTATCACGTCGTATGCGCACGTGAAAGTTATTGGAAAGGCTGTGCCACGCCAACAACACGCTCGGTAGGCCCCCCGGGTCAGCGAGCTGAACCGGGAGCTTCGGGGCTGGGCCGTGACTGTGTCAAGAAGCCACGCTTGGTCGATCGATGCACAATCAATGATCGCTCACGATGGCTCAGTCTTCGACGTAGACCTTGTCGCGTATGGTCGTCAAATGGGCCTTGAAGACCGCGTTTTCCTTGAGCGACAGGGCCGTGTCGAACGTCATGTCGCCGCCGTAGGGAGCGCTGACCCTGGTATTCCTGAGCGTGGTGCCGCGCAGCGCCAGCTTTCGCTCGCCCTGGCGCAGGATGACTTTCAGCTCGTTCGCATCGACGCCACCGCCGCAGGACATTTTGTAGGGCACGGTCACTTCAGCCATGCCGTTCTTGTCCAGGTCGGTGATCGTAATGTGCTCGGGGAAAAACGCCGCGCTTGAATCGAGGCCTGGGCAGTCCACGTGATCCTGGATGATCCAGGTTTGCGGCCAGGCCTTGTCCTTGTGTGTGTAGAGTACGGCAAAAAGCTCGAACCGTTCCACCGCGCCCGGCGTTGCCGTCGGGGCGGTAGACGGCCCGGAACGCAAGGTGACGACAAGCAAATGTTCGCCGGCACCGTCGACGAGCCGTGCCGCCTTGACCAGGGTGCCTCTGAGGGGGATGCGTTCGGATGCCAGAAATCCGGGTGCGACCGGGATGGTTTGCAGCGCGCCCGCGGCATCCGCGGCTTGCGGCGCGGCGGCGCCGGCCAGGGACAGGCATAGGGCAAGGCACCAGGATCGGGTCGTTGCCGGCCGCTTGACCGTGCGCACTTGCGTTCTTGCCTCAGGCCCATACGGGCAAGAGGGGAAATGGCATCGCATGGCGGCGTACCGGTTCAGTCATGGCGCGAAAAGCGCGTGACGCAGCACTGCGCTCCGCTGCTGTCACGCATGGTGCCGATATGCGCCGCCACCCTGTACGGCGCGCCGTCGCGGTGCTGGTTCCAGATGTCGCCGCTCCAGCTGCCTTTGAGGGCGAGGCCGTGCGCGATGTCCTCGTCCAGCCCGGGCGAACGGCTCTCGCAGAACAGCATGCGCCGATGCTGTCCGAGCACCTCGTCATGCGCAAACCCGGTGAGCGCGCTAAACGCGTCGTTGATGTCCGTGATGATGCCATGCTGGTCACTGAGGAACATGCCTTCGGGTGCCAGGGTGAATGCATCGGCCAGGCGCCGTGTCTGGTGCTCCCGGGCGCTGCGTTCACTCACGTCGACCAGGACGGCGCGGCAATTTTTGCCATCGTTGGCCAGGGTGGTGCTCATTTCCACCGTGCGGCGGGTGCCATCCTTGGCGACCAGGGTCACTTCGCAGCGGGCGTCGGACTGGGTGGCAAACAGCGACTTCAGACATGCCGCCACCCGGGGCCGGTCGGACTCGGCGACGAATACGCCGAGGCGCTTGTCGATCACACGGCTGCGCTCGCTACCGAGCAGACGGGCGCCCGCCAGATTGGTCTCGGTAATCGCCCCGGTACGGGTCAGCGTAAAGTAAGGCACGGGAGCAAAATCGTACAATTCGGTGTAGCTGGCCAGGGCCGCCTCGATCCAGGCGCGCGCCGCTTCCAGCTGTTCGTTCTGTAGTTCCAGTTCGACCTGGTACACCTGCAGTTCATGCAGCAGCCGCTGCGGATTGTCGGCATGCGGCATCGGCTGCGTGGCCGCCTGCGCCCTTCCCTGTTGATTCAGGCGCAGTTCGGCATCTTCGCGCAGGACGTTGTGGGATGATTGTTCACGGCTCATGATTGTTTTTTCCGATCGATGGCGGCATCTGAAACGGCCTTGCCTGGCCGGCCGGTGTGCTTTGCCATGCCGCCTTCCAGCAACACTTGCGCATCCTGCACCACCTTTTCCAGGGTCGTGGTCGAGTCAGCCTGCGAGGGTGCGACTGCGGTGCGGCGCTGCAGCACCGACAGGGTTTGACGCATGGTTTCCTCCATCCGCTTGCGCTCGGTGATATCTTCCTTGACCGAGATGAAGACACCGGGTTCGGGCGAATACAGCGCGCAATTGATCCATTGCGTGCCGTTACTGGCGGCCACTTCCATGTGCTCCGGCTTGCCCGTGGTCGCTACCCGCACGCAGGCGGCAAACAAGTCCGGATTGAAGGGATAGATGCTGGTGGCCAGTTCTGACTGACGCTTGCCGATGACGTTCTGCAGCCCGGTCAACTCCATGAACTTGGGATTGACTTCAAGGACAAGAAAATCGCGCGGCACGCCATCGTCCAGGATCACCTGGTGACAGGCAACCGCGTTCAGCGAATGTTCCAGCAATTGCCGGAAACGCGACTCGGAGCGCTTTTGCTCGGTGATTTCCCACGCCATGCCCGACACGCCAATAATGTCGCCGGCATGGTCGCGCGCCGGCTCGGCAAAAAAGTCGTAGTAATGCGTGCTGCCGTGCAGGTGCGCCGCCGTTTCGGTGTGCACGCTGATGCCTTGTTCGAGCGCTTGGCGCTTCAGTTGGGTCAGGCGCGCGGCATCGTCGGGCGGCAACAGGTCGGCGTCGGTCTTGCCGATGGCGTCGCCCGAGCGCAGTTGCGGCTGCAAATTGTGCACCCAGGTATAGCGCAGCTCATGATCCTGGCTGAATACCGTCAGCGGCGCGTGTTCGATGGCGATCCGGAAGCGCTCATCGCTGAGCCGCAGCGCGCGCTCCAGGGTTTTCGAGGAACTGATGTCGATAAAGGTAATCACCACCCCGTCGATGCGGTTGTCCTGGGTGCGGTAGGGCATGATGCGCACGGTGAACCAGCGTCCGTCGGTCGCGCTGACCTGGACTTCCCGGAACACCAGCGAGTTCAGCACTTCGCGGGCATCCTCGGCCAGCGCGGGATAGTTCAGGGTGCTTACCAGATCGGTAATCGGCCGGCCGGCATCGCCCGGGATCAGCTTGAAGATGCCGGTGATGCGATTGGTGAAGCGCCGGATGCACATCTGTTCATCGAGAAACAAAGTGGCGATGTCCGTGCTGTTGAGCAGGTTCTTCATGTCGTCGCTGGCTTGCGACAATTCGTCGAGCTTGGCCGACAATTCATGATTGACCGTCTGCAACTCCTCGTTCATCGATTGCATTTCCTCCTTGGAGGTCGTCAATTCCTCGTTGGTGCTTTGCAATTCTTCATTCGTGCTTTGCAGCTCTTCGTTGGCCGATTTCAATTCTTCCTGCGACGTTTGCATCTCTTCGCGGGCGCGCTGCAACTCTCCGCGCGATTGCTGCATTTCCTGGGTCATGGCATCCATGCGCTCGGCATCGGCACCGGCCAGCTCGCTCTTGCGCGGTGCTTTTGCGCGCGCCGCCGGCTGGTCGAAAAACACGATCAAGACCAAGCCGCTTAGCGGTGCCGGTTCCTGCAAGCTATGGACTTCGACATTGACCGTCAGCGCGCCGTCATTGCCGCCCACGCGCAGGCCCTTGAGCACCTGACTGCCCTGCTCGCGCACGACCTTGGCGAAGACTTCATTCAATGCCCCCGACAACCCTTCACGCGCCATGGCGAAGATATTCAGGTTGGCCTTGCCCGCGGCCGGTTCCAGGTATTTCCCGGTCTTGCCGCTGATATAAACGATGTCGCCCTTATCGGTCGTGAGCACCGCGGCGGGCGAAAAACGCTGCTGCAGCAATGAATCGATCAGGGTTTGCACACTGGCGCTACCCGACTCGGCCGCGCCGGGGGCGGGAAGCGGCACGGCCAGCCCTCTGCGGGAGCGACCATAAATGGACGCGGGGAAATCGACCGGCTCCGTGCGCGGGCTGCTTTCGCGGCGCTGGTAGATGCGCGTCTTGCCTGGCCATGCGGCGAACAGGTCGCTGGCGGCGCCCACGGTTTCGGCGCTCCCGAGCACCAGCAGGCCGCCCGGCCTGAGACTGTAATGAAACAGGGGCAGCAGCTTTTTCTGCAAGTCCGCTTCCAGGTAGATCAGCAGGTTGCGGCAGGTGAGCAGGTCGAGCTTGGTAAACGGCGGATCCATCACCAGGTTTTGCGGCGCGAACGTGACCATTTCACGAATTTCCTTGCAGACGCGGAAACCGCCATTGTGCTGGATAAAATAGCGGCGCAGGCGGGCCTCGCTCACGTCGCTGGCGATGGTGCCGGGAAACTCGCCGGCGCGGGCGCGGTCGATCGCGTCGCTGTCGAGATCGGTCGCGAAGATTTGCAGGGTGAAGCGCGCCTCCGGCTTGAGGCGTTCGAGCGTCTCGCGGAAAGCGATGGCCAGCGAATACGCTTCTTCGCCGGTTGAACAGGCAGGCGTCCAGGCCCGCAGGGCGGCGCCTTGCGGGTGGGCAGCCAGCAAGGCGGGAATGACGTCGGCCTCGATCTGTTCCCATACGGGCGCGTCGCGGAAGAAACTGGTGACGCCGATCAGCAATTCCTTGAACAAGAGCTGGGCCTCGTGGGTGTTGTCGCGCACGTAGCGCACGTAGTCGGCAATGCTGGCCAGCTGGTGCAGTCCCATGCGCCGCTCGACGCGGCGGTAGAGGGTGTTTTTCTTGTAGAACGAAAAATCGTGCCCGCTTTGGGCGCGCAGGATCACGACGATCTTTTCAAGCGCGCTGCCGTCGGCGTCGGACAAGCTCAGTTCGGGCGGGCTGAGCGGCAGCGGTGCGTGGCGCCGGTAGTCGAGGATGCGGCTGGCCAGTTCATTGGCTGGGGCAATCACGTCGGCCAGGCCGGCCTCGATGGCGCTGCGCGGCATGCCGTCGAACTTGGCCGATTCCGGATCCTGGACGAACACCGCGCCCCCGCTTTCCTTGATCGCCCGCGAGCCCAGCGAGCCATCCGCACCCATGCCGGAAAGGATCACGGCGACGCTGTTGGCTTGCTGGTCGGCCGCCAGGGAGCGCAGGAAATAGTCGATCGGCAAGCGCAGCCCGCGCGGCTCGGCCGGTTCCAGCAGGTGCATAATACCGTGCAGGATGGATAAATCGCGGTTGGGCGGAATCACGTACATATGATTCGGCTCGACCCGCAGGCGGTCGCTGATTTCGACCACGGACATGCTGGTGCCGCGCTGCAGTAGCTCGACCATCATGTTCTTGTGCTCGGGATCGAGGTGCTGCACGACGATCAACGCCATGCCGCTGTCGGCCGGTACGCCCGACAGGAACAGTTCGAGCGCTTCCAGCCCGCCGGCGGAGGCGCCGATGCCGACGATTGCGGTGGCGGCCGGGCGCATGTCGAACGCATGGGCAGGCGCTGCGCCGGACGGGCTGGCCTGCTTGCGCGGTGTCGTGCTGGTTTTTTTCATGGCAGGTTGGAGCATCGTGGGGAGTTGAACGGCCTCGCAGGCGGCGGCTGGCGCAGGGCCGTACTATACCATCGGGCCACTCGGGCCAGCGCCGTTGTTCGCTCGGGCCTCCTGCAGTTCGAGGAGCTTGCGCACGAACTGGCGCGCCAGCCATTGGTACTTTTCATCGAGCAGGTGCAAGTCGGCGATCAGGGCCAAGTCCACGCATGCTTCGTGGGTGGCCGGATGGCTTTGTTCGCCATCCCCAAACCGCAGCCATTCGGGCGAGACCAGCAGCCATGCGGCGATCGAGCGCAGCTTTGCCTGGGTCGGGACGGTTTCTCCGCGCAACCACTTGCGCGTCGCGTCGGCCGTGATCGGTGCGCCATCATGACGCCGGTTGAATTCGCGCGCCAAGGCCCCGGGGTTGTCCGACGGGAATCCGATATTCTCCAATCCCAGGCGCAAACGCGCCCTGAAGGTATCTGGTTCCGAAGGCAAACGCATGGCGCATGTATTTCAAAGAAGCGGGATGATGTGGATCAATTCTATCAACATTCCCGACCATCTTGCGTTTTACCATGATCTGTTTCATCGATTCGCTGCGCACGGCGGCTTGCCCAAGGGAGGCCACGGTTCCCGGCGCGCGTGATTCCATGGTTTGTGCAGCCTGTCGCTGGATTTGTGCAGCCTGTCTTGCAATTCACTATATTGCCATTAGGCAATGTATCTCAATAGTCACTTTTTATATGCCGGTATAGCGTCATGTCAAGCCCATTTTGATATAGACATGTAGAAATTCTTGCATGCACAGCGGCCAGCATTCCGAATCCGCCCTACAACCACGCTGTCCGACACTCTTCATTTGCTTGTTCCAAATGCCACAAGGAATAAATCTCATGCCATGAGTCAATATCCGCATGGATATGCAATATGCATATGAATATGTTAACCTCGTCGGCCTTGACCTAAGGAAAACAGCATGCCATTCGAGACTATGTTGCAAGGCACCCAGAAGCGCGTTCTGATCGTATCCCCCTTTGAACGACCGGATTACCGCCTTGTCAGCGACTTCCTGCGGGCGGGCGCCATCGCCTTCCTCGACGTCGGCCGTGACTGGCAGCAGGCACGGCGCGCGATCGCCAAGGTAAGGACCGATCCGCACGGCGTGTTCGGCCTGCGCCTTCCCGAAGGCATGCGGCTGGCGCCGGCAGATCTGCCGCCCCAAGTCCAGCTGCTGATGCACGCTTCGCCGGCCGCCTTCGAGCCGCTGCCAGGCGTGTTCCACCTGGTCCAGGTGGTCTCGCTGGAGGAGGCGCTGGAGGCCGAACGCCTGGGCGCCGACGGCCTGGTCTTGAAAGGTGCGGAGAGCGGCGGCCGGGTCGGCGCCTTCAACAGTTTCATCCTGCTGCAGCAGATGCATGGCCGCCTGCGCCTGCCCTTCTGGGTACAGGGCGGCATGGGGCCGCATGGCGCGGCGGCGGCCGTGCTGGCCGGCGCCCAGGGCGTGCTGTACGACTCGCAACTGGCCCTGCTGCACACGGTCTCGCTGCCGGCACCGCTGCCCGGCATCGTACGCGCCGCCAACGGCTCCGAGACCACGGTGGCCGGCGGCTACCGCTTCCTGCGCCACAAGCTGCTGCCCGACCTGGCCGACGAAGCCGAGCGCGACGAGGTGCTCGCCCAGCTTGCCGGCGCCGACGCACCGCTGTTGGCCGGCGAAGACCTGGCGCTGGCCGAGCTGTTCCACTCGCTTTACCGCGACGCCGTCTCACTGGTCCACGCCACCGACGAGGCCATCGACGGCCACCTGCGCCAGGCGCAGCGCAACGACGTATTCGCCCCCCACTCCCCGTTCGCCGCCGCCCACGACCTGGTCTACCCCTTCGTACAAGGGCCGATGGCGCAGGTGTCGGACCGGCCCGGCTTTGCGGCCGCCGTTGCCGCCGCCGGCGGCATGCCCTCGCTCGCGCTGGCGCTGCTGCAGCCCGAGCGCGCCCGCCCCATCCTCGAGCAGACCCGCGCCCGCCTGCAGGGCCAGAGCTGGTGCGTCGGCCTGCTCGGCTTCCTGCCGCCGGAGCTCTACAACGCACAGGCCGAGCTGGTGCGCGAGTTCGCGCCCTCCTACGTCATCCTGGCGGGAGGCCGGCCCGACCAGGCCAGGCAGTTCGACAACTGCGGCATCAAAACCTTCCTGCACTGCCCCACCACGCGCCTGTTCGACAGCTTCCTCGAGGGCGGCGCGCGCCGCTTCGTGTTCGAGGGCCGCGAGTGCGGCGGCCACGTCGGCCCGCTGTCGTCGATGACGCTGTGGGAGGGCCAGATCTCGCGTGCGCTCGAATTCGAGGGCGCCGCCGACCTGACGCTGCTGTTTGCCGGCGGCCTGCACGACCGCCTCTCGGCGGCGCTGCTGGCGGCCATGTGCGCGCCGCTGGCCGCGCTGGGCGCCAAGATCGGCATCTCGATGGGCACCGCCTACCTGTTCACCGACGAAGCGGTGCGCGAAGGCGCGGTGCTGCGAGCCTACCAGGAACTGGCCGTGGCCAGCACCGAGACGGCACTGGTGCAGACCCGGCCGGGCCACGTCACGCGCTGCCTGCGCACGCCGTATGTCGACTTCCTCGAGCAAGAGCGCCGCCGCATGCGTAGCGAGGGCAAGAACCGCGACGAGATCTTCCTCGCGCTCGAGCAGATGAACGCCGGCCACCTGCGCATCGCCTCGAAGGGTATCAAGCGCGTCGACAGCGAGCTGCTGGAAGTCTGCGCCGACACCCAGCTATCCGAGGGCATGTACATGATCGGCGATGTCGCCTGCCTGCGCAACGAGGTGCACAGCATCGCCGGCCTGCACCAGGAGGTGGCCTCGGCCGCGCAACTGCTGCGCGAACTGCCGCCGCCGTCGCGCCGCCGCGGCGAGCGCTGCGACATCGCCATCGTCGGCATGGCCGGCATGTTCGCCGGCGCGCTCACGGCGCAGCAATACTGGGCCAACATCATCGAAGGCCGCGACAGCGTCGGCGAGGTGCCCGACGAGCGCTGGAGCAAGGCGCTCTATTACGATCCCAAGTCGACCGGCGCGCGCGCTGAAAAAACCAATTCCAAATGGGGAGGCTTCATCCCCGATTTCCATTTCGACCCGGCCCTGTTCGGCATTCCGCCGCAAAGCCTGGGCTCGATCGACCCGGCCCAGATGGCCGGCCTGGTGGTGGCGCAGCAGGCCCTGCACGACGCCGGTTACGCCGAGCGCAGCTTCAACCGCGAACGCTGCTCGGTCGTCTTCGGCATCGAGCCGGGCGGTGACATCGCCGGCGCCTACGGCCTGCGCATCGTGCTGCCGCAGTTGCTCGCCGAGCCGGCGCTGAGCCAGGCGCTGGACGCGCTACCGCGCCTGACCGAAGACAGCTTCTCCGGCGTGCTGGGCAACGTGGTGTCGGGCCGGATCAGCAACCGGCTCGACCTGGGCGGCCAGAACTTCACGGTCGATGCCGCCTGCGCCTCCTCGCTGGCGGCGATCGACGCGGCCATCAAGGAGCTGCGCTATGGCGAGAGCGACCTGGCCATCGCCGGCGGGGTCGACTTCCACAACGGCATCCACGACTACCTGATGTTCTCCAGCACCCACGCGCTGTCTTCGCGCGGCAAGTGCTTCTCGTTCTCCGACACGGCCGACGGCATCGCGCTGGGCGAAGGCGCCGGCGCGGTGGTACTCAAGCGCTACGAGGACGCGCTGGCCGACGACGACTATGTCTACGCCGTCATCCGCGGCATCGGCGGCGCCAGCGACGGCAAGTCGCTCGGCCTGACCGCCCCGCGCCGCCAGGGCCAGCAGCGCGCCCTGAGCCGGGCCTACCGCCGCGCCGGCATCTCGCCGTCCGAGGTCGGCCTGCTCGAAGCGCACGGCACCGGTACCGTGGTGGGCGACCGCACCGAGCTGGCGTCGATGGAGACGGTGTTCGCGAGCGCCGGCAGCGCCCGCGCCGGCTGCGCGCTCGGTTCCGTCAAGACCCAGATCGGGCACACCAAGTGCGCCGCCGGGGTGGCCAGCCTGATCAAGGCCGCCTACGCCGTCGACCAGGGCTTGCTGCCGCCGACGCTGAACCTGGAACGGCCCAACGCCTACTACCGCCAGCAAAGCAGCTCCTTCTACTTCCTGTCGCACACCCTGCCCTGGCTGGACGAGCAGCGCACCGCCGGCGTGAGCGCCTTCGGTTTCGGCGGCACCAACTACCACCTTGTGATCGACCGCGGCGATGCCGACAAACGCCGCGACACGCCGGCCGCGCCGCAGGTGTGGCCGTATGAGCTGTTCCTGTTCCGCGGCGCCGGCAGCGTGCAGGCGCAGGTCGAGCTGCTGCGCACCTATCTGCGCGCCGGCCACCAGGACCGGCTGTGCGACGTCGCCTTCAGCCACCACCAGCACAACGAGGGTGAAGGCGCGGTGCGTGTGGCCGTGGTGGCCTCGAGCCTTGAGCAATTGGCCGCCCGCTTAGAGAAGGCCGCGCAAGGCCAGGCCGACCCGCAGGGCGTGTATCTCGCCGGCGCGCAGCTCGACCCGGGCGAAGTGGCTTTCCTGTTCCCCGGACAGGGCAGCCAGTTCCTCGGCATGGGCGCCGACCTGCTGACCTACTTCCCCGGAACGCGGGCCCACCTGGCCGCCGAACCGGACCTGCACGGCGCCATGTTCCCACCGGCGGCCTTCGACGATGCCCAGCGCAGCGCGCAGCAAGCCGCGCTGACCGACACCTCGGTGGCACAGCCGGCGCTGGCCGTCACCAGCCTGGCAGCGGCCCAGATCCTCGCCTCGCTGGGCATCACGGCGAGCCACGCCGCCGGCCACAGTTTCGGCGAACTAAGCGCCTTGTGCCACGCGGGCAGCATCGCGCACGCCGCGCTGGCGCCGATCAGCCGCCAGCGCGCGCACAGCATCCTCGACAGCCTGGGCGACGGCGACCCCGGCACCATGCTCGCCGTCGAGGGCGACGAAGCGCTGGTGCGCGACGTCCTTGGCGAACTCGGCGAACTCGACATCGCCAACCTGAACGGACCGCGCCAGACCGTGCTGGCCGGCCCCGGCGCGGCCATCGCCGCGGCGCGCGACAAGTTCGGCCAGCGCCACGTACGTGCGCGCATCCTGCCGGTTGCCTGTGCCTTCCACAGCCGCGCACTGGCCGGCGCCGCAGGCCAATTCACAGCCAGCCTGCGCCAGGCCGCGCTGGACAGCCCCCGCCTGACGGTCTGGTCCAACCAGAGCGCCGCGCCCTACCCGGCAGCCGTATCGGCCGCCGAACTGGCCGAACGCCTGGGCCAGCAGATCGCCGCGCCGGTGCGCTTTGCCGACATGATCCACGCGATGCACCAGCAAGGCGGCGTGCGCACCTTCGTCGAAGTGGGCGCCGGCAATGCCCTGTCCGGCCTGGTCGGCAGCATTCTAGAAGGCGCGCCGGTGCAGGCGATCCCGATGCTGCTGCGCGACGCGCCGCCGCTCAAGGGCCTGATGAACATGCTGGGGCGGCTCGCCACCCTCGGCGTGGCGCTCGAGCTCAAGGCGCTGTTCGCCAACCGGCGCCTGCGCACACTGGCCATCGCCAAGCCGCAAGCGCTGGCGCCGACCATCTGGGAAGTCAACGGTCAGCGCGCGCGGCCACTCAAGGGGCCGCTGCCGCCTCAGGCCTACCAGCCGGGGGCTATCACGCCGGTGCAGGTGCAGACGAGCGTCGCGCCCACCGGCGGACGCGAAGCCGTCCTCAAGAGCTACTTCGACAGCCTCGACAACTTCGTCGAAAGCCAGCGCGACATCATGCTCGGCTATCTGGGCGCCGCCCCGGCACCTGCGCGCGAACCGGCCCGCCCCGTCGCCGTCGCCGCCCCCGCCGTGGTGGCCGGCGTCAGCGCGCCCGCCCGCACCGATCGCGCCACGATCGAAGCGCGGCTGAAGGAACTCATTTGCGCCCGCACCGGCTACCCGCAAGAGATGATCGAGGCCGATCTCGACCTCGAGGCCGATCTCGGCATCGATTCGATCAAGCGGGTCGAGCTGCTCTCCGAGATCGGCAAGGATCTCGGCGTGGCGGCCGGTTCGTCCGACCAACTCGGCGACGACGCGGCGCAATTCCTCGAACAGGTGTCGAAGATCAAAACGCTGCGCGGCATCAGCACCTGGCTGGCCGACTACGTCAAGTCATCGGCGCCATCGGCGCCGCCGCCAGCGGCCGCCGCACCTGCGATACGCGAGCGCGGCGCGATCGAAGCCCGCCTCAGGCAGCTCATCTGCGCCCGCACCGGCTATCCAGAGGAGATGATCGAGGCCGACCTCGATCTTGAGGCCGACCTCGGCATCGACTCAATCAAGCGGGTCGAACTGCTCTCGGAGATCGGCAAAGATCTCGGCATGGCCACCGGCGGCACCGCCGACGAGCTGGGCGAGGACGCGGCCCAGTTCCTCGAACAGGTATCGAAGATCAAGACGCTGCGCGGCATCAGCGCCTGGCTGGCCGACCATGGCCAGCCGGCGCGGCCGGAAACGCAGCAAGAAGCGCCGCCAGTTGCGGCGCCGGCAGCGGTACCGCTGCGCGTGCTCGACGTGCTGTACGCACCCAAACCGCTGCTGCCAACGAGCGTTGCCACGGCCGGCGGCAAGACCTACCACGCCATCGGCGCGCCACCCGACCTGCTGCAAGCGCTGCGCGTCCAGCTCGACGCGCGCGATGCGCGTCTGGTCAGCCTCGAATGGCGTGAGCTCAAGGCCGGGCTGCGGCTCGACACCAACGGCATCCTCTACTTCAACCGCGACGACAGTAGTTACCAAGATGTGCTCGGCCTGTTCCACGCGCTGCAGGCATGCGACGCGCGCAGCATCGACACCGTGATGGCGATCCAGTTCGACGCCCAACCGCTGCGCCATGCCGACGGCAGCTACGCCAGCCCCTCGTGCGGCAGCGGCGCCAGCGGTCTGCTGGTGAGTCTGCGCTGGGAATGGCCAAAAGTACGCATGATCCGCCCCTTGATCGTGCACGACGCGGCCACGCTCGACGCCGACAGCAGCGCCGCCCGTCTGGTCGGCGAGATGTTCAGCGAACCCGAGATCCTGGCCCAGCCGGTGGCCTGGTGCGACGGCGTGCGCCACGCCCGCAAGGCGTTGCCGCGCCCGCCCTTCATCGCCTCGCTTGACCGCTACCACCTCGAACCGGAGGCGGTCGTGGTGATCGTCGGCGGCGCCAAGGGCATCACCAGCTGGTTCGCAAGCGCGTTCGCCGAACGCTACCGCTGCCGCCTGGTGCTGCTGGGCCGCTCCGCCCTGCCGCAAGGGGCCGAGCCCTTCCCTGGCATCGACGACGCAGTCGCGCTGCGCCAGGCACTGCTGGCCAAGCATGGCCCGGCGGCGCGTCCGAAGGAGATCGAGGAAGCGCTGCAGTCCCTCCTGGCTGAAAAACAGATGCGCCGCACGATCGAAGAACTCGACGCTTTCGGCAGCCAGATGAGCTACTACCAGGCCGACGTCACCGACACCGCCCAGGTCGACGCCGCCCTCGGCGCCGTGATGGCGCAATACGGCCGCATCGATGGCGTGCTGTTCGGTGCAGGCATCCTCGACGACCGCTTCCTGGGCGACAAGAGCGACGCCTCGATCGCCCGCGTCTACCACACCAAGGCAGCCGGGGTCGAACACGTGCTCGACAGCCTGGACCGGCTCACCGAACCCAAGTTCGTGGTTTTCTTCTCGAGCATCTCGGCCACGCTGGGCAACCGGGGACAGACCGACTACTCGGCCGCCAACGCCTACCTCGACAAGCGCGCGATGGCACTCAACGCGAGCCGCCCCGGCCACTACCTGTCGATCAACTGGGGCCCGTGGGAAGGCGCCGGCATGATCGACGCGACGCTGCAAAAGCACCTCGAGGGCATGGGCATCCACGCGATCAAGCGTGACCAGGGCGTCGCCTTCCTGTTCGACGAACTGGCCGCCGGCAAGCGCTCCGGCCGCCTGATCGTCACCTGCGCCAAAGACGAAGCCCTGTTCTGGAACGAGCATAGCGCATGACGAGTCCATTCAAAGTCGCCATCATCGGCATGGCCAGCCGTTTCCCCAAGGCGCCCGACCTGACCACGTTTTGGCACAACATCAAGGGCGGCGTCGACGCCGTCGGCCCCTACCCGATGGCGGCGCGCTGGGGCAAGCAGGACGGCTACTACGCGCCGGGCAGCGTTCCCTCGCTGGAGCAGACCTACTGCGGGCGCGGCGGCGTCGTCACCGACATCAGCTTCGACCCGCTACGCTACGGCATCGTGCCGCGCGAAGTGGCCGAAGCCGAGGCCGACCAGTTCATCATGCTCGACCTCGCGCGCGAGGCGCTGGCCGACGCTGGTGTCGAGCATGGCACCACCGCCCTGCAGGCCGGGGTGATCCTCGGCCGCACCATGCCGATCGGCCCCGTGACGATACGCTTCCTCGACCGCATCAAGCTGCTTCCGCAGCTACGCCAGACCCTACGCAGCAGCTTTCCCGCGCTCGACGAGGGCGAGCTTGACCGCTTCGCCGAACGCTTCCTCGAGGAGCGCCAGGCCGGCTTCGAGAACAGCCGCACGCGCAATCTGGTGCCCGGCTTCGCCGCCTCGCGCCTGGCCAACCGGCTCAACCTGGCCGGCCCCAGCTACATCCTCGACGCCGCGTGCGCCTCCTCGCTGGTGGCGATCGAGAACGCCATCATGCAGCTGCAACTGGGCCGCTGCGAGCTGATGCTGGCCGGCGGCGTGCACCTGCCGCTGACCCAGGGCTACTGGTCGATGTTCACCAACATCGGCGCGCTGTCGCGGCAAGAACAGATTCGCCCCTTCGACCGCGATTCCGACGGCCTGCTACTCGGCGAAGGCGCAGGGTTGGTGGTGCTCAAGCCGCTTGACGCCGCGCTCGCCGCGGGCGACCGCATCCACGCCGTCATTGAAGGTGTCGGTACCTGCAGCGACGGCCGCGCCGAGAGCTTGCTGGCGCCGTTCTCCGACGGCCAGATCGGCGCCTTCACCAAAGCCTGGAACAACGCCGGCATCGACCCTGGCCGCGCCGGCTACATCGAATGCCACGGCACCGGCATGCCGCGCGGTGACGAGGTCGAGAGCGAATCGCTGATACGGTTTTTCGGGCCGCACATGCAGGGGCGCCAGATTGCGCTCGGCTCGGTCAAGTCGATGATCGGCCATACGCTCGGCGCTGCCGGCATCGCCAGCGTGATCAAGACCGCCAGCGCCCTGCGCGACGGGATCCTGCCGCCGTCGCTGCACTGCCGCTCGCTGCGCGGCGACCTGGCTGGTCAGGGTTTCTACGTGCCGCCGCAAAGCACGCCATGGCCTGAGGCTACGCCGCGCATCGCCGGCGTCAGCGCGTTCGGGTTTGGCGGCATCAACGCCCACCTGGTCATGAGCGCACCGCCCGAGCGCCGGGTGCCGGTGGCGCGCAACACGGCCCAAAAGCCACGGCTGCAGACCGAAGAAACGGTGCTGGCGCTCTCGCGCAGCGACCCGCAAGCCCTGCTGGCCGACTTGGAACGGGGTGAACTGCATCCGGGCCAGGGACCGTGCCGGCTGGTGCTGTTCGATCCGACGCCGGAGCGGCTCGCCAAGGCTGCACGCCTCGTCGCGCGCGGCAAGGCATGGCGCGGCAAGCAAGACATCTTCTTCTCCCCTGACGCCCTGCTGGCTGCGGGCGGAAAACTGGCCTTCCTGTTCCCTGGCCTGGGCAACCAGGTCAACCCCGACTTCCGCGAATTGGCGCTGCGCTTCGGCCTCGACCTGGCGCAGCTCTCGGCCGGCGGCGGCGACGCGCTGGTGGCCGACAGCCTGCAAACGGTCTACGCCACCGACACCATGCACCGCGTGTTGACCTCGCTCGGCGTCGTGCCCGACGCGATTGCCGGCCATTCGCTTGGCGAGTGGATCGCGTGCGTGTCGAGCGGCGCGATCGGCCAGCGCGAACTGGCGGTGCTGGTCGAGCGCCTGCTTGCGCTGCAAGACGACGTGATGGGCAAGGGCTACTTCCTGCTGGCGGTGTGGTGCGGCGCGGACCGGCTCGACGCCCTGCTGCGCGACATCGACGGCATGGCGCTCGCGGTCGACAACTGTCCCGGCCACAGTGTCGTGTGCGGCTCGCCCGCAGCGCTGGAGGCCGCGCAGCGGATCCTGCGCGCGCAAGGCATCCTGTCGGTCGACATGGGCATCGAAGCGGCGTCGCATACGCCGTACATCCGGCCGACGCTGCAGCGCATCCGGCCGCTGGTCGAGGGCATCGGGTTGTCGCAGCCGGCGATTCCACTGTGGTCCGCCAGCCTGGCCGGCCCCTTCCCGCACAGCGACGCCGCCGTCAAGGAACTGATCGTCGAGACGATGGCCTCGCCAGTGCGCTTTCGCGAACTGGTGGAACGCATGCATGACGAAGGCTTCCGCCTGTTTGTACAGATCGGCAACGCAGGTCTGAGCGGCTTTGTCGCCGACACCCTCAAGGGCAAAGACTTCATGACGCTCGACGCGAGCGGCCAGGACAAGAGCACCGAACAGATGCTGCGGCGCGTGGCGGCCGGCCTGTTCGCCGAAGGCAGGACCATCGATTTCGCGCAGTTCGGCTTGCTCGCGCGCGAGCCGGCGCCGCGCACGCACGCGATACCGCTCGAACCGAGCATGGTCGAATTCCACGCCGTGCCTTCGTTCGCGCCCTTCGCCCCGGAGGGACCAGCGCCACAGGACACGCCGTACGACGCCAGCCTCGACCTGTTCCGGCGCGCGCAGCAGGATGTGATCGCGGCCCTCGCACAAGAACCTTTGGCTCGGGGCGACGAAGGCCTGCCTTGCAAGGCAGGCCCGTTACGCAGGGGCGCCGAGGCGGCGCTCGATCCGCACGCCGTCGTACACCGGCAAACCATCGCCATCGACCACGAACGCTACCCCGAGTTGTTTCACCACGAGATCTACCAGTCGCACGACGGCAGGCCGATCGCGGAGCGCTCGGCCGTGGTGCCGATGACGATGATGATCGAGCTGGCCTGCGAAGTGGTGTCCGCCTACCTGCCCGGCCGTTCGATCCGCGCCGTGCACAAGGTGCTGTCGTTTCGTTTCATCGAGGTGCAGGCCGCCGTCACACTCGAGGCCCGCCTATACCGCAAGGGGCCCGACAGCTACGCCGTGGTGGTCGAAGACCGCTTCTCGTGCCTGGTGGAGGTGGCCGACAGCCTGCCCGCCGCTCCCGCCGTGGCCGAGCGCCCGATCCGCACCGACCAGCCGCCGCCATTTGCGCTGCGGTTCGACGAGATCTACCGCGACCGCTGGCTGTTCCACGGCCCGCTCTACCAGGGCGTGCGGCAGATCGGGCCGATGGACCTCAGCGGGATCGCCGGCGTGGTCGGCGCAGCCGGCGGCAAGGGCGCGCTGCTCGACGGCGCCTTCCAGCTGGCCGGCGTCTGGTTTTGTTCGCACCACGACATCGACAACGTCGTCCTGCCGCTCAAGATCGACAAGGTCGAGTTGTTCGCGCCATGGGCGGCGCTGCGCGACCCGCAGCATCGGTACGACTGCCGCGTCGTCACGCGCCAGATCACGGACCTCGAATTCACCTACGACCTTGAGCTGTGCCGCGACGGCCGCGTGCTGTTGCGGGTGAACGAGTTCGCCGGCCGCCGCTTCACCGCCGACCCTAACCTGTTCGCCATCTTCCGCACCCCGGAACGGCTCAACGGCGTCTGCGCCCAGCTCGACGACGGCCTGTTCGTGTTCGACCTCGCGTTCCGCTCCAACTGGTCGCGCGTGATGCTCACCAAGAGCTATCTGACCGGGCGCGAGATCGCCCGGGTCGACGCCAGCAAGACGATCTCTAACCGCAATGCGCGCCTGCGCGGCGTAGTCGCGGCCAAGGACGCGCTCAAGCACTGGCTGTACCACCACCGCCAGGTCGAGACGCTGTTCCCGAGCGAGATCGAGATCGAACACGACACCCATGGCGCGCCATGGGCCAGAGTGCGCGGTCAGGCGGCGCCGCTGGCGCTGTCGATCAGCCACAAGCCGCAGATCGCGGTCGTCATCGTCGGCGGCGAGCAGCGCGTCGGCGTCGATGTCGAAACCATCGAGGTGCGCGGCGAAGCATTCGAACTGCTCAACTACGACGCCCAGGAAATCGCCTTCTTCGACGCCCAGCCGGCCAAAGAGCGAGCCTTCTGGCAGACCCTGTTCTGGAGCGCCAAGGAAGCTTGGGGCAAGTGCCAGGGCGGCGGGCTGGCTGGCGCCCCGCGCAGGATCAAGGTGCGCGCGGTGCAGGCGGGCGGCGCCGGCTGGACCGGCGAAGTGGAAGGCGTGGCCTTCAGCGGCCGGCGCCATCAGGACGGGCATGTCATCAGTTGGGTACGCGGAGTTCAACCACAATAGGGAGCAGCATGGGTATCAGTAACGAGCAGGCAGTACAGGAAATCCGACTGGCGATCCACCAGGTGGTGGGCCCGGAGTGGGCGCAGGAGATGGAGATCGAGGCCGGCACCAGCCTGAGTGAAGGGATTGAACTGGACAGCATCGAAATCGCGAAAGTGATCGAGCTGATGTTCAAGAAATTCCCCGGGGTCGATTTCGAATCGTGGTTCAAGCGCATGACGATGGAGTCGATCGTCGGCCTGACGGTGGGCGACATCGCCCAGTTCATCGCCGCCGACGTGGCATGAGCGAGGACGGTGGCATTGAACTGAACGCCATCGAGATGGGCGACCCGGCCCTGCCGACGGTGCTGTTCGTGCACGGCATGGCCGGCAGCGCCGGGCTGTGGGTGCTCGCGTATGCGTTCCGGCTGATGAAGCACTACCACGTCGTCAGCTACGACCAGCGCGGCCACGGCCTCTCGCCGGCGCCGCCGCATGGCTACAGCCTGGGCGAGCACGCGCGCGATCTCGAACGGGTGCGGCGCCGCTTGGCCAGCGGCCCGGTAACGGTGGTCGGCTACAGCTACGGTGGTCATGTCGCGACCGCGTGGGCGATGCGCTACCCCGAGTCGGCGGCGGCGCTGGTGGTCGTCGACTCGCCGCCGCTGCCGGTGGCGGCGCAGGACATCGACGACATGCTCGACGGCCTCAGTGCCGTGCTGGGTGGCGACTTTGCACCGTCGGGCCGCTTCATCGATCCGATCAAGGACAGCCTGCGGCACGACATCCAGGGTCGCCGACGCCAGATCGGCAACGCCAAGTCGCGCCTGGACGCACTGCGGCAAACCAGCTTCCGGCACGAGGTACTGGCCGACCAGCCCTTCAGCGACGCCGCATTCGAGGCGATCGCCTGCAAGACTGCGCTGATCTATTCGAGCCGCGCCGGATATCTCGGCTACGCCGAGCACCAGCAGTCGCTGATCAAGGACTGCAGCCTGACGATCGTCGAGGGCGAGCACGACTTCGTCATCAAGAACGCCGGCGCAGTCGGCGACGCCTTGCAGACCATCCTTGCAGGGGGCGTGTGATGGCGAGGATCGTGTGCGCGGCACCGCCGCTGGTGGGCCATATGACTCCGCTGGCCGCACTCGCGCAAGCCTTGCGCGAGTGCGGGCACGAGGTGCTGGTGATCGACTATTTCGCGCAGCCGTTCAGCATGCCGGAAGGCGTCGCGCGCGCGACGGTCGCGGCGTTCAGCATCGACCAGGTAGTTGGCGCGGCGGGGGGCAACGTCGTTCTCGAGGCGGTCCATGCCCTGCAGCACTTCTGCCTGCATGTGTACGAAGATACGCTGCGCCACTGCGCGGATTTCAAGCCCGACCTGCTGCTGTTCGACCAATTGCTGCCGCTGGCGCCGATGATCGCGCGCGCACTTTACTGCCCTTTCATGTACACGGTCAGCTCGCCGCTCGAATTCCTGCCCAAGGACGGCGTATCGGCCATTCTCAGCCAGGGTATGGCGCAGGCGTTCGACAAGGTCTTTGCGCAAATGTGCGCCACGCTGGCCGAACGGCTCGATCGCGGCGCCGTTCAACCGTCGCCTGAACGCCATCTGTGCTTTGCAAGCGAACTGTTTTGCGGCGCCACCACGGCGCCGCGTTCGAGCGGCGGCCGGCCGGTCTCGTTCATCGGCCCGGCCTTCCTGCGGCGCGCACCAAGCGCCGACGACGCGGCGCTGGCCGCGCAGATTGGCCAATTCGAAGGCAGGAAGTTCTTCGTCGCGCTTGGCTCCGTGGTGGCCCGGCTGGCGTCGAACCGTGAGGCGGCCGTGAAGATCTTCCGCAATATCCTACTGTCGCACAACGAGCCGGACTGCCTGTTCCTGTTTTCCGCGCCCGAGGACGTGCTGCGGGAAGCGTTCGAGGGCGTGCAGATCCAAGCCACTGTCATCAGCCGTCCCTTCGTCAACCAGTTCTACCTGCTCGAACTGTTCGACCTGGTATTCGGGCACGGCGGCTACAACACAGCGGCAGAATGCCTGCATAGCGGCGTACCCGCGATCACCTTCCCTTTCGTCTTCGACCAGACCTGGATCGCCCAGCGGCTCGAGGAACTAGGCGTCGGCGTACGCGTCTCGCGCGTGCGGCACTCGCCCCAAATGCTACGCGAGCACGCCGCGCGCCTGCTGAACGCACCCGGGGTTGCCGCAAATCTGATCGCGCTGCGGGACGACGCGCGCCGCTGCGACGGCCGCGTGGGTGGGGTGCGAGCGGTCGCTTATCTCTGCCGCCGGCAGATGTAGTCATTGACTTGGAATTGTCAGCAAGCCGTCATATTCCGGACATCCGCCGTCGATGATCTTGCGCCGCCTGGGCACCGACCACCGAAAAAACAGGCGGTACTTCGCATTTCATGAGCGGGGTCGGGTGATCAGGACACAATTCCTGCTTAAGTACATTGACGATGTCGAGCTCAGGCGCACTATCCACGCAAGGCGCATGACCTGACCGAGTCTGCCTATCGGACGCACGCGTCAAGCCGCGGTGAATCGGGTTGGACGGAAAAGCAGAGGATCTCCTTGCGGATATGGCCCTCCACTTGTTACAAACGGCGCTAAGAGACGGAGAGCTTTCAACCTCTTCGACAGCACCCATGCGAAGTTGGAGAGCAAGGTGCTTGAAAAATCACCCAGCATTTTGCCAATAAGAACGGCAAACCGATCTCCGATGGCATCTTGGTCGACCGCTGCAAGCCGTATGGCGCTGCAAAACCGCAAAGGCGTTATTGAGGCGCTAGTACATCAATGTAAGATTACTGTTACGCAAGGCCGCAACGCTGGTAGCTTGCGCTACTCTCCTCGCTACGTTGCCGAATAAGGCCCCTGCACCTTCAAGCCACAGCGCGCATCCGAACCCCAAGGTGCGCCTATCCTTCCATCTGGATGACATCCAGCCCCCCGAAGCAGGGTCGCTCCAGCTTTGACATCTTGAGTGATCTTGCTGCGCGTTACTCCCTCCCCCGAACGCCGCCCCACAGCCACCGACTAGGTGGCACGGCCAGAAAAATCCATATGCTTTTCAAGTCGACCTACTATCGACATAGCCTGCCGCATTCAGCACAGCGGGGTACACAGCGGGTACACGAGGCTAGAGCTACGCAGTTTTCAGCGATCAGAAAAACAAGAATCTCGTGTAAGTCTTTGATTTTATTGGCCTGCCCAACAGGAATCGAACCTGTGACCCTCAGCTTAGAAGGCTGATGCTCTATCCAACTGAGCTATGGGCAGTCTGTCGCGGGGAGGAAACCCCGTGGAAATAAAAACGGGCCGTCAAATGAATGACAGCCCGTCTTTTAACTTGGTCGGAGTACAAGGATTCGAACCTTGGACCCCCTGGTCCCAAACCAGGTGCGCTACCGGACTGCGCCACACTCCGAAGACGTTATTATACGTCGGGGGACCCCCAAACGTCAACGCCACATCGTGAAGTTTTCCGTGAGATGTTGAAACCCGGAAAACTCTACCTCGATGCCGTCCATCCGCTCAGCTGCGCGCCCATCTGCACGGCCGCGCCCTCCCCCCTTCGCCGCTGCCTGTTTACGCCGGAACCTTGCTGGCAATCCGGCGCGCGGTCGAGTCGGCGACCTGCGCATTCTTCGCCTCCACCATCACGCGGATCAGGGGCTCGGTGCCGGATGCGCGGATCAGCACGCGGCCCGTGTCGCCCAGTTCCGCTTCCACGGCTTCCTTCTCGGCCACCATGTCGGGATGCTTGGTCCAGTCGAAGCCGGCCGGCACGCGCACGTTGATCAAGGTCTGCGGATACAAGGTCAGTTCCTTGCAGCACTTGTCCAGGCTCTTGCCGCTGCGCTTGAGCGCCGACAGCACCTGCAGCGCGGACACGATGCCGTCGCCGGTGGTGTGCTTGTCCAGCGCCAGCAAGTGGCCCGAACCTTCGCCGCCGAACAGCCAGCCGTTTTCCTTCATCACTTCCAGCACGTAGCGGTCGCCCACCTTGGCGCGCGCAAAACCAATACCGAGTTCCTTGAACGCCACTTCCAGCGCCATATTCGTCATCAAGGTACCCACGGCGCCGGCAACCGGGCCGGTCATCATGCGGTCGCGCACCATCACATACAGCAGCTCGTCGCCGTTGTAGATGCGGCCGGCGCCGTCGCACATCACCAGGCGGTCGGCGTCGCCATCGAGCGCGATGCCGAGGTCGGCGCGGTGTTCGAGCACGGCCGCCGCCATGGCTTTCGGTGCCGTCGCGCCGAAGCCATCGTTGATGTTGAATCCGTTCGGCTTGTTGCCGATGGCGATGACTTCCGCGCCCAGCTCGTGGAACACGTGCGGTGCGATGTGATACGCGGCACCGTGCGCGCAGTCGAGCACGATGCGCAGGCCGCGCAGGTCGAGTTCGTTCGGAAAGGTGCTCTTGCAAAATTCAATATAACGGCCCTTGGCGTCTTCCAGGCGCTTGGCGCGGCCCAGCTTTTCAGCGGGCACGCATTCCATCGGCTGGTCGATCATGGTTTCGATTTCGTGTTCGACGGCGTCCGGCAGCTTGGTGCCGTGTTCGGAGAAGAACTTGATGCCATTGTCCTGGAACGGGTTGTGCGACGCCGAAATCACCACGCCGGCCGACAGGCGCAGCGCGCGCGTCAGGTAAGCCACGGCCGGGGTCGGCATCGGGCCGGCCAGCATCACGTCCACGCCGGCGGCATTGAAGCCCGCTTCCAGTGCCGATTCAAGCATGTAGCCGGAAATACGGGTGTCCTTGCCGATCAGGACCGTCGGGCGGCCGGAGGCGGCGTTGGTTTTCGCCAGGACTTTACCCGCGGCGTAACCGAGGCGCATCACGAAATCAGGGGTGATCGGTGCTACACCAACCAGCCCACGCACACCGTCCGTACCGAAATATTTACGTGCCATGTTTTCTCTTTTGTTGAATAAATTAATGAATGGTGGCAGCTTGCCACACTGTGAGTGCATCTACCGTTTCAGTTACATCATGGACGCGCACGATGCGCGCGCCCTGCGCTACCGCAGCGAGCGCACCCGCGAGGCTGCCGGCCAGGCGCTGCTCGACCGGCTTGCCGGTCACGGCGCCGATCATCGACTTGCGCGACACGCCAGCCAGCACGGGCAAGCCCAGTTCGCGCTGCATGTTGCCGATGTTGCGCAACAAGGCATAGTTGTGTTCCACCGTCTTGCCGAACCCGAAACCCGGATCGATGCAGATGCGCTGGCGCTCGATGCCGATGGCCAGCATGGCGTCGACCCGCTCGCGCAGGAAATCGGTCACTTCGCGCACCACGTCGCCGTAGACGGGCTCCTGCTGCATGGTCTGCGGCGTACTCTGCATGTGCATCACGCACAGTGCGCAGTCGCTGCCGGCCACCGCCTCCAACGCGCCGGGCGCGCGAAAGGCGTTGATATCATTGATCATGTCGACCCCGGCCAGGATCGCCTCGCGCATCACCTCGGGCTTGTAGGTATCGATCGACAAGGGCTTGCCGAGGTCGCGCAGGGCGTAGAGCACCGGCATCACCCTGCGCAACTCCTCGTCGAGCGCCAAACCGGGTGCGCCCGGGCGGCTCGATTCACCGCCAATATCGATCAAGTCCACGCCTTCGCTCGCCATTTCCTCGGCGCGCGAGAGCGCAAATTCGAGCGACTGGAAACGCCCGCCGTCCGAAAACGAATCAGGCGTGACGTTGAGGATGCCCATGACCAGGGGTTTGGCCGCCAGGTCGAAGCCAAAGCGGCCGCATTGAAAATATTGTCGCATACCGTTTACATCGCATTGTTAATTGATCGACCATAAAAAATGCCGCTCAGTCTTGTCTGAACGGCATTATATACAAGCTCGCAAGAAGCGGAGAAATTTACGCCGGTGCTGTCGCGTTCGGTGAAACTCCGCCCGAGCCGCTGTCGCCAGGAGGCGGCGTGCGCTTGGTCAGGACACCCGACTTCGGCTCGCGCGGTTCGTGCCCGGCCATGATGTCGTTGATCTGGTCGGCGTCGATGGTTTCCCAGTCGAGCAGCGCGCGGGTCATTTTTTCGACCTTGTCGCGGTTCTCTTCCAGCAGGCGGCGCGAGAGCGCGTACTGCGTGTCGAGAATCGAACGGATTTCCGCGTCGACCTTTTGCTGGGTCGCCTCGGAAATGGTCTTGGTGGCGCCGCCGAAGAACCCTTCGTTTTCGCTATCCTCGTAGACCATCACGCCCATGCTGTCGCTCATGCCGAAACGGGTCACCATCGAGCGCGCCAGTTTGGTGGCACGCGAGAAGTCGTTCGACGCGCCGGTCGACATTTGACCGACGAACAGCTCTTCGGCAATACGGCCACCGAACAGGATCGAGATTTCTTCCAGCATCTTGTCCTTGTAGCCGGACAGGACATCGTGTTCAGGCAACTGCCAGGTCAGGCCGAGGGCATAGCCACGCGGCATGATCGTGACCTTGTGCACCGGATCGGCCTTCGGCAGCAGCTTGGCGATGACGGCGTGGCCGGACTCGTGGTACGCCGTGTTGCGGCGCTCTTCCTCGCGCATGACCATCGATTTACGCTCGGGACCCATGTAGATCTTGTCCTTGGCATCTTCGAAGTCGCTCATTTCCACCAGGCGCTTGCTACGGCGCGCGGCGAACAGGGCTGCTTCGTTGACCAGGTTGGCCAAGTCGGCGCCCGAGAAGCCAGGCGTACCGCGTGCCAGGATGTCGGCCTTGACGTCAGCGCCGATAGGCACCTTGCGCATGTGCACATTGAGAATCTGTTCGCGGCCGCGGATGTCCGGCAAGCCAACCATGACCTGGCGGTCGAAACGGCCCGGACGCAGCAAGGCCTTGTCGAGCACGTCGGCGCGGTTGGTGGCGGCCACGACGATCACGCCGGAGCTGGCTTCAAAACCGTCCATCTCGACCAGCAACTGGTTCAGGGTCTGTTCGCGCTCGTCGTTACCGCCGCCCATGCCGGCGCCACGATGACGGCCGACCGCGTCGATCTCGTCGATGAAAATGATGCAAGGCGAGTGTTTTTTGGCGTTCTCGAACATGTCGCGCACGCGGCTCGCGCCGACGCCGACGAACATTTCAACGAAGTCCGAACCGGAGATCGAGAAGAACGGTACCTTCGCTTCGCCGGCGATGGCGCGCGCCAGCAGGGTTTTACCGGTACCCGGAGGACCGACCATCAGCACGCCGCGCGGGATGCGTCCGCCCAGCTTCTGGAACTTGGTCGGGTCCTTGAGGAAGTCGACGATTTCGTTGACTTCTTCTTTCGCTTCGTCGCAACCGGCGACGTCGGCGAAGGTAACGGTGTTGTTGGTTTCATCCATCATGCGTGCTTTCGACTTGCCGAAGGAGAAAGCCCCGCCCTTGCCGCCGCCCTGCATCTGGCGCATGAAGAAGACCCAGACACCGATCAGCAACAGGAACGGGAACCAGGAAATGAATACGGTGGTCAGGAACGATGGATCTTCAGGCGGTTTGATGTCGAAATGAACATTCGCATCGCGCAGGTCCGATACCAGGCCGCGGTCGAGCATCGACGCTGTGGCACGCACCTTGCTCTCATCCGAGCGGGTTGCGGTGATGTTCTGCCCTTCAATGACCACATCCTTGATACGGCGGGCCTTGACCTCATCGAGCAGTTCGGAATAAGGGATGGACTTGCTGCCGCCGGCAGCGCTGTGGTTGTCAAACTGTCTGAACAGCATGAACAACAGCAGGGCAACGACTACCCAGATGGCGGATTTTGAAAACATATTATTCACGAAAACTCCTTCGATGCAGGCGCATCTTTTTACCGATTTTAGAACGCCGATTTTACTCGCAATAAGCAGGCGGTGCTACGCACGCCCCGCTGCCGGGCTGAAAAACTACTGAAAAGCCATGAACATCAGGCAATTTTTACCCAATTTCCATGTCTTTTGCGGCTTTCCTTGGCTGATGTGCGGCTAAACCCGTCAAATATCAAGGGGCGATTCTTCTTCCAGCGCGGTATTCTTGTCGGTAGGATTTTTCAGACCCTTGCCAACGAGGAAAATTTCGGAGGATTTGTCGCGGCTGGCCTTCGGCTTGATTTGCTTGACCACCTTGAACTCGGCCCGGAATTTCTCCACGACCTGGCTGAAACCCATGTCTTTAAAGCATTTCACCACCAGGGCGCCGGACGGTTTCATGTGGTATTGCGAAAATTCAATGGCCAGGTCGATCAGGTGCTCCATGCGGGCCGAATCGGCCGTGGGGATGCCCGACAGGTTAGGCGCCATGTCCGACAGCACCAGGTCGCATTTGCGGCCAGCCAGGATGGTATCGAGCTGGCGCAGGATGCGCGCCTCGCGGAAGTCGCCCAGGATGAAGTGCATGTCGGCGATCGGCTCCATCGGCAGCATGTCGAGGCCGATGATGGTGCCGTTGATGCCGCCGCCATCCTTGCCGGCGAGTTTGCGCCGCACGTACTGGCCCCAGCTGCCCGGGGTGCAGCCGAGGTCGACGATGACCTGGCCGGATTTGATCAGCTTTTCGCTCTCGTCGATTTCCTTGAGCTTGTAGGCGGCGCGTGCACGGTAACCCTCTTTCTGCGCTAACTTCACGTAGGGGTCGTTTATGTGGTCGTGCAACCAGTTTTTGTTTAATTTGTTCTTTGCCATTCGCGTAGAATACTGCTTTTAAAGGACTATCTAAAAATATTATGCAAAAACTTACCCCCGTCGAGCGCAGTGCACTGCGCGCTGAAGCGCATGCGCTCAAGCCTGTCGTCATCATCGGCGAAGCGGGCCTGACGCCAGCCGTGATCAAAGAGATCTCGGCCAGCCTCGACTCGCACGGCCTGATCAAGGTCCGCGTGTTCGGCGACGATCGCGCCATGCGCGCAGAAATCTACGACAACATTTGTACCGAGCTCGATGCGGCTCCGGTACAACACATCGGCAAACTGCTGGTCATTTACCGTCCCAAAGTGGAAGTGGTAAAGGAACGCAGCGGCAAGTCGGGTAAAGGAATGCGCGAAGTTACCATTGTTAAAGCGAGCGCAAGCGGTACCAAGCGCCCGTCCGTGACCAAGGTCATGATCAAGGGCAATGAGCGCGTGACGGAAGGCGGCTCCATCAAGCGCGCCAAGCCGCGCCAGTCCAGCCCTAAGAAAGGCGCGCTGGGGAAATAATTCCAGCGTTGCTACAGCGTTGTTCCCGCCCCTACAGCGTCGTTCCCGCGCAGGCGGGAACCCATAGCACGCCTCAAGTCACAGGTGCCATGGATTCCCGCCTACGCGGGAATGACGAGGATGGTGGCGAAAACGGCGTAGTGGTAACGCGAACAGAAGGCGCAAGTATTACGCCTTGGGGTTCTTGAACACCAGCACCGCCGCCAGCACGCTCTGAATCAGATACAACACCATCGACACCCCGTGCAGCATGCCGAACTGCTTGCGCGCGGCCGGCTCCATCACGCCGCCAGGCGCCGCTTCCTTCAGTGCCGCCATCATCGGCCCCAGTCCCAGGCTGCTGACCGCCAGCAGCACCAGCATCCCGGCCACCACCAGCATCAGCAGGCGCTTGCGCTTGGCGTCGACCTCCTTCGCCAGCGCCACCAGCACCAGCAAACCCACGCCGCACACCAGCGACACCATCGCCTCGCTCCTGAACATGCTGCCCGCAATGGTCCCGGCCAGCACGCTGTCGGACAGGGTGCGGAACAGGGTCGGCGCCACCAGGTAACCCGCCGTCCACAAGCTGCCCGCCCACGCGGTCACGAGCAGCAGGCGGGCCCGCGCCAGCAGCATCAGATGTACTTGACTTCGAGGATTTCGTATTCGCGCGGGCCCGATGGCGCCTGCACTTCGACCACGTCGCCTGCGTACTTGCCAATCAGCGCGCGCGCGATCGGCGAGGTGACCGACACCTTATTGAGCTTGAGGTCCGCTTCGTCCAGGCCGACGATCTGGTAGGTCACCTTGGTGCCGTTGTCCAGGTCTTCCAGGTCGACGGTCGAGGCGAACACCACGCGCCCTTCGGCGTCCAGGGTGGTCGGATCGATGACCTGCGCGGCGCCCAATTTACCTTCCAGCTCCGCAATGCGGCCTTCGACGAATGCCTGGCGCTCCTTGGCGGCGTCGTATTCGGCGTTCTCGGACAAATCGCCATGCGAGCGCGCCTCGGCGATCGCGTCGATCACAATGCGGCGCTCCTTGGTCTTGAGCTGGTGCAGCTCTTCCTTGAGCAGTTCGGCGCCGTATTTGGTAAGTGGAACTGATGTGTTCATGTCGTATTCGCGTTTCTACTGAAAAGTGAAAACCACAGGGCACGCGCCGGAAAATGCTCCCGGCGCGCGCCCTGTGGTCAAGAGGTACTGCGTGCTGCTTAGTTTAAGGTTTTATGCAGGCCTTGTAAATCGTACACGCGCAACTCGTCGAGATGACGCATGCCTTCGACCGCAGCCTCCGCACCCGCTATTGTAGTGTATGTCGTCACGCGCGCGGCCAAAGCCGAAATCCGGATCTGGCGCGAGTCGACAATCGCACTGCGTTTTTCTTCGACCGTGTTGATCACCAGCGCGATCTCGTGGTTCTTGATCATGTCGACCACGTGCGGACGGCCTTCGATCATCTTGTTCACGGCCTGGCACGGAATGCCCGCCGCCGTGATCACCGCCGCCGTGCCCTTGGTCGCGACGACCTGGAAGCCCATCGACTGCAAATCACGCGCCACTTTCACCGCGCGCGGCTTGTCCGAACCCTTCACCGACAGGAATACCTTGCCCGATTCGGGCAGCTTGACCCCGGCGCCCATCTGCGACTTGACGAAGGCTTCGCCGAAGGTCATGCCCACGCCCATGACTTCACCGGTGGACTTCATCTCGGGTCCGAGAATGGTGTCCACGCCAGGGAATTTCACGAACGGGAACACGGCTTCCTTGACGCTGTAGAACGGCGGGATGACTTCCTTGGTGATGCCCTGCGATTCGAGCGTCTGGCCAACCATGCAGCGCGCCGCGATCTTGGCCAGCTGCAGGCCGGTGGCCTTGGACACGAACGGCACCGTGCGCGAGGCACGCGGGTTCACTTCCAGCACGAATACGGTGTCCGTCATGACGCCATCGACTTCCGTCTTCTGGATCGCGAACTGCACGTTCATCAGGCCGACCACGTTCAGGCCCTTGGCCATGAGCGAGGTCTGGCGCTTGAGTTCATCGATGGTCTCTTGCGAGAGCGAATACGGCGGCAGCGAACAGGCCGAGTCGCCCGAGTGTACGCCAGCCTGCTCGATGTGCTCCATCACGCCACCGATGAAGGTGGTTACGCCGTCGGAGATGCAGTCGACGTCGACTTCGATGGCGTCGTTCAGGAAGCGGTCCAGCAGCACCGGCGAATCGTGCGATACCTTGACCGCTTCGCGCATGTAGCGTTCCAGGTCGCGCTGTTCGTGGACGATTTCCATCGCCCGGCCGCCCAGCACATACGATGGACGCACCACCAGCGGGTAGCCGATTTCCTGCGCCAGCGCCAGTGCTTCCGGCTCGGTGCGCGCGGTGCGGTTAGGCGGCTGGCGCAAGCCCATTTTTTGCAGCATCTGCTGGAAGCGTTCGCGGTCTTCGGCCGCATCGATCATGTCGGGCGAGGTGCCGATGATCGGCACGCCGTTCGCTTCCAGGTCGAGCGCAAGCTTCAACGGCGTCTGGCCGCCGTACTGCACGATCACGCCGACCGGCTTTTCGATGGCGACGATTTCCAGCACGTCTTCCAGGGTCAGCGATTCGAAGTACAGGCGGTCCGAGGTATCGTAGTCGGTCGACACGGTTTCCGGGTTGCAGTTGACCATGATGGTCTCGTAACCGTCTTCGCGCATCGCCAGCGCCGCGTGCACGCAGCAGTAATCGAATTCGATACCCTGGCCGATGCGGTTCGGCCCACCGCCCAGCACCATGATCTTTTTCTTGTCGCTCGGGTTGGACTCGCACTCTTCATCGTAGGTCGAGTACATGTACGCGGTGTCGGTCGAAAATTCGGCCGCGCAGGTGTCGACCCGCTTGTACACCGGACGGATGCCCATCGCATGGCGCGTCTCGCGCACGACCTTGTCGGTCGTGTGCAGCAGGAAGGCCAGGCGGCGGTCCGAGAAGCCTTTTTGCTTCAATTTGTACAGGGTCGGCTTGTCGATCGCTTCCAGGGTCTGGTTATCGAGCCACAGTTCGATGTCGACGATTTCCTTGATCTGCACCAGGAACCACGGATCGATATGGGTCAGCTGATGCACTTCTTCCAGGGTGAAGCCCTGGGCGAAGGCATCGCCCACGTACCAGATGCGGTCCGGACCCGGTTCGCCGAGTTCTTCTTCGATCTTTTCGCGGTCGCGCGTTTTTTCGTTCAGGCCATCGACGCCCACTTCCAGGCCACGCAGGGCCTTCTGGAACGATTCCTGGAAGGTGCGGCCAATCGCCATGACTTCACCGACGGATTTCATTTGGGTGGTCAGGTGATGGTCGGCAGCCGGGAATTTTTCGAACGTGAAGCGCGGGATCTTGACCACGACGTAGTCGATCGACGGCTCGAACGAGGCAGGCGTGGCGCCACCCGTGATTTCGTTGCGCAGTTCGTCGAGCGTGAAACCCACCGCCAGCTTGGCGGCGATTTTCGCGATCGGGAAACCGGTCGCTTTCGAGGCCAGCGCCGACGAACGCGAGACGCGCGGATTCATTTCGATGACGATCATGCGTCCATCAGCCGGGTTGATCGCGAACTGCACGTTCGAGCCGCCCGTGTCGACACCGATCTCGCGCAGCACCGCCAGGGAGGCGTTACGCATGATCTGGTATTCCTTGTCGGTCAAGGTCTGCGCCGGCGCCACGGTGATCGAGTCGCCCGTGTGCACGCCCATGGCGTCCAGGTTTTCGATCGAGCAGATGATGATGCAGTTGTCCGCCTTGTCGCGCACCACTTCCATCTCGTACTCTTTCCAGCCGATCAGGGACTCTTCGATCAGCAGTTCCTTGGTCGGCGACGCTTCCAGGCCGCGCTTGCAGATGGTCTCGAATTCTTCTTCGTTGTAGGCGATGCCGCCGCCGGTGCCGCCCATGGTAAACGATGGACGGATGATGGTCGGAAAGCCCATTTCGCGCTGCACCGCCCACGATTCTTCCATCGAGTGCGCCACGCCGGAACGCGCCGAACCGAGACCGATCTTGGTCATCGCTTGCTTGAACTTGGAGCGGTCTTCGGCCTTGTCGATGGCTTCCGGCGAGGCGCCGATCAGCTCTACGTTGTACTGTTTCAGCACGCCGTTGTTGTGCAGGTCGAGCGCGCAATTGAGCGCGGTCTGGCCGCCCATGGTCGGCAGGATCGCGTCAGGGCGTTCCTTGGCGATGATGCGTTCGACGACCTTCCAGGTGATCGGCTCGATGTAGGTCACGTCCGCCATTTCCGGGTCGGTCATGATGGTCGCCGGGTTGCTGTTGACGAGGATGACCTTGTAGCCCTCCTCGCGCAGCGCCTTGCACGCCTGGGCGCCGGAATAATCGAACTCGCAAGCCTGGCCGATGATGATCGGGCCTGCGCCAATAATCAGAATACTTTTAATGTCACTACGCTTTGGCATTGGGCTCTTTCTACAATTCGGTTTTCTCAGCGGCTTGCATCATGCTGATGAAGCGGTCAAACAGGTAAGCGACGTCGTTCGGGCCCGGCGACGCTTCAGGGTGGCCCTGGAAGCAGAAGGCCGGCTTGTCGGTGCGGGCGAAGCCCTGCAGCGAGCCGTCGAACAGGGATACGTGGGTCACGCGGCAGTTGGCCGGCAGGGTTTGCGCGTCGACCGCGAAACCGTGGTTCTGCGAGGTGATCATCACCTTGCGCGAATCGAGATCCTGCACCGGGTGGTTGGCGCCGTGGTGGCCGAACTTCATCTTGAGCGTGCGCGCGCCGGAAGCGAGCGCCATGATCTGGTGACCGAGGCAGATGCCGAAGGTCGGGATGCCGCGCTCGATCAGCTCGCGGCTGGCCGCGATCGCGTAGTCGCACGGTTCCGGGTCGCCCGGGCCGTTGGCCAGGAAGATCCCGTCCGGGTTCAGCGCCAGCGCATCGGCGGCGCTGGACTGGGCCGGCAGTACCGTGACCTTGCAGCCACGTTCAGTCAGCATGCGCAGGATGTTGCGCTTGACGCCGAAGTCGAAGGCAACCACGTGGAACTTCGGGTCGGAGAGCTTGCCGTAGCCTTCGCCGAGTTTCCATTCGGTTTCGGTAAATTCGTAGGCGGCGGTGGTCGAGACCACCTTGGCCAGGTCCATGCCGGCCAGGCCAGGGAACGAGCGCGCCAGTTCCAGTGCCTGCACCTGCGAAGGCTCGTTACCCTGCGTGCCGACCAGAATGGCGCCGCCCTGTGCGCCTTTTTCGCGCAACAGGCGGGTCAGCTTGCGGGTATCGATGCCGGAAATGGCGACGATGTTTTCAGCCTTGAGGTAATCGGACAGCGACTGGGTCGAACGGAAGTTCGATGCCAGCAGCGGCAGGTCACGGATGATCAGCCCTGCGGCGTGGACCTTGCTTGCCTCGACGTCTTCCGGATTGACACCCGTATTGCCGATGTGCGGATAGGTCAGCGTGACGAGCTGGCGCGAGTAGCTGGGATCGGTCAGGATTTCCTGGTAACCGGTCATGGCCGTGTTGAACACGACTTCCCCGGTGGTATGGCCGGCAGCGCCAATGGAAAAACCTTTAAATATCGTTCCGTCTGCGAGCGCGAGGATGGCTGGAACGGTGGGGCCAGAAAAAAATGGCGGCAAGGGCAACTCCTGATAAAGTTACCGTAGCTGCGCCACGTCAGACCGACGACCATGGTTTCCCGATGCGCTTGCGCTCAGGGGGATGGTGTCATGTTGAATGAGGGATGGTGGGTAGTCGCTACGGTAGGTGTGTGAATGGCTAAACCTCCAAATTATAGCGCAACGCGGCCTTTCCGGCAATCTCCGCCGAGACCGATTGCGTCGCTTTTCGCGCTTTTACTGGACATCGCCCACCGTCCTCTATACATTTATTGCAGCACCCTCAGGCAAACATTTACCAGGAAATGTGATTATGTCTACGTTTGGAAGAGATACGCCGATGGAGCGCCCTAATCCGGGCGGGCGGGCAGCCGTGTTCGTGCCCAAGGTGAATGCGGACGATGCGGTCAAGGACATGCTCAAGAATGGCTCTGGCATGGTTGGCTTCGGCAACAGCGACGGCTCGGTCACCGTCTACTTCGAAAACAACCGCTTCAACGATTCGTCCCTGCATAAATGGGAAAGCAAGGTGTGGAAATCGTATGGGAGGATGGTCGAACTCTCGCCCACCGTAAACAAGCTGGTGTGCGACGCCAGCAACCTGACCCAGGTCGGCTTCGTCCAGGGTCCGGAAATCGAGGTGCGCGACATGCCGCTGCTGCTGGAATGGCTGGAACGCACCAACGCCGCCGATTCGGCGCCGGAAGGCCCGCTGATCCACGCCTGATCCACATCCCCACTCCAGGACACGGCCCGGGAATCCACCCACCGCTATGTCGATGGGCCGGCGCTCATGTAAAACACCGCGTCGCGTATCTCATCGCCGGACAGGGCCGGCATGCCGCCCTTGGCCGGATGCGACTTATATCCGTCGACGGCGTGCCGTACCAGCACGTTGAAACCCTTCTTGTTGCGCACACTCCACTCCGGCCGGTCAGCCAATTGCGGGGCATTCATGACACCGGCCGCATGACAGACCTGGCACGAGTCGTCATACACCTTGCGGCCCCGCACCAGGGCATCCGTGCGGCCCGCAGCCTCGAGTTTGCTCACGCGCGTCGGAATCAGCATGTCGAGGACGCCATCCTGCATTCCCAGCCCCTTGGTCCCGCTCATGATGCCGAGTTCCACTTTCGCACTGGTGCTGCCTTGGGCGGCAGCCTTTTCGAGCAGCGCGATGGCTTCCGACAGTGGCCCGAGATGGTTACTGCGGCGATAGCCGTACAGCGCGTGGGTGGCGTCGCCGTAACCTTTGTCGGATGCTGCGGCGAGGTAAGCCTGGCCCCGTTGTCTATCGATGGGCAGGTAGCGCCCTGACGCCAGCGCCAGCCCGAGCATGTACTGTGCCCGCACGTCGCCTGCGGCGGCAGCCTTGGTCCAGGCCCGCTCCGCGGCGACGAAATTCTCCTGGCGAAACAGCTGCTCACCGGCGTCGTAGTCCGATTGGGGTGCCGCGCCGGCGCTGCCTGGCATGCAGAGCATGGCCAAGGTCAGCAGCGATGCCTTCAATGTGTAGCTCATAAGCACTCCTTAAATCAGTCGGCCACCCATGCGGCCGGCTTTACAGACCGAGCTCGCTCAGTCCAGGATGATCGTCCGGGCGGCGCCCCAGGGGCCAGTGGAACTTGCGCTCCTGCTCCCTGATCGGCAAATCATTGATGCTGGCATGGCGCAGCGCCATCAAGCCCTGCTCGTCGAATTCCCAATTCTCGTTACCGTAGGAGCGGAACCAGTTGCCAGCGTCGTCGCGCCATTCGTAGGCGAAACGCACCGCGATGCGGTTGCCGCCGAAGGCCCACAACTCCTTGATCAACCGGTAGTCGAGCTCGCGCACCCATTTGCGCGTCAGCAAGCCGACGATCGCCTCCCGCCCGCTGACGAATTCGGCGCGGTTGCGCCAGCGGCTGTCGACAGTGTAGGCCAGCGCCACGCGCGCCGGATCGCGCGAATTCCAGCCATCTTCGGCCAGGCGTACCTTGAGTGTGGCCGATGCATGCGTAAAGGGCGGCAATGGAGGACGGCTTTCATTCGCGTTCATGGAAACTCTTTCTGGGGTCAAAACCATACCATACGCGATCGCCGGCAAGATGAACCGCAGCAGAGAGAACCGAAAAACCGGATCAGCGTATCGCCCGCGACGCCGCCATGCAAGGTGCTGACGTTTCATCACCATTAAAACGTAACCAAAAACAACAGTTCGTCAATACATTTCCATTTTGCAATTTAAGTTGGTTTATAATATCAAACATGCATGTCCGACTGGCCGCATGACGGCCGGATCGACGCGTCGGCAGGCCCGAATCACCACGGTGATGCGGGCCTGTTTTCATTTAACCGCTCTGAATAATAGGTCTTCCGTGAACTTACGTCTTTCCTCCGCCGCCCTGGTCGCCAGCATCGCCATTCTCACCGGCTGCATGACGCCGCCACAAACCCCGGTGGCCCTGGCGCCGCAAGCCTTCGTCGCGCCCGCCAACAACTATGGCGTGTTCATGACGGCCTTGCCGGTGGTCGACACCCAGTTTCCTGGCGCCGATTGCCTGTTGTGCATGGCTGCCGCCTCGATGATGAACTCGTCCCTGACCAGCCACACCAAGACCTTGCCTTACGAAGAGTTGCCGCAATTGCCGGCCCAGGTTGCCACCGTCCTCAAGCAGCGCGGCGCCAATGTCACCATGATCGAGAAACTCGATTTCACCGCCCTTCCCGACAACGGCAAGGCCGCCCCGGGATTCTCGCGCAAGGACATGTCCGGCCTGAAAGCCAGCCATAAGATCGACAAGCTGCTGGTGATCAACCTGTCCATGGTCGGCGTCGAGCGCACCTTCGCCTCGTACATTCCGACCAGCGACCCGAAAGCCAAGGTCGCCGGCGCCGCCTACATCGTCAACCTGACCGACAATTCGTACGAATGGTATGTGCCGCTGAACGTGCAGAAGGCCGCCGATGGCAAATGGGATGAACCGCCGACCTTCCCTGGCGTGTCGAACGCCTATTTCCAGGTACTGGAAATGACCAAGGACCAGATCATCAAGCCCCTGTCCAATTAAGCCATCCACTTTTCTGAAAGACCAGCCCCGATGACACGTTTCGCCTGCCGCCTGCCGCGCCTCCACCTCGTTTCCGCCTGCCTGGCGCTGTGCGCGGGGGTGGGCCTTTCCATGCCTTGGCAGCCGGCGCAGGCCGGGGAAGTGCCGGTGCAGGCCGGCCTGGCCGCAAGCGATGCAACGGCGCAGCGATTCGGCCTGCGCCTGCCGGCTACCGACACGGTGGCGTTTCACGGGGCGGTCAATTTCGACAAGGCTGGTGGTGCCGGCGGCGGGGCCATGCTGTACCCGGCCCCCGGCCTGGTCGGCCTGCTGGCCGCTGTCGCCACGCATGCCATCGTGTCGGGCACCATGCGCGACGCTGAAAAGGAACGCATCCGCACCCAGGCGGACAAAGTCCTCGCCCCCTACCAGACCGTGCTGGGTACCTACACACACCAGGAACTCATGCAAGCCTCGCTGGCGCACATCAAGACCGGCGGCGCCAAGCAGATCATCGCGCAAGCGGCCCCGCCCACGCCGGGCGACATCGTGGTCGACAGCGTTCCCCTGTTCTACCTGACACAGGATCACCAAGCCTTAATTCTCGACAACGCCATTTCGATCAAAACCGCGGGCCGCGCCACGCCCTACGAAACCATCATCCGCATTGTCTCGCCCGAGCGCGGTGAGGGGGCCGGGCCGGATCTGTGGCTCGGCGACGATGCCGGCATGCTCAAGTGGGAAAGTGCGCGCATGTACGCGCAGGCGCTCGATATTGCGCTGGCCGACATGGCGACACCAGGCGCGCCTGCGCTGCCTTACAAAACCGTGCGCTACAACGAAGGCGCGAACGAGCGCATGGAGCGCGCCCAGTTGATCAGCGAAAGCTGCGACTACCTGGTCTTGCGCACCCTGCGCGGCAATCTGATGGCGGTGCCGCGCAAGGCGGCAGCCGGCTGCGGCGCTGCCGCTACTCCCGCCGGCTAAGCGACGGCCGGCGCGCTACGGCCTTCTCAGGCCAGGGCGGCGATGCCCGCCTTGGCGATCTGGGCATCCTGGTCCGACTTCACACCGGATACGCCGACGGCGCCGATCACATGACCGTCGACGATGACCGGCACGCCGCCTTCGAGCATGCCTTCCACGAACGGCGCCGACAGAAAGGCGGTGCGGCCATTGTTGATGATGTCTTCAAAGACCTTGCTCTCGCGCCGGCCCAGGGCCGCCGTCTTGGCCTTCGATGGGGCGATGTGCGAGGTCAGGGGCGCGGCGCCATCGAGGCGCTGCAGCGACAGCAGGTGGCCGCCGTCGTCGACGATGGCGATGGTGACCGCCCAGTTGTTGGCAAGGGCTTCGGCTTCTGCGGCGGCAGCGATTTTCTTGACGTCGGCTAAGTTCAGGTACGGTTTCGATGGCATGTTGGTTCCCGGTTAAATAGATGCGGCGGATTTTACGGCAAGCGCAGGCGCTGCCGATATCGGAACGGCTATAGCGCTTATGCTCAGGAGTGCTGGAGCGCCTTGAGCTTGGCTTTGATCTGCGGCATCATCGCCGCGGCCGCCTGCTCTCCCGCCATGATGGCGCGGTTGCGGCCGGCAAAATCATTGCTGCCCATCTTGGCCAGCGCCGGCGAAATGACGATATCCGCATCCTTGAGCTCGTAGTGATTGAGGCGCTGGCCCATGATGGCGAAGGTTTGCATCAGCACTTCCAGCGAACTGACGGCGGCCTGGGCGTCGGTCTGGCTCGAAATATTGACCGCAATAATGAAATCGGCACCCATTTCGCGCACGAAGCGCACCGGCACCGGCGCCACCAGGCCGCCATCGACATACGAGCGGTCGCCGATGCGCACCGGCTGGAACACGCTAGGCACGGACGAGGATGCGCGCACCGCCTGCCCCGTGTTCCCGCGCCGGAACAGGATCGGCTGGCCGTTGTTCAGGTCGGTCGCGACGGCGCCGAACTGGATCTTGAGTTTTTCGATCGGCACGTTCTTGACGGCCTTGTTCACGTAATTCTGCAAGGCTTCACCCTTGAGCACGCCCGAGGACTTGCCGAACAGCGGCATGGCCCAGTCCGAAATCTCGGCCTCGTCCATCTCCATGGCGGTCTTTTGCAGGGCGAAGCCATCGTTGCCGGCGGCATACATGGCGCCGACCACGCTGCCGGCGCTGGTGCCGACCACGATCTCCGGGAAAATGCCCTGCGCTTCGAGCGCCTTGATCACGCCGATGTGGGCGAAACCGCGCGCGGCCCCGCCTCCCAAGGCCAGGCCGATACGAATTTTCTTGGGCAGCGCGGCGGCGGCCGGTTGCAGCACGGCGGCCGGTTTGGCGGCGGGAGGGGTGGGGTTGCTGCCGCAACCGGCGAGCAACACAGCGAGGGCAATCAGGGAACGGCGTTTGGTGAACATAGTGGTCGTCAAGGAAGCGAAGACCACGATTGTACCTGCTCGCGGTCACCTGGGGCCGCCATCCGGCACGCCGGTTTAATTGCCAGGTGGATAAAGTGGCATAATTGTTTATACCAACAAAGAAAGTCCGCAATGATCAGCGAGGACAGCGAGCCCACCCACGTCAAGATTGTCCGTTCGCAGCAATACTTCAACAAGCTGAGCCTGTTTTTCTACGATGCGCTGCTGTACGGCGTGATTTCGAAATATGCCTGGGGATGCTCGATTGCGCGGCTCGATGCGCATTACCGCAAGCACATCAGCGCCAATCACCTTGAGGTCGGGGTCGGCACCGGATTCCTGTTGAACCGGGCGCCGCTGGTACCCACGGCGCGCCTGGCGCTGATGGACCTGAGCGCCGAATGCCTGGCTAAGACCTTGCCGAAGGTGGCGCGCTACCGGCCGGAAACGTACGTGCAGAATATCCTGGAGCCCGTGAAACACGCGGTCGCGCCCTTCGATTCGATCAGCATCAATTATGTGCTGCACTGCGTGCCAGGCAGCCTGGACCAGAAAAGCATCGCCCTCACCCATCTGGCGGCCCTGCTGGCGCCGGGCGGACGCCTGTTCGGCACCACGGTGCTGTCGGAAGGCGTGCGCAAGAACCTGCTGGCGCGGCCCTTCATGTGGCTGATGAATGCGCTCGGCGTGTTCAACAACCGGCAAGACAATGCGCGGGCCCTGGAAAACTATCTGCGCGCCCATTTCACGGTGGTCGAGTTCAAGGTGGAAGGCGTGACGGCGATTTTCGCGGCCGAACACAAGCCGTCCTGACGGGAACGGGCTTGGAGTACAGTATCGTGTCCACCCCACGCAAGGAGCCCGCGTCATGACGACGGTAGCAAGCACGATCGCATTGAGCGGATTCGACTATGGAGGCGAACCGGAGATCCGGATCATGGCGGACGCCAAGGTCGTTCTCGCGTTCGAGTACATGCCGCCGTCCTTCGTTGAGGACCGGGATGCGTACGGCAACTTCGACCAGCAGATCGAAGCGGCGATCGGTGTGCCGGTGCTGTGGGAGGACCGGGAAATTTTCACCATCGAAACCCCAGCGGCGGACACCGTCGCCCGATTGACCGACTTCATCCAGAACTACCAGCACGACGGCAAGTGGCTTACGCCGCCGGCAGCGACACAATGAAGCTGCTGCCCTTGCCCGCTTCCGACTTGATGCTCAGGCTGCCGCCGTGGCGCAGCAGCACGTGCTTGACGATCGCCAGCCCCAGCCCGGTGCCCTGGGTTTCGCGCGAGCGGCTCTTGTCGACCCGGTAAAAGCGCTCGGTCAGGCGCGCGATGTGCTTCTGGTCGATGCCGATGCCGGTGTCCGTGGCGACGAACTGCGGGCCGTTCGGTCCCATCTGCCAGGCCAGGTGCACGGTGCCGCCCGAGGGCGTGTAGCGCACCGCGTTCGAGGCCAGGTTGCCGAAGGCGCTGCGCAGCTCTTCCGGATTGCCCGAGATATTCGGCCCGTTGACGCTCGCCGTGATCTGGTGCTTGCCGCCCGACAGCGCCCTCGCCTCCTGCACGATCTGCTCCATCAGCGCCGGGATGTCGACCGATTCGCTGCGCAGCGGATAATCCATCGATTCCAGGCGCGACAGGGTCAGCATGTCTTCGATCAGGCGCTGCATGCGATGGCCCTGCTCGGTCATCAGTTTCAGGTGCGACATGCGGGTTTCCGGATCGAGGTTCATTTCGCTCGAGGCGATTTCCAGGAAGCCGACGATCACCGTGAGCGGTGTGCGCAGCTCGTGCGAGGCGTTGGCGATGAAGTCGCGCCGCATTTCCTCGATGCGCTGGGTTTCGGTGGCGTCGTGCGTGACCAGAATCTGGCGCCGGTTCTCGAACGGGATGATCTGGCAGATCAGCTTGCGGTCGCGCAAGCTCAGGGTCAGGGGGTTTTCATAGCGGCCGAGAATGATGTAGTCGATGAAATCCGGATGGCGGATCAGGTTGGTGACCCGCATGCCCTTGTCGCGCTCCAGGGTCAGGCCGAGGTGGCGTTCGGCGGCCGGGTTGCACCATTCGAGGAAGAGGACGTCGTCCATGATGGCCACGCCGTCGGGCAGCAGGTGCATGGCCTGGCGGAAGCGGGCCAGCCATTCGGTCAGTTCGGCCTGGTTGCGTTCGTCGTCACGGCGCAGGCGGTACAGGCGCGAGAAGATATTGGTCCAGGAACCCCAGCCATCGGGGAGTTTGGCCGAGTGTGGGTCGTCCAGCCAGTCGCCGAGCTGGTGCAGGTAGGAGAGCTGGATGAACAGCAAGACGAGGACGGTGAGAAAGGCCACGGCCAGGCCGTAGACCAGGCCGAACAGCCACCAGAATACGCCCGCGCCAAGCAGGATGAAGCTCATGCGCAGCAGCGCGGGAATCCAGAACAGCAGTTTGGGGTTCATGTTGCGGGGGGTGTCCTTGTTCAAGCTAACTGGATAAACCCTCGTTTACCGTTAGCTCCGTCGTTCCCGCGCAGGCGGGAACGACGATTTTTAGAGTGGCTATGGCGATTGCGGTTTCGCTAACAACACCTACTGCGTCAACATCATTTCTCCGACAGCATATACCCCACGCTGCGCACCGTCTTGATCAGCTTTTCCGATTCCTTGAGCGCCTTGCGCAGCCTGAGCACATGCACATCGACCGTGCGTTCTTCGATCACCACATGGTCGCCCCATACCTTGTCGAGCAACTGGCTGCGCGAAAACACCCGTTCCGGATGCGCCAGCAAAAACTTCAGCAACTTGAACTCGGCATGCCCCATGTCGATCTTCTGGCTATCGATCGACACCGTGCAGCTGACCGGGTCCAAACTCACCGGCCCGGCGCTCATGACCGCCTGGTCATGCTCCGGGCTTTTGCGGCGCAAGAGCGCCTTGGCGCGCGCCAGCAGTTCGCGCGGGGAAAACGGCTTGGTCACGTAATCGTCGGCGCCATTGTTCAGGCCCGCGATCTTGTCCTCTTCCATGCTCTTGGCGGTCAGCATGATCACCGGAATATCCTGGAAGTTGCGGTCCGAACGCATGCGCGAGAGCAGGCGCAAACCTGTCTGGTCCGGCAACATCCAGTCCAGCAGCATCAGGTGCGGTATGCGCTGCTGCATGAATTCCCAGGCATCCGCCACATTCTGCACCGAACACACATTCCAGCCAGCCTCGCGCAGCGAGAACGTGACCAGTTCCACAATCGCCGGCTCGTCTTCTACTATTAATACAGTCGTTTTGTCAGATGCCATTGATATTACGGTAAGGGGTTGTCAGGGATCGAATGCGCCTGTTTGGTGTGCCGGATATCCTTGCCTTCGACGACGTAGATGACATATTCCGCAATGTTCTTGGCATGGTCGCCGATACGCTCGATGGCCTTGGCCACCCACAAGGTGTCCAGCGCCGAGGAAATCGTGCGCGGGTCTTCCATCATGAAGGTGATCAGGTTGCGCATGATCGAGCGGAATTCATGGTCGATCACCGCATCCTGGGCGATCAGCTGCAAGGCCTGCTTGCCGTCGAGGCGCGCAAACGCATCCAGCGCATCGTGCAGCATGTCGGAGGTGGCGGTGGCGATCGTGCGCACCATTTCGTAATGGTTCACGCCGACCGCGCCGCGCCCGTGCAGATTCTTGGAGGTGCGCGCAATCTTGGCCGCTTCGTCGCCGATGCGCTCCAGGTCGGTGATGACCTTGATCGTGGCCATGACCGTGCGCAAGTCGTTGGCGGTCGGCTGGCGCCGCACGATCAGGTGGCTGCAGGCGTCGTCGAGCGCCACTTCCAGCTGGTTGACTTCGTCGTCTTCCGCGATCACGCGGTCGGCGCGCTCCAGGTTGCCGATGCGAAAACAGGTCATCGCGTCGAGGAACTGAGTCTCGACGATGCCGCCCATCAGCAATACCTTGGAGCGGATGGTTTCAAGTTCGTGGTCATACTGCTTGGATGAATGCTCACCTATCATTGCTGCTCTCCGTAATGTGAATTGTCGCGGCTCAGCCAAAGCGTCCGGTGATGTAATCCTGCGTTTCCTTGCGTGCGGGATTCATGAAAATCTGGTCGGTCTCGCCGAACTCGACCAGCTCGCCCAGGTACATATAGGCGGTGTAGTCCGAGCAACGCGCGGCTTGCTGCATATTGTGGGTCACGATGGTGATCGTGTAATCCTGCTTGAGTTCGCTGATCAGTTCTTCCACTTTCGCGGTCGAGATCGGATCGAGCGCCGAAGTGGGCTCGTCGAGCAGCAGCACGTCGGGTTTCACCGCCACGCCGCGCGCGATGCACAGGCGCTGCTGCTGGCCGCCCGACAAGGACAGTCCGCTCTTGGACAGCTTGTCCTTGACCTCGCCCCACAGCGCCGCTTTTTTCAATGCCCATTCGACCCGTTCGTCCATTTCGCCCTTGGACAAGTCTTCGTACAGGCGCACGCCGAAGGCGATGTTGTCGTAGATCGACATCGGAAACGGGGTCGGTTTCTGGAATACCATGCCGACCTTGGCGCGCAGCATGTTCACGTCCTGGCCCGGCTCGAGGATGTTCTTGCCGCGGTACATGATCGAGCCTTCCGCGCGCTGGCCGGGGTACAGATCGTACATGCGGTTCAGGGTGCGTAGCAGGGTCGACTTGCCGCAGCCGGAAGGGCCGATGAAGGCCGTCACCTGTTTTTCGTAAATGTCGAGGCTGACATTGGTCAGGCTTTGCGTTTTCCCGTAAAAGAAATTGAGGCCGGAAATCTCGATCGTCTTGTTCTTTGGCGTTACAGTAGGAATCGGTGTAGGCATAGGGCTCATAAGATGGATCGGTCGATTATTTCGTGGTTTTCTGGCTGAACATGGTACGCGACACAATGTTCAATAACAACACGCTGAAAGTCAGCAACAGCGCCGCGGCCCAGGCCAGGTTGATCCAGTTGTCGGACGTGCTCATCGCGAACTGATTGATGACCACCGGCAGGTTGGCGATCGGCGCGTTCATGTCGGAACTGAAGAACTGGTTGTTCAGGGCCGTGTACAGCAGCGGCGCGGTTTCGCCAGTGATGCGCGCCACCGCCAGCAGCACGCCGGTCACCACGCCCGATTTGACAGCGCGCAGGCGCACCGTGGTGGCCACTTTCCAGCGCGGGGCGCCCAGGGCGAAGGCCGCTTCGAGCAAGCTTTGCGGCACCAGGCGCAGCATGTTGTCGGTGGTGCGCACGACCACCGGAATGGCGATCAGCGACAGCGCGATCGACCCGGCGTAGCCCGAATAGTGCTTGGAGACGTTGACATACATGGTCCACACAAAGATGCCGAGCACGATGGACGGCGCCGACAGCATGATGTCGGTGACGAAGCGGGTGACCTGGGCGAAGCGGTTTTCTTCGCCGTATTCAGCCAGGTAGACCCCGGCCAGGATGCCGATCGGGGTACTGATGAATGTAGCCAGGCCGACGATCATCACGCTGCCGACGATGGCATTGCGCAAACCGCCGCCGTCGCTGCCGGGACCGGGCGTATCCTGGGTGAACAGGCCGAGCGAGAGTCCGGCGAAGCCCTTGCTCAGCAAGGTCCACAGGATCCACATCAGGAAAATCAGGCCGACCGACATGGCCATGACCGACAGCGCGATGCCGACCCGGTGCTTCCAGAGGCGCTTGCGGTAGACGGGATTGAGAATGGTCTGGCTCATTTGACGCCTTCCTTGCGCGACATTCCGGCCAGCATCAGCTTGGCGGCGGACAGGACGATGAAAGTGATGATGAACAGGATCAGGGCCAGCGCCAGCAGGGACGAGACGTGCAGCGCGGACTGGGCTTCGGCAAACTCGTTGGCCAGGGTCGAGGAGATGCTGTTACCGGCCGAGAAGATCGACCACGACAGCTTGTTGGCGTTACCGATCACAAAGGTCACCGCCATGGTTTCGCCGAGCGCGCGGCCCAGGCCGAGCATGACGCCGCCGACCACACCGGTCTTGGTGTACGGCAGCACGATCTTGCGCACGACTTCCCATTTGGTGCAACCCAGTCCGTAGGCCGATTCTTTCAGCACGGCCGGGACGATCTCGAACACGTCGCGGATCACGGAAGCGATAAAGGGAATGATCATGATCGACAGCACCAGGCCGGCGGTCAGGATGCCGATCCCCATCATCGGGCCGGTGAACAGCTGGCCGATGAGCGGCAAGTGGCCGAGGGTGTTTTTCAACAGCGGCTGCACGTATTCGGCGAACAGTGGCGCAAACACGACCATGCCCCACATGCCGTAGATAATCGACGGGATGCCCGCCAGCAGTTCGACGGCGGTGCCCAGCGGGCGGCGCAGCCAGACCGGGCAGATTTCGGTAAGGAACAGCGCAATGCCGAAGCTGACTGGAAACGCGATCAGCAGGGCAATGATCGAGGTGGCGAGGGTGCCGACGATGGCGATCATGGCGCCGTATTTGTCGTTGCCCTGGTCCCATTCGACGCTGGTGATGAAGCCGAGGCCGAATTCCCTGAAGGCCGGGGCGGCGCCGACCACCAGCGAACCGATGATCCCGATCAGCACGATCAGGACCGATGCCGCGAACAGCAGGGTTATTTTGTGGAAGAAAAAATCCTGGATGCGCTGCTTGCGCATCGTTGACAGCATGGCGACCAGTTCGCGGTCAGGCACCGCCGGTTTGCTCATATCCATTGCGATAGTTGGGTTTGCGCTCATTGATTGACTTCGCTAGGTGTCCACATGGAGGTAGTTTCAAGGTGTTGCTTTAATGCTGACCGGCAGGCATGCCCCATGGCTTGCCTGCCGCGATTTCTTTGCACAAATGCACTTGCAGGGCGGGCACCAGACCCACCCTCTTCCGACTTACCAGATAGCCTTGCCGGAAGCGTCTTTCAGATTGGCTTTCCAGGAGTCGCCCACCAGCTTGGTGACGCTGTCCGGCAGCGGCACGTAGTCCAGTTCGACAGCCGATGCGCCGCCATTCTTGAACGACCAGTCGAAGAACTTCAACACTTCCTTGCCCTTGGCGGCATCGGCCTGGCTCTTGTGCATGAGGATGTACGACACGCCGGTGATCGGCCAGCTGTTCTTGCCAGCCTGGTCGGTCAGCACGACGCCGAAGCCTGGCGCCTTGGCCCAGTCGGCCGAAGCGGCGGCGGCCTTGAAGTTGTCGTCGTCCGGCTGCAGGAAAGTGCCTTCCTTGTTCTTGAGCTGGGTGTGGGCGATCTTGTTCTTCTTGGCGAACGCCCATTCCACGTAACCGATCGAGTGCTTGACCCGCTGCACGGTCGAGGCCACGCCTTCATTGCCCTTGCCGCCCACGCCGGTTGCCCATTTCACGGATGCATCGGCACCGATCTTGGTCTTGAATTCCGGCGACACTTTCGACAGGTAATCGGTGAACAGAAAGGTGGTGCCGGAGCCGTCGGCGCGGTGCACCACGGTGATTTCTTCGGCCGGCAACTTGACACCCGGGTTCAGGGCGGCGATTTCAGGCGCGTTCCACTTGGTGATCTTGCCGAGGTAGATGTCGGCGATGACCGGGCCGGTCAGTTTAAGGACGCCAGGCGCGATGCCATCGAGGTTCACCACGGTCACCACGCCGCCCATGATGGCCGGGAACTGCATCAGGCCGGCGGTCTCGAGTTCTTCCGCGCCGAGCGGCTTGTCGGAAGCGCCGAAGTCGACGGTTTTCGCCTTGATCTGTTTGATGCCGGCGCCGGAGCCGACGGATTGATAGTTCAAGCCATTGCCGGTCGCCTTCTTGTACGACTCCGCCCATTTTGCATAGACTGGGTAAGGAAAGGTCGCACCCGCGCCGGTCATGTCCACCGCGAGGGCGGAGGTCGATGCCGCCAGTGCGCTGACGCCAACGATGATGGAAGCCAACAACTGTTTCATTCGCATATCAAGTCCTTGTGGGTTATACAACGTGGAATGCTGCGCAGTCTAACGCGCAAATATGACACGTTTATGACATGACCGAAATCCTGTAAGAATCCCTACTTTGGCCGCATGGTACGCTTGGCAGGCCGATTCGCCATGTCACACAATTCGCAGCCCGTGTCACCGACCTGTAATATTTCTTTATTACACTGGCTGCGTTTACTATTATCTATCTGACTAGTTAAAGACATAATGAAAACTGCAACGACGCCGGACCCGGCGCGCGCCAACATCTTCCTCGACCGGGAGCTGTCGCAATTGACGTTCAACCGCCGCGTGCTGGCGCAGGCCGAAGATACGTCGCTGCCTCTGCTGGAGCGGCTGCGCTACCTGTGCATTGTCAGTAACAATCTGGACGAATTCTTTGAAGTGCGGGTCGCCAGCCTGCTGGCCCAAGGCAACCTGGCGGAAAATCCGGCATTGGCGGCCAACCTGGCGCGCATCAGTAACGAATGTCACAATCTGGTCAAGGACCAGTACGCCGTTCTCAACACCGAAGTGCTGCCCGAACTGCAGAAAAACGGCGTGCACCTGGTGCGCCATACCGACCGTAACGAAGCGCAGCGCGCCTGGGTCAAGGAATATTTCGAGCGCGAGGTGCGCCCCCTGCTCACCCCGATCGGGCTCGACCCTGCCCACCCGTTTCCGCAAGTGGTCAACAAGAGTCTCAACTTCATCATTTCACTGACCGGCAAGGATGCCTTCGGGCGCGGCACGGGCATTGCCATCGTCAAGGCGCCGCGGGTGCTGCCGCGCGTGATCCGCCTGCCGGATCATTTGTCGACCAATGGCGGCATTTCCTTCTGCCTGCTGTCGTCGATCATCCATTCGCACATCGAAGACTTGTTTACGGGGCGCGAGGTGATCGCCTATTCGCAATTCCGGGTCACGCGCGACAGCGACCTGTGGGTCGACGAGGAAGAGGTCAAGAACCTGCGCCAGGCGCTCAAGGGCGAGTTGCAAGGGCGCCAGTTCGGTACTTCGGTGCGACTGGAAGTGGCCAAGAACTGCGTGCCCGAACTGGCCGATTTCCTGCTCGAACAGTTTGGACTCGACAAGAGCCGCCTGTACGCCGTGGACGGCCCGGTCAACCTGGTGCGCCTGGCCGAGCTGATCGACCATGTGAAGCAGCCGAACCTGCGCTTCGAGCCTTTTGTCCCCGGCATGCCGCAAAAGACCGCGCACCACGATATCTTCGAGCAGCTCAAGAAGCACGACATCTTGCTGCACCACCCTTTCCAGTCGTTCCAGACCGTGGTCGACTTCATCCAGGTGGCGGCGCACGATCCGTCGGTGGTGGCGATCAAGCAAACCATCTACCGCACCGGCATGCACTCGGACCTGATGGAAGCGCTGATGGCGGCCGCCCGCGCCGGCAAGGAAGTGACGGTGATCCTGGAACTGATGGCGCGCTTCGACGAAGAAGCCAACATCAACTGGGCCGACAAGCTGGAGCAAGCCGGGGCCCAGGTGGTGTACGGCGTGGTCGGCCTGAAAACCCACGCCAAGGTCGCGCTGGTGATCCGGCGCGAGGAAGCCGACGCCGACGGCAATCCGGGCGGGCTGCGTTTCTACGCCCACCTCGGCACTGGCAACTACCACCTGACCACCACGCGGCTGTACACCGACTTCGGCCTCCTGACCGCGCACGCGGAAATGGCGCAGGAAGTGAACGAAGTGTTCATCCATCTGACCAGCCTGACCAAGCCGCACAAGCTGACCCACTTGTGGCTCGCGCCGTTCGCGCTGCAGAGCGAAATCATCAAGGCGATCCGCAATGAAGCCAAGATCGCCCGTGCGGGGCGTCCGGGGCGCATCATCGTCAAGATCAACGCGCTGGTGGACGAATCAGTGATCCGCGCGCTGTACGCGGCCTCGCACGACGGCGTGAAGATCGACCTGATCGTGCGCGGAGCCTGTACCTTGAAACCGGGGGTGCCGGGGCTGTCGGAAAATATCAAGGTGCGCTCGATCATCGGGCGTTTTCTGGAACACAGCCGGATCTATTACTTCCGCAACGACTTGGCGCACGATGTGTACCTGGCCAGTGCCGACTGGATGAGCCGCAACCTGTTCCGCCGCATCGAAGTGGCCTTCCCCATCCTGGACAAGGCGCTCAAGCGGCGCGTGATTACCGAGGGTTTGAACCCCTACCTGAAAGATAACACGAATGCCTGGGAGCTTGAGCCGAGCGGGCATTACCAGCGGCGCCAGGTGCGCGGCAAGCAGCTTGAATTTTCGGCGCAGCGACATTTGATGCAACTTTTGGGCACGCCGCCGGTCGATAGCGAGTAAGGAGAGGACAGCATGGATCTGATTTTATGGCGGCACGCGGAGGCCTACGACGCCGAGCCGGGCCAAGACGACATGGAGCGCGCGCTCACGCCCAAGGGGCAGAAGCAGGCAAGACGCATGGCCGACTGGCTGACCTCGCAGCTGCCCGACAGCTGCCGCATCCTGGTCAGCCCGGCGCTGCGGACCTTGCAGACGGTGGAACCGCTCAAGCGCAAGTTCAAGATCGTGCACGATCTGGCGCCGGGCGCCGATCCGGAAGATGTGCTGATGGCGGCCAACTGGCCGAATGGGCGCGAGCCGGTGCTGGTGGTCGGGCATCAGCCGACCCTGGGCCAGGTGGCGGCCTTGCTGCTGTCGGGCCAGCCGCAGGATTGGCAAATCAAAAAGGCCAACGCGTGGTGGCTGGTGCAGCGCGAGCCGCTCGATCCCTACAGCCTGTATTTGAAGGGCGTGATGGCGCCGGATCTGATTGTTAAATAAGTGCATCGCAACCTTGAATTGCGGCATCCATCTGCTAAAGTTTAGATGTATCAACTACGGGAGAAATCGCTCAACGGCGGTTCATGATCATGTTAAGCATGTTTGTCATGGCCATTTTTGGAGGGATGGTTGGGTTGGTGCTGTATGAACTGGTGGAAGAGGTTCACGGCAGCGCTCTCGACCTGCGCGATCGCTATCACGAATAGCACTGGGCCTGGTAAGGGCCGATCGGGATAGGGGGCGGTTAGGGTACCTGACCGATCCCCGCCCACGTCACCCGGCATGCGGGTGCGCAGCGGGCGGTTCAGAAAGTTGAGGTTACGGGAGTCGAGGAATGCCAGGACGGTCAACGCAGGCGATCGTCAGTACATTGTTCGGGCCCATGTTAATGTTGCGCCACCAGCGGCGACTGTTCTTCGTCATCAGTGACGCCCCTTGGGGTCTCGCTTCCAAGCTCGTCAGTTCTCGGTGGGCCGTCGTCCCGTGCCCCATGTTTCAAATGGATTGCCCACGTGCGACAACGTATCCATTCGCTTGGCACGAAATTACCAATACAAGCGTTCAAAGAGTGGTAGCAGAGAAGGCCTGAATTATTTGCCCGACGCGTACATGACCACGCGGGTCTTGACACTTATTTACCCAATCAAAAGTCTAATATCTGGCCTTTCTTTTACGAGACGCTCCGCCTCCCTCGCCAACTCACCAAGCCTGCTAAAATAATGACTTTTAGCCTGTATTGATACGTCACTCAAAGTTAAAATAGCTTCACGAATAATTTCTATCTCTTCAAGAAATAACGCCAAATTTATTTTTGTAACCTCGGAAAAAGTTCCCCAATCAATAAGAGTTAGTTCGTGTTTCTCCGCGATAGGTTCAATAACAGAACGAAACCCCGACTCCGTAGAAACAGGGAGGTCATAAAATTTCTCAACATCATTTATCGGGTTTCCGACTGAAAGTGTAACACTCATTTCCCCCCCTGTGTTTTATCGCCATAGACAACAACAAAATTAAAATCTGGATATTTCTGACGAAGAATTCCGGCTTCTCTGTTCATTACTGATTGCAACACAGCACCATCCCCAATGAACCTGATTTCAATATTCTTAAAATCCCGAATGTCGTTCAGTTGAGGCGTGCTCCTCGTATTTTCTCCATCGCCATTTGGCCTAATAGCATCGGCGCTTTTCAGCGCAGCGATTTTTGCATGAATTTTTGAAATAACTTTTTCATCGATATATTTTTCCGCTTGCCCCACAATTAACTTGTCGCGTTCTTCAACGCTCAATGCCGGATCAAGCCGCTTACCAAATTGCGAGCCGTTTTTATCTTCAACTATGGTTTTTGTCACCATGTCAATTTTATCGAATTCTGCCAAAACCCTTCGATTAACATCAAGGAGTTCATTACCTATAAAATAGTTCGTTCCTTCCTTTAATTCTACGGCCGGCAGGTGAAGGGGAGCATTCAATGCAAGTGGGGCTTTTCCTGCGCCGTTTGAAATTAGGAATTTAACCGGCACATCTGTTTCGACATTTTTACATGCCCCCTTCGAACAACCAAGAACAGAATTATTGCCAGAAATCGCTACTTCTGTCGACGATGGCGACTTAGGCGCGTCTAAGGCCAACGTATTCACATAGTCACCGGTCAACGGATCGATGATTTTTGGCGGCTGAACTTTCCAGCGCGCAGCGAGCGCGGCCATTTCGGCCGGCGTCAGAACTTCCCCGTAACGACCCGGCTTTACTTCCCAAGCTTGGATATGTTCTTTGGCTCTATGACGTTTTCGGTGAAACTTGACGACCGTCGCGGTATCGCCTAATTGAAACCGACCGCTTCACGGCGGCCTGCAAGGGATTGTCGGGTAAATGAGCGAGTTTGGACATGCGCACATAGGCGATAGCGATGAAGTTGGCGGCGGTCCGGAAGCCGCGCGCTGCTCGCTTGGCTTGCTGAAGCATGCCATTCATCGCTTCGACATAGGCGTTGCTGCGGCCATCGAGCATGCCGCGCACGATGCCTGGCAGGCGCTCGCGCAGCGTCAGCGCCAGTTTCTTGAACGGTTCGAGTCGGCTTCGGCGGGCCCACGATATCCAACGCTCCAGCGCCGCCTGCGCCGCTTCCGCGCTGTTGGCGGCCGCGGCGTGCCGATAGGTGTCCCGCAATGCTTCTTTCAGCCGCCACGCCCTTGCGGTCTTGAGCCGGGAACGCTGCAAGAGATACATCGTGTCGCGCTGGCGCGCCGTCCAGCTGTGCGCGTCGCGGCGCATGCCCCACATCAACGCACGGACGGTCTTGCGTTCGCTCCCCAAGGCGCTGCGAACGACGCGCGGATACTCCGCCATTTCCAGCTTGCGTACCTTGTCCATCGCATCGTTGGCCAAGGCGATCACGTGGAAACGGTCGAAACTGATCTGGGCCTGCGGCAATTGCTCGGTGACGCCTTTGATGTAGGCCTGGCCCATGTCCATGCAGACGTGCTCGATCCGCTGCGGCTGCCCGCCATGGGCGATCAGATCGGCCTTGAAAGCGAGCACCGTCTCGTGGTCGCGGCCTTCGGTGGCGAACAGCAGGCGCTTGGCATCCAGGTCGTGAACGACCGTCACGTACTGGTGGCCCCGCCGAAGGCTGGTTTCGTCGATTCCGATGAGCTTCACCTCGCTCATGTCATCCTTGCCGCGCGCCACCGCGACGTAATGGCCGACGCTGCGCCACAGGCGATGCGCCGTCACACGCAGCAGCCGGGCGGTCTCGGCCACGGTCATTGTTTGGCACAAGGACATGGCCAGAGCCTCGAACAGCAGGGTGAAATGACTGCCAGGGCGCGACCATGGCACTTCGATGCGCGAGGTCTTTCCGCAGGAGCGGCAGCGCACGCGCGGTACTTCTGCGTGCACCCAAGCTTCAAATTGAAAGAAATCGAGGTGCCGCCAGCTGCGCTGCATGCGGCTGTGGATCTTCTGCGCCGGCGCCTTGCAGGCGGGGCAGGCCATTTCCTCGCTATGATAGCGAACTTCAAAGTCGATCCGTTTCGCTCCCGTGTCGAGCTTCAATTCGCTCACCTCCCACGGGGCTTGCAAGCCAAGTGCGGTGGTGAACAGGGTTTCCATGCCAATACTCAAACTGCCCTCTCCAGCCGGAAACGCCGGCACGCCTGTTGTCCAAGGTCGCCGCCACGGCCTGCCGCGTCGGCGGCCATGGACCAGCGTATGCGCCCTGCATGCCGTCAAGGGTGCGCTACGCCGGCACGCGCGCAGCGCGCGCCGGCGTAGCGCGCGCCGCCCTTGACCGCACTCCGGGACGGTAGAACCTCACAGCATAGCCGATATCAAGTTTCACCGGAAACGTCATTGGGCCCTCAAGAGTTGTGTATAACGAGGCGCATTGAACCCCGCTTGTTCCGCCTGTGATCCCGCTATTCAGCCAATTAAAAGCCTAATATCTGGCCGTTCCTTTATGAGACGCTCTGCCTCGCTCGCCAACTCACCAAGCCTGCCAAAATAATGATTTTTAGTCTGCACTGACTCGTTACTCAAAATTAAGATTGCCTCACGGATGGTATTTATTTCCGCAAGAAATAGTATGATATTTATTTTTGTAACTTCAGAAAAAATTCCCCAGTCAATAAGAGTTAATCCGTATTTTTCTGCGATTGGTTCAATCACGGAATGAAACCCCGACTCGGTCGAAACGGCAAGATGATAAAATTTTTCATCATTATTTATTGGATTTCCGATTGAAAGTGTAACACTCATTTTTTTCCCTGTGTTTTATCGCCATAAACAACAACAAAGTTAAAATCAGGATATTGCTGGCGCAGAATTCCGACTCTCCTGTTCATCACCGACTGCAACGCGGCTCCATCGCCAATAAATCTGAATTCGATATTTTTAAAACTGCGAATATCATTCAATTGAGGAGTACTCATCGTATCTTTTCCATTACCATTTGGCCTGATAGCGTCCGCATTTTTCAACGCAGCGATTTTATCATGCATTTTCGAAATGACTTTTTTATCGACATATATTTCCGCTTGCGCCAAAATCAACGCTTCGCGATCTTCAACGCTCATAGTGGGATCAAGCCGCTTACCAAATTGGGATCCGTCTTTATCTTCAGTTATGGTTTTTGTTACCATGTTGATTTGATCAAATTCCGCCAACACCCTCCGATTAACGTCAACAAGCTCGTTACCTCGAAAATAGTTTGCCCCTTCCTTTAGCGCAATATCATCACCAATAAAATTTTTACCATCGGGCAAACGTTTATCAACGATATTTAGCGGCAACAATGGCGGCTTTGCATTGCCTCCCGATCCCGGTGGAACAGTAACTCCTCCACCACTTTCAATTATATCAAACGGCTTTTTAGGTAACATCGGCGGATTATCAAATCCAAGTTGCGGCTCAATTATATTAGTAATCGGGTCAATGCGGCCGATGAGCTTTCCGTTGCGGTCAAATATCGCAGGGCCTTCAATGTGCAGTTCGTCGCCAATTGCTGCATGTTGATCTACTGTGCCAGGTGCTCCCCTGCGCCCTCCCTTTGGATTTGGCGCACCGGCTCCCGTTTGAGTAGTCTCGCCCGCTATCGGCGCCTCCGCAACTGGCGGAAATGAAGCCACGCCTTTAACCGGTACAAATCTCAGGGTGATGCCCCGAATGGCCCCACCGGCCTTTACTGCGAGCATTCCAACTACAATAAGCGTACCCGCGCGTTTCAACCGATCGTTAAGCGCCGCATTTACGAGCTGATCACAACCTCCCGCGCTTACACCCACGCAGAAATTTTGCCTGAACGTACGGACTTCTTCCGCCTGAGAAATATCGCTACCAAAGAGCGAAGCAGAACCTTTCACCCCGCCGTCACGAATGTTATTTTGGCGCCCCTCGAAAAACGTATGATCCCAGCTCATGAGAACATTGCTGATTTCTCCGGCCGCGGCCGCGTCTCCTTCCAAATTTTTCACACACGCAACATCACCCGCTTTAATACAGGCTTCGACGGTAGCAATGTTTTTAGTCGACAGGATGCGATATTTGTTGCGTATTTCCTCGTACTCGGCGCAACCTTTCGGTTTCTTCTCGCACTCGGCAAATTCCTTGGCCATGGCATCGGCTTCTTTATGCCGGAGAAAATTATTTTCCGCCGCCGCACCCGTCACAAGTCCTGCCGCGTTTCCGGCCTCCGGCGACGCACCGGTCACACCGGCAACAGCCTTGCCAACGACAGATGCCAGTAACGTCGTCAGGGCACGCACGTCGTCAGGTTTCAAGCCCGGAATTTTCTTGATTTCGTCGCCGAATGTTTCAAGCAGTGCCGTCGTGGCAGCAGATGCGGCGGCGCCTGAACTAAAATCGCCGCCAACCAGCTTCGTGAGGGCGCCGTCGATCACCGCATGAACCGCGACCTTGGTAGCAAGGTCGGTTCCAACCAGCGCATCACCAAGCTTCTTTTCGATAAATGCTGTCGATTGCTGCACCACGCCGGCCAGCGCCTTTGCATACTCCTGGTCTTCCAGCAGCTTTTTCTGATCAAAAATCTTGCCAATGGTCCCGGCGCTGTTAGCCGTATCGCGATCGGTCGTAGCAACGGTCTCCTCCGCTGTTTTGCCCGTCGCCGCAATCTGTCCCTTGGCGTCGGTAATGACGAGCGTGCCCGCGCTGATCGCGCTCTTCGTCGTGCCGGCAGCATTGCCGTTTTGCACCGGCGTGAGATTGCCCGCCATGTTCCCGGCTACATTGCTGCCGATGGTCTGGATCGCACTGGCGCCGCTGCTGTACGACAAATTCACGCTGCTGCTGTCGCTGTCATAGCTTGCCGCATTCTTCACGTCCGTTTGCGTCAGCGTGCCCGTCGTCAGCCTGTTCTTGTCGGCACCGGCGGCACTGGCAATCACGCCACCGATCAGATCGGTATTGTTCTTGACAGTGACATCGAAGCCCTGCGCACCCGCATAGATGCCCGACTGCTGGTTCACACTAGCGAACGTGCTGTCGATATTCGCCTTGGCCGCGTTCACGCTGCCCGAACTGGCGCCATAGCAGAACGGCGGCACGCAAATACTGACGCTTCCCCCGCTGCTCTTTTCCCGGCTCGTGTAGTTATCAGTGTCCTGCAGGCTCGCGATATTCAGGTCGCCGCCAATGTTGGCCACCACCTTGTCGCCCTTGACCTGCGCCCCGGCCAGGGCGGTGTCCTTGCCGCTCTTGATGGTCAAGACATTGCTGGCCGTTACGCTCGTGTTCTGGTTGGTCGTCGCGTCGCCGTTGGCATTGCCATGCGACTGCCCAGCGGCCAGTTCCAAGGTAAAACCGTTTTGCGTGCCGCCAAGGCCGAAACCGACGCCCACCGACGCGTTGTGGCTACTGTTCCAGCTGTCGTTGGCGCTCGTGTCCTGCGCGCTGGCGAGCCTGATATCGCGGGCGGCGTCCAAAGTCACGTCCTTGCCGCTCAGTACCGCGCCACGCGCCGTGATGTTGCCGTCCGACGCCTTGCCGTTCGCATCCTTGCCGCCGTCGCCGGTGGCGGTGACGGTCAGGTTCTGGCCGGCGCTGACCGTGCTGCCCTTGTTCTGCAAGGCGCTGTTGTTGGTCGTGCTGTCGCTGCTGTTGCCGCCGATGCTCACCGTCGCCTTGATCGACGCCTGGCTCGACGCCGGCGCCTGCGTGTTGTTGGCTGCCGGTGTCCCTCCGCCCACCCCGGTGCCGTTGGCCACCGTGATCGCCGCCTTGACCGCGTAAATGCCGGCCAGCTTGTCGTCGTCCTTCTGCTCGTGCGCCACGGCCGCCTGCTTGACCGCATTGGCCGCGTCCACCGCATAGCCGGACAGCGCCACCGTCACGCCGAACTGGCTGGTCTTGCTGGCCGCTTTGGTGCTCACTTCGTCCACACCAGGATCGAGCACGACATTCCTGCCCTTGATGTCGACGTTGCCGTCGGCGTGCAGGTCGCTGCCGCGCACCGCGACATTGTCTTTCGCGGTAATGGCCAGGTTGCCGCCGGCGGACAGGCCGCTGCGGATCGTGTTCTGCTGGTCCTTGCGCGTATCGAGCGTGTCGCTGCCGCGCTTGATGCCCACCGTGTTGGCCGTGCCGTTGCCGCCCAGGTCGCCCAACTGCATGATGTTGTGGGTTTCCTTGAGCACGGTGCCGTCCTGGCCGCTGACGATGTCGATCTTGCCCGCGCTTGCGCTCAGCGCGATGTCGCCTTTGGCCTTGATGCCGCTGCCCTGCACCAGGATGTCGCCCCTGTTGCTGACCAGTTCGACCTTGTTGCCGTTGATCAGGCTAGCCGTCTGCCGGGTACTTGTTTCGCTGCCGCTGTCGCTGCCGCGCTTCTGGTTGTAGGGCGACAGGGTCACGCCGCCGCTGTTCGGCCCGCCGTTGATGGCGCGCGTGATGTCGCCCAGGCTCAGGCCCGCCGCGCTGAAGGTCGACGCGCTGGCCGTCGCCGCGCTGCTGTCGCTGCTGCGGTCCGTCGATGCTTCCACCGTGACGTTGCGTTCGGCGCTCAGCTTTACCACGCCGCCGCCGTCGATTTTCGAACCGCGCACGGTGATGTCGCCATCGACCGGCTTGCCGTCCACGCCCGTCACGCCATTGCCGCGCGCCGTCAGGCGGATGTCCCCGCTGGCGCTCAGGCTGCTGCCGGACTGGGTCTGGCCATCGTGCACCGTGCTGCTGCTGGTCTGGCTCTTGCCGAACGTGACCGCCACTTGCGGCGCGGTCAGGCTGCTGTCGGCCAGTTCGGAGAGCGTGCCGTTGACCCGGCCGAACTTGCTCTTGTCCTCCTTGATCTTCTTCAGGTTGCGCAGGGTATCGACCGGCGTGCCGACCACGGCCACGGTGAAGCTCTTCGACGTCGTGTCGAGCGACTGCGTTTCGTGGCGCTGGTCCTGCCCCGGAATGATGGCGATGTTCTGCGCCGAGATATCGATGTTCCCGTTCAGCAGGGTGGCGTCGGTATCCAGGCGTCCGGCGATCAGGTCGCTGCCGGCGATGGTGGCGTTCTTGCCGGCGTTCAGGATCACATTGCCGCCACTGCTGCCGAGCACGCTGCCCGTCTCGCTCTGGGTGGCGAAGCTGCCGTCTTCGCGCGATTTCACGGTTGACGATCCGGCACTCAATCCCACGCCGTTCTTGGCGCCGGACAGCCCGGACTGTTTAACTGTGGTCGCCTGGCTGTAGGTGCCGGTGCTGGTTGCTGCCAGCACATTGATGTCCGCACCGGCAGTGACGGCCAGCCTGGTGTCGGCAAGTACCGACGAGCCGATCACATTGACGTTGCCCACCAGGTCCTTGCCGTTGCCGGCGACGATGGCGATGCTGTTGCCGGCAATGCGGCTGCCCTCGGCCTGCTGCGTGTTCGAGGTACTCGACGTCGTCGTGGTCTTGCTCTTGACCAGGTTGCCGCTCTTGCTGTAGCTGTCATTCAGGCTGTCGTGGCCGGTGGTGATGGTCTGGATCGACACGTCGTTGTTGGCCAGCAGACTGGCCGTCCCCTTCAGGGCGGTCACTTTGCCCGCGTTGAGGACGAGGTTGCCCGTGCCCACCTGGGCGATCGCCTTGCCGTCCTTGTCTTTCTGCCCGGTCGCCATGCCGGTCGCGACGATCGTCACGCTGCTGCCGGCGCTGACGGAGCCGCCACTCAGGCTTTCGTCATCGTTCATGGCGCGGTCGTACTGCTTGCGGCCCACCGTTTGCACGTCGACCAGGGTACGGTCCTTGACCGCCGAGATGGTGACGTTGGTACCGGAAATGCTCGCGTCATTCGCTGCGGCGATGCGGCTGCCGCTCAAGGTAGTGTCGGCGCCGGCCTTGACGGCAAGGTTGTTGCCTGCGGTCAGACTGCTGCCCGCGTTCGATATGCTCGCCTCGTTGGTGTAGCCGGTCCGGCCCATCGTGTTGCCGCCCAGCGGCACGAACAGCGCGTGCTTTTCTTCCACGCCGGCGATATCGATGTTCTTGCCGGCCAATACACTGAGATTGGCTGCTGCGTCGACCTGCGCCGCGCGCGCAGTGAAATTGCCCTTGGCATCGATCAGCACGTTGCCGCCGGCAATGGTGGCGACCCTGTCGATATTGGTGCGGCTCGATGTACTGGTGCCGTTGTTGCCAACCGTGTCAACACTGCGCGTGCGCGTCGTGCTGGCCACGAGAATGTCGCGGCCGGCATTGAGCGTGACCCGGCTGTCGTCGGTGGCGCTGCCGTCGACGCCCTTGTTGGACAGGCCGGCGATTCGTCCGCCCACATTGGCGATATCGTTCGCCGCCCTGATGTCGATCACGTTGCCGGCGATGGTGCCGCCATTGCTGACATTTTTGGCGTCGAGCGTGACGGTACCGTGCATGTCGGTCGGCTTCGCATTGGCGTAACCGGCCAGGATAGTGCCGTTGTTGCTGATGCTGCCGTTCTGGTTGCGGATGGTGACGTTGTCGCCGGCAATCAGGGCGCCGCCGGTCGACAGGTCGCCCTGTTGCGGACGGCGCAGGTAGACTTGGGGCACCAGGGCCTTGGTGGTGCTGCCGTCCGGCATGGTGACGGTTTCTTCCTGCAGCCACACGATGTCGGTGGTCAGCTGGGCCATCTGCTGCTCGGACAGCGCCACGCCAGGCGTGAGCTGGAACTGCTTGGCGTAGGCCACGCCGGAATCCATCAGCGCCTTGAACGCCTGTTCGTTGTTCTCGTAGCCGGACAACTTGTTGCGGCCGGTGATGTTGATCAGTTGGTCGGCGAACGCGCGCTGCTCGACAAAACCATCGCCGTAGCGCTTCAGGGTGCGCTGCGGGTCAATAGCAAGCTGGTCCAGGAAGTAATCGCTGCCCGTCCATTTTTTCTTGTCGGTGAACAGCGGGTCGGTTTCGACCAGATAGCCGGCGCCCTCTCCCGGTTTCAGGGAGAACAGATTGCCGCTCGGCGCTTTCCAGTCCGTGTTGCTGGTCAGGGTGACGTTCGGCACCTTCGGATCGGTGGCGCGGACGCCGATGTCTTTGGTATTGGTGCCGACAACGCCGGCGACCGTCTTTTCCGCAACCGTCACCGGACGTGCGGCGGCGAATTTGGCGAATGAGGTCGTCAGGTCGCCGATGGCGCTCTGCTGCACCGCGCGCGCATTGCCCGCGATGACGCTGCCAGGCAAGGCATTGCCTGCCACTTGGCCCTTGACGACGGGCTGGGCACTCGTACCAACCGTAACGTCGGCGGCGCCCCCGCTGCCTTGTTGCTGGGCGTCGGTCAAGACCGGCCCCGTCCCGCCAGCGGTACCGGCTGCCTGCGCGCCGATTTTGGTGCCGCCAGCGGCGACGGAAGTGCTGACCGACGGCGCTCCGCCTGCGATAACGCCCTGCACCCCAACACCCTGCACAGCTGTATTGGTATTAATCGCGCCGACGTTGATGCCGACCGTGGTGCTACCGTTCTGATAAGTAACGACGTTACCCGTCTTCGTAGTCGTCGTATCGCCCGCCGCAGTGTTTCCATTGGCGGCGGTGATATTGCCGGCTACGCCAGTGCCAAGGGTACCGACCACTTTCGCCGGTTCGGCAGGGGCAATCGTTGCATTGGCAGGAGCAACCGGCGCAGAGGCCGCGCCACCGCTGTCGTAGAGAACGCCAGCCACGTCGATGCTGGTGGTTGGACCAACGTCTTCGAAATTCGACGTGCCGCCATAGATGCGTTTGTGTTTGCAACTCTGCCATGGCTTGCAAGAATCGACGTGGGTTTCGAACTCAGTTCCCGTGGTTGTAATTTGTTGCGAACCTTGGGTTGAGATATTGACGCTGTCACCGGCGGTTTTCTCAATACCATTACCGACTTCGGAGCCGCCATTAATGAGCACACTGCCACCAGCGACGATTCGGCTATCAATATTTTGTGCCGATTGTGCAGATACATTGCCAGCAGCGGCAACCGTGCCCGAATTAGACGTGGCAATAACACTGGCCACGGTCGTCTTGGTAGTGTAAGTCCGCTGGATATAGTCTTCGATCTTATGATCTTCACCCGGCACAACATAGTGGAAGGTATCGTCAGCATAGACGATCACCAGATCATTCAGATTGTGCACCAGACCAGTCTGGGAATCGGTCAGGATGACCTGATTTACAGGGGTTACCGTCGTCACATCGGTCAGCGACACGCCGCCCTGCAGCCCGTAAGTGCCGCAATCCGACGCACCTACGCCATTACCACCGCTGCCGGCAACGCAGTTAATGTTACGCAAGTTGCGGACATCGAGATTACCGCCCGACTCGATCCGCGCGCCCGCATTGACCACGTCGCCCAGCTTCATGTTGCCCAGGCTGATCACGTTCGCGCCCGGCTTATTAATCAACAAGCCGCTCATCGTCAAGGTGTCGCGCGCGCCAATGGTGGCATCCGCCTCATTCGATACCGCGCCGCCGATCACGACGTCGCCGCCGTAAATGCGCCCGGTATTGACCGTATTGCCCGCATTGATGGTCGTCGTGCCGACCGAATTGACTACGCCCTTACCGTTCGTATCAGAATTGACAAAACTGCCGACATTGATCGTCGTATTGGTCGCGCTGATCGTGCCGTAGTTATTCAACTCCGTGGCCGACAGGCTCAGGTCCCTGGCCGCGCTGATCGTGCCGTTATTGGTGTACTTGCCGTTATTGAGAACAATCTCCAGATTGTTCTCGGCCGCCACGATACCGCCGTTGGTGTAATCGCCATTCATGGCCAGGCGCAGGGTGCCGGTGGACGCCATCACGCCGTCGGCGCTAAATTTCTTCATGGTCGCCGTCAGCGTGGTGGTCGCGTCGGTGCGCCCGCCGGTATTGATGAAGTCAGCCGTGTCAATCGTGACCGCTTCGCCGCTCAGCTGGCCGCCGGTATTATTGATACTGGCCGAACCCGCCACCTTGAGGTTCTTCAGCGCCACGATCGCGCCATTCACGTTGCCCACCGTGGCCGCATTCACGGTCACCGTGTTCGATGCCAGCAAACCCTTGTCGAACGCGCCGTTGTTGGTATTGCTGTTGTCGATCGCTGCGGCGTCCACCACAAGGTTATTGTTCGCAAACACCGTACCGCCGACGTTATTCAATACCGGGGTCTTGAGCGTCGTATCGAGCGCGGACTTGATATTGCCGTCCTGGTTATTGATGCCCGTGGTGCCGGTCAGGCTCAACTCTTTCAAGGCCAGCATGGTCGAGCCGCCGGTATTGTCGATGCTGGTGCCGTCGATGGTCAGCTTGCCGTCAGCGCCGATGTAGCCGCCGTTCTGCTTGACCGCGCCGCCGCCGATGGTGATATCGCCTTTGCTGACAATCCCGCGCTGGCTGCCGCTGTTATCGTTGCTCAAGGTCTTGGCCGTGATGGCAATGCCGCCCGTGCCCGCTTCGATCACGCCGGCATTGTTGTCGACGCTGTCCGCATCGACCTTGACCGACGTTAAGCCCGACAGCACGCCGCCCGCATTGTTCACGTCCTTGGCCGCCACGATCAGGGCACTGCCCGAGCTGACAATGCCGTCCGTGTTGTCCAGCTTGCCCTTGAGGCTGCTGAGTTTGACGTCACCCTGGCTGGCGATCCGCCCGCCCTGCATATTGAGCAGGTTGGCGTCGGTCTTGGCCTGCACGCCGGTCAAGCCGTAGATATCGCCGTTCTGGTTCCAGATACCGTTGCCGGCATCGATCGCGACCGTCGATGTATCGCTCTGGATCGAGCCGCCCTGGTTGATCACGACACCCGTGCTGCTGGTCAACGCCACCTTCCCCGCAGCGCCAATGACGCCGCCGGTATTGTTCACGCCATTCTTGGCGACGATGCTTGCATCGAGGCCGGCGAGCATGGTGCCGCCCTTGTTGCTCACACCCAAGGTAGCGGTGACATCGAGCGCCGTCTTGGCACTGACTACGCCGCCATCATTGTCGAAGGTGCGGACGTTGACGGTCACCTTGTCCTTGTTGCTGACGACATTGCCCTTGACGTTGCCCAGGGTGCCGCTGTACAGGCTCACTTCGCCATCGGACACGATATTGCCGCCGGCATTGTCGGTCAGGCCAATTGTCGAGACGTTCACCGACTCGGCGGCGGTGATGTTGCCGCCGTCTTTATTGAGCAAGTCGCTGCCGGCGATGCCAATCTTGCCGGCGGCGCTGGCGATGGTCCCGCCATCGTTAATGATTGCGCCCATGCCCGAGTCGAGCGAGACCAGATGGTCCGCCGCGATCAGGCCGCCACTGTTGATCATGCCGCGCGCCTTGAATTCGATCACGCCGGTGGCGGACAGGGTGCCCCCAGTGTTGTCGAGCACGCCGGTGCCGGCGTCGAAGAACAGGTTGTCGGCGCTGATCGCCACGCCGCCGGTGCGAATGCCCAGGGCTTGCACCAGCAGGTCGGTGCCGAACTGGTAGGTAAAGTCGAGCGCGCTGAAGTCGACAGCCTGCTGCCCCATGCCGAACGACAAGCGCTTGCCGGCCGCCAGCTTGGCGCCGGATGTGGCCACTAGGCCGCCACCGTAGATGGCGGCGTTATTGCCCGCAGCGAACTGCCCGTTGCGGTAGTCCAGGGAATTGCTCGCCTGCAGGGAAATATCGCCCTGGGTGCTGATGTTGATGGCGCCGGCCTGCACGTCGGTGCCGTTGATGTTGACGGCGCTGTTCGCGGCCAGGGTCGCATTGTTCAAGCCAACCGTGCTGCCCGCCACGGTAATGGTATTGCCGGCTTGCAGGCTGCTGCCGTTCAGGGCCACGTCCGCGCCCGTCATGGTGATGTTCTTGGTGACGGCGATCTGGATGCCGTTGGCGTCCAGGCGGGTGTTCGCGCCAATCGACTGGAGGGCGAAGCTGTCGCCGGCGGCGATGGTGCTGCCGGTCAGCACAGCGTCGCCGGTGGCCAGGGTCACGCCGCCATTGCTGGCGAAGCGTCCGCCCGAACCATCGAAACGCGCACCTTGGGTATTGATCGTCAGCGCTTGCTGGCCGATGACCTCGCCCTTGCGGCCATCGAAGGCCGCGGTGGTCAGGTTGGCGCCGCCTTGGGCGCTGACCAGGCCGCGCACATTGTCGAACGCGCCAGTCGTGGCCACCAGATTGGCGCCGGTGGTGATCTTGCCGTCCGTATTGTCGAAGCGGCCCGCCGAGTTCAAGGTGGTGGTGCTGCCGCCGGAAATGACGCCCTTGCTGTTGTCGAAAGCGCCCGTGCCCGCGTTGGCACTCAGTGCGCCATTGCTGAGCATGGAGCCGTTGACGGAGGTGATGCCATTGGCGCTGACGGCCAGCGCGTTGGCGCCGGTCAGTTTGCCGTTGGTATTATCAAGCGCCGCGCCGGCCTGGATGGTCAGCTTGTTCGCCGCTTCGATGGCGCCGCCGCGGTTGAGCAGCGCGCCATTGGCGCTGATCGTCACATCTTTCCCGCCCGCGATCGATCCGCCGGGGCCGGAGGCGCCAGTACCGATGCTGCCATTGCGCAACTGTCCGCCCGTCAGGCTGACATTGCCCTGCGCGCTGCGGATGGTGCCGGCGCTGTTGTCGACCGTGCCGCCGCTGTCCGCCACCAGGGTCAGGTCGCCGTTCGAGGCCACGCTGCCGCCCAGGTTTTGAACGCCGCCCGCGCCCAGCTTGAGCGTCTCGCCCGCCAGGATGCTGCCGCCGCTGTTGACCACGGTGCCGCTGCCGGCCTGCACGGTCAAGGTCTTGCCGGCACTGAGCAGCGCGCCGCTGTTGTCGATGCCCTGGCCCTGCACGGTCGCTTGCGCGCCGGCCGTGATGCGGCCCTGCGCATTGCCGAGCGTACCCTGTGCGATCAGCGACAGGTCCTTGCCCGCGCTGATCAAGCCTTTGCCGCTGTCGATGTTGTTGCCGGCGACCGTCAGGTTGCCCGCCGCCACGATGGCGCTGGCCGTGCCCTGGCTGGCGATGTCGCCGGCGTCGATCGCGACCGATGCCTTGGCGCTTTGCACGATGCCGCCGCGGTTATCGAGCAGTGCCTTGCCCGCGTCGAGCAGCAGGTCGTCACTGGCGATGATCACGCCATCGACGTTGCCCACGCCCTTGGCCGCGATGCTGGCCTTGCCGCTGGCCTGGATCTGGCCGCCCTGGTTGTCGAGCGCGCCGCCGAGGGTCTTGACGTCGAGGGTCAGGTCCTTGCCCGCGCTGATCAAGCCTTTCTTGCTGGTGAGTGAGGCGCCATCGATGCCGAGGGCGCCGTTGGCGATCAGCTTGCCGGTATCGTTGGCTATGCCTTTGTTAGTACCGACCAGCATGTCGCCGCCGGCCTGGATGGCTCCACCCTGATTGGCGAGCGCGCCCTTGACCTTCAGTCCCAGGTTCTTGGCGGCCACGATATTGCCGTCCTTGTTGACCAGCGCGCCCTGAATCTGCGCGTCCAGGCCCGCGCCCGCCGCAATGGCGCCGCCGCTGTTGTCAAGCTCGCCGGCACTGGCCAGGGTCATGCCGCCATCGCTGGCCAGGCTGCCCTTGACGTTCGTGATCGCGCCCGCTGCACCGGTATCGATGACCAGCTTGCCGCCGGCCGTGACCTGGCTGCCGCTATTGTCCAAGCCCTTGGTATGCAAGGTGACGTCGCCATTACTGCCGATCAACGCCTTGTTGCTGCTGTCGACCTTGCCGGCCGTCAGGTCGATGCCCGTGCTGCCGGCCAGGGTGCCGGCGCGGTTGTCGATGTCGCCTGCCTTGACGTTCAGGCTGGTGCCGGCCTGGATCTTGCCGGCCTGGTTGTCGATGGCTTGCACCTGCAACGCGAGCGCCGTGTTGGCCACTACCGTGCCGCCCGCATTGCCGAGCTTGCCGGCCACCACGTCGAGTGTGCGCAGGGCGCCAATCGTGCCCTTGCTGTTGTCCAGGGCACCGCTGCCGCTGTTGATGATCAGGTCGCCATTGCTGACGATGCTGCCGCCCGTGCTGTCGATGCCATTGCCGGTCACCTTCAGGGCCGGCGCGCTGGCGGCGGCATCGGTGGCGAGAATGGTGCCGCCGCGATTGCTCAGCAGGCCGTTGCCGACGTCGAAGGTGATGTTCTTGCCGATCGCGCGGCCGTCATCGAGGATGGCGCCCTGCGCCTTGACATTGAGCGCCGCATCCGTGAGGAAGGCGCCGCCCTGCGCGCCCGGCAGGGAACTCTTGCCCAGGTCGATGGCGCCCGTGGTCACCACGGTCAAGTCCTTGAATGCCGAATACTGGCCGCCCTTGAGCGAACTGGCAGTCAGGTCCAGCTTGCCGCCGGCGCCGATGGACGCGTCCTGGGCGTTGATCGCCGCACCGCTGGCGATAACGATATCGCCGCCGGCCTGGATGCTGGCCTGGCGTGCATCGAGCGCTGCGCTGGCAATACTGGTGCCGGCACCGCTGGAGAGTTTGGCTTGCGCCAGGTTGGCTGCGCCCGATTTCAGGCTCAGCAGGCCGGAAGCCAGCATGTCCGCGTGGCTTGTGTCGATGGAACCGCCCTTGCTGTCGATCAGCAGGTCGCCGGCGGCGGCGCTGATGGCCGCGCCTTGCGCCACGATTTGCTCGGCGGACAGGCTCACGCCCTTGCCGGCGCGCAGCTGGCCGGCACTCAGGTCGATCTGGCGCGCGCTCAGGGTCAGCGCTTTCTCGCTGAGCACGCTGCCCTTGGCGCCCTTGAAATCGCTGTTGCCGAGGTCGAGCACCAAGCTATCGCCGCTGGCAATCTTGCCGCTGCTATTGTCGATGGTGCCGCTGTTGATGACGGCCCCGGCCACGCCCACGATGGTTCCACCCTTGTTGTTCAGGTCGGTTGCGCCGCCGGCCGCGGCCGGCTTGCCGGCGATGCGGTCGAGGCCTGCGCGGGTTTGCAATGTCAGTTGGTCGCGCGACATGATGCTGCCGCCGCCGTTGTCGATGCCGCCGTCGCGGGCGACCAGCTTGAGCGCGCCATTGGCGGCGATCGCGCCGCCGGCATTGTCGATGGCGGTGCCCGACAAGGTCGCGCTGCCGATGGCCGACACCGCGCCGCCAGCCGTGCTGATGCCCCGGCCGGCGTTGAGCGCCACATTGCTGCCGGACGAGATGGTGCTGTTGGCCGCGTTGATCTGTCCGCTTGCGTCGAGCGCAATGCTGCCGTTCGCGATGAAGCCGCTGTCGCCGATGTGGCCGGCGCTGCCGCCGAGGTCGATGTTGTTGGCCTTGAGCGTGATGCCGCCGCTTTCGCTGCGATGCAGGCTGCCGTCGGCCTTGTAGTCCGCGCCGCGCGTATCGAGCGCGATATCGCCCTTGGCCGCCAGGGTCGCGTTGGCGGCATCGATGCCTTTGCCGTCGATGCGCAGGGTGGCGCCGCTGGCCAGGTGCGCGCCGGCGAGAACAATGCCGCCCGCATCCGCATGCAGGGCCATCTCGCCCGCGCTCGACAGGCGGCTGGCGCCGCCATCGATGCTGGCCGCGTCAATGTGCAGTTGCGCATTGGTCGCGATCTGCGCGCCTTGCAGGCTGGCGCCGTTGGCGGCCTTGATGGTCACCGCGCCGTTGGCGTTGATGTCGCTGGCGGCGAGGTTGACGCTGTCGCGCCCGCTGACGGCGATGGCGCCGTTGCTGATGATGGTCGCGCCCGTGGCTTGCACGACGCCGGCGGACAGGTCGACCGCGCCGCCGGCCTTGATGTCGCTCTTGTCCAGGTACATGCCCTGGCCGGCCGCAATGACGATCCGCTCATTCGAGGAGATGTGCGCACCGGCCGCGTCGAAGCGCCCGGCGCTGATGCTGAGCGGCCCGCCCGCGTTCAAGCTGCCGTTGCCGCTGTTGGCCACGCCGCTCACGCTCAGGGTCAGGTCCTTGCCGGCCGCCACCGTGCCGCCGCTGTTGTTGAGCGCACCGGCGGTCAGGTTGAGGGTCTGGTTGGCCGTGAGCCGGCCGCCGATATTGTTCAAGTCGGCTGCCAGCAGGGTCATCGTGCCCTGCGCTTCGATCACGCCGCGCTCGTTGCCGAGGCGCTGGCCGCTCGCTTCGATGATGACGTCCTTGCCGGAGCGCAGCTGGCCGTCGGTATTGTCGACTTCATTGCCGCGCATGACGATGCTGCTGCCCGTGGCGATGCTGCCGGAACGGTTCTTCAGCATCGCTGCCGACAAATCCATGTCGCCACCCACGACGACCTTGCCGTTGCTGTTGTCGAACACCTGGCTTTTTGCGTCGAACACGGCATTCGAATCGGACGACAAGACGCCACGGTTGTTGTCGATGCCATTGCCGCGCACCACCAGCGCCGGTGCGCGCGTTCCGCCGCCGGACTCGGCCACGATCGTGCCCTGCACATTGCTCACGCTCTGCAGGCCGGCATCGAGCACGATGTGCTTGCCGCCAAGCAGCGCCTGGTCGGTGACGATGCCTTCGGCACGCACCGCAATATCGCCGCCGGCGAGGATGGCGCCGCCAGTCAGGTCGAGCCCCTTTTCCATGCGGATATCGACGTCGCGCGCGGCGGACAGCTTGCCGCCCTGCTGGCTCTGGCCGGTAATAGTCAGCATGCCGCCTGAAACGGCGCTGCCGCCCTTCATCAGCAAGGTGCCGGCCGTCAGGCCGAGGCCGCGCGCGCCGGACAGGCTGGCATCCTGCAGGTCGACCACGTCGGCCTTGAGCGCGACCGTGCCGCCGCTTTCCACGCGCAGTTGCTGGGCGTGCAGGTTGCGGCTGTTGAGGTCCACGTTGCCGTTGGCGGCGATCGCGGCCTTGTCCAGCCAGGCGTCGCCGGTGGCGGCCACGTTCACACTGCCAACCGAGGCGATGGAGGCCCCAGCGGCGGACAGATTGCCGGCCTTGACGGTCAAGGCCTGGCCGGCGTGCAGCCTGGCTGCGCTGGCCACGATGTCGCTGGCCGCAAGGTCGAGGGTGCCGTTGCTGGCGAGGCTCGCGCCGCTCAGGTCGAGCGCCGCGCCGCTGACGGCCAGCTTGCCGCCGGCGCTGATGTCGCCATTCCTCCCGAGCATCCTGCCGGCATCGATGGCAATGTCCCTGGCCCCCGCAATCGCGCCCTTGCTGTTGTCGAGGCGCCCGGCCTTGATGGCGACGCCGGCCGAGGTACTCTGGATGATGCCATCGGCGCTGTCGATCAGGCCGCTGGCCGTGAGCTTGACGGCATTGCCGGCCTGGATGGCACCGCCGGCATTGTCCAGCGATGCGCCGGAGAAGGTCAGCGCGCCGGCAGTGATGAGCTTGCCTTTATTGTTGTCGAGGGCACCGTCCAGCACCAGGTCGCTGGTGGTGGACAGGGTGCCTGCGCGGTTGCGGATGCTGCCGACGTTGCCGAACACGGCATCCTTCGATGCCACCGTGCCGCCCGTGTTGTCGAGCGCGCCACCACCGGCATCGAGCGCCAGCTTGTCGGCCGCGACGATCTTGCCGCGCGTATTGTCGATGCCGGCGGCGCGCAGGTCGATGTTGCCAGCCGCGTAGAGCACGCCACCGGTGTTGTCCAGCTTGCCCTTGCCCGCGTCGAGCGCCAGCGCGGCCGCCGAGACGGTCGCGGCGGCGCTGTTCACGCCCTGGCCGCGCAGGTCGACGGCCTTTTTGGCCGTCAAGGTGCTGCCCTGGATGTTCAAGACGCCGCTTGTGTTCAGGGACAGGTCCGTTCCGGCCGCCATGACGCTGTTGACGGCGCGCAGCTCGCCGGCCTTGACCGTAACCGCCTCGTTGGCGGCCCACTGCTGCTGGTCGACCAGAATTCTGTCGGCGGACAGCTTCAGGGCGCGCTCTGCCTGCAGCACGCCGCCTTTGCCGTCGATGGTGCGCGCCTGCAAGCTGAGGTCGGTGGCCGAATATATGCTGCCGCTGCTGTTGATGCGTTCGGCGGCCAGCACCAGGGTTTCGCTGGCGGACTTCTGGATCACGCTGCCGCTGTTGTCGATCTGGGCGGTCGTGAGCAGCACGCTTTGCTCCGCGCGCAGCACGGCGCCGTTGTTGACGGCCACCCGTTCGGTGGCGGCGATGCGCGCGTTGCGCTCGGCGTTGGTCTGCCCTGTCAGGGTGACCTTGCCGCTGCTGGACAGGTCGACGTCTTTCTTGCTGTAATTGTCCTTCAGGGTCAGGTCGCCCTGCGCGCTCAGGGTCAGGTTTTCCGTCAGGGAAGCGATGCGGCCGGCGCTGTTCACGCCCAGGCCCTTTTCGGTAGCGACCAGATAGATCTGGTTGGCATACATGCCGCCCAGGTCGGCGATATCGATGGCGAACTTGGGCGCATTGCCGCTGCCATCTTGCGCGGTGGCCTTGAGCGTGCCGTACAAGACCTTGTTGGCGCCCAGGACCGCCTGTAAATTCCTGGTGGAGATCTCGCCTTCGATCACGATGCCACGCGCCAGCAGGTCGAGCTGCTCGACATTGCTGGCATTTAAGCCCCGGGCGCCGATGGTAATCACGCCGCGCTGCACGTTCAGGCTGTCGAGCTGGCCGGCGCCATTGTATTGCGGCGTGCCGGTGGTCAGGGTGGCGCGCCCGGCGGTATTGAGAAAGCCGCAGCCGTCGCAGCTGATGCCATTGGGGTTGGCGATGACCAGGTCGGCGCGCTGCCCTGCCACTTCGATATAGCCGTTCAGGCGCGAGGGATTGCCGGACGTGACTTCGTTCAGGATGATGCGGGCGCTGGTAGTGCCCAACTGCATATTGCCGTTGACGATGCCGCCGAGCTGGGTGCCGACACTCTCCCGGCTGTTATTCAGGATCAAACCCCTGCTATCCACATTGAACTGATCGTAGCGGTTGTGCGACACGCCGGCCGCGCTTGGCGGCGCGATCAGCACGATCGGCACGCCGTTGGCGGCGGCATCGACCAGCGGCTTTTGCCCGGCCGGCGCGTTGCCGGCGGCCGCAACCTGCGCGTAGGCCGGTCCCGCGATCAATGCCGTCTGCAAGATCTGCAGCACGATCATCGCCCTGGCCACCGCCCGCGCCCACGGACGGCCGCTGCGGCCCACCGCCTCCATCGGCTGCTCCAGCTGCGCCTGGACCAGGCGGTCGGCCGCGGTCAAGGTCGATGGTTTCTTTAACAGATGGCGGATAGGTGATTTCATGATGGGTCCTTGGGGTGCCTGAAGGCGTCAAACGGGTACTGCGGGGGGACTGAACTGTCTGCGCTGCGAATCAGCGCGAATACGTGACCGAAACATACGGTGTGACAGTGCGCGTTTTGAAACGCTGCGGCTTGCTGAGCGGGGTGGCCAGGCTGATATCGAATACCAGCGACTTCCATCTGCCGCGCAGGCCGGCGGCGAAACCGGCCAGGGTGTCGCCGACCAGGCCGGCGGCGCTCGGCCCCCAGACCTTGCCGGCGTCGAGCGCGATGAAGGCGCTGCTGTCGATGCCTGCGAACGATGGCAGGCCGGTCGAGACGTCCTGGCGCAGGATCGCACCGCTTTCGGCCAGCAGCACGCTGTCGCCGTCGAAGCCGCGCACGCTGTAGCGCCCGCCGATGCTGATCTGGTCGGCCGACAAGGTCATGTCGCCGGTCTTTTGCAGGCGCAGGCTGGCGCTGTACTGCAGCGCGCGTTCGGCCAGCTTGAACGGCTGACTGTAGGACGCGTTGAAGCTAACGATGCGCGGGCGCAGGGTCAGGCCGCCGCCGGCCGCGCTCGGATAATCCGCCTCGGCGCTGCCCAGGCCGATGCCCTGGCGGTAGCCGAGGTCAAGATCGAGCAAGCCCTGGCCGAGGTATTGCTTCAAGGTCAGGCCGCCCTGGGCGCTGGTGGTGCGGCGGCGCTGCACGACCAGTTCCACGTCGTCGAGAAAGCTCCGGGCGCGGCGGGTCGAGATGGCCGCATACACGCCGGCCTTGGCCGATCCGCTGCGCCATGCCAGGTAATTCCATTTGGCCTCGGCCGTGCTGCTGCTGCCGCTGGACAGGAAACGCGCCGTCGTGCCTTGCACGAACTGGGCGAAGCGGCTGCTGCTACGCGACACGCTGAAGCTGTGGTAATCCCAGGGAATGCTGTAGTTGGCCGACAGGCTGGTGCTGCGGTGGTCGCGCTTGGGCTGCTGGGCGTTGATGTTGCCGCTCAGGCTGAAAATATCGTTCAGGCCGGCAGCATTGTCGAGCGACAGCGAACCGGACAACTGCGCCCGGCCCAGGGCCACCGAACCGGAATTGTCCAGGCTGACGGAAGCATGCGTGCGCTCCAGCAGGCTACCGGCATGGCGTTCGAGCAGCACGATGCTGGTGTCCGCATCCATGCCCGGTTCGATGCGGGTCGTGACCGCCTGGCTCGGCAAGCGCTTCATCTGTTCGACGCCCTGCTCCAGGTCGCGGATGTTGAGCACGTCGCCGGCGGACAGCGGAAAGGCGTTTTTCCAGGTGCCCCAGGCATCGTCCGCCACGTCGCCCGGCACGCCGGCCTTGACCATCTTCACGCCGGCAACCCGGCCGACGTGCAGAGCGAACACCAGCTTGCCCTCGCTCAGGTTCTGCTGAGGCAGGCTGACCCGGCTGGTGACATAACCCTGTGCGACCAGCCTTGTGTCGAGCACGGCGGCGATCTGGCGCACTCCTTGCACGCCGACGCATTGGCCGATGAAGGGCGCCACGGTCGATGCCATCGAGCCGAGCTCCTGCTTGCCACCAACAGTAATGGTCTTGATAAGGAAGCAAGGCGTCTCGACGGGCAGCTTGCTCATGTCGGCGGCTGCCGGCACCGGTTGCAGCAGGTCGGCCTTGGTTTGCAATTGCTGCTGCTGTTCGCGCAGGCGTTCCTCTTGCCGCCGGATGCCTTCCTGGGCGACGTCGAGCGGATTGGGCGCGCTTGCTGCCGGCACGGGAAGCTGCTGCGCTGATACCGCGGACGCCGACATGAGCAGCAGCGCGGCGCGCACGAGGGAAGCCAGGGCGAGACGGCGCGGCAGGAAACGAAGCGATTTTTGAGTGTAAGCAGGCAGCATGGCGGGCAGGCGACAGCCCACATACATGGTCTGATCTATTGCACAAATTCTAATGAGTCGAGCAGTTTAGCAGATGTCAGTGCATTTAAGAAATTGTTTAATGACAATATTCTGCTGTTTTTCGACATTCAGGCCGCCTGTGCCCTGCATTCCGGACGCATTCCTGCCCCGTAAAAATTATGCTGTCATAGGTAAATTATGCTTCCTTTTGAACATTGCTTTTTTGACTTCACACTTTCCATTTTTGCAGCATAAATACAACATCTTCTTGTAACCGTCAGTGGTTTTCCCGATATTGGCCACCGCATTGACTCACTCGGTCCACATGGCCGCGCCGCTCCACCGGGACGGCCGCGCCGGCACGCCATCGAGCACGGCGCCGTTGGTGGCGATGACCTCGCGATAAAAATACGCGCTATCCTTCAGGGTGCGCTCCTGGGTCGCGAAGTTCACGTGCACGATGCCGAAGCGTTTGGAAAAGCCATGCGCCCATTCCAGGTTGTCGAGCAGCGACCAGGCGCAGTAGCCGCGCACGTCCACGCCCTGTTGAATCGCCTCGTGGATCGCGCGCAGGTGCTTCTGGTAGTAATCGACGCGCAGCGGGTCGTGCACCCGCCCTCCTTCGGCCACCGGCGGATCGAAGAACGCGGCGCCATTTTCGGTGATGTACAGCGGCGGATTGCCGTAGCGCGCCGCCACCCATGCGAGCGTGTCGCTCAAGCCCTTGGCGTAGACTTCCCAGCCTGTTTCGGTGTAGGTGGCCAGTGGCTGGCGCACCGCCACCGCGCGCAGCGGATAGGCAGTCGCTTCGTCGCGCGTGACGCTGCGCGTGTAGTAATTGACGCCGATGAAGTCGAGCGGCTGGCGAATCAGCTCGAAATCCTCGGCCGGCCATGCGGGCCAGGCGTCGCCATACACCTCCTTCATCTTGTCGGGATAGCGCCCGAAAAACACCGGATCGAGAAATTGCCCGTTCATGTAGGCGTGGCCGCGCGCGGCCGCTTCCTGGTCGGCCGCGCTGTCGCTGGCCGGGTACTTCGGCTCCAGGTTGACCACCAGTCCGATCTCGTGTCTGCCCACCTCGCGGTACACCTTCACCGCCGCGCCGTGTGCGCGCAGCAGGTTGTGCGCGGCGATGGGCGCTTCGAAGCGGTTGCGGTGCCCGGGCGCCAAGGTGCCATGCAGGTAGCCGCCGTCGGACACCACCCACGGCTCGTTGAGCGTGGCCCAGGAGGTGACCCGGTCGTCGAGGCGCTCGAACATCACGCGCGCATAGTCGGCGAACCAGCCGGCGATGTCGCGATTGAGCCAGCCGCCCTGGTTGTCCAGCGCCTCCGGCAAATCCCAGTGGAACAGGGTGACCATCGGCCTGATGCCGTGCGCCAGCAAGCAGTCCACCAGCTCGTCGTAGAAGCCGATCCCGACGGGATTGACCGCGCCACGGCCGGCCGGCATGATCCGGCTCCACGAAATGCTGAAGCGGTAAGCCTGCAAGCCAATCTCGCGCATCAGCGCCACATCCTGCGCCGAGCGCCGGTAATGATCGCAGGCCACGTCGCCCGTGTCGCCGTCGCGGATATTGCCGGGCGAGTGAGCGAAGCGCTGCCAGATGCTCGGCCCCGCGCCATCGGCCAGCGGCGAGCCTTCGATCTGGTAGGCCGACGTCGATGCGCCCCACAGGAAGTGCTTGGGAAATACGATTGCGTTCGTCATGGTTTTGCCCTGGTGATGTTCACTGCGATAACAACGGCGGACGGCGGCCTTATCCCTTTACGCTGCCGACCAGCAGGCCCTGGATGTAATAGCGCTGCAAGACCAGGAACAGCAGCAGCACCGGCAAAATGGTGAGTACCGAACCGGCCATCATCATCTCGTTGTCCTGCACATGCTCGCGCGAGAGCGATGCCAGCGCCACCGGCAAGGTGTACAGATCCTTGTCGGTGAGGACGATCAAAGGCCACATGAAGTCGTTCCAGCTGCCCAGGAAACTGAAGATCGACAAGGTCACCAGGATCGGCGCCAGCAGCGGCAGCACGATAGCGCGGAAGATGCGGAACTCGCTGGCGCCATCGAGCCGCGCCGCCTCCAGCAGCGCATCGGGAATCGTCAGCGCGTACTGGCGCACCAGGAAAATCCCGAAGATGCTCGCCGCCGCCGGCACCAGCACCCCGATGTAGGTATTCACAAGTCCCATCTGCTTCATGATCAGGAACAGCGGCAGCATCGCCACCTGTCCCGGAATCACCAGTGCGCCCAGCAGCAGCTTGAAGATGCGGTCGCGTCCCGCGAAGCGCAGCTTGGCGAAGGCGTAGCCCGCGCCGACGTTGAACGCGAGCGAGAGCAAGGTCGCGGCCAGTGCCAGCATGAGGCTGTTGAGGAAATAGCGACCGATGCCGGCCTGCGAAAACAGCTCCATGTAATTGGCCAGGGTGACCTGGCGCGGCAGCAGCGGCGGCGGAAAGTGGCTCGCCTCGCCGTGCGCCATGAACGACACGGACGTCATCCACAGCAGCGGAAACGTGGCCAGCAGCGCGCACAGGACCAGCATGGCGTTCACGAACACGCGCCGCGGATTGGCGCCGGCGCGCGCGCTCATTCTTCCAGCCCGCGGCCGGCCACGCGCATTTGCAGCATGGTCACGCCGAACATCAGCAGGAACAGGATGAAGGCAACCGCCGTGGCGCTGCCCAGGTTCCACCACTTGAAGCCCTGCTCGTACATGAAGTACAACACGCTGACGGTGCTTTGCAGCGGCCCGCCCTCGGTCATCATGTACGGTTCGGCGAACAGCTGGAAGTAGCCGGCCATGGTGAGGATGCTGACCATGAACATGGTCGGCGCCAGCGCCGGCAAAGTGATATGGCGCAGCATGGCGACGCTGCGCGCGCCATCGAGTTCGGCCGCCTCGTACAGGTCGCGCGGTATGCTTTGCAGGCCGGCCAGGAAGATGATCATGTTGTAGCCGAAGTTTTTCCAGACCGCGAACAGGATAATCGAGGGCATCGCGAAGCGTGGATCGCCCAGCCAGTCGACCGGCGCCAGGCCCGCCAGATCGAGCCCGTAATTGATGAAGCCATAGCGCGAGTGATACAGGTAGCGCCAGATGACGGCGACAGCCACCATCGACGTCACCACCGGCGCGAAGAAGGCGGTGCGAAACAGCGGCTTGAACCACGCAAGCCGCGAATTGAGCAGCAGCGCCGCGCCGAGCGATGCGGCGATCGAGAGCGGCACGCCGGCCACCACGAAAAACAGCGTGTTACCCAGCGCCTTCCAGAACAGCGGCGTTTGCAGCAGCTCGGCATAGTTGGCAAGGCCGATGAAGCGCAGGTTGTTCAGGTCCGCCAGCGCGTACAGGTCGAAGTCGGTCATGCTCATCGCCAGCGCGGCCAACACCGGCACGAAGAAAAACACGCCGATCACCAGCAGCGGCGGCCCTACCATCCACCATGCGGCGCGCCCGCTGTTCATGCCCGGCCCCGCTGATCGAGCATCCAGCGGCGTTTTTCCAGAATGCGGTCAGTGCGCGCATCGAGTTCCGTCACGGCCTGCTCGAGCGTCATGCGCCCCGCCACCAGCTGCTCGGCCACGATGCGCATTTCGGTGCCGATGCGCTCCCATTCCGGCACCTTGGGCGGCGACTTGGCGCGTTCGAGCTGTTCGCGGAACGCGGCCGAATACGGGTCGTCCTGCAATGCCGGGTCGTTCCACGCACTGCGCCGCGGTGGCAGGTTGCCGGTCATCTGGTAAAAACGGCGCTGCACCTCGGGCTGCGACAGGTATTCGACCACCTTCCACGCTTCTTCCTTGTGCTGCGACGCCTTGAACACGACCAGGCTGGCGCCCCCGGCCACCGACGCACCGGCGCCGTGCGGTCCCGGCAAGGGCGCCGTCATCCAGGTGTGCTGCTTCTCAAGCGGCAGGCGCCGTTTGAATTCACCGATATTCCACGGGCCCGAGATGTAAAAGGCGAAGAATCCTTTGGCGAATTCGTCCCACACGTTCGAAATCGCGGTGGCCGACAGGCGCGGGGCCAGGCCAGTTCTGAACAGGTCGAGGTAGAACTGCAAGGTTGCGCGAAAATCGGCGTGGCGGAAGTCGCCGAAACGCCCTCCTTCGCGCAGCAGCGGCGCTTCCTGCTGCAGCGCCAGCGAGAGCAGTTGTTCGTATTCGTTCAGGGGCAGCAGCACGCCATAGTTCTGCGGGCTGCGCTGCTTGAGCGCGCGCATCGCCTCGGTCCATTCGGCCCAGCTGACGGGCGCCTTGGCGAATCCGGCGTCCGCCAGCAAGTCCTTGCGGTAGTAGATCAGGCGCGTGTCGACGTACCAGGGCACGCCGTACAAGGTAGTGTCGATCTGGTTCGACGCCCAGATGCCGGGAAAATAGTCGGCGCTGGCCACGCCGTTGGGACGGTCGATCCGGTCGCCCAGCGGCTCGATCGCGCCCAGCGCGGCGAACTGCGGTATCCATGTGTTCCCCAACTGGCACAGGTCTGGCGTCACGTCGCCGGCAAATGCGGTGAGCAGCTTTTCCTGCGCCGACAACCACGGCAACTGCTGCACCTTGATGCGGATGCCGGGGTTGGCGCGTTCGAAGTCGGCCAGCAGTTCCTTGACCACTTCGCCCTCGCGCCCCATGGCCCACAGGCGCAGCTCCACCGGGCCGCCGCTGCGCCGTTCGCAGCCGGCCAGCAGCAGCGCCAGCGCCGAGCCGGCGACCCAGTGGCGCCGCCGCAAATTCATGGCTTGGCCTCGGTATCGAGCCACCCGCCGCTAAAGCCCGCGCGCCGCAAGCCGGTGCGGATCACCGGGTTGCCGCGCATGACGCGCCACACCGATTCGTCGCGGTAGTTGGCGATCATGGCCAGGATCGGCCCCTGGTCGATGCCCAGGTAGTCGGTATCGATCCAGCCGAAGCCCGGCACGCGCCGCCCGTTGGCCAGCTTGATGCCGAAGTCGAAACTCGGATTGAAGGCGTCGAGGAAACCGTATTGGCCGTAAATCTGCTTGCCGTAACGCGCGTGCATGTCGGTCATCGCCGGAATGGCGATCTCCGGCGCGAACGCGATCGACGCCACTGCGCCGGTCGGGGCGACGGTGCAGTCGTCGGCATGCTCCTTGCCCATGCCGCGCCCCGCGTAGCTGCGGAACTTGCGCCGGGTGCCGCCGTCGGTGATGGTCGCATCGGCCGGGCCGTCGCTGGCCGTCACGCCCCACAATTTGGCGCCGTAACCCTTGCAGCCGAGCGGATTGGCGATCGCGTAGGCCTGCTGCGCGTACGTGGCGCGCCGGCTGTTTTCGAAGTAGTCGATGCCGCGTTTGCGCATGTAGGCATCCTGGATGCCGCGAAAATCGATCCACACGTGCGAATACTGGTGCCCGAAGTGCGAGGCGAATCCCAGGTGTTCCTGGCCCCATGAGGTGCCCCAGGTCTTGTCGTAGCTGCTGGTCCACTCGTCCCACGCCGTCGGATCGACCGGATGGGTCGGCGACGCCAGCGCCAGCACGTACACCAGCATCGCCTCGTTGTAGCCGCGCCAGTCGTAAGGCAGCATGCCGGTTTCCGGATGCCAGCCAAGCACGATCGCCGGCGGGCGCGCCTGCGCCCACTGCCAGTCGATGCGTTGATACAGTTCGTCGGCCAGGCGGCGGATTTCCGCCTCCTCCTCGCCCGCCCCGTCGAAATACGATTGCACGTGCAGCACGCCGGCCATCAGCAGGGCCGTGTCGATCGTGGACAGCTCCGATTTCGAACTGCGCGCGCCGGTTTTCATGTCCAGGAAGTGATAGAAAAAGCCCTTGTAGCCGCTCATGCCCTTCGCCTGCCTGCCTTGCGGCGCATTGCGGAAAAAGCGCAGGGTGGTGAGCACCCTTTCGCGCGCCTGCGCCCGCGTGATGTAGCCGCGCTCGATGCCGATCGGGTACGCCGTCAGGCCGAAGCCGACCGCCGCGATGCTGGAGAACGACGGCGACGGATAACGGTCGGGCACCAGCCCGTTGGCCGGATTGGCGGTCTCCCAGAAAAAACGGAAGGTGCGTTCGGACAGGTCGTCCAGCAGCGCCGCGGCCGGGCCGGTGCCGGGCGGCGCCGCTTTGGCCGGCGCCAGCGGCATCGTCGCGATGGCGCCAACCAGCGCCGCTATCGGCATCAAGCGTTTTCTCATCAACTTCCCTTATTAAAATGCGTAGCGCGCAGTCAGTTTGACCGTGCGCATCGGGCCAGCTACCTCGCCCGCTGTTCCCAGCTTGACGTTGTCGCCGCCAAGATAATTGGGATTATTGGTGGTCGGTCCGCCGCCCCAGGCGTCGTAACCGGCGTAATTGATCGTGTTGAACAGGTTCAGGACGTCCAGGCGCACCGACACCTTGCCGAAACCGACCGCGATATCCTTGGCCATGGCCACGTCCACTTCGCGGAACGCGCCGCCGTCCCCCTTGCGCGACACGCAGGCAGTGAAGCCCTTGGAGCAGTCGGTAATCCGGTACGGCAGGCCGCTGCCCAGGGTGAGCTTGGACGACAGCATGATCCCGTACGGGAGCAGGCGGTCGCTCATCCCCGCCATCACCAGGCGGTGGCGTTCGACGTTGGTCGACGGATTCCACGAATGGGCATAGCGCCCGTAGGTCCAGTTGAAAAGATCGTTGGTCCATTCCTTGTTGGTGGTTTCGCCCCTCGAGTAGGTGTAGGTGGCGGCCAGGCCCCAGCCCGAGGCGGTCGAAAACGGCTTGTCGCCCTTCAGGTAGGCCGACGAGGTTTTCGCCTGCGAGATGAAGTCGCCCAGGATCAGGGTGCCGTAACCGGGCACGGAACTGAACATCGGATCGGTCGGACTGGCGTTGCCCCAGCCGCCGTTGACGTCCCGGTTGCCGCCGAACCAGTTGAACTGGTTGCGGCTGCGCGACACCGTCGCACCGGCTTCGGTATTCCATCCCCCCAGCACCTGGCGCACGCCGAGGCTGAACTGGTCGGTGTACGGCAGTTTATGTTCGCTGCGGATCAGCCAGATTTCGCCACCGGGCTGCGAATTCTTTTGCAGTTCGTCCAGCGCCGCGTTGGCGATGGTGCGGTCGTAGGCGCGTCCGGCGCCGGCGAAGAACACGGTATTGGCGTCTCCGAAAACGTCGTACGACATGCCCACGCGCGGCTGCCACGCATCCTTGAACGGCTTGCGGTTCAACCCGGTGCTGATAAAGTCGCCGATCGTCACGCCGCCCTTGGCCAAGGACTGCGCATAGGTCTGGCCAACAGGGGCGCCCGCGCGCGGGTCCTGCTTGCCGAACAGGCCCGCGCGCTCGGCCGGCGTGACGTAGCTGTCGTTGAGCATATTCGTCTCGTAATCCCAGCGCAGGCCCAAATTGAGTTCGAGCTGCCGCGTCACTTTCCAGTCGTCCTGCAAGTAGATGCCGTACTGGCGGTCGACGTAACTCACACCCGTCGGCGCCAGGGCGGGCGATACTTCGAACGCCTGTGGAATGCCGGTCACATTGTCGATCATCTCGCGCCGGATATCGATGCTGCGCGAGGTGCCATACAGGTCGAAATCGACCTTCTTGACCTTGGCCCCGCCCTTGATCGTGTGGCCGGCCAGGCCGGTCCAGGTCAGGCTGTCGCTGAACGACAGGCCCTTCTGCATGCGGTCCTGGGCATCGGGCGAGCCGCCGGTAAACAATACATCGACCACGTTCTTGGTCTCGTTGCTCGGCGAGACGACGTACTTCACATACGGCGTCGAATTCAAGGCGCTGGGATTCCAGTGGAATTTCTCGTAGCCGATGCGCGCCTCGTTGAGGAAGTCGCCGCGTGTGAATTCGTGTTTCAGGTCGAAGCGCGTTTCGTCGTTCCTGCGGTCCTTCTCGTTGCCCGGCACCGACAGCTTGAAGTCTTCCGGCACCAGGTCGTTTTCGCGCCGGATGCGGGTGGACAGTTCGATCAGGTGGTCCTCGCCGATGCGCGTGGTGAGTTTACCGAGCACCAGGTCTTCCTTGAACTTCGAGGTGGCCGATCCGGCCTGCGCCAGCAGGGACGGCACGATGCCGGCGTTCGGCAGCAAGTCCTGGCGCTGCGCGACGACCTGGCGCGGCGTGTCGATCCGTTTTCCTTCGTACGCGATGAAGTAATGCATCACGTCTTCCTTGATCGGCCCACCGAGTGTTGCACCGTACTGCTTCTGGGAGAAGCGCGGGCGGTCCACGCCCTCGTCCCTGCGCTTCTTCTGGAATGGATCGTAGGCCGTCAGGTTGGCGCCGGTGCGGTCGAAAAACACATCACCATGCAGCTGGTTGGTGCCCGACTTGGTGATCGCCGTGATCGCGGTGGAGCTGACCTGGTCGAATTCAGCCTTGTAGTTTTGCGAGACCACCTTGTACTCGGCCACCGCCGATTGCGGGAACGGGTTGCCGCGCGAGGCGTTAAGCCCGGACATGCCGCCGCGCAGGATGTAGTTTTTCTGCCCGACGCCATCGATGAAGACATTCACGTTGTCCTGGTTCTGCGCCCCGCCCTGCAAGCTGCCGTAGCCGGTCTTGGCTTCGACGTCGAAGCGCACACCAGGCGCCAGGTCGGCAAAGGCGAGGAAGTTGCGCGACACCTGCGGCAAGCTCTCGATCTGCGCGCGCGACACGCTGGTGCCCACTTCCGAGGTCTTGACGTTACGGCGCTGGGCCGAGCCCAGGATCACCACCTGCGCGATGTTGGCGGGATCGGCGGCGCCGACCGACAGGTCGAGCGAGGCGGTCTGGCCGACCGCGAGCGTGAGCTTTTCGGTGGTCTGGCCGCCCACCTTGATCGCATACTCGCCCGGCGGCAGGCCGGTGAGCACATAGCTGCCGTCAGCGGCGGTGGTGGTGCGGTAGTTGTAGCCGGTGGCCGTGTTACTGGCGACGACCAGCGTGGCCGGCGCCGCGGGAGCGCCGCTCTGCGTGATTTGTCCCTTGATGGTGGCGCTGCTCAGCTGCGCCTGCGCCGGCGCGGCGGCCAGCATGGCCACCGTCGACAATCCCACCAATGCCCTGCGCAGTTCGCGCACGCCTGCTTTCATTTTCATGCGGTTCTCCAGTTGTCGTTATTCTTTATTGTCGGTATCCGCGACGCCCTGCGCGTGGGCGCCGCACGAGCGCCGCACCACCAGTTCCGTCTGCACTACCTGCACAGTTTTCTTCGTCCCCAGCGGGTTTTCGATTTCAAAGGCCAGGCACTCGAGCGCGCGGCTGCCCATTTCCGTGATCCGCACCCGCACGGTGGTCAGCGGCGGCGTGACGAAACGCGCCGTGGGCACATCGTCGAAGCCGACCAGCGCAATATCGCGCGGCACCGCCAGCCCGCCCTCGCCCAGCGCGAACAGGCAGCCGATCGCCATCATGTCGTTGGCGGCGAACACCGCGTCGGGCAAGCGTTTCAGGGCCCGCAGCTGCTGGCCCGCGCGGTAGCCGGAATCCTCGCCGAAGTCGCCGCGCAGCACGTCCGGCTCGAACGCCGGAACGCCGGGCAGCAGGCGCGCCATGGTCTCGCGAAAGCCGCGCAGGCGCTCCTGCGACTCGAAGTTGTCCGCCGGTCCGGCGATCATGACGATGCTGCGGTGCCCCATCTCGACCAGATGCTGCACCATGTCGGCCGCGCCGCCGTGATTGTCGACCGCCAGGGCCGAACAATCGTGACCGGTGGCGCGCGTGTTGAGCAGCACGATGGGCAGATTGCCTGCCAGGTTGTCGGCCAAAAAACTGGCGTCCACGTGGGGCGACATGACGATCAGGCCATCGACCCGGCCACTCATGGCACGCATGGCCAGCGCCGCTTCGCCGGCGTCACCGTGCGAACTCGATACCAGCAGGTGCAGGCCGCGCCGGTGCGCCGCCATGTCGATGCCGCGAATAAGCTCGGAAAAAAATTCGCCGTGCAGGTCCGGCAGCACCACGCCGATGGTCTGGGTGCGGCTGGTCGACAGGCTGCGCGCGCCACTGTGCGGAATGTAGCGCAAACTGCGCGCGGCAGCCAGCACCAGCTGGCGCGTCTCCTCGGTGACGGTGCCGCTGCCGTTCAACGCGCGCGACACCGATGCGACCGACACATTCGCCAAGCGCGCCACATCCTTGATCGTTACCCCCATAAAAACGCCACCTTGTCATTCCCCCTGCATAGAAGTCGGGTAACCGATTACATTTTTTCTAATGTAACCCAATCGAGCTCGGCACATCGTGGTTTTTTTGTAAATTTTTCATTGAAAAAAGCGCACCGAATGGTCGAAATTTTACAGTTTCGACAACGATGTCATGTAAAATTTATTACGATGTAACCGCTTACATTACCTCGCTCCTAATGAACACCACCGTTCCCTGCCCATGACTCCGATTCCATTCAGCCCAGCCGCCGGCGCCCGCTTTCTCTCCAACGGTCATTTGCGGGTGCTCGTGACGGCTGCCGGCACCGGCGCGACGGACCTCGGCGAGCATGCGCTGACGCGCTGGCAGGGCGACCCGGTGGAAGATGGCGACGGCCACTTTATCTACCTGCGTGACCGCGACAGCGGCGAGTTCTGGTCGGTCGGCGCCCAGCCCTGCGCCGCCGCCGGCGCCCGCTATGGCTTCGGCGGCGACGATGGCGGCGCGTGGCTGACCTGCCGCCATCTCGGCATCGAGGCGCGGCTCGACATCGTCGTCGCGCCCGAAACCGACATCGAACTGCGCACCCTGACCTTGCGTAACACCAGCGCGCGGGCGCGCCGCATCGAAGTGACCAGCTACCTGGAAGTGGTGCTCAACAAGCGCGACGCGGAAGCCGCGCATCCGGCGTTTTCCAAGCTGTTCGTGCAGACCGAATCGGTGCCCGCCTGTGGCGCCGTGCTGGCGCGGCGCCGTCCGCGCGGCGCCGGCGAGGAATGCATCTGGCTGGTGCACGCGGCCAGCGGCGGCGAGGACGGCGGGGTCGAAACCGACCGCAAACGCTTCATCGGGCGTGGCCGCAGCCTGGGCGCGCCAGCCGCCCTGGCGGCGGGTGCGGCGCTGTCGGGCAGCGTCGGCAATGTGCTCGATCCCTCCTTCAGCCTGCGCCGCAACGTGGCGCTGGAGCCGGATTCGAATGCCGTCATCGCCTTCACCCTGGGCGCGGCGGGCAGCCGCGATGCCGCACTGGCCTTGCTGGCAAGCGCGCCATCGCCGGAACTGGCGGCGCGCACGGCGGGCGAACGCCGCGCCGCCCTCCTGACCGCGCTGGCGCTGGACACCGAACAAGCCGCCTACGCCGAGGCGCTGGCCGCCGCGATCCTGTATGGCGAGAGCGCCCTGCGCGCCGCGGGCGAGGCGCGCGTGCCGAGCGACGCCGTCCCCGACGACCTGGGCATCCCCAGGGACCGCGTGCTGTGCGTGGTGCACGCGATCAGTGCGCGCGACCCGCACGCACAAGCCTTGCTGGACGCCGCGCGCTATTGGGAAGCGCTGGCCCTGCCCCTGCACCTGGTTGTCGTCGGCGCCCCCGCCGACTGGCCCGGCCTGCAAGGCCCGGCCACCCTGCTCGACCCGATGCATGTGCAGAGCGCCGACCTCGATCGCATCGCCGCGCAAGCGCGCATGGTGGTCAAGGGCGAGCTGCCGGCGTTCGCGCCGCGCGCCAGCATCCTGCGCCCGCCACGCCCACCGCAGCGCAAGCACGCGCAGGACGACACCGAACCGGAGCCGCTGAAGTTCTTCAACGGCGACGGCGGCTTTTCCGCCGACGGCAAGGAATATGTCATCCGGCTCGCCTGGGATGGCGCCACGGGCCTGTCGCGCCCGCCCCTGCCCTGGACCAATGTGATCGCCAACGAACAGGTGGGCGTGCTGGTGAGCGAAACCGGCGCCGGCACCACCTGGAGCCGCAACAGCCGCGAACACCGCCTCACGCCGTGGTTCAACGATCCGGTGCGCGACCCGCACGGCGAAGCGCTGTACCTGCGCGACGAAGACGATGGCAGCTGGTGGTCGCCCATGCCCGGCCCGGCGCCGGCCGCCGCCGGCTACGAAGCGGTGCACGGCTTCGGCTACACCACCTTCCGCCATGCCAGCTACGGCTTCGAGCAGGAATGCACGGTGTTCGTGCCGCGCCACGACCCGCTCAAGATCGTGCGCATCCGCGTGCGCAATACCGATGCGCGCAGCCGCACCATCTCGCTGTTCTCGTTCCAGCAACTGGTGCTTGGCTCGACGCCGGACAGCGCGCGCCACGTGTGCACCACGTGGGACGCCGGCGTGCTGCTGGCCACCAACCGCATGGCCGGTCCGTTCGCGGACGGCGTGACCTTCGCCGCCCTGATCGCACCGCCGGCCAGCGCCAGCTTTCACAGCGGCGACCGCGCCGCCTTCATCGGCCCCCAGGGCACCACCGCGCGTCCGGCCGCGCTGGGCGAGGCGCGCCTGGACGGTCGCACCGGCCCCGGTCTCGATCCCTGCGCCGCGTTCCAGGCGCGCCTGACCATCGCCCCCGGCGAGCAGGTCGAATTTGCCGTGCTGCTGGGCGAAACCACTTCCAGCGAGGATGCGCAGGCGCTGGTGCGGCGCTACCGCAACGGCGCGGCGCTCGACCAGGCGCTCCTTGACGTGCGCCAGTTCTGGCACGACACCGTCGGCGCCATCGAGATCGACACCCCGGCGCCGGCCATCGACCTGATGGTCAACGGCTGGCTGGCCTACCAGAACCTGAGCTGCCGCATCTGGGGCCGCACGGCCTTTTACCAGTCGGGCGGCGCGTACGGCTTTCGCGACCAGTTGCAGGACGCCAGTGCCCTGATCTACACCCTGCCCGAAATGACGCGCAAGCAGATCTGCCTGCACGCCGCGCACCAGTTCGTGGAAGGCGACGTGCTGCACTGGTGGCACCCCGCCCCACTGGAAAAAGGCATGCGCACGCGCTTTTCGGACGACCTGCTGTGGCTACCCTACATTACCGCCTTCTATCTCAAGTCCACCGGCGACTGGAGCGTGCTCGATGAAGTCGAGGGCTTCCTGACCGCGCCGCAGCTGGAAGACGGCGAAGACGAAGTATTCCTGCATCCGCAGCCGGCGGGTGTAAGCGCCGACGTCTACGAGCATTGCTGCCGCGCGCTGGACCGCTCCCTCACGCAAGGCGCGCACGGCTTGCCGCTGATGGGCACCGGCGACTGGAACGACGGCATGAGCCGGGTCGGGCGCGAAGGCCGCGGCGAAAGCGTGTGGATGGGCTTTTTCCTGTTCCGCATCATCGGCGACTTTCTGCCTGCGTGCGAAAAGCGCGGCGACAGCGCCCGCATCGCCGCCTATAGCGCCTATCGCGACCATCTGGCAATCGCGCTCAATGGCGAAGGCTGGGATGGCCAATGGTACCGGCGCGCGTTTTACGACAACGGCGCGGTGATGGGCTCAAACCAGAGCGACGAATGCCAGATCGACGCGCTGGCGCAGGCCTGGGCGGTGATCTCGGGTGCGGCGCCGGACGAACGCGCGCACATGGCGCTCGATGCGATGGAAGAACGGCTGGTGTCAGACCACGATGGCCTGATCCGCCTGCTGACGCCGCCTTTCGTCGACACCGCGCAGGACCCCGGCTATATCAAGGGCTATGTGGCTGGTGTGCGCGAAAACGGCGGCCAGTACACGCACGCGGCCTGCTGGGCGGTGCGCGCGATGGCTGAAGCGGGCCGCAACGAGCGCGCCGCGCGGCTGCTGGAAATGCTCAGCCCCATCAGCCACGCGCTCACGCCGGAAGCGGTGGCGCGCTATCAGGTCGAACCGTACGTGATCGCGGCCGACATCTACGGCGCCGAACCGCACGTCGGGCGAGGCGGCTGGACCTGGTACACGGGTTCGGCCGGCTGGGCCTACCGGGTCGCGCTCGAATCGGTGCTCGGGTTCACCTTGGTCGGCGGCGCGGCGATCCGCATCAAGCCGGTGGTGCCGGCGGCGTGGCCGCGTTTTTCCATCCGCTACCGCCTGCCGGACGGCGCCACCAGCTACCACATCGAAGTGATCAACGACGCCATCGGCGACGGCGCGCTGGTGGTGGCTGCCTCGCTTGACGGCCAGGAAGCGCCCATCGAAGGCGGTGCGGCCATGATTCCGATGAAGGCCGACGGCGCCGCGCACCGCGTGGTCATCGTACTGCGTGCGGCCTGAGATGGCACAGGTCCAGCTGACAGGCATTCGCAAGTCCTACGGAGCGCAGGCGGTCCTGCATGGGATCGACCTCGATATCGCCGATGGCGAGTTCGTGGTCTTTGTCGGCCCGTCCGGCTGCGGCAAGTCGACCCTGCTGCGCGCTATCTGCGGGCTGGAGGACATCGCTGGCGGCGACATCCTGATCGATGGCACGCGCGTGAACGACGTGCCGCCGGCGCAGCGCGGGCTGGCCATGGTGTTCCAGAGCTACGCTTTGTATCCGCACATGACCGTGTACGAGAACATGGCGTTTGCGCTGAAGCTGGCGGGCAAGCGCAAGGCGCAGATCGACGAAGCGGTGCGCAAGGCCGCGCACACCCTGCAGATCGAGGCGCTGCTGGAGCGCCGGCCCAAGGAACTGTCGGGCGGCCAGCGCCAGCGCGTGGCGATCGGGCGCGCCATCGTGCGCCAGCCGGCCGTGTTCCTGTTCGACGAACCGCTGTCGAACCTGGACGCGTCCTTGCGGGTGCAGATGCGCATCGAACTGGCCAGGCTGCACCGCACCCTGGCCACCACCATGATCTATGTAACCCACGACCAGGTCGAGGCGATGACCCTGGCCGACCGCATCGTGGTGCTGCGCGCCGGCCGCATCGAGCAGGTGGGCGCGCCGCTGGAGCTGTATCACCGGCCCGACAACCTGTTCGTGGCGGGTTTTCTGGGCGCGCCGCCGATGAATTTCCTGCGCGGGGAAATCCGCCAGTGGAACGCGGGCCAGGCGGTGGTGGCGCTGGCCGGCGGTGCGCAGTTGATGGTGAGCGTGGCCGCGCACATGGCGCCCGGCGCACATGTCACCTTGGGCATGCGCCCCGAGCATATCGTGACCGATGCGGTGGACGGCATCCCGGCGACGGTGTTCGCGGTCGAACGGCTGGGTGAAGGGACCTATCTGTACGCCACGGTGATCGGCAGTACTGAGCAGGTAATCGTGCGGGCCGACCCGGATGCCACCTGGGACGTTGGCCAGTATCTGCTGCTAGGCGCCCCGCTGGCGCGTATCCACGTGTTCGGCGAAAACGGCCGGCGATGTCCACCATAGAGCGCCTGTCTGTGAAAACCTCGCCTGCGCAGCTTTGCCCTTGTTGACTCTTCCAAAATTCGGACTGCCTTCTCTGGACCAGAATATCGTTCTAAACCCTTTGCCAGTCACGCTGGCGTTCTCATTCAGGTGAACCCTCGCCCCACAGCATTGCGCTCGATCGAACCTGGCATCGACGGAGAGGTATGGTTTTCAACTATCTCCATCCCACAAACGTTGGCATGAGCAGTGGTAATCACCCATCAAAATCGGCGCGCCTGCGCGGGTACTCAACAGGCGCTTTCGCGGGCAGCCTCCAGCATGACGAGGCGCTTGAAAAATGCCTTGCGCCCTTGCGCTGCGCCTACGTATCGGTAGCCATACAGGCGGCGGGCAATCTCCGCGTTCAGTCGATTCAACGGAAGGCCCGCTAGTACTTCCGAGTCCGCCTCGCGGTAGTCTTTGTTCGCCATTGGTGCTTTCGGTTCGGCGGCTACATCCCACAATAAAAATCAGCGCTCAACAATCACTTTTGACCGGCCTCATCTGGCGAACTCAGCCGTTCGTGCCAGCATAGCAGGTTAGCGAACTGGAACAGTTACCGACTGTCCCGATAGGCAGCAGTCGTTAAGGGCACCTCGTTATACACAAGTGTTCAGCGCGCCAATTCCCCGTAGCGCGCGTATCGTTTCGACCGCCACGTGAACATCCTTCAGTCCGAGCCAGATGGTCTTGACGCCGGGCTCGCCATCGCTCTTGCGGGCGAGGAAACCGCCGATGCAGGCGATCTGGCGCAGAACGTCGTTCAGACGCGGCTTCTCCGGCGGCGTCTTTTTGCGCAGCAGGTAGGCTGCTTGAATCTCGTCCGGGTCGAAGAACAGTTCCGCATCCAAATCCGGACAGGTCCTGCCCAAGCGCATCAGGCGTGCGATGCGCCACGCCACCACCATGAACAGCGCCAAGGCCCGTTCAAGCTGCGTGATCGAGCCCAGTTGCAGCGCCTCGACGCGGCAGGCGTTCTTGAGCACGTCGAACAGCATCTCGATTTCCCATCGCGCGCGGTACCAGTCGATCAGCTCGACGAGCGCCTCGGGCGTGGCGGCCTTGCGGTTGGTCAGCAAGCGCCACTCGATTGGTTTGACGCCGTCCGGCGCGTCGATCTCGCGCGCGATCACGCACGTGGCGAGGACGCTCTTTCCTTTGCCCGCAGGCAGGGCGACCGTGCGTGCCCACAGTTGCTGGCGCACGGTGCGCGCCTTCACCCCGTGCCGCGCGGCCATCGCGAACGTCAGCTCGCCGATCGGCGCGCCCGCACTCGTGTGCTGCCACAGCTTCTCGCCGTCGGGCAGGCAGCGGTTGTGCTTGGCGCGTACCAGCCAGTCGGCCGGCGTGGCCAGTTCCTGGGCGCGCAGCATCAGGGGCACCAGATCGGCCTCGCGGTCGGCCACATACACCAGCCGTGTGCCGGGCAACTGCGCCGCCATCTCCGCGATCCGCTCGTAGCCCTCGATCCAGCGCAAACTCTCCTTCGGCCCGCCGCGCGCGCCGGATTTGTCCTTCTTTTCGCGTGCCCACATCCACGCGTCGATGATGCCCAGCGGCTCGCGCGCAGGCGTGACTGCATAGGTCGGGTGCAGGTACATGCCGCGCTGGGCTTCGTAACTCAACGGGCCGAGGCCGAACGCGCCTTGGCCGTTGAAGTCCAGTTCAGTCGTGTCCTGCAGGCACAGCACAACCAATCCTCCCAAGTTAAGGAATGTGCATTGATCAACATGGCTTTTGCGCCATGAATTTGTGCGATTTCGGTCTGGGTTTGCGCGGCTTAGACTGGTTTTCTCGATGAAGGTAAGTGTGTTTTCCAAGTAACTTGAGCACGTCACGCAAGTTCCTGGCGATCTGCCTGCCAAGCAGCAGTGCCGGCATCGCGGGCTTCAGTGCGGTATGGGCGTATGCGTGGTTGATGCGGTCGACCGCGCGCAAGTCGGCCTGGTCATGGGCGGTCAGCGCAGCTAAAGTCTGCAGGTTATCGCACATGATTTTGGCGGCGACATCCTGGACCACGGCCTGCTGCGACAGGCCGGAGACATGCTCCAGGTTGAGGCGGTGCTTGAGCCGCTTGAAGGCTTCCTCAATGCGCCAGCGCTTGTGGTACAGGTCGCCAAAGGCGCTGGCCGGGAAGCGCCCGGTGTCGAACAAATTGGTCATCAGCACGCGTACTTTGCCGTTCGGCGCGACGTGGCGCACCAGGCGAACCTGCTGGGGCGCGCGGTTAAATTCGTAGTCGGCGGCATCGCGCCGCGATGGCGCATTGAGTGTAACCACCTGCTCATCGAGGCCGGAACGTAGAAACGCGCGCACGCAGGCGAAGCCGCCGTCACCGGCTTTTTCCACCCGCATGCAGAACGAGATAGCGCGCTCGTTGAGCAGTGCAACGAGCCAGCACGCTGGATAGCCCCGGTCCAGCAGCAGCAAGTCGTCGCTTGAGAGTCGGTCCAGATGCTGGACCAGCATCTGGCGCTCGCCGCACTCCTCGATGCCGTGCAGCGAGGTCGCCAGCATCAGCTCTGCGCCAGGCAGGAACAGGCCGAAGAGAATTTGGTCGGGCAGCGCGGCGCGCGCGAGGCAGCTGGTGCGCAGGCCGAAACGCACCGTCGAGGCGTCGGCGGCGACCAGGCGCAAGCTACGCCAGCGCGGCACGAACCCATGCTGCTCGGCGCGGGCGACGAGCCAGTCGTTGAGCAAAGGGATGGCGGTCAGGGACAGCTTGGCGCGCGCTTGCGCGAACGCCTGCTCGGACACTGTGCGCAGCAATTGGGCGCGCCCCGCCAGGTGGCCGAAGAACGTGTCGAGTTCGGCCTGAATGCTCATGCGCATGCCGCTCAGCATGAGCGCCACGAGCGACGGCAACGGCAGCTTGCGGCGCCGTGTAAACGCCGTCGGATGCTCGGGATGCCTGGCCGAGTCAAGGAATTCGGGGGACTGTAATCGCACAGCGAGGTCGATAAAAAGTGCAGTAAGAGACATGGTAGCCAGCGAGAAAAAATCTCACTGGCGGCGCAGTTCATAATCTATATGTCAAGCTATTTATCAACTATTCACCATATTTTTTAAGCAAATTCCTTAACTTGGGAGGATTGACAGCACAACCGGCAGCGCGGCCATGCGTTGCTGCGTCTGCTGCCAGTGCGGCGCCATGATCGCCTCCCAGTCGACGCTGTCGTTGTCGAAGAAGCGATACGTCGCCATCGTCTCGCCCCAGCCCTGACACGCCTTTGGCACGCTCGCCGTCGGGTCAGCCGCAAATTGCTCCATCAGGATCCTCGCTCGTTTGTTCAGGCCCGCATCGCCCAGGTCGAGTTGTTCAAATTCCGTCTCGGTCCAAGGCGCAGGTGCTGTCGCCAATTCGTCCACGCAAAAGGCGAGAGTAAACCTGAAACGCGGCGAGCTTACAAGCGGCACGTTAAGCCATTGAATGTAAACAGGTTTTCAGCACGGTCGGCACCGCGCGCAAGATTTGTGTATAACGAGGTGGCGTTAAGCAGTAGAGGGAGGTTGTGCCTTCAAAGTGACACCAGTATGATGTCAATTTGAGTGCCAACGGGTAGGTATGATGAGTAAGCGAAATTCCGCAGTTCCAAGGGTGCCCCTGACCGTACGGTTGCCAGAAACGCTTGTATCAGCGATTGATCGAAATTTGCAAGGTCGCGCTGTTCCAGTTTCGCGCAACAACTGGCTTATTGAGGCAGCTATTGAAAAATTAGAGCGAGACGGCTTGAAAGGTACTCATGGCTCGAAGTGATTTACTTGTCGCGTTGGTGAAGGCGGGCAACAACGGCGATAAGCGCGGGGTTCGGATCACGACAGAGGCGATCATTGCTGAAGAACGAGCGAAGCAGCACGGGGTTCTAGCTGACAGATTAGCTCGCGTCCTTCAATCTGCCCCTGCCACTCCACACGCCGTTCCTCTCGCTGAGACGTCGGCGCGCGGTCGCGATTTCATTTCTGAGCGCATTCCCCGGCGCAGATTGAGTGATCTCATACTGCCGTTAACGTGTCGCGATGGAATTAACCAGCTCGTCGAAGAGCAATATCGTGCAGACCTATTGCGCGCCCACGGTCTCGAGCCGAGACACCGGGTTCTGTTAGTTGGTCCGCCTGGCACGGGAAAAACCAGTTTGGCGGAAGCAATTGCCGAGGCCGTCGCTGTGCCATTATTGGTTGTCCGCTATGAGTCTATGATTGGCAGTTACCTTGGTGAAACTGCGAGCCGGTTGAAAAGGGTTTTTGACTATGCACGGACGACCCCTTGTGTTTTATTTTTCGACGAGTTTGATGCCCTCGGCAAAGAGCGCGGTGACATCCACGAAACAGGGGAGATTAAGCGCGTTGTAACCTCATTATTAATGCAGATGGATGAGCTGCCTAGTTATACAATCATTGTTGCTGCCACGAACCATCCCGAACTATTGGATCGTGCGGCGTGGCGGCGTTTTCAAGTTCGATTGGAACTTCCTCTCCCAACAGCGACAGAGTTAGCAGAATATCTTGAAATTTTTGCTAAGAGAATTGGGGAGCAATTAGGACAATCTGCGAGCCGGATTGCAAAGCAACTTGGTGCAATTAGTTATGCCGAAGCGGAAGAGTTCTGTCTCGACATAAGGAGGAGATCGATATTATCGATTGGCGAAAAAAGTGTTAAGACTATAATTTCTGAACAACTTGCAATTTGGTCAAAGCAAGCGCGCAGCGAGTCCCCAACAAACTAAAGGTATTTCGATGGTCAAACGTTCGCTGCTTATTCTTCCAAGTCCTCAACCAATTGCGCCACCTCGAGGCCATGGTGGAGGGAGCCAGCCTCGCCTTCCAAACAAACCTTTTCAAATCGCTCAATATGGCCCTGCGTTTAGTAGATTACGGGAAGTATTTGCGGGAAGAAAATCTGTTATCGAATTGCGTAATGATCCCACTAGCCTTGCACCTGACCGCGCAATTGTTTTCGAAATCGCTGGCACGATTCCGGATTTTTTAAAGGCGGCTAAAAGAATTCCTGGACTTGAAATTATAGCTGAATCAGAAGTCGAATTTTCTGCGGATGAGAACTTTGCTACAATCGACAAACGAAAAGGCAAAGAAGGATTAGATCGGACAGATGTTCCGGTAGATGGCCGCTTTTATTTAGCCATGCCTGATGTCGAGGCACTGAAACAATTAGTGAGCCTATGGGAGCGCTGGCGTGATGGTCGACCCCTCGACGGTTTTGCACCTTTTACTCATTTGTTTGAGCAACTCCACGGCCTACGTACGTGGGGTGCGAAAGACCGAATTACCGATGAAGCAATAACCTTCTGGAAGGAAGAGGCATCCCAAAGTCTGGGACTTCCTGTAAGAACAGAAGTTGAATTATGGTTCCGTCAAAGCGCGACGGATCGGAAACGTGTATCAAGTGAATTTGCTGCATTGCTGGTGGAGGTCGGTGGGACTATCGTTCACGAAATTGTAATACCTGAGATTGCTTACCATGGTGCACTGATAGACATTCCATTTTCGGAAATTGATGGATTAATACATCGACGTGCTGTCCTTCTTGCGTTGGCTGATGACGTGATGTTTTTGCGTCCGCAGAGTACATTTGCTTGTATAGATGATAATGAGCCTGTTGACGATTTAAGCTTGTCTGAGGAATCCGTTTCATCTAGCACTGCACTTCGCCAGCCTATCGCAGCGTTGCTTGACGGCGTTCCTGTTCAAGGGCATTCGCTACTCGCGAACCGCCTGCTCTTGGATGACCCCGATGATTTGCAGAGTCGAGCAATCGTTTCTGGTCGCCTCCATGGTACGGCTATGGCCTCTCTGATTGTGCATGGAGATTTGAACACCAAGGAACTCCCGCTAACACGGCCACTGTATGTAAGGCCGCTACTATTGGCGTCTAGGGAGGGGGCAGAGCATTCGGATCCTAGCCTGCTATTGGTTGACACAATTTATCGTGCGAAATTGAGAATGAAGGGCGGCGGCATTGAAGAGGGTGCGGCACCAACCGTATTTTTGGTTAATCTATCGATAGGCGACGCACGAAGGCCCTTTACCCAATTGATTAGCCCCCTTGCTAGGGTCATAGATTACCTATCTGAAAAATATTCATTATTGTTTCTCGTAAGTGCAGGGAATATATCTGCTCCGCTAGAGATAGAGGGTTTTACTAACTGGTCGGATTTTGAGACTGCTTTATCTAGTGTCCGTGAGAAAGCTGTTCTTAGTGCGCTTAATAGTGATAAGCATCAGAGATCGATCCTGTCGCCTGCTGAATCACTTAACTCACTGACTATTGGCGCACAGCATCATGATTCCGTCCCTAATCGAACGGTTTCCAATAGAGCGGTCGATCCGTTCGAGGATCGCCATCTTCCCAATGTTAGTTCGGCATTAGGGCTGGGTTATCGTCGTGCAGTTAAGCCGGAAATTTATTTCCCAGGTGGGCGTGAGCATTTACGTATGACTGCGTCAGGGGCTGTAATTAAGGCGTCAATTGCGCCAACGCAGCGCACTTATGGGTTGAGTGCTGCGGCACCTGACCCGACAGGGCAAGGGCGTACGAATTACACCTCTTATAGCGATGGAACTAGCTCTGCAACGGCACTGGCTACAAGATCCGCACATCTTATTTTCGATGCGCTATTGGGCGACGGCGAAGAATCGGTACTTGCAGATATGCCGCCTAATTTTTATGCTGTCACCGTTAAAGCGCTTTTGTTGCATAGCTCGCGTTGGCGTGACAACGCCGAAGTATTGAAAGAGGTGTGCGGACCAACGGATAAAAAGCGGCATGTCGAACGTTCTGAGAATGCGAGTAGATTCATCGGCTTCGGCGTTCCAGATATAGCGGAAGTTATAGAGTGTTCCTCTAATAGGGCGACATTGATCGGCTATGATTCATTAATGCCAGATCACGCTCATTGCTATAAAATTCCACTCCCCCCAAGCTTGGAAAGGGTAACCGAGCCGCGTTCACTTAGCATTACAATCGCCTGGTTGTCTCCGATCAAACCGGGACATCAGAGCTACCGCTGCGTCCGGTTGGAAGCCACTCCTTTAAATAACGAGCCAGTGGAGGCGTTTGGTGTCGAAAGGCGAAAACAGCAACCTTCCGATGCCATCGTTAAGCGTGGTTCAATTTTTCATGAGCGGTATTATGGTGATAAGGCAATCGCTTTTATTGACGACGGACATTTAAATTTGGTGGTTTGGTGTAAGCAAGATGCTGGGGGTATTGAAGATAAGGTGCGTTACTGTATAGTTGTAACAATTGAGGCCGGAATCAATGTTCCGGTGTACGACGAGATAGAGTTGCGGTTACGGGTGCAAACAAGGTCAACTGTATAGATTGCGTGTGGCATTTTCTGGTTTTCTTTTAGTTCATTGTCGCTATCCTTAAAATCACCTCGTTATACACAAATCTTGCGCGGCGCCGACCGTTCTGAAAATCTGTTTACATTCAATGGCTTAACGCGCCCCCTTGTAAACTCGCCGCGTTTCAGGTTTACTCTCGTCTTTTGCGTGGACGAATTGGCGACAGTACCTGCACCTTGGACCGAGACGGAATTTGAACAACTCGACCTGGGCGATGCGCGCCTGAACAAACGAGCGAGGATCTTGATGGAGCGATTTGCGGCTGACCCGACGGCGAGCGTGCCAAAGGCGTGTCAGGGCTGGGGCGAGACGATGGCGGCGTATCGCTTCTTCGACAACGACAGCGTCGACTGGGAGGCGATCATGGCGCCGCACTGGCAGCAGACGCAGCAACGCATGGCCGCGCTGCCGGTTGTGCTGTGCCTGCAGGACACGACTGAACTGGACTTCAACGGCCAAGGCGCGTTCGGCCTCGGCCCGTTGAGTTACGAAGCCCAGCGCGGCATGTACCTGCACCCGACCTACGCAGTCACGCCTGCGCGCGAGCCGCTGGGCATCATCGACGCGTGGATGTGGGCACGCGAAAAGAAGGACAAATCCGGCGCGCGCGGCGGGCCGAAGGAGAGTTTGCGCTGGATCGAGGGCTACGAGCGGATCGCGGAGATGGCGGCGCAGTTGCCCGGCACACGGCTGGTGTATGTGGCCGACCGCGAGGCCGATCTGGTGCCCCTGATGCTGCGCGCCCAGGAACTGGCCACGCCGGCCGACTGGCTGGTACGCGCCAAGCACAACCGCTGCCTGCCCGACGGCGAGAAGCTGTGGCAGCACACGAGTGCGGGCGCGCCGATCGGCGAGCTGACGTTCGCGATGGCCGCGCGGCACGGGGTGAAGGCGCGCACCGTGCGCCAGCAACTGTGGGCACGCACGGTCGCCCTGCCTGCGGGCAAAGGAAAGAGCGTCCTCGCCACGTGCGTGATCGCGCGCGAGATCGACGCGCCGGACGGCGTCAAACCAATCGAGTGGCGCTTGCTGACCAACCGCAAGGCCGCCACGCCCGAGGCGCTCGTCGAGCTGATCGACTGGTACCGCGCGCGATGGGAAATCGAGATGCTGTTCGACGTGCTCAAGAACGCCTGCCGCGTCGAGGCGCTGCAACTGGGCTCGATCACGCAGCTTGAACGGGCCTTGGCGCTGTTCATGGTGGTGGCGTGGCGCATCGCACGCCTGATGCGCTTGGGCAGGACCTGTCCGGATTTGGATGCGGAACTGTTCTTCGACCCGGACGAGATTCAAGCAGCCTACCTGCTGCGCAAAAAGACGCCGCCGGAGAAGCCGCGTCTGAACGACGTTCTGCGCCAGATCGCCTGCATCGGCGGTTTCCTCGCCCGCAAGAGCGATGGCGAGCCCGGCGTCAAGACCATCTGGCTCGGACTGAAGGATGTTCACGTGGCGGTCGAAACGATACGCGCGCTACGGGGAATTGGCGCGCTGAACACTTGTGTATAACGAGGTGCCTTAAAATGGCAAAGAACCGCAGCCCTACAGGCTGCGGTTCTTTGACAGCTATGCAGCTGGCCGTGCGACAGACGAAGGTCGTGGCCACGACACGGCTTGCCCTTGAAGTTGCTGACATCTTTCGCCGCCACGGCCCTGCCTGGCGGCAGACGGAACGATTGAGCTTGGGCCAGCCCAAGGTAATGTCGGCCATCGAACAGTGTCGCAGTGCGGCGCTGGGAGGACACGCGCTGCACTGCGACGGTTGCGGTCACGCGGAAATCGCCTATAACTCGTGCCGCAACCGCCATTGCCCGAAGTGTCAGGCCAGGGCTGCCAAGCGCTGGCTCGAAGCACGCCAAGCCGATTTGCTTCCGGTCGAGTACTACCATGTGGTGTTCACTTTGCCGGCCCCGATTGCGGCCATCGCCTGGTACAACAAGACCGTGGTGTATGGCCTGCTGTTCGATATCGCCGCTGAGACAATGCGCACCATCGCCGCCGACCCCAAACACCTGGGCGCACAGATCCGGCATGACGATGGTCTTGCACACATGGGGATCGGCACTCACGCATCATCCCCATGTGCACGGCATTGTTCCCGGCGGCGGTCTGTCGCCTGATGGCGCGCGCTGGGTAGCGTGCAAGCATGGCTTCTTCTTGCCGGTACGGGTGCTTTCGCGCCTGTTCCGGCGGCGCTTCCTTGAAGCGCTCGCGCAGGCCCACGGAGCCGGGCAACTACAGTTCTTCGGCGAGTATGCTGGGTTGGCGGAGGTGCGCGCGTTCGCCGACTGGCTGGCGCCGCTGCGCAAATGTGAATGGGTAATGTATGCCAAGCGACCATTCGCGGGCCCGCAGGCAGTGCTGGCCTATCTGTCCCGCTATACCCACCGTGTGGCCATCTCGAACCAGCGCCTAATTGCGCTCGATGAACGAGGCGTCACGTTTCGCTGGAAAGACTATCGCGCCAAAGGGAGAACGCCGGTCAAGGCCATGACACTCGCAGCGGCCGAATTCATGCGCCGCTTCCTGCTGCACGTGCTGCCGAGCGGCTTTCACCGCATTCGCCACTATGGGCTTCTTGCCAATGCCAGGCGCAAAAGCAATCTCGCACACGTTCGCCGACTGCTGCAGATCCCCGCCCAGGTCCAACCAGTCAAAGACCCGCAAACCGAGACCGCCCAAGCGACCTTCGTCTGTCCTCACTGCGGTGCCGGCATGGTCATTACCGCGACTTCGCCACGTCACTACTCAATCAGAGCGCCACCTGCGTTGCGAGGTGCGATATGACGCAGTTCATGCCAATGCGTTCAACCGATCCACCATCGACTGCGTCACGACCCGACGCAGGGGGACGGCTGTGTCATTCACAGAAATTTGGCCTCCGAGCGCAGGGAGTATCAACCAAAGTAGGAGACGCCGGTCCCGTCGCAGGCCAAAACGTGGTCCCGGTGACAGGTTTAGCTGGGCTACCGGAGCATTCTGCAGTCATCCGATCAGTCAAATCCCCATAGGCCCGTAGAACATCGGGCCGCAACGACACATCCCACGGTTTCCTCCCTTGAGGCTTGTACGACGCCTGCCCGCTCGGGCCAGCGGTCCTATTGCATTCTCGATAAAGGGCAGGCATCCTACAACCCTTAACAATAGGAGACGCCGAGAAAGTCTCAGTGTACGGCGTGTTTTACTTCATTAGCAAGCGCGAGGTTTCGGCTGACATCCTCGATACGCCAGCAACCCTCCCCGCTTCGTGCGACACTGGCGGACTTTGGTGTCATCGCGCGACGGGAATAAATCGATGTGGAATGGCGTACTGTGCGGCCTGCTGGCCGGCGCGATGTGGGGCATGGTGTTCATCGTGCCGGAATTGCTGGCGGCGTTTTCGCCGGTCGAACTGGCCGTGGGGCGCTATATTGCCTACGGCGCCATCGCCACCGGGCTGATGCTGCCGCGACTGCGCGGCCTGTTGGGCCGGCTCGACCGCAGCGACTGTGGCGCGCTGGTGCGCCACGCGCTGGCCGGCAATATCGTCTATTACATGCTGCTGGCGCTTGGTGTCAAACTGGCTGGCGTGGCGCCGACCTCGCTCATCATCGGCCTGCTGCCGATCACCGTCACCCTGCTCGGGCGCAAGGATCATGGCGCCGTTCCCCTGTCGCAACTGGCGCTGCCATTGCTGGTGGTCGCCGCCGGCATCGCCTGTATTAATATCGATGTGTTCCTGCACGCGCGCGCCAGCGGGGCGTCGCCCGGCGCGACCTTGCTGGGCGTGCTGTGCGCCTTCGGTGCGCTGCTGTGCTGGAGTTGGTACGCCCTCGACAATGCGCGCTTCCTCAAGCGCAACGCGCATTTCAGCAGCGCCGAGTGGTCGGCGCTGTACGGCATGGCCAGCGGCCTGATCGCACTGGCGGTCGGTGCGCTCGCCTTCGCCATCTGGCATGGCGACGTCACCGGCGCCGCCGGCGTGGCGAGCGGACGCAACTGGACCGCGTTCTGGATCACCAACACCCTGCTCGCCCTCGGCGCCTCAGTGATCGGCAACCACCTGTGGAATATCGCCAGCCGGAGAGTGCCGGTCACCCTGTCGGGCCAGTTGATCCTGTTCGAAACCCTGTTCGCGCTGCTGTATGGCTTTGTGTATCACCGCCAATTCCCCAGGGTGCTGGAAATGGCGGCGATTGGCTTGCTGGTGGCTGGTGTGGTGTGGGCGGTGAGGATGCACGCGGTACAGCCGGTGGCCGAGCAGGCCGTGGCGCATGGCTGACCGCGCGCTGCCTTAACGGCGTTGCTGGCTATGCTGCTGCACCGACATGCCGAGCTGGCTCAATTCTTCCTTGCCCAGCATCGGCAACTGCGCCAGCAGGTGCGACAAGGTCGAACTGCCGCTCAGTTCCAGCTCGGACGACTGCACCAGCACCGTCCCCGCCCCCGTAAAGTCGACCTGTTTTTCCTCGCCCGACAAGGTAAAGCCCGTCAGCGCGCCCACGGTCGAGACAAATCCCTTGACGTGCTCGTAATCGTAGCGATACGACGGACTCGGGCAATCGGCCCAGCCCAGCACGGCCTGCTCGTCCACCCGGCACGGCAGTTCCAAAAAGTGCACCGGTCCGTTCGAGGACGCGATCACCTTGCCGGTCCCGAGCAGGGTCAGGTAGCCCGGCAGGGTCGATTCCTGGCAAATCACATTCTTGGAAAAGCCCAGCAAATTCTTGGCGCGGATGGTCATATTGGCCGCGTCCAGGTCGTAACAAGCAAGGTCGTTGCCGTTGTCACCCAAAATCAGCTGGCCCTGGCCCTGCGCCACCACGAAATTGTGGATGTATTTCGGCGCATTGAAAGCGCGGCGCGCCAGCATGTCGATGACGCTGCTGCCCATGGCCTCGAAGCTCAGGTTGCCGTAAAAGGCGATCATCTTGCCCTTGCGGATGAAGATCTGGTCAGTCACGTCGACCACGAAGGCGAACCGGTTCAGGTTATCGTTCTTGGGCAAGTTCGCTGGATTGTAGATTGTCATGATTTACCTCTCGCTCGCTTGGATATAGACCGTGCCCTGGCCGCTGAATTTGACTTGATACGACTCGCCCGATGCCTGGCCGACGAAAGTCTTCCAGTTCAGGTCGGTGACGATGGCGGAGCTCAACTGCCCGGTGTGGCCGATATAGGCTTGCGGATCGACGAAGACCGGCACATCCGGGGTGACCGGCAAGCCGATGGCGTTGCCGTCGGACAGAATCGCCACCTCGCCCGTGCCCTGGAAGGTGCTGGTAAACAAACCCTGGCCGGATACCGCCCCGCGCACGATGCCCTGCAAGCCGCCCTGGTTACCGAGGAACATGGTGCCTGCGGTCAGGCGCGCATCGAAGGCGAGCACATTGTCGCTTTCCACGTACAAGGTATCGCCGCGCACCGGGATGATGGTGACGAACAGGCCGTCGTAGGCGTAGTAGACCGAACCGCTGCCCTTGGCCAGCATCAGGGAATAGCCCTCGTTGGTGGCGGCGCGCATGGCCAGGGTCTGCACGCCCTGTCCCGCCAGAAAGGAGCGGCTGAACGCGACCTCGCCCTGGTACGAAATCATCGCCCCCTTCTTGGCAAAGACTTCTTCATTATTGAGTTTGACCTCAATCATTTTTTCATTGATTTGCTGATACGCCGGCATGGCATTCTCCAGATAATTCGATTGTTCAAGAGCGCGTGCGCGCTGCCCTGTCAGCGTTCCGCGGGCTGGATGAAGACCACGCCCTGGCCGGTGAACTTGTGCTGGTAGGACTCGCCCGACGACTGGCCGACCATGGTGCGCCAGTTCACGTCGAACACGAATTCCTGGGTGATATTGCCCTTGTAGCCGACGAAGGCGTCCGGATCGACGCGCAGCGGGTTGGCGGGTGTCACTTCCAGCATGATCAGGTTGCCGCGCGAGATGACGGCGATGTTGCCCTGCCCCTCGACCGTGGTGCTGAACAAGCCCTGGCCCGAAGCGGCGCCGCGCAGGCCGGCAAAACTGGTGCCGGTCTTGAGCGAGGTATCGTAAGCCAGCAGGCTGCTGCTTTCGATGATCATCTTTTCGCCAGCCAGCGGGATCACGGTGATTTCGGCCGCATCCTGGGCGAAAAACACGGTGCCGGTGCCCGAGGTTTGCATCAGCTGCATGCCCTCGTTGGTCACCTTGCGCTTGAGGGCGCCAAAAATGCCCTCGCCGCCGAGGATGGATTTTTCGAACTTGATGGTGCCCGTGTAGGCGACCATGGAACCGGCGATGGCAAGCACCTTCTCGTTTTGAAGGGTCACTTCCAGCAGGCGATCGGAATTATTACGGAAACGGGTCACGGCTTGCTCCTGACAAAAGCGGTCGCGGCGCGGCCGCCGGCAACCAGAACGTCCCATTCTGGTTGTGTCAGGCAAGCGTGTCAAGACAGCAATGCATCCTCCGCCACCGTGTGGCGGTCCGCAGCCTGCGCCGCGGCGACGGCTCAGTCGTAGCGCGAACGCGAGCGGTGCAAAATACCGGAATCGCTGCTATCGCGCGCATCCTTGATGCGGAAATCGGAGGCTGGGCTGGTGCCCGAACGCTCGTCATCGTTCTTGTGGCGCTGCTCGCGCTCGCGCTCGATTTCGCGTTCGATGCGCGAGGCTGGCTGGGGATCGGGTTTGGTGGTTTTCATGTCAGACGCTCCGGCGCGCGGTGCAGCGCATAAACATGGCGATGGCGATGCGGGCATGGCGTGAAACGGTCAACTGCGCGGTTTTCATGATGTCTTTCGGTGAGAACAGTTACTGCATGCACCGAGTATGCGCACCCGGACTTGCGGCGTATGTTCGACTCTTAACATAAATCATCAAAATCGCACCCCTCCCGATGCTAATAAGGCTGTCCGGCCAGGCCCAGCCGGATTTGCCAGACGGCGCCCGCGCCCGTCATGTACAAGGTCTTGCCGTCCGCACCGCCAAAAGCCGCGTTGGTGATGTTGGCGTCGACCCTGACCACGGCCAGCGCCTTGCCGGCCGGCGAAAACACCCGCAGGCGCTGCGCCGTGTGTTCGGTCACGTAAATATTGCCCTGGCAATCGACCGTCATCCCATCCGGCACGGCCAGCCCCGTGACCAGGTCGCGTCCCTTGCCCGGCACCCCGCGCACGATGGGGTAGGCGCGCAGCACGCCGTGCTCGCCGCCGCCATTCACATACAGGATATCGCCCGCCGGCGATAACGCCACCCCGTTCGGATTGGCGATGGCGCGTTCGACCACCGTCACCTTGCCGCCGGGCGCCACCCGGTAAACATAGGTGCCATCCTGCCCGCCCGGGGCGGCGTCGCGCTGGAAGGCGGGATCGGTGAAGTAAATCGTGCCGTCGGCGGCAATGGCAAGGTCGTTTGGCGAATTGAAGACCTTGCCGTTGTAAATGCCTGCGACCAGGGTGCGCTTGCCGCCGGGGAGCGCGAAGCGCGATACGCCCTTGTATTTGTGGGTGCCGGCCACGATGTTGCCGCGCGCATCGACCGCCAGGCCGTTGCTGCCGCTGTCGGCGATCGCGGTGCTGACCTTGCCGTCCGGCCCCAGCCGCTGGATCCGCGACGGAAAACCGGGGCCGAAGGTGAAATCGGAAAAATACAGGGAGTCGCCGATCCACACCGGGCCTTCGTACAGTCCCGCTTCGGCGTGGATCGGCGCCGTACCGGCCACCCTCGCCGCGCTCAAGGTGCCGGCGGGGGCAACACCGGCACATTGGGCTGCCGCCGCGCCTTGCGTGACGGTCCAGCCGAGCGGCACGGCCAGGGCCAGGCGCAGGACCAGGCGCAAAACCGGGCGCAAAACCAGGCGCGCCGGGGAATGCAGTGTCAGGGTCGGCAGCATCGAACTCTTTCGTAAATGTTAGCGCTATCAATACGCGGATTGTAGCAGTGTTCCGCCAGCGCTTTCGTGCGCGCGGGCCGGCCTGGCGCGACTCGCCTATACTCCAGGCATCGCCCCGGCGCACCGTGCGCAGCGGCATCTGATCAGCGAGGAATCATGGAACGTGAACACCCGGCCGGCAGCGCGCCGCGCTTGTCGCAGGAGCACCTGGAGCAATTGCAGCAAGCCAAGCGCTTGCTCGAACATCCCGGCTACGTGGCCCGCATCACCGACGTGATCGGCATGCCGCTCGAAGCGGCGGTCAAGGCCCTGCCCGCCGCGTGGACCAGCAAGATTGCCGCCGTCACCAACGCCTCGCTGACCAAATGCCTGAACGTGGCCAATGCCACCTTGCGCCCGTCCGGCACCTCGTCTTTCCCCAAGTTGCATAGCGCGGCGGTGGCGCTGAGCGGCGCCGCCGGTGGCGCCTTCGGCATCGCCGGCCTGGCGCTCGAGCTGCCGGTGTCCACGGTCGTGATGCTGCGCTCGATCGCCGACATCGGCCGCGCGCAAGGCGAAAACCTGGCCTCGGGCGAAGCGCAGCTGGCTTGCCTGATGGTGTTTTCACTGGGCGGCAAGACGGCTGCCGACGATGCATCGGACTCGGGCTACTACGCGGCGCGCGTCGCGCTGGCGCAGGCCATGTCCGAGGCGACGGTCTATCTCGCCAAACACAGCCTGGCCAACGAAAGCGCACCGGCGCTGGTGCGCCTGATCGCCCAGATCGCCACCCGCTTCAATGTCCACGTGTCGCAGAAGGCGGCGGCGATGATGGTGCCGATCATCGGCGCGGCCGGCGGCGCGCTGGTCAACACCTTGTTCATCAACCATTTCCAGGACATGGCGCGCGGCCATTTCACGGTGCGCCGGCTGGAGCGTCTGTACGGCCCGGATTCGGTCAGCGCCGCTTACCTGCAACTGGAAGGCTGAGCGAGGCGCAGCCGCGAAGGTGCCCGCACTGTTGACTGGCGCACAGACCAGTCACGAACGCAAAAGGCACAGTACGTCCACGACAGCCACTCATCAACCTGCCGCAGGAACAACATGCCTTACGACCGCACCGCCATGCCGAACCGCATTTCCACCTATACCGAGCCGCGCACGCCAGGCTGGGGCAGCATCGCCCTGGTCGCCGCCGCCGGCCTGGCCGCGGCGGCCGTGTATGTGCAGGCGAGAAAGCGCGAGGCCGAGCTGGCCAATCCCGCGCAGGGCCAGGTCATCGAGGTCGATGGCGTGCGCCTGCACTATCTTGAGCAAGGCGATGGACCACCGCTGGTACTGCTGCACGGGAATGGCTTGCATGCGGACGACTTCGCCGTCAGCGGCTTGCTCGACAAGGCCGCCGGATCGCATCGCGTGATCGCGTTCGACCGTCCCGGATACGGGCACAGCGAGCGGCCCGGCGACACCAGCTGGACCCCGGAAGCGCAGGCGCGCCTGCTTTACAAGGCCTTGCGCATGCTGGGGGTGGAACGGCCGGTGATAGTCGGGCATTCGTGGGGAACCCTGGTCGCCCTGGCGCTGGCGCTCGATTATCCGCGCTATGTGCGCGGGATTACCCTGGTGTCGGGCTACTACTATCCGACCGTCCGTCTCGATGCGCCGCTGGCGGCGGCGCCCGCGCTGCCGCTGCTGGGACAGGTGCTGAGAAATACCCTGGCGCCGCTGCTCGGCCGCCTGCTGTGGCCCGCGCTGGCGCGCCGCATGTTCGGCCCGGCCGCGGTGCCGGAGCGCTTCAGCGAGTTTCCGGAATGGATGTCATTACGGCCGGCACAGCTGGGCGCCAGCGCCGCCGAGAGCGGCATGATGACGGCCGCGGCCGCGCGCCTGTCGCAACGCTACGCCGAACTGCGCCTGCCGATTGCCGTGCTGGCCGGCTGGGAAGACCGGGTCGTCAGCGCCGAAAGCCATGCGGTGAGATTCCATCAACAAGTTCCACACAGCGACTTGCAGCTTGAAGAAGGCTGCGGGCACATGCTGCACTACGCTCGTCCCGACCTCATCATGGCAGCGGTTGCCAGGCTCGAGGTGGGGGCACGCGCGGGCATGGCGCACATTCCCGCATGGGCCCAGCACGACACCGGCGCCACCTTGCATTGAGGCGATGCCGCATTGATCCGTTTTTTTTCACTACCACAAGGAGATTTACCATGACCCAATCGAAATCGGAAGGTACGCAGAACAAGCAGTCCGGCAGCCCGGAAACCGAAGCGGACGTGAATTCGGCGGCCGGCAAGAAGGATGACAAAAGCAGCCACGATGAAAAGAGCCGTGTAAAAGCGGGCAAGGATGAAGGTGCGGGTGGTGGGGCGAAGCAGAAGCAACAGCACTAACCGCCAACCCGTCGTTTCCGCCAGTGGCGGAAACGACGGCACTCATCCGCGCTTTTGCGGGGTGTTTTTCGCAAGCGTCTTGCGCAGCAGCGCCGCCAGTTCAACCGGCACGAACTTGGCAATATACGCATCCGCCCCCACGCCATTGACGTGATTCTCGTTCGCCGCGCCCGACAGCGATGAGTGAATGATCACCGGAATCGTCGAAAACCGGCTGTCCTGCTTGATATTGCGCGTGAGCGTAAACCCATCCATCTCCGGCATTTCCAGGTCGCTCAGCACCAGGGCCACCTTGTCGCGCGCCGTCTTGCCCTCTTTCTTGGCCTCGATATCGATCGCTTCAAGCTTGTCCCACGCCTGCTTGCCGGAATTGGTCATCACGTACTTCGCACCCATCGCCTGCAGCGCGTTTTCGATCAGCGCGCGCGCGATCACCGAGTCGTCCGCCGCCAGAATCACCTGTCCCTCGGGCAGGTTGAGCGGGGCGCCGATCGTATCGACATCCACGTCAGGCTCGTCGTTGCTGTGCAGCTGGCGCAGGATCGATTCCACATCCAGCACCTGGGCCAAACGGGTATTGGGCACGTCGCCATCGACCTTGGCAATGCTGGTGACGAGCGCACCGCTGGCCGTCTTATCGGCTGGCAGCACCGAGGTCCATTCCAGACGGACGATCTCTTCCACCGCTTCGACCGCGAACGCTTGCGTGGTACGGGCGAACTCGGTGATCAACAGCAGCTTGAGGCCCGCCGTCGGGATGCAGCCCACCACTGCGGGGAGATTGATGACAGGAATAATCTGCTCGCGCAGATTGACCACGCCCAGCATGTGCGGATGGGAATCGGCGATCGGCGTGACGTGCGGCATCGCGACGATTTCGCGAATCTTGAACACGTTGATCGCATATAACTCCGAGTGCTGGCCTTCGGCATCGCCACCCAAGCGGAACAGGAGCAATTCCAGCTTGTTGAGGCTGGTCAGATTGCTTCTTTCGTCGATATCCAGTTGAACGTTATTCATCGTTTCCTTTTCCCTGCGCCCGGCCCCGAAGGCGGGCGGCGGTAACTGTGTCAGCGCGTCGGGCCGACGCGAACCTGGCGTTCTGATGCATCGGCGGGCTTGGGCCGACAGGCGGATCCGGGCGATCCCGGGGGATGGGGGATCGGGTAAGAGGTAAAAACCAAGCGGAGGCGGAAGACATCCGCGGGCCAGTCCAATCGATTATACGTGTAAATATTCCCCCGGCATCATCGCGATGCACCTGAAAGCGCCCGGTTTGTTGCGCCGTTCGCACGTTTAATGTCATAAAGCACTAAATTTCTTACGGTGCTACACGTTGTTGCACGAGCCTTGACCCGCTCGTCCCATCGTGACGACGCGCCATGCGGGCGCGCCGCTGATCGGCAGCGACGGCTGCAACCCGGGCGCGATGTGCGTGCCGGGATTTCACTCTCGCACGAGCTGGGCTTTCGCGTGGTGGCCGAGGGCATCGAAACCGATGAGGTGCGGCAGTTGCTGCGCGACCAGGGGTGCGACGAGGGGCAAGGCTACCTGTTCGCCCGGCCGCTGCGCCGGAAGACCTGTTCGCGTGGTGCGCCCGCGAGCCAGCCGGCCAGGCCGCCGCGCGCGCTCCCTGGCAGCCTATTGGCCCGTCGACGCCTTCGCCGGTAAGTCATACTGCAACCTGACCACCCGCCCGCTGCGGTCTTCGATCAGGAAAATCGCCCCGTCGCGCGCCTGCTTGACGTCAACCGGCGCTCCCGCCGACTGGTTCGGCTTGGCGGTCCAGTCGCTGATCAGTTCAATCATCTTGCCCAGCGGCGCGCCCTGCGCATCGGGCAGGAAGGCCACCAGGCGGTGGCCGTTCTCGCGGTAGCCGTGAAATCCCATGATCAGGCTATGCTTGTATTCCGGCGGGAACATGTCGCCCGTGTAAAAGGTCATGCCGAGCGGCGCGGAATGGGCCGGCAGCAGGCGCACCGGCGCCCGGTATTTGGTGCACTTGGCGGCAGGATACTCCGGACTGGCCACATTATTGTCGTAGCAATAAGGCCAGCCGTAGTTGCCCTTGGCCTCGATCAGGTTCAACTCATCGTGCGGCAGATCGTTATCGTTCTTCAAGGTCTTCATCGCCACATGGATCGCGTCGCGCGAATTTTCGCCCTGCCACAAGGCATGCGTGACCGGATGGATCGCCAGCGCCATCGAATTGCGCAAGCCAGTGGCATGCACTTCCCAACTCTTGACGGTGCCGGCAGGCCATTGCATCTGGTACTTGCGCAGCGCGCCCAAGGCATTCGCCCCGCTCGCTTCGGCGCACGGTTTGGCCGGGTCCGGCGCCTTGCCCTTTTTGCCTTCGCAATGGTCGCTGCCCGAACCGACATTGACGTACAGGTCGCCCTTGGAGTCGAAGCGCAAGGCGGTCAGCGGGTGGCGCCCGATGCCGGGCAGCGCCTCCACGCCGGAATTGCCGCCGATGACATCCCTGGTGGTGCCGTCCGGATCGCGCGGATCGAAGCGGAACACACGCTTGATGGCGCCCACGTACACCAGCCCGTCCGGCCCCAGCACGATGCCGTTCGGGCGGTCGACGTCCTTCATCAACAGCGTTTTCTGATACCCGGACGGGCCAGGATGCAAGGTCCAGACGCTGCCCTGGTTCGGCTCCCAGCCGCCCAGGTCGACCACCAGCACGTCGCCGTTGTCCAGCGGCTGGACCCCGCGCGCGAACTTGAAACCGCCGGAGACGATGCCTGCGCAAAAGCCCGGCGGCGTGGCGACATTCAGGCGCGGTGCAGCGCCGCATTGGTCCGCCGCGGCGGCGCCGAAGGCCATCAGTGACAGCGCGGCGCCCAGCGCCGGGCGATGAAGATTGCGGGAATGAATAGGCATCATGCGGCATCCAGTCGAAAAGGTGGGGGAATTATAAAGTATTGAATGAATGCAGCATTTCCAGTGCGGATGTCTGAGTGTTCACTCTATTATTGATCGGCCAATTTTGATGTACGTCAATTTTTTTGCGCTGACTGTATGCGATTCTGCATACCTCCGGACGCATGCTGCGTCGCAACAAATGACAGGCGCCAAATGTCGTCCGGAACTTGCCTGTCCAGATAGCCGGACACCGATGCACTTTTTTGGACGACCCTACATGAACAATAATTTACAAGCCCACTTGATTGGCGGCGGTATCGGCTCCCTGGCGGCAGCCGCCTTTATGCTTCGCGACGGCAATGTTCCAGGCGCGAACATCCGCATCTACGAAGCTTCCCCCCTGCTCGGCGGCAGCCTGGACGGCGCGGGAACGCCCGACCAGGGCTATTCGCTGCGCGGCGGGCGCATGCTCACCTTCGACAATTACGAGTGCACCTGGGACCTGTTCAAGTCGATTCCCTCGCTCACCAATGAAAACAAAACCGTGTTCGACGAAACCGTCGACTTCAACGAACTGCACAAATCGCACTCGCAGGCCCGCCTGGTCGACCGCCGCCGCGCCAAGGTGCCGGTGACGTCGATGGGTTTTTCGATGCATGACCGCGCCCAGTTGCTCAAGCTGAGCCTGGCCGACGAGGATACCCTGGGCGCCGACACCATCAGCGACTGGCTCGATCCTTCCTTTTTCGAGACCGAGTTCTGGTACATGTGGGCCACCACGTTTGCCTTCCAGCCGTGGCACAGCGCGGTCGAATTCAAGCGCTACCTGCACCGCTTCATGCTGGAGTTCTCGCGCATTGAAACCCTGGCCGGCGTGCGCCGCACCGTGTACAACCAGTACGATTCGCTGGTACTGCCCTTGCAGGAGTGGCTGCAAAAGCAAGGCGTGCAATTCATCCTCGACTGCAAGGTGACCGATATCGGCCACACAACCGTCGACGGCAAGTTCGTCGTCACCGGTTTTGACTGCCTGCGCGCCGGCAACAACGAGCATGTGGACGTGGCCGCGGGCGACCTGGTGTTCTTCCAGAACGGCTCGATGACCGATGCGTCGAGCCTGGGCAGCATGACCACCGCCCCCGTCAAGCTGGACAAGACCGACAGCCATGGCTGGACCTTGTGGGAAAAACTGGCGGCCGCGCAGCCCGGTTTCGGCAATCCGGCGGCATTCAACAGCAGCATCGCCGAGTCATACTGGGAATCGTTCACCGTGACCTTGCAGGATGCGGCCTTCTTCGACAAGATGCAGCAGTTCAGCGGCAATGAAGCCGGCGCCGGCGGGCTGGTCACGTTCAAGGATTCGAACTGGTTCATGTCGATCGTGCTGGCTCACCAGCCGCACTTTGCCGGCCAGCCGGAAGGGGTGAAGGTATTCTGGGGTTATGCGCTGTCGCCTGACCGGATCGGCAATTTCGTCGCCAAACCGATGTCGGATTGCACCGGCGAAGAAATCCTGCGCGAGCTGTGCGGCCATTTGCGCTTCGACCTCGATGCGGTGGAAACGGCCAATTGCATCCCTTGCCGCATGCCTTATATCACCAGCATGTTCATGCCGCGTTTGCACAGCGACCGTCCGCTGCCGGTGCCGAAGGAATCGAAAAACCTGGCCTTCATCAGCCAGTTTGTCGAGATTGCCGATGATGTGGTGTTCACGGTCGAGTATTCGGTGCGGGCCGCGCAGATGGCGGTGTACGAACTGCTCGATATCAAGCGCGAAGTACCGCCGATCAAACAGCACGATCACGCACTGAGCACCCAGTTCGAAGCCTTGTTCAAGGCCTTGAAGTAAACTAAGCGTCCCGGCGTACGCGCCGGGGATGCGCTACATCGCCGGGCGAACCATTCGGCCCGGCGCTTTTCCATGTCCGCGCAGTCCAGCCAGGATAATGACCGGCGCCACCTTGGCGTACCGCACGCAATGCCGGCAACGGCCCCTCCTCAGTCAACGATGAACAGCTACGCTCCACCGCACGTGCAGGATCGATGCGCCTCGGCGTGATCGGCCACTTGGTAACTGCTGCCCGGCGTGAGAATGAATTTGCGGCCATCGGCCAGCTCGCTTTCCAGTTCACCCTCAAGGCATAGCAGGATATGACCCTTGCTGCACCAATGATCGGCCAGATAACCGGCGCTGTATTCGACCATGCGCACGCGGATGGCGCCGAACTGGCGCGTCTGCCAGTACGCCATGCCGGTTTCGCCCGGGTGTTCGGTGCGTTCCACGCCGGACCAGTCGGTAATGCCAAAGGGAATATCGGAAATGTGCATGCGCCTGCCTTGTTCAATGCCGTCATTGGAAAACGGACGCTGTTGTTTGGCGTCCGTCACGGCATAAAATAGCATGCGCGCAGAAAATGCGCCGGCCGGCCTCCGATGGGCGGGCGAATGAAGATGGCGGCGCGGGCGGTGATGTGCCGTCCGCGCCGCCAGGAAAACGTTAAGCGTTGCTCCAGGCGGTAGCGTGCATCTGCTCGAAACCGATCTTGCCGGCACGGTAGCAGGTACCGGCGCAATTTTCCAGGCCTGCACGGTCGACGATGGCGACGGTGCCGCGCCGATACTGGATCAGGCCGTCGGCTTGCAGCTTGCGCGCCGTCATGGTGATGGTTTCGCGGCGCACGCCGAGCATGGTGGCCATGGTGTCTTGCGTGACCTTGATTTCGGCCGACAGCGAACGGTCGAGGCGGTCGAGCAGCCAGCGGCACAGCTTCTGCTCGATGGTGCAGTGGCGGCCGCCGACAACGTTCTGGGCCAGCTGGGCGAACATGGCAAAGGTGTAGCGCATCAGCAGCTGGGCCATGGCGCCGCCGGAGGCAACCAGTTCGCGCAGCACGCTGCTCTTGAGGCGGTAAGCGTAACCGGCGGTCTGCACCACGGCGCTGCAGGTGGCGCGCTCGGCTTCGTACATCGCCACACCCAGCACGCCTTCGCGGCCGACCACGCCGATTTCGGTGGTGGCGCCGTCTTCCATGACATACATCAGCGAAACGATGGCGTTGGTCGGGAAGTAAGCGTAGTCGAATTTGCTGCCGAAGTCGTACAGGTGCTTCCCCGCCGTCATGGGAACCAGTTCCAGGTGCGGGAACAGGGCTTCCAGGTCGGTGCGCGACAAGGCACGCAGCAACTCGTTCTGCTGTGCGCCTGCAACACTGATCATCGGCTTCGCCGCCGGCTTGGCGGCGCCCAGGGTGATGGCGCGAATGGCGTTGGTGGCGCTGCTGTTCGAATCGATATTGTGCGTGCGGTACATGGTATGCCTCTGTCGTGTTGGGTTCAACTCATCAATGGCTCTACTGTAAAGCTTGGTAACAAAACCAACCATCGGACCACTGGATGGCAAACTGTAGGCATAAACAATGACGCTTTGTCATCTAACTCCTACGCGAGCGAAGGGTCTCCCGCAGCCCCTGCCGGCGCGGGGATGCGCCCCGGTCCCGTTTCAAGCACCCTGCGGTACTCCAGCATGCGCGCGCCCAGCGCGACCAGGTCAAGTTTGCTCTTGCGCAGGCGCGGGAACATCTTTTCCTCTTCCTCGCGCGCGTGCCGTGTCACCTGGTCCCACAGCACTTTGACCGTGGCGTCGAACAATTCGTTCTCCGGCTCCATCTGGCGTATGCGTTCCATCAGTTCGAGCGCGCTGGCGTGCTCGACGATGGCCTCGGCAATCAGGTCAGCCTCCTTGAGCGCGGTCTTCGCGGCCGGGTAAAAAATATCCTGTTCGAGCAGCGCGTGAACGCTCAAGGCCGCGCAGATGTCCTCGGAGATGCGTTTCTTGCTATCCTTCGAGCGCGCGCTCAGGCCGCGGAACTGCTCGAACAAGGCGGTCACCTCCTCGTGTTCGATAATCAATATGTCAACCGCATCGTCTTGCATGCTTTCGATTTCCATGTTCGCCCCCGAGACTATTGGTATAGTTCTCAAAGAATACCAAAAGTTTAAGTCAACGCCGAGCGGAATCCGCCACCTGTGCATTCAGCGTGGTGTAGTCGACAATGCCGAATGATAGACTCGCCTCGTCTTGCCGCACGAAATGGGCGCGGCAGCCAGCCAACGAAAGCCGCGACCCGATGAAACCGACCTGCGCCCTCACCTTGCTGGTCCTGACCCTCGCCTGCGGGAACGCCTGCCCCCAGGGCGCGCCGGTTTTCCTGCCGCCGGCCGCATCCGGCACGGCGCTTACGCTCACACCGGGCCGCGCCGACTGGACCTATCCCCTCGGCGCGCCGGCCAAGGTGCGCGTAAGCGTCGCGCTCGATCCCTACCCGGCGGCCGGCGTCACCCTGCGCTACCGCCTGGGTCCCGAGATGTTCGAAGGCCCCGAGCGCACGGCCGTGGTGCCGGCCGAGGGGCTGGTGCTGCCGGTCCCGGCGCCGCCCACGCCCGCCTTCATGCGCCTGATCGCCAGCGCCGACGTGGCCGGCCAGAGCCTGACCGCCATGGCCACGCTCGGCTTCGCGCCGGACAAGATCGTGCCGACCCAGGCCAATCCGGCCGATTTCGACGCCTTCTGGACCCGCCAGAAAGCGGCGCTGGCGCAAGTGCCGCCCGAATACCGCCTCACACCGGCGCCGGAACTGTCGAACGACAAGATCGAGGTGTCCTACCTCAGTTTCCGCAACGTCGGCGGCAGCGGGGTCACCAGCCGCTTTTATGGCGTGCTGGCGCTACCGCGCGGCGCCGGCCCTTTTCCCGCCGTGCTGGAGCTGCCGGGCTCGGGCATCATGGCGCAGACCGGAGCCCGTGCCCTGGCCGAAAAAGGGGCGATGACACTGCAGGTGGGCATCCACGGCATTCCGCTCAACCTGGCGCCCGAGGTCTACGAGTCGCTGGCGGGCGGTGCGCTGTTCGGTTACAGCCGGATCAACCTGGACGACCGCGAAAACTATTATTTCCGGCGCGTGAACCTGGGCGTGCTGCGCGCTGCCGATTACCTGGCCACCCATCCCAAGTGGAACAGGCAGCAGTTGCTGGCCATGGGCGGCAGCCAGGGTGGCATGTTGAGCATCATGGTTGCGGCACTGGAGCCGCGCGTGACTGCCCTCGTGGCCGACAATCCAGGCTTGAGCGACGTCACCGGCTACCTGAGCGGGCGCGCCGGCGGCTGGCCCGGGCTGTTCCGGCCGGGGCCCGACGGCGCGCCCACCGACGCACCGGTCGCGCCCAAGGCCGCGACGACCGCGTACTACGACACCGTGAACTTCGCGCGGCGCCTGCGCGTGCCGGGGTTTTACTTCTGGGGTTATAACGATGTCATCACCCCGCCCACCTCGACCTTTGCGGCCTACAACGTGATCACCGCCCCCAAACAGCTGACCATCGCCCCGGCGCAAGGCCACGACATGTCGCCCGAGCAGCTGGACATGGTGCAGCAGTGGGTGCTGCGTCAACTGGGGCTGGCTAAGTAGCGGCGAGCCGCGCGCAGGCTTGCGCCAGGCGCTGTTCCGGCGTGCCTTGCACGAGCGTGAAAGGCAGGCCGCGCCGGGTCAGCTCGGCCACATACCAGGCATGCTGGCGCTGGCGAAAGCCCTCGTCCCGGCGCGTGCCATCCTGCACGAATGCAAAGTCGGGCGCGCACAGCAAGGTAGAGTCGTACGGCTGCGCGGCCAGTTCGCGCAGGGCGGGGTCGGCGTGGCCGAACATCGCATCGCTGTAGAACAGGGTGGTCAGCGGGGACGTATCGCACACCAGCCAGCGCGTGGCGTGCGGCAGCAGCGCCTGTTCGCGGGCGAGCTGGGTACGGCCGATCGCCAGCATGTCGGCGAACACCAGCGCGCCATCCTTCTCGATCCACAGTTCGCGGCCGAACTCCGGCGCCCAGACGCTGTTCAACTCCAGTGCCAGGGCTGCGGCCAGGGTGGTTTTGCCGCTCGACTCGCCGCCGAGCAGGCACACCTTGCGCACGAAACTGGCGTACACCAGCGGATGCATCAACGCGCGCATGGCGTGCGGATCCGCGCGGATCGCCGTGCCGGACACCGCTACCTGCGCACGCGCGCGGTCCACACACACGTGCTTGACGGCGGCGCCGGGCCCGCGCCGCGCGGCGAAATACGCGCTCAAGGCGCGCGCGAAACCGTCGCCGTAATCCTCGCTGGTGAACACGGCATCGACCGTCACGCCGAGCACGTCGAGGCACAGCCAGCCGCAAAAGTCGCGCTGCTGCGCGTCGGGCGCGTCGTTATGGGGCACGCGCACCTGCGGGTACAGCGCCCGCAGCCACGCCTCGCGCAGCGCCCTGCCGCAGCCGGCGAACTCCGGCTTGGTGTAGCTGATGACGATGACTTCATCGCAGGCGGCCAGCGCGCTATCGATCACCAGCATGTGGCCGCGGTGCAGTGGACAGAACTTGCCGACCACGAGGCCGCGGCGCCACTGCCTGGCTGCGGCGTTCATGCGCCCTGGCGCGCCAGCCGGCGCCACCACAGCCACGACACGATCGCGTTGACCCAGTAGCAGGCGTACAGGAACGCGGTCAGGTACAGGCCGCGGCTGGCGTACAGCGGCACCGCGACCGTGTTCACCAGAATCCAGAACGCCCAGTTTTCGACTTTGCGCTGCATCAGCAGCAGTTGTGCCACGACGCTGAACACCAGCACGGCGGAATCGATGAATGGTGCGTACGCGTTGGTGTAGTGATGCAGCAGCGCGCCGTAGGCAGCGGTCGCCGCCACGCCGGCCGGAACGATCCAGGCCACTGCGCCGATCTTCGCGTGGCTGATCGGCAGCTCGCTGCCCGCCCGGCCGCGGCGCCACTGCACCCATCCCGCCACGCTCGATACGACGAAAAAGCCTTGCAGCGCCACGTCGGCATACAGATTCGACTGGTAGAACAGCACGCCGAACAGGGCGCAGCCGACGATGCCGGTCCACCATGTGTGCACGTTGTTGCGCCCGGCCAGCAGGATGGCGGCGGTGGCCCCCGCGTTGGCCGCGATTTCAAGGGCGCCGATCACGCCATGGTCTCGCGATTCGCTTCATGAAAACGGTCGAACAGGCGGCAAGCCATGTCGTCGATCTCCGCGCGCATGGTGATTTGCTCAAGCCAGCGTGCCGGAATAGCGTCCACGCCGTACCAGGCGCCGGCGATCTGGCCGGTGATGGCGGCCGTGGTGTCGGCGTCGTCGCCCAGGTTGGTCGCACGCAGCACGGCCGCTTCGTAGCTGTCGGTATGAAAGAAGCACCACAGCGCCGCTTCCAGCGAATCGACGGCGTAGCCGGTGCCCTGGATCTGGCCGTCGGCCTTGTCGAGAAACGCGCCGCTTGCTATCGCCGCCAGTTTCGGCTCGGTCGGCATGAAGCCGGCGCTGGCCAGCAGCGCGCTTTTTTGCTGGCCGTCGAGCGCCGCGCTCAAGATCCCCGCAAACAGCTGGCAGGCCTGCACCGCTTCCGGTGCGCCACGCGTGGTGCGCGAGCTGTCGGCGGCATGCTGGAGCACGCGCGCGCGGTCCGGATAGGCAAACAGTACCGCCGGCACGAGCCGCATCAGCGAGCCGTTGCCGGCGCTGCGCGGGTTGGTCGAACCGCTGAACGGATTGCCGGTGACGGCATAGCGCGACAGGGCATCCTGCACCGTCATGCCGATGTCGAAACAGGCGCCGGTCGAACTGAGGTAGCCCCGCTGCCACCAATTGCGGTAGCGGTTGATCTGGTCAGCCGCATCGAAGACGCCCTTGACCAGGAAGCTCTCGGCCAGGCACAGCGCCATCGAGGTGTCGTCGGTCCACTGGCCCGCCTTGAGCCTGAAAGGGCCGCCGCCACTCATGTCGGTCACCGGAGCGAACGAGCCGCGCGGAGAAAACTCCACGGTGGTGCCGACGGCGTCGCCGCAGGCCAGCCCCAGCAAGCTGCCGCGATAACGGTCGCGCGTGCCGGTCATGACGGCTCCTCGCTCAGCGACAGGAACGAGTCGAGAATGTGGAAGTGGTCCTCGAAGAACTGGTCTTCCATGCCCGCCAGCTCCACAATGGGAATCCAGGCGGCGTGCGAGGCGTCGTCCGACGCTTCCACCGGCGGCAGGTTCTCGGTTTGCAGGTCGAAGAAGTGGGCGTGGGTGATGGTGCGGCCACGCTGGCTGCGGTCGGGATGGTCGAACACCTTGACGTCGACCAGCATGCCTTCGAGCGTGGAGCCGAGCAGCGCCAGCTTGGTTTCCTCGGCCAGCTCGCGAATGGCGGCGTGCAGCAGGCGCTCGCGCTGTTCGACAAAGCCGCCGGGCACGGCCCACTGCCCTTTTCCCGGATAGCCGCCGCGCCGGATCAGCAGCACATTGCCGCCGCTGACCACCACCGCGTCGGCGGTGGTGAAGATGGGCGCGTACGGCGCGCTTTTCCAGGCCGTTTTGTAGGCCACGATGCGGCGGTGCTCTTCCACCAACGCGCCGTAGTGCGGCAGCAGCGCCCAGGCTTTCAGGTACTGGCGCACCGCGCGCGGCACCATGTCGTCCAACACGCTGAGCGAAATCTCCAGGTCTTCGGCCTCGAAGAATACGCGCCGCACGCAGGTGGCGTCGACGGCCCGTTCCGATTCGACGACGATGTTTTCCCATTTCGGGAAATGATTCAGGTAATAGCTCGATGCATCCTTGAAGTGCCCCACCAGGGCCACGTGCACCGCGTCCGGCGCGCTTTGCGCGACCGCCTTGCGCACCGCCGCCGCCCACAGGGTGTCGTCGTAGTAGTCGCGCACCGCGACAAAACTGACCCGTGCGCGCTCTTCCTCGCTCAGGGTGGCGCCGATCATCGCGGCGCGCTCTTCCCAGGTGAATGGATTTTTCGCGTTGCGGGCCTGGAACGAGGAGCCCAGCACTAGCACCACGTGCGGAGCGCTGACCAGGGCGCGCTGCAGCAGCACGACGTGCCCGCGGTGGAAAGGCTGGAAGCGGCCGATCAGAACGGCGACGTCGCTTGAATTTTCGTTGATTTGTGCGTTCATGGTGATCAATAGTGAGCGGCAATCGGCAATTGACGGCCGCTGCCAAAGGCGCGCGAACGCACCCGGATAATCGGAGGCGCCTGGCGCCGCTTGTATTCGTTACGCGCAACCATGCGGTGGATGCGTTCGACCAGCGCCGCGCCATCGGCCCCGGCCAGCAGATCGGCGACGAAGCGCTCGGCGAGCGCCGCTTCGGCGACAGGCAGGCGACGCCCTTCGATGTGCCATTTCAGGATTTCGTCGAGCACCTCGTACGCGGGCAGGCTGTCGGTATCCTGCTGGCCCGGCGCCAGTTCGGCAGATGGCGGCTTGGTCAGTACCGCCGCAGGAATCAGCTCGCGCCCGGCGCGTTCGTTGACGTGGCGCGACAGGGCGTAGACTTCGGTTTTATACAGGTCGCCGATCAGGCCAAGGCCGCCGTTGGTGTCGCCATACAGGGTGCAGTAGCCGACCGAGATTTCGCTCTTGTTGCCGGTGGTGAGCAGCAAGGTGCCGGATTGGTTCGAATACGCCATCAGGATCGTGCCGCGCACGCGCGCCTGCAGGTTTTCCAGCGGCAGACCTTGCAGCGGGCGATCGAACGCGCCCTCGAAACCGGTGCTGTACTGCTTCACCAGATCGAGTATCGGGTGCGTGTACAGGGTGATGCCCAGGTTGTCGCACAGCGCGACCGAATCGCTGACCGAACCTTCGCTCGAAAACGCCGACGGCATGGTCACCGCGATCACATTCTCCGGACCCAGCGCGTCGACCGCCAGCGCCAGGGTCAAAGCCGAATCGATGCCGCCCGAAGAACCGACAACGACTTTGCTAAAGCCGCAGCGGCGCGCATAGTCCTGCAAGCCGAGCACGATCTGGCGACGCGTGAATTCGGCCACCGGCAAGCCATCGGCGCCGGGCGCGGCGAGCGCGAAGCCATCGGCCGCGCTGAAGCGGCCTTGCGCGAAGCCGATGACCTGGAAATCCTCGCTGAAGCGTTGCGCCTCGAAGGCGATGCCCTGCGACGGCGAGACGGCAAACGAAGCGCCGTCGTACACCAGCTGGTCCTGGCCGCCGACCTGGTTCACGTACAGGATCGGCAGTTCGTTATGGACCGAGGCGGTGCCAAACAGCTTGTGGCGCAGTTCGCGCTTGCCGATATCGGACGGGCTGGCGTTGATGCTCACCACCAGATCGGGCCGCGCCTCGCGCAACGCCGTGAACGGGTTGACCTTGTAGTCGCGCCCTTCGTTGTTCCAGCCATCTTCGCAGATCAAAAAACCGATGCGGTGCGCGCCGACCTGCAATACACAGGCGCCTTCCGGACCCGGTTCGAAGTGGCGGCGGTCGTCGAACACGCCATAGGTCGGCAGCAGCTGCTTGTAGTATTCGGCGACGATGACGCCATCGCGGATCGCCAGCAAGGCGTTGAACAGGGGTTTGCCGGGGCCGTCGTTGGCGCGCACGGCGCCCACCACCGAGACCAGTCCGGGCAAGCCGCGCGAGGCTTCCAGCAAGCGCTCCAGGCCCGCCTGCATGCGGGCGAGGAAGGCCGCTTCTTCCAGCAGGTCGCCCGGATAGTAGCCGCACAGGGCCAGTTCGGTGAACACGGCCAGGTCGGCGCCCTGCCCGGCGGCGCGGCGCATGGCCGCGATGATGGCGCTACTGTTGCCGTCGATATCGCCGACGGTCGGATTCAATTGGGCGATGGCGATTTTCAGCATCGGATTCTTTCGGTTCTCACTGAGCGGGGTGATTGAACACCTGGCGCAGATACGCCAGGAAGGTCTCGTCCTTGCACAAGGTCTTGCCTTTCGAGTCGGACAGCTTGGCCACCGGCTGGCCGTTGCACGATATCAGCTTCATCACGATATTGAGCGGGGTGAGGCCGACATCGTTCGACAGATTGGTGCCGATGCCGAAACCGGTCATGGTGCGGTCGGCAAAGTGGCGGTACAGCGAAAACGCGGTTGGCAGATCGAGGCCGTCGGAAAACACCAGACGGCGCGTGTGGGCGTCGAGGCGCAGTTTGGCGTAGTGCGCCAGCGCCTTTTCGCCCCACTCCACCGGATCGCCCGAATCGTGGCGCAAGCCGTCGAACAGCTTGGCGAAATACAGGTCGAAGTCGCCCAGGAACGCATCCATGCCCACCACGTCGGTCAGCGCGGTACCCAGGTCGCCCCGGTATTCCTGCACCCAGTCTTCCAGAGCGGCCTTCTGGAAGTCGCGCAGGCGCACGCCGAAGGACTGGAAGCTTTGCAGGTATTCGTGGGCCATGGTCCCGATCGGCACCAGCTTGTACTTCATGGCGAAGTATACATTCGAGGTGCCCTTGAAGTACGCCGGTACTTCGCGCGCCAGGGTGGCGACGACTTCCTCGTGCCAGGCGCCGGAAAAACGGCGGCGCACACCGAAGTCGAAAAACTCGAACGGGTGACGCCTGGCCGGCTCGCTGGCCAGCTCGCGCAGCAGGGCGATCTTGGCCTGCAGGCGCTTGCGCCCCTCGGCCAGCGCGGCGGCCTGGTCGAAACGGCGGAAATACAGCTCGTTGACGATGTACAGGACGTAGATTTCAAAGCCCATCACGTGCACCTGCGGCCCGGTGGCGCGGATGCGCAGCTCGTCACCATCGGTTTCCACGCTCAGGAAGTGGCGCTGGAAGCGGAACACGGTCAGGAAATCGGCGAAGTCGCTCTTGATGAAGCGCAGGCCGCGCAGGTAGGCTACTTCCTCGGCCGTGAACGAGAGCGAACACAGATGATCGAGTTCGCGTTCCACGTCGGCCTTCAGTTCCGCCAGCGGGTAAGCGGGCTGGTTGCGGCAGGTGAAGGCATATTCGGCCTGGGCGGCCGGGTGGCGGTGCAACAGGGCCTGCCACATGGTGAACTTATACAGGTCGGTTTCGAGCAGGCTGTGGACAATCGGGGTCATATGGTTCGCGTAAGAACGCGTCAGAAAGAGAAGAAGAAGGCCGGCTCAGCGCCGCGCGTTGGCAAGTAGTTCGGGCACGATATCGGCCGCCTGCGCAATGCGCAGACCGCGCGCGCGCATGTCGCGCACGAAGTCGTCGTACTGCGCGCCGAAGCCGGTCACGGGACTCATGCAGTCGGTCAGCAGCACCAGCTGCGACAGCTGGCGCGGGTCCCAGTGGGCGACGATATGCTCGGTGGTGGCGCGCACACAGTGGCTGCCCGCTTCGCCGGTGATATACACCTGGTCGGACCCGCGCAAGAGATCGAGGAAGGCCTGGTTGACCTGGGTGCTGTCGTCATCCGCATCCGGCACCTCGGCCTGCACCGCCGAATAGTGCTCGGTCCAGGGATTGCTGCCCTTGCCGATCTTGTTGACCATGCCCAGCGCACTGTCTTCCCAGGCGTTGTAGGCGGCGCGCACGTCGGCGTGCACATTGTGGCCCCAGGAACCGATCTCGCAGTGCACCGGCCAGGCCATGAGGGTGTAGCGCCCGGCCGCCTCCAGCGCATCGAGATAGGCCAGCACGCGCGCCAGCGCACTCGCCTTGCGCGGCAGGTACTTGCCCTGCCTGACGTCCGCCGCCGTGATTTGCGTGAACGGGTCGATCGCGCCCTGCGCCGCATCCATCCAGAAGGAACTGTGCGCCACGTCGAAACGGTGATGCGAGTCGAGCGTGATGCTGATCGCGGCAAGGCCATCGCGCCCACGGCGGATCAGGTCCGCCACGCGCAGCATGTCGGCGTGCGCTCCGGGCACCGGTAGCGCGGGTGCCGGCGCCGCGTTGGCGCCGGCGGGCGGCGCCAGATAGTCGGCCGGCAAATCGCAGAAATCGTTTTGCGGATCGATCACGAGCAGGTGGAGATTGTGTTTCATTTCCTTGTCCTTGTGAGTACAGTACGACAAGCATAAGCCACTTAATTTACTTTTGCAACTAACTATGCAATAATTTGTTGGTCCGATGACGGGTGCGATCAATCAGGGGAGGAATCATGAGCTCGAAGTTAATTTGGAGCATTTTTAAAGGCCGCGCGACGGCGTGCGGCGCATGAGCGCGGTGATCTGCACCGTCGATATCGTGCTGCTGACCCTGGTCGGCGAAGAACTGGCGGCCGTGCTGCTGCGGCGCGAACACGCCCCGTTCCAGGGCGCCCTGGCCATTCCCGGCGGCTATGTGCATCCGGAAGACGATCTGAGCGCCCACGATGCGGCCATGCGCGTCATCAAGGACAAGACCGCCATCGTCGCGCCCTACCTGGAGCAGTTGGCCACCTTTTCCGGCGCCGCACGCGATCCGCGCGGCTGGTCGGTGTCGGTGGCCCACTATGCGCTGGTGCCGCACGCGCTGCTGGCTGCGCGCGCGGACGCCGCCGTGCATATCGTGCCCCTGTCGCAGCTTGGAACGTTGCCATTTGACCACAACGGGATGATCGCCACGGCGCTGGACCGCTTGCGCAACAAAAGCCAGTATTCCTCCCTGCCCTGCTTCCTGGCCGGCGACACCTTCACCCTGCCGCAACTGCAGCGCATCTATGAGCTGCTGCTGGGCGAGCCCCTGAACAAGGTCAGCTTCCGCCGCAAGATGAGCGAAATGGATATGCTCGACCCGGTCGACGGCCAGTTCGAAGCGGCCGGCGCCCATCGTCCGGCCCAGCTGTACCGCCTGAAAGCAGCGCTGAGACAGACCCTGACCCTGCTCGAACGCGGCCTGTAATTGTATCCCGCGCAACAGTCGTTTCATATTGTCTTGCCATCTTTGCATTGCTGTCACGTATAATTATGGTCCATGACTAAACATAAAAATAAAAAAGAACAATCATTTCACTTGATGAGCGATTCCAACCGTACCGTAGCAATCAGTAAATTCCTCTCCCTGATTCTTCGCCACAGCCCTGGCACCATCGGGCTCACGCTCGACCAGAACGGCTGGGCCGATATCGACGAGCTGATCACGCGCGCCGCCAAGCACGGCAAACGCATCACCCCCGAACTGCTGCGGGAAGTGGTTGCCGACAACGATAAAAAGCGCTTCGCCATCAGCGACGACGGCAAGCGCATCCGCGCCAGCCAGGGCCACTCGGTGGCCGGCGTCGACCTCGCCCTGGTGCCCGTAACCCCGCCGCCGGTGCTGTACCACGGCACTGCCTCGCGCTTTACGGCATCGATCCGCGACCAGGGCCTCATTCCCGGCTCGCGCCACCATGTGCACCTGTCGGCCGACACCGCCACCGCGATCTCCGTCGGCCAGCGCCACGGCGTGCCCGTGGTGCTGGCGGTCCAGGCAGGCGCCCTGCATGAACAAGGACAGCCATTTTATCTTTCCGATAACGGCGTGTGGCTGACCGGTCCGGTGGACAAGCGCTTTATCACCTTCCCTTGATTTTTCCCTGCAGCAATTGAACGCGCCGCCAGGACAATAAGCCAGGAATGCTTGAATTCGTTTTATGAAACAACAGACAAGCATTCCTTACGTAAATATTTGATTCCAGTTCGCATGCGCTAAGGTAGAATGGCCGCTCAATTATTCAATCACCGCGCGTATCCGGTCCGTCCTGGCCAAGTCGCCTTGCGGAACAACGGCGATGTGATTGCGGGCGCCATGGAGCGATGCGAGCCGGATTGCTCGACCACGCCGTCCGCGCCCGGCACCTTGCGCCCCCACGACACTTTCCGAACGCGACCTTCCCCGCCATGAAAGCTGATAAGCCTGTATTGCCCGTGACTGAGCTCGATGGCAAAAAGCGGCCGCTGATTACCATTGCCGCGTCGTTTCTGTTGGTCGTCTGCATTTCGCTGGTAGCGGTGCAGGGCTGGAGCATTTACAGCGCGCGCGAAACCCAGCTGGCGCAAAGCGCCGCGGCGACCGCCAACATGGCGCGCGCCGTGGCCGACCATGCCGACAGCACCATCGAACTTGTCGACATCATCCTGGCCGGTGTGGTCGACAGCGTGCAGCACGACGGCATCACCCATTACGGCGAGCGCCTGCACCTGCACCTGATCGACCATGTCAGCCGCACTCCTTCATTGCAGGGCATAACGATCTTCGATGCCAGCGGCAACTGGGCCCTGCACTCGCTGCGCGAACCGGTCCCGGTCCTGAACAATGCCGACCGCCCCTATTTCATTTATCACAAGACACACAAGGACCAGCTGGCCCATGTCGGCGCGCCGGTCCGCAGCCGCGCGACCGGCACCTGGGTGCTGCCGGTGTCGCGCCGCCTCGAAGACAAGGATGGCAACTTCGCCGGGGTGGCCCTGGCCACGGTGCACCTGAGTTTCTTCCGCACTTTTTACGACAGTTTCGACATCGGCAAGGAAGGCAACATCACCATTGCCACCGACAGCGGCGCGCTGGTCATGCGTCGCCCCTACCTGCAAGAAAATATCGGCACCTCGATTGCCAAGGAACCCATGTTCAAGCAGTCGCGCGTGCGGGCGGCGTCCGAGTCGGGCACCGTTCCGCTCGACGTCGACAAAGTCGACCGCATGTACAGCTACCGTCCCCTGCGGCGTTATCCGCTATTCGTGGCGGTGGGCCTGGCGACCGACGAGACCTTGGCGAACTGGCGGGCCAACGCGTATATCTCGACGGCCTGGGTGGTGATCCTGCTGCTGATCCTGAACTGGATGGGCTTGCGCCTGTTCCGCCAGGTGATCCTGCGCGACGAGCTCGAAGAACAGTTGCGCAACGCCCAGCTGGCGCTGGTGACCAAGAACCGCTCCCTGAAACTGCTGGCGCGCAATGACGGCTTGACCGGGATCGCCAACCGGCGCCTGTTCGACGCCCGTCTCGACGCCGAGTTCAACCGCGCCACGCGCGACGGCACCTCGCTGGCGCTGGTGCTGCTCGACGTCGACTTCTTCAAGAAATACAACGATCATTACGGCCATCCGGCCGGGGATGCCTGCCTGCAATTCATCGGGCAATGCATCCGCACCGGCCGGCGCCGCGCCGGCAACCTGGCCGCGCGCGTGGGTGGCGAAGAGTTTGCGATTCTGCTGCCGAATACGGACCTGTACGGGGCCATCGTGGTGGCCGAGTCGGTGCGCCGGTCGATCGCGTCGGCCGGGCGCGAGCATCAGGCCAATCCGGTCGGCATTGTCACCATCAGCTGCGGCGTGCACGCGCTGGTGCCGGCCAGGGGGATGGAGTCGAAACAGCTGGTCGAAGCGGCCGACAAGGCGCTGTACCTGGCCAAGTCGACCGGGCGCAACCGCGTTTGTCCGGATGCGCCGGCGGTGTCGTCGCGGCGCGAACGGGCGTCGATCCTGGGCAGCTGAGTACAGCGGCCAACACAGAAGGTGCGATGCGATCGCATCGTCGGGCCGCATCGACGGCCAAGCTGCTTATCTGACACGCCATCTGCCGCCTCCAATTCACCAACACTGCTGCCAAAACAACAATATTCATAGCAAAATGCCATTGTTCTATTGCTAATTATAGTAAAATAGCACACTGACTTAGTGTGCTTTCGCGACCATCCATTCCGCCACCGCCAGCCCTCCCATCCATTTCGCCCTACTGGAACCAGCATGAGCAAAGCGTTAACGGTTTTACGCGATCTCGTCGCGGATCGCCAGCATAACCGTCTGATGTAACTGTCGTTTCCGAACCAGGACGCGCCCTCCGCGCAGTTGCTTGTCAATAAGCCCGACGCCTATGAGTGCTTGTCGAAGCCCTTCGAATTCACCGTCGAACTGCTGTCAGACAGCCCCGGCATCCCGCTCAAGGACATGCAAGGCAAAATGTTATGCGTGCAGATGGTTCGCAGGGACGGCACGATGCGTTACTTCACCGGGCGCGTATTGAGCTTCGGGCTCAAGACCGTCGACGGCGGTGTATCGTATTACGAAGCTAGGCTCGGCCCTTGGTACGCGTACCTGGGTATGCGCAAGGACAACTACCTGTTCCATTACACGACAATGTACCAGCAAACCGCCAGTATTTTTGGCGATTACGAAAACCTTGCCGATTGAAACTGGCGAGTCGGCGGCGCGGCCGAAGTAATGACCGACTGCTGCCAGTTCGATGAGAGCGACCGCAACTTCCTGGAGCGGCGCTGGGTCGCCTGCGGCATTGTCTACTGGTTCGAGCATTCGGAAAATGGTCACAAGCTGGTCCTGTCCGACGACACAACGAGCGCGCAGGCGATCGATGGCGGTCCGGCCGTACGCTTCCAGCGGCACGGCGGTATTGCGGAAGAAGACGGCTTGCGCGAATGGTCGCCGTCGCGTCAGATCAAGCAGGCTACGGTATCGCTTGCAGCGTTCGATTTCAAGGCACCCACCCCATCGCACACCTCGCTGCCCACGGTTAATCAACAAGGGAACGTGCCGAATATCGAATCGTACGAGTACACGGGCGCCTACGGCTTTACCGGCGGAGGACGCTCACTGGCCCAGTTGCGGATGGAAGAAATGGAAGCGGCGGGAAAACAGTTTCATGGTCTCGGCAATAACCGCAATTTACTGCCGGGGCGCTGGTTCAGGCTGGCCGACCATTTCGACGTGAGCGAGACCGGCGACGATGCCCAGTCGCGCGAGTTTTTGATCCTTGAAGTCATTCACAGCGCATCGAATAATTATCACATTAAAGAAACGGGCGAATCGCACTACGAGAATGAGCTGCGTGCCATACGCAAGATCATTCCTTATCGCGCCGGGCGCGACCATAACAGTGTCGAGACGAAAATCCATGGCATCCAGTCCGCAACCGTTGTCGGTCCCGCAGGAGAAGAAATTCATACCGATGAATTCGGCCGTGTACGCGTTCAGTTCCACTGGGACCGCGTCGGCGCGAATGACGAAAAAAGCTCGGCCTGGATTCGCGTGGCGACGCCATGGGCGGGCGCTAACTTTGGCATGACCTCCATTCCCCGAATCGGAACCGAGGTCCTGGTTCAGTTCATGGATGGCAATCCTAATCGTCCGATCATCACGGGAATGGTGCCCAATGCGGACACGATGCCACCGTGGAAGCTGCCTGCCAACAAAACGCAAAGCGGCATCTTGTCGCGTTCAACCCCAGGCGGCAGCTACGACAACGCCAATGCACTGCGCTTCGAGGATAAGAAGGGCAGCGAGCAGCTATGGCTGCACGCGGAGAAGGACCAGCTCACCGAGGTCGAGCACGACGAAGATAAATGGGTCGGCAATGACCGGCGCAAAACTGTGGATCGGGACGAAACGAACCACATCAAGCGCGACCGGGCCGAGACGGTCGATCGCGACGAAACCATTACGGTCCACAACAACCGCGCCGAACGCGTCGATCACAACGAGACCATCAGTATCGGCGACAACCGCACGGAAGACGTGGGAAAGAACGAAACGATTTCAATCGGCGAGAACCGGGTTGAGGACGTCGGAAAAAACGAAACCATCACGATCGGCAGCAACCGAACCGAAAACGTCGGCAAAAACGAAACCGTCATCATCGCCGGAAGCGGCGTGGTGGCCGGTGCGGGCCTCGTGGTCACAGCCACCGGTGTGGGCGCCCCGGTCGGGCTGGCGTTGGAAGGCGGCGCCGCAGCGGGCGCCACGGTCGGTAGTGCCGTGTCGGGAGCCGGCGCGGTAACCGACGCCGCGGCGACCGGGGCAGATGCCGTTGCGACAATGCTTAGTACGGGAAAAACACCCGATATGGTAGGCGTCGCCATGAAGGTTGGCGAAAATTTTATTGAGAATGTCGTCCTGAAAAAAGCGAGCAGCGCATTCAATTTCGTCAAACGATTCGCTTCGAAAAAGGCAATCCCCGGCAAGACCCCGGCACCTCCCGCCAAGCCTCCCGTGGCCGACAAGGGCGGTAAGGACCACGATGGCCGCGATGGGGGCAAGACAGTCAAGCCCAAGGAACAAAAAGGGGACAAGCCGTCCGATTGCTGTCCCAAAAATGCCGCACCGGGAGGCAAGAAAACAAGCACCAGGAAACCTGTGCATATCGGCACCGGCGAAGAAGTTCTGTATCAGAGCGATTTTGTGCTTGCCGGGCCAATTGCGCTGGAATGGGGGCGCACCTACCGATCAGGCTCGGAATCGGAAGACTGGGGCCTGCTCGGTGCCCGCTGGGCAACGCCGTTCACGGCATCATTGTCCGTCTGCGCGAAAGGCGTGGTGTACCATGAGGAAACCGGTCGCGCGCTGCGGCTGCCGGCCATCGAGGTCGGCCAGGAGCACGACAACCGGAGCGAAGGTTTCGTTCTGCGTTGCCACAGCGACACCCACTACTCCTTGACTTGGCGCGACGGCAGCGTCGACACATTCCGGCGCGTGGCGGACGGGGTCCTGCCGCACGGCTACGACGGCGTCAATGCCATGCTGGCGCCACGCTCCCCGGCGCAAGTACAGCGTTACGCTGTCGAGCGCCGTACCAACCTGGACGGCAGCGGCTGGACTGTCGAACGGCACGACGATTCGGCGCCCGGCGACGTGCTATTGCGTGTACGTACCCATGACGGCCTTACGCTGGAAGCGCTGCGTGAGCACCAGGTCCCCGGTGCCATAACGCAATCCGACGCCAATGCGCCGGCCCGTATCGGCCGCATTGAACAGGTACTCGACGATGGTACAAGGATCTGCCATGTAAGCTACCGCTATGAGGCGGCAGCAAAACCCGATGACATTGAAGGCGAGCCGACGCCATTCGACGCACTGCCGCAACGCTGGTATCTGGTCACGCAAACGAATATTGCCGGGGCCTCGCGCACCTATTCGTATCAACACTGCCTGCTGCTTTCATGCACCAACTACAGCGGTTTCGCACACCACCTTGAATGGGGCAGCCTGGAATTGCTGCGTGAGCGCTGGTCGGGAAATGGACTCGACGATGCGCAGCTGGCCCGGCATCATCCGGTCACCCAGGACAATAGCTATCGTGCGCGCGTGTTTCGGGTTGCTGGCGCCGACGGCAGCGGCGCAAATGCGTTTGCGTATATTGACCAAGACACGACACGCCTTACCGAAGCCGACGGCGGCGTACTGGAATACACCTTCAATGCGCAGTGGCTGGCCACCGACGTGCGCCGGGTCGGGCCCGATGGCATCGCGCGCTCCCTCGGGCGACGCGAGTGGGACAAGGACGGCATGCTGCTGTCCGACACCGACGGAGCGCACAACGCCACCCGTTATACCTACGACGCGGCAGGCAACCTGACCGGCGTCACCAATGCGCTCGGCCACGTCACCCGCATCGATTACGATGCACGCAACCGGCCCATCACGGTCACGGACGCCCTTGGCCACAGCACGCGCAGCGGCTACGACGACGCAGGGCGTATCGTCAACAGCACCGACGAACTGGGCCGCATAACCGCGTACAGCTATGACGGTCAAGGCCGGCTGGCAGTGCTGACCGATGCGCGCGGCGGCGCCAAGCGCCTGTCCTACGACGGCGCCGGTCGCCTGGTGTCGTACACCGACTGCTCCGGCTATACGAGCCTGTATCAATATGACGGTCAAAACCGCTTGCTCAACAGCGTGGACGCGGTCGGCAACACCAGCCGCTACCGCTACGATGGGCTCGGCCGCATGGTTGGCGTCACCCATCCGGATAAAACCACGGAGACGTTCGATTACGATGCCGACGGCAACCTGACCAGGCACACGGATTCCAAGGGGCAGGTGACAAGCTACCGCTACAACGGCCACGGCCTTCCCGTCGAGCGCATCGACGCCAAGGGCCAGACCATGCGCTACCGCCACGATGAGGCGCTGCGCCTTGTCGAGCTGGTCAACGGCAACGATGACTCCTATCGCTTCACTTACGACGAGGAAAGCCGGCTGCTCACCGAAACGGGGTTCGACGGCAAGATCACGCGGTTCAGCTACGACGGCGCGGGTCTGTTGGTGTCCAGCACCTGCGAAGGCGTGCGTACCGACTACCTTCGCGATTCGATGGGCCAGTTGGTGGCCAGGAACATGCCCGATGGCGACGTACGCTACGCCTATGATGCGCTCGGGCGGCTGACCGCTGTCGCCTCCCAGCGCGCCGAACAGCGCTTTGGCTACGACGCTGCCGGCCAGTTGGTCGACGAGCGCGTCGCCTACATGCTGGGACAATTGCCGCTGCCAGGTGAGCCGCGCCAGCGCACGGCCGCGTTCACGCTGACCCACGCCTACGACCTGCTCGGCAACCGCATTCAGAGCACGCTGCCGAACGGGCGCACGATCGACACCCAACGCTACGGCTCCGGCCATTGGCACGGCACACTGTGGCAGGGCACGGCGCTGGTTGACCTGGAGCGCGACCATCTGCACCGCGAGACGTCGCGTCAGGTCGGCACCGGCCGCGAGCGCCTCACTGAAAGCCGCGCCTACGATCCGCAGTCGCGCCTGAGTGCCTTCGCACTGACACGAGGGAACGAGCGCCTGCGCGAGCGCCGCTACGAATACGACGCCACCGGTAACCTGACCCGCATCGCCGACGAACGCGGAGGCGACCTGCGCTACGCCTATGACCCGCTGGGCCAACTGCTGTCGGCGCTGCGCGAACACGAGGCGAGCGAAACCTTCGCGTTCGACCCGGCCGGGAATCTGCTGGACCCGCCCTCAAGCAAGAACAGCGGGACGCCGCACGAGACGGAGGAGCTGCGCAAAGAAGAGGCGCACTTCGGCGAACAAGCCCGGCATGGTGCCCCAAGACTGGCCAAGGTGACGCACAACCTGCTGCGCCAATACGCGGGCCATGTCTACGATTACGATGCCCGGGGCAACGTGATCGGCAAGCGCTGGCCTGCTGGCGACGGTGGCCCGCAAGAACTGGCGCTGGCCTACGACAGCGAGAACCGCCTGATCACGGCAACCCGCACGAACGAACAGAGTCGACAGGTGGCGCACTACACCTACGACGCCTTCGGGCGCCGCATCGCCAAGGAAGTCAGCGAGGAACGGCGGGAAGCGGACGGCGCCGCGCGAGCCGTCGCCGTCAAAACCACTCTCTTCGTCTGGGACGGCGACGTCCTGGCGCAAGAAATCCACGCCGACAAGACCGTCACCTACCTGTACGAGCCGGACAGCTTCGTGCCGCTAGCGCGCATCGAGTCCGGCGAAGGCATCGCGAGCTATGCGCCGGCCGGCACTTACCTGTGCCACATTAACGAATGGGAGCTGCCCGATGTGCGGAACAATCCGCCACCGGATCTTCTGCAACACGAAGCTGAAAAGGCACAAGCCCATCGGGGCGATTGGGCGCTGCGGCAGGAACGGGCCGACGGCAATGATGCGGCCAAGGACCGCATTCATTATTATCAGTGCGACCATCTCGGCACACCGCAGGAGCTGCTGGACGAGCATGGCGTAAGCGTCTGGTCGGCACGGTACAAGGCTTGGGGGCGGATTTACCGTTACAACGCAAAAGACGTGGAGCAGCCGCTGCGCTTCCAAGGACAGTACGAAGATCAGGAAACGGCTTTATATTACAATCGAAACCGGTACTACGATCCGGACTGTGGCCGATATTTGATGCAAGATCCAATTGGATTGAGCGGGGGCTTCAATCTATATCAATATGCGCCAAATCCGGTTATATGGGTAGATCCAACTGGATTGACAAAATGCAATGCGAAATTAACATCAAAGCAAGCCCGGCGCGAAGTTATGAGACGAGCCGGAATACCAACGAGTTCTACACCTATTGCTCAGCGAACGCCAGCCGGATCATATTCAAACCGCCTACCCGTGCCGCCTGGAATGGAACAATATGCGTATGAAATCAGGGGGGATGAGGGAAGAAGAAGAATCATGATTATATCGCATCACCAACCCGACAGCGATCATGCTTGCGCTCATTGGCACGTTGGCGAAGCAAAGGCGCTTGATGAAAACGGAATGCCAACCACTTTCGATCATGGTTCGTGGAAATATCAAACAGCTGGCGGGCATGTGGTTGAGCATAAATAATTTATGAAACTATAAAATGAATAATAAAAACTTGGAAATAAAGATCATACAGCAGTCCCAGCGTCGAAATTTTAATAAATTTCTTACTGAGGAAGTTTGCGAGTCCTTAAAAAAATCGATTATTCAAGCCATCTATTTTCCAATTTCAAGTGACATTCTTCAAAAAATTCTTTCGATGTTAAAAATTGAAAAATTGAAAAAAGAAACGATTTTTGAAAATTCCAATGAATCGATCGATGAAAAAATATTGTTGGCAATTAGAAATTTGCCAAATTTACAGAAATTATTGTGTTTCTTCCCCAATTATTCTCCAACCAAAGAGCACATCACTTCGCAATTTCCTATTCTGGAAATACAGCGAACAAGTGCTGAGGATTGGTATCGATTAAACGTGTCGAAGAGAGACAGGATGGATTTTTTCTTCTGCATCGCACCCGACTTATCTTGCGGCATGGTGATGGATATCTACGCAGGCCATCCTTATACTTCCGGTTCGGACGCTCCAATTTACGATATTTACTCGTGGAATTTTTAGCACATTTGAGACTTAGTACCAGTATTTGAGCCGCTTGAAGGCACCTCGTTATACACAAGTGTTCAGCGCGCCAATTCCCCGTAGCGCGCGTATCGTTTCGACCGCCACGTGAACATCCTTCAGTCCGAGCCAGATGGTCTTGACGCCGGGCTCGCCATCGCTCTTGCGGGCGAGGAAACCGCCGATGCAGGCGATCTGGCGCAGAACGTCGTTCAGACGCGGCTTCTCCGGCGGCGTCTTTTTGCGCAGCAGGTAGGCTGCTTGAATCTCGTCCGGGTCGAAGAACAGTTCCGCATCCAAATCCGCCATCGGGGCTAGTGCTTCTTGTTCAGTTTTGCAATGTGCAAGTCCATCATCGGCATACCGGCACCAGGGAACCGCCGGATAGTGCGTCTTCATCCAGACGTCGACGCTTCGTCAACCGCATCGGCAAGCGCGATGAAGTCGACATGCTGCTCCATCAACTTGAGCGCATCACCAAGCCTGTTCAGCTTGGCTTCGCGTTCTTGGTCGGCAAACAGACTCGTCTTGATCATGAAATTAGGTCAGCAACGTGGAGCCGCTATGATGCCACGGATGGGTCGGTTTTTCGGGGTGCCCTATCATTGATTTGAAATCCCCAGCGGTCCTCGCCCGCCAAAGAAGTATGTCAGCATTATTCGTCGGACGTGGTTCTGCCAGATCCTCACCTCAAGATCGGCATTGCGATCGACAGCTTGTCGAAAATGCCGATCACCGGAGTGCGCTGTTTCTTCAAGAAATACAACGATCATTACGGCCATCCGGCCGGGGACGCCTGCCTGCAATTCATCGGGCAATGCATCCGCACCGGCCGGCGCCGCGCCGGCAACTTGCGGCGCGCGTGGGTGGCGAAGAGTTTGCGATTTTGCTGCCGAATACGGACCTGTACGGGGCCATCGTGGTGGCCGAGTCGGTGCGCAGGCCGATCGCATCGGCCGGGCGCGAACACCAGGCCAATCCGGTCGGCATCGTCACCATCAGCTGCGGCGTGCACGCGCTGGTGCCGGCCAGGGGGATGGAGTCGAAACAGCTGGTCGAAGCGGCCGACAAGGCGCTGTACCTGGCCAAGTCGACCGGGCGCAACCGGGTGTGCCCGGATGCGCCGGCGGTATCGTCGCGGCGCGAGCGGGCATCGATCTTGGGCAGCTGAGGCGCGAGCGGCAAGCGGAGAGGAACGACCGGCATGACTGACACGATCGACGGCAGGTTTGAAACTGCCGCACTTGCCTTTGCGCTCAAGTTGCGGGAAGGCGACGTCGCTTCGGCGCACGAGGTGGCTGCCATGACCGCGATATTCGATGAACCGCGTATCGCTCACTGATCCCAAACCAGAGAAGTGTCATAACTCCTGACAAAACCTCTTGCTTGTCCCTGAGAGCAACACCATCGTACACTGAGTCATTACGACCGGCCGCTATCGCCTGCCATGAGTGGGCCTTGGCAGCCCCAGTCAATGCGAAGGAGTCAAAAATGCAAGTAAAACGTGTGGTTGCCAATGTCGAGTCGCACGATCCACGTCGAGCTAGCGCCTTTTATCAAGACGTTCTGGGCCTTGATCTTTTGATGGATCATGGTTGGATTCAAACCTACGGCTCTGGAACCGAAATGACCATTCAAGTGAGCTTTGCAGCGGAAGGTGCGTCAGGAACACCTGTGCCGGACCTATCGATCGAAGTGGACGATGCAGACGAGGCGCTCAAGCGTATGAAAGATTCCGGCTTTTCCATCGAGTATGGACCGGTTGAAGAACCTTGGGGCGTGCGCCGGTTCTTCGTTCGGGACCCGTTTGGAAAGCTGGTTAACATCCTCGAACACACCTGATTGCCATGCGATGCGAGGGCCTGGGACAACCGTTGTCCACCTCGATCGCCAGCCGGTTTCCGATGAATTGGACGGCTGCATGCGATAGGTGCCGCCAGCTCAACATGGGTCGCCGTTGGTGGCCCGGATTGAAGGTGCGCAGGTACACGATCCGGCGCCCGTCCAGAGTATGGGTATCGGGCAGTTCGGCGAAGCCCCCGACGAGGCGCTGCGCCGGATCCAGTCGAGGAGAACAGACGGCCTGATCGGACTCACCGGCCTCCTCGCGCGCCGCACAAGCGCTCTGGTCTGGCGCATCCAAGTCCTATGCCTCCCCGCTGCGCCACGCCACGATATCGGCCACCGACAGCACCGGCAAATCCCGGTCCGCCGCGAACCGTTCGATCTGCGCCCCGCGCATCATGGTCCCGTCGGCATTCATCAGTTCGCACAGCACGGCGGCCGGGCGCAAGCCCGCCAACACCGCCAGGTCGACCGATCCCTCGGTATGGCCACGCCGCGCCAGCACGCCGCCGGCCCTCGCCGCCAGCGGAAACACGTGGCCCGGGCTGACCACGTCGCCCGGCTGCGCATCCGGCCCGATCGCCGCGCGGATGGTGGCCACCCGGTCCGCCGCCGACACTCCCGTCGTCACCCCTTCCCTCGCCTCGATCGACACGGTGAACGCGGTCCCATGCCGGCTGCCGTTGCGCGCGCTCATGGGCGTCAGCGCCAGCGCGCTCACCGTTTCCGGCGGCAGGCACAGACACACGATGCCGCTGCATTCGCGGATCATCAGCGCCATCGTGTCCACCGTCAGCCGCTCGGCGGCCACGATCAGGTCAGCCTCGTTTTCGCGGTCGTGATCGTCCATCAGGATCACCGGGACACCCGCGCGCATCGCTTCAAGCGCGGCATGGATGCGATTGGCCAGGGCACTGGCAGGGAAGGTAGCAGTATGGTCCAACATAAAATATGACTCCGTTAAAGTAAAAAAATCATCAGGCAGGACCGGTGGCCCGCAAGCGCAGCGCCACGCAGGCCGATGACGCCACCGCCAGCGCGCCCGCCAGGTACACGCTGCCGACGTCCCAGCGCATGGCGACCATCCCCGCCAGCGGCCCGCTGACGGCCAGCGACATATCGAGGAAGGCAACGTATGCCCCCATGGCGGAGGCGCGGCTTTCGGGCGGCGCGCGGCGCACCGCTTCCACCCCAAAGCCGGGAAACGCGAGCGAATAGCCAAACCCGGTGATGGCCGCGCCGACGCAGGCCAGGACGGCCGTCGGCGCACTCCACATCAGCAGCTGGCCGGCCGCTTCGATCAGCACGCACACCAGCGCCACCCTGGCGCCGCCCAAGGTATCGGGCAAGTGGCCGAACAGCAGCCGCGCACCGATGAAGGCGGCGCCGAAGGACGTAAACGCCAGCGCGGCATCGCCCCATCCCTTGGCCGAGAACAGCAGCGCCGCGAACGCCGTGATCGCGCAAAAGCCCATGCTCGACAGCGCCAGCCCAACACCGGGCAGCCATACCGCCCGCAGCACTTTATAGAACGGCACCCGCACCTTGTGCGACGGCGCCAGCGCCGCCACGCGCGCCACGATGGCCAGCGCCAGCACGGGAATGAGCACGGTGGCCAGCGCGATACCGCAAAAGCCAAAACGCCCGTACACGAACACGCCCAGCGGCGCGCCGGCGGCGTAGGCGCCATACATGGCGATGCCGACCCAGGCCATGACCTTGCCCGCATTCTGCGGTCCGGCCAAGCCCACGCCCCAGCCCAGCGCCCCGGTCACCACCAGGCTTTCGGCGCAGCCGAGCAGCAGGCGCGCGCCGATCAGGATCGCCACCGCGCCATAGCCTGCCGGCGCGCCCAGCGACGCCAGATACGCCAGGCCGGAACAGGCGCCCAGGCCCAGGCCAATGACCACGGCGCGCTTGGCGCCGCGCGTGTCGACCATGCTGCCGGCCCAGGCGCGCGTCAGGAGCGCGGCGGCGAACTGGCTGGCGATGACGGTCCCGACCACTAGCGGACTCATCGACAAAGCCGATTGCAAATGCAGCGGCAACACCGGCAGCGCCAAACCCAGGGTCAGGAAGCCGACGAACACAGTCAAGGTAATCGGAAGTAATTCAAACAACAGGCTGCGCGGCGCGCTGGCCGCGGCATTCGATGGGGATTGCATGAAAATGCCTCACATAAAAACGAGTAAATGCTCGCGATATGAGAGAATACGAGCAATTGCTCATATTGAAAACTCGCATTCCAAGGACCATCATGCGCCCTCTTCCCACGCCCCGCAAAGCGCCGCGCCAGGCCCGTTCCCAGCACATGGTCGAGCAGATTTTGCAGGCCACGGCTCGCATTCTCGAAGAACGCGGCTACGCCGGCATGAACACCAATGCGGTGGCCGCGCGCGCCGGGGTGAGCGTGGGATCGGTCTACCAGTATTTCCCGAACAAGGATTCGCTGATCACGGCGCTGCATGAGCGCCATGGCGCCCAGATGTATGCCGCCATCGACGCGATACTCGACGGTGAAGCGCCGCGCACCCTGCGCGAGCACCTGGCCGCCATGGTGCATGCCTGGCTGGTGGCGCACCAGGTCGAACCGGAGCTGCACAAGGTGCTGGAAAAGGAATTTCCCTTTTTCGATGCGCCATCCCAGGACAGCGCGGCCGACAACAATTCCTTCCAGCGCATCCTGCGCTTGCTGGAACGGCACAAGGACGACATCGGCCAGCCCGACCCCGATCTGGCCACCTGGATGTTGTTGCGCATGATGGAGTCGCTGGTACACGCCGCCGTGATGGACGCGCCGCCGCGCTTTGCCGGTGCCGACATCGAACGCGGCATCGTCGACGCGCTGGAAGGCTTCCTGCGCGCCGGCAGCGGCGGTCAAGGCGCGCTGGCGTAGCCGCTGGCGTAGCCGCTGGCGGCCAGCGCGTACCACCGGCGCCTTGCGACAGAGTGCCGGTTGCCGCGATCAAACCGGTCGGAAACTGCTCCCGCCCGCAGCGCGGCCCTGATCGTTGAGCCGGATGGTGCTCGCCAACCCGCGGCTCAGGTCGGCCAGGATATCGGCATCGTCAAGGGTGAAGTGGATCTCCAGGTTGTCGTGGCTCATCACCCAGATGGTCCCGTAAAAGGCGCCGAACTGGCCGATCAGGGGTACCACCAGCGCTTCGTTAATGGGAACGCCAGTTTGCGCCATCCATGCGAAATACCGGTGCGGCTGAAGGAGCAGCTGGGTTTTTCGATACGAAAAGCACAGCCCGCACGGGCTATTGGAGCGGGGGAAACGCCGGCCTTCGAACGGCCCCAGAACTCCGGCCGTGGCGGCCCAGGTCAGCTCGTCCAGGTCGTCGTTGTCGAAAATGCTGATGCCGGCCGACTGCGCCGAGCAGCGCAGCAGCGCCTCCTCGCAACGCGGATGCAAGGCGTCGCGCAGGCTTGCGCCAGGCTGCGGCACAGCGCGCGGCACAGCGCGCGCTTCCAAGCGCGCCACGCCTGTCCGCGGACGCTCTTCGAGTTGCTCGGTCGCAATGATATCGGACAGTCTCATGCATTCCCCGGTGGGCGGCCGCAAGCGGCCTGAATACCCAGCATACGCCGATTTTATTAACTTAACAATTCGCAAACAAAACCACTTGCATCATTTTTACATTTACTCAAAGTTCTGGCGATGATGGCCGATGCGCCACAGGGTTAGGCAACGCACACTGGCGCCGCGCGCCGCTCCGGATAATCTCGAACACGTCCAATCAAGCGGGAACACCCATGTCCACTGCCCATGCCATTGTAGTCCACGGCGGCGCCGCTACCTCCAGCGACAATGAAGACGGCTGCGTCCGCGCCGCCGGCCTGGCGCTGGCCGCCCTGCAGCGCGGCGGCGACGCGCTCGATGCCGCCGTGGCCGCGGTGGTATCGATGGAAGACGACGGCCGCTTCAACGCCGGCACCGGCTCGGTGCTGTGCCTGGACGGCCAGACCATCGAAATGGATGCCGCCGTCATGGATACCCGGGGGCGCCTGGGCGCCGTGGCCTGCATCACGCAAGTCAGGAACCCGGTGCTGGTCGCGCGTGCGGTGGCCGACAGCCCGCACTGGCTGCTGGCCGGCGAGGGCGCCACCCGCTTCGCCCGCAACGGCGGCCACCCGCCGTTTTACCAGCCGACCGACAAGGCGCGCGCAGCGCATGCGCGCCTGCTTGCCGCGCTGGGCGAGCGGCCCGCGTTCGCGCGCCTGTGGAACTACGAGCGTCCCCTGGACCAGGCCGAAGAACGCGCCTGCGATACGGTCGGCGCGGTGGTGCGCGGCGCCGACGGACACTTTGCCGTGGCCAGTTCGACCGGCGGCTCGGCCCCTTCCCTGCTCGGCCGCGTGGGCGACACGCCCATCATCGGCAGCGGCTTTTACGCCGGCCCGCAAGGCGCGGTGGCGGCCACCGGCATCGGCGAGCAGATCGTGCGCCACCTGCTGGCGGGCACGGTGTACCAGTGGATCGCGGCCGGAACGCCGCTGGACCAGGCGCTCCAGCGCGGCATCGGGCTGTTCGCCCCGGCGGTCGCGGTCGGCCTGATCGCGGTGAGCAAGACCGATCAGGGAGCACGCGCCAACCGCGCCATGCCACACGCCATCATCGTGCCAGCCGCGTAATCGTTGTCTTACACAAGCACAGCTTGACCACCGATACGAGGCGCCCGGGGCGGCAGCGATAATGAGGCCTCTCTGAAAAATACAGTAACCGCACCCATGTCCACCATGCAAAGCACCGCATTCGCCACGCCCCCCATCCTCGCTGCGCGCCCATGCGCGCCGGCCACGACCAGCTGCCGCGCGCTGTACGACACCCTCTCGCAGGCCGAGGCGCCGGCCAGCGCCGCCGCCGACGCCCAAGCCTATCTGGTGAGCCAGCTGGCCCGCGCAAGATCGCAGCCATGCGACTTGCCCGACACCCCGACCGGCCTGGACGACTGGATCGCGCCGCGCAGCGCCGCCATCGGCGCGCTGTACCAGCAATACCTGGCCAGCCGCCGCGATGGCGCCGCGCGCCGCTACTTCAGCAACAAGGCGCACGCGCTGTACTTCCTGCGCCGCGTGGCGCCGACCAAACTGGTGGACGGCGCCTGGCTGTACGGCGCATTGCAGCGCTGGCAGGAGAACGACTTCCGCCCCCTGGTCAAGACCTACGTCGAGGAACTGGGCGACGGCCTGCCCGACAAAAACCACGTGGTGCTGTACCAGCGCCTGCTCGACAACCACGGCTGCGCCGACTGGGACGACCTCGGTGGCGCCCACTTCACCCAGGGCGCGCTGCAACTGGCACTGGCGCACGCGGGCGAAGGCTTCCTGCCCGAGATGATCGGCTATAACCTCGGCTACGAACAACTGCCGCTGCACCTGCTCATCACCGCCTACGAATTGAACGAGCTGGGAATCGACCCGTACTACTTCACCCTGCATATCACGGTCGACAATGGTTCGACCGGTCACGCGCGCGACGCCGTCAACGCGCTGCAACGGGTCATGTCGCGGGCGGCCGATCCGGCCGGCTTCTATCGGCGCGTGCGCGAAGGGTACAAGCTCAATGAGCTGGGCGAAAACACCAACTCCGTGATCGCCTCCTTCGACCTCGAAGAAGAACTGGTGCGCATCCTCGCCGCCAAGGCGGTGGTCGGACAGAATATGCACAGCGACTACTGCCGCGTGGCCGGCAAGACCATCAACGCCTGGCTGGCCGACCCCGAACAGATCCCCGGCCTGTTGCGCGCTTTTGAAACCACCGGCTGGATCAAGCGCGGCGCGGCGCCTCAGGAAAGCCGCTTCTGGGGCCTGCTGCAGGGCGATCACGCCGAGATGTTCGGCGTGTTTTCAAGCTACGAGCAGCAGGTGCTGGCCGACTGGATCGCCGCCCCTGCGCAGGCGGGCGAGCCCGCCGCCGGGGCGCCGCGCGTGGCCTCGTTCCGCGCCCTCCAGCGCGCGCTCGCCCCGGCCCGCAACGCGCCGCCCAAAGCCCACGGCGCGCGTGCCCTGATCCGCTACCCGTACGCCGGTCACGCCGGCGAGCACGAAGCGGAAAACGACCAGCTGCGCCGCCTCGAACAAGCCGTCGCGCTGGCGCCATCGACCGCCGCCGCCATGAAACTGCTGGTGGCGCACATGGCGCCATCCCGACACCACACCGCCACCGGCCTGATGGCAACGCGCATGTTCGTGCGCCTGCTCGGCTGACCAACAAAAACACAGGAACAGCATGAGCGCCCCCATTATCTCCATCGACGGTCACCGGCTCGACCAGGCACCTCCCATCGGCATCGCCGGCGAGGAACGCAAGGCCGCGCTGCATGCGCTGGGCTGCGGCCTGAAACAGCATGGCTACGCCTTCACCACCGTCACCCCGCTCACGCACAGCCGTGTCAACGCGCGCCTGGCCAGCGGCTGGGCACATGACCTGTCCGGCATTTTCGGCTGGAGCCGCGCCTTCAAGCCGGCCGTGGTTAACGCCACCCTGATGGACCTGATGCACGAAGCCGAGGTGGTCAACCACGACAACGGCATGCTGCGCAGCGTGCTGCGCGCCTCCACCCTGGACGGCCAGCTGTACCTGCATTCGGCCTACCCGACCAGCGCCGCCGACGCCGTGTTCTTCGGCCCCGACACCTACCGCTTCATACGCGCCATGCGCGCCTCGCTGGCGGCACGCACCGCGCCGGTCAGGCGCGCGGCGGACATCGGCTGCGGCGCGGGACCGGGCGCCATCACGATCGCACTGGCCCATCCGGACGCCAGGGTGTTCGCGGTCGACATCAACCCGGCGGCGCTGGTGCTCACCGACATCAACGCACGCATCGCCGGCGTGACCAACCTCACGCCCGTCGACAGCAACCTGCTGTCGGAGGTCGACGGCCACTTCGACCTGATCGTCGCCAATCCGCCCTATCTGATCGACCGCGAACAGCGCGCCTACCGCCACGGCGGCGGCGACCTCGGTGCCGGCCTGTCGGTGGCCATCGTCGACGAAGCCATCAAGCGCCTCGCGCCCGGCGGCACCTTGATGCTGTACACCGGCGCGGCCATCGTCGCCAATGCCGATCCGTTCCGCCAGGCGGTCGAACCGCGCCTGCGCGCCGCCGGTTTTCACTGGACCTACGACGAAATCGACCCTGACGTATTCGGCGAAGAACTCGACGAAGCCCCGTACGCCTACGCCGACCGGATCGCGGCGGTGTGGCTGTGCGCCACCCGTCCCGACGGCGGCGCATGAACGCGCCGGCCCAAGCCGGCACGCGCCGCGGCAGCCTCTTGATCATCGGCGGCGGCGAAGACCGCGAAGACGACATGCAAATCCTGGAGCGCTTCATCGCCCTGTGCGGTGGGCCCGACAAGCGCATCGTGGTGCTGACGGCGGCCACCCGCGTGCCCGAGCGCGTGTGGTCCATCTACGACGCCGCGTTCGGCGCCATGAACGTGGACAAGCGCAAGCCGGTGCACGTCGCCAGCCGCCTTGACGCCGACGATGCGGCCACGGCCGCCGACGTGGCGCAGGCGGACGGCATCTTCATGACCGGCGGCGACCAGAAGCGCCTGCTGGCCCTGATCGGCGGAACAAAGCTGGACGAAGCGCTGCACGCGGCCCTCGCGCGCGGCGCCTGCATCGCCGGCACCAGCGCGGGGGCGTCAGCCATGTCGGCTCATATGCTGGCCGACGGCAAGGCCGACCTGCATCCGGAAAAAGGCGCGGTCAGCCTGGGGGCCGGCATCGGATTTGTGCAGCGCGTGGTGATCGACCAGCACTTTTCGCAGCGCCAGCGGCTGGCGCGCCTGCTCACCGTGGTCGCGCAAAACCCGTATCTGCTCGGCGTGGGCATCGATGAAGACACGGCGCTGCTGATCGAAGCGGGCGGCGGCATCGAGATCCTCGGTGCTGGCGCCGTCACCGTCATCGACGGCCGTCATATGGTGTCGAACGTGGCCGACATCCGCAACCGCAAGGTGCCTGAAATGGTGGACGTGCGCCTTCACTTGCTGCCGTCCGGCTCCCGCTACGGCGGCCCGTGCGACACAGCAACGCCGGATGCCTTGTCCGATTTTTTGAAAATCATTACCAACATCGCGTAAACAACATGGACATCATCGAACAGCGCATCCTGCGCGGCCCCAATCGCTGGTCGCGGCTGACCTGCCTGCAAACCGTGGTCGATACCGGCGCTGTGCCGGCCATCGCGCCCGGCTTCGCCGACTCTCTGCATGCGCAATTACCCGGCATGGCCGGCCGGGGCAGCTACCCAACGTTGGCGCACGCGGTCGAACATGCGGCGCTGGAACTGCAAAACATGGCCGGCACGCCGGTCAGCTTCGGCTTGACCGGCAAGGTCGATGCGACGCAGTGGCGCATCGTCATCGCTTACCAGCGCGAGCAGGTCGCCGTCGAGGCGATGGCCCTGGCGCTCGACATGGTGCGGGCAATGGCGCGTGGTGAGGTACAGGACTGGGCCGGGCGCCTCGCCACACTCAAGGAAGTGGCCGAGCGCGGCGCCATCGGCACCAGCACGGCCGCCGTGGTCGACGCGGCGCGGGCACGCGGCATTCCCGCGCTGCGCCTGACCGACGAAGCCAATCTGTTCCAGCTCGGCTGGGGTAGCCGCCAGAAGCGCCTGCAGGCGACCGTCACGGGCGACACTTCCACCATCGCGGTCGGCATCGCCAGCAACAAGCAGTTGACCAAGTCCCTGCTCGAGCAGGGCGGCATTCCGGTACCCAAGGGCGGTGTTGTCGGCACCGCCGACGAAGCGGTGGCGCTGGCGGCGCGCCTGCGCTTTCCCGTCACCGTCAAGCCGCTCGACGCCAACCAGGGCAAGGGCGTCACGACGCAATGCACCGATGCCGACGCGGTCCGTACCGCTTTCGAATTCGCCCGCCAGTATGGGCGCCGGATCATCGTCGAACGCTTCATCGAAGGGCGCGACTACCGGCTGCTGGTCGCCGGCGGCAAGCTCGCCGCCGCTTCGCTGCGCCGCCCGCCGTCCATCCGCGGCGACGGCAGGTCCACCGTGCAGGAGCTGGTCGACCTTGAAAACCGCAATCCGGCGCGCGGCGAGGGCCACGCCAACATCCTCACCCGCCTGCGGCTCGACGAGCTGGCACTGGCGCTGCTGGCCGGGCAAGGGTTCGCGCTTGACTCAGTGGTGCCGGCCGGCGTCGAGGTGCAATTGCGCGGAAACGCCAACCTGTCCACCGGTGGCACCGCCGAAGACGTCACCGACCTGGTGCACCCTTCCACGCGCGAGATGTGCATCCGCGCCGCCCAGCTCATCGGTTTGGACGTGGCCGGCATCGACGTGATCTGCGCCGACATTTCGCAGTGCCTGCGCGAGCAGCGCGGCGCCCTGATCGAAGTGAACGCCGCTCCCGGCATCCGCATGCACGAATACCCGAGCCATGGCCAGGCACGCGACGCCGGCGACGCCATCGTGGAGGCGATGTTCGGCGCGAGCGATGGGCGCATTCCCGTCATCGCCGTCACCGGCACCAACGGCAAGACCACGACCTGCCTGATGATCGCCCACGCCGCCCGGCTGGCGGGCCTGTGCACAGGCGTGACCACCACCGAGGGCGTGTACATCGACGGCCACCGGATCATCGACGGCGACTGCGCCGGCTACCATTCGGCCCGGACCCTGCTCGCCACCCCGAGCGTCGACATCGCCGTGCTGGAAACGGCACGCGGCGGCATCTTGAAACGCGGCCTGGCGTTCGACCGCTGCGCGGTGGCGGTGGTGCTCAACGTGTCGGCCGACCATCTGGGGCTCGACGGCGTCGACAGCGTGGCCGAACTGGCCGCGGTCAAGGCGGTGGTGGCCAACGCCGCCTCGCGCGCGGTGGTCCTGAACGCCGACGATGGCCTGTGCGTGGCGATGGGCGCGCAGGTATCGGCCGACGTGGAGCGCATTTTCTTTTCCATGGACCCGGACAACCCGGTCCTGCTGCGTCACCTCGACAACGGCGGGCGCGCGGCCTACTTCCAGGACAATGCGCTGATCCTGGATGACGGCTCGCGCAGGCTGGAACTGCTGCGCGCCGAGCGCATGCCCGCCAGCCTGCACGGTCACGCGCGCTACAACATCGCCAATGCCCTGGCGGCCGGCGCCGCACTGATGGGGGCCGACTTCAGCCATGCGCAGATTGCCGTGGCCCTGTCGACCTTCGTGTCGGACCGCGAGAATAATCCGCTGCGCTCGAACATCTACAGCGCGCACGGCGTGACCATCGTGGTCGATTACGCGCACAACCCGGCAGCCTACGCGGCCATGGCATCGATGGCGCGTTCGCTCTCTAGCGGGCGCCGCATCGCGGTACTCACCTGTCCCGGCGACCGGCGCGAAGCCGACCTGCTCGACATCGGCCACACCTGCGCCGAAGGATTCGATGAACTGTTCGTGTACGAAGCCGATCCACGCGGACGCGCCAGCGGCGAAACGGCGCGCACCATTCTCGATGGCGCGCGCCGCGCCGGGAAAGACGAACGCCTGCTGCACGCCATCGTCCCGGTCAGCGATGCCTTCACGGCGGCGATGCAGTGCTGCCAGCCGGGCGACGTGCTGGTATTTGCCTGCGGGTCAAGCGCCACGGCACTGCGCGAGACGGCGCGCTACATCGACTCGCCGGCAGGCGCGCCGGTTCCTGCGCCATCAATACATCAAGCGACCGTCCCGCTTGAATAAGGCGATGTCGACGAATTCGGACATGGTGCTCTTGCGGTCGGCGGACAGGATCGTCATGCCGCCGATGTCGATCGGCGTGCGGCTGGCGGCCATCGTCTGCAGGCCGCCGCGCCCGGCCGCCTCCATCTGAATCACCTTCACCAGGGTCTTGGCGACGGCAAAGCCTTCGAGCGTGATGGCCGACACCGGCTCGTCGCGGAATTTTTTCATCATGTCGATATGCTCGGACTGCAGCCTGGACGCGGTGCTGCCGGGATTGGGCACCACCTGCGAAAACACGGTCCACTCGGTGGCGCGCGCGCCTGCGATTTCGCTCAAGGTGGCCAGGTTGATCAAGGAGGTGCCGGCCACGAAGGTGCTCGCGTCATGCTTGCGGAAGGCTTTCAGGAACTGCGAGGCGCCGATGGTATCGGCGATCATCAGCACCACCTTGGCGCCGGAGGCACTTAACTGCTTGGCGTCAGCCTCGATATTGGCCGACACGCGCGCCGTGCCGACCAGGGTCATGCCGCGCTTGCGCACTTCCTCGGACACCAGCTGGTAGATTTTCTGGTTGTGCGGCGTGTCCTGCAGGACAATGCCGATTTTTTTGAGACCCAGCTTGTCGAAATAGGCGAGGATGAACTGGCACTCGCGCTCCATGCTCGGACGCCAGAAGATCACGCGCCCGCGCGGCGCCGGGAAGGCGTCGGTCAGCGGCGCGAACAGCACATGGCGCGAGTCGGCAAACGCCGGCGCGGCCAGGATGGCCTGGGTCGACTCGGCTCCGATGGCGCCCAGCAGATAGTTCGCGCGATCCTGCTGGATCAGGGTGCCGGCCAGCCTGGCCGATTCGGCCGCCACGCCGTGGTCGTCGCGCACGGTATAGACGATCTTCTTGCCGTTGATGCCGCCCTTGACGTTGATGCTGTCGAAATAGGTGGTGATGCCGGCCACGTAATCGCGGCCGATGCTGCCGTTGGGACCGGACAGGTCGATCGCATGGCCGACCACGATCTGCTCGGCGGCGCCGGCGCGGGCAGCCGGCAGGGTTAAACAGATACTCATTGCCAGCCACAGGGCGCGGATACAGGACTTCACGGTCAACTCTCGGGGGTGAAAACCGCGATGGTACGCAACAGGTATGACAGGGCGATGACTTGCTGCAACTATGATTTCATTTTCACTCCAATCATATCGAAATCACCACACCTGCCTGCCCCTGCTATAATGCGCACTCTTCGTTGTATTGGCTGCTGCCTCTGAAGAAACCGCCTTTTCGAAGGTGCGTTTTTCTTCGTCTACTGAAAGCAGCCAAATGAGCACCACCGTATCGGCCAAACGCCTGGCCAAAGCCCTTGCCTCCCACAACATCTTCGCCGAACGCGAAGGCAATATCCTGCGCGTGCAGTCGACCTTGCGGTCCGACGTGCGCGCTGAAATCCTGCTGCCCGACAGCCTGCCGCTCGAAGCAAAAGCGGTCAGCCAACTGCTGGCATTTGCCGGCATGCGCCATCCGCATGGCGGGCATGTCTGCCGCGCCTGCGCCACACCAGACTTCCATCCCGGCGCGCCGGTACCGGTCGGCAGCATCCTCGTTACCAACCACGACTTCGTGGTGCCCGAATCGATCGGGCGCGACATCAACTGCGGCATGCGCCTGCACGTGCTCGATGTGCCGCTCGAACGGTTTTTGGCGCACAAGGAGCGCCTGGTGGCGCTGCTCAAGGGCGACTTGCTGGAAGCGGCGCGCAACGTGCCGACCACGCCAGCGGCCATGACGGCGCTGTTTTCCGACGGCCTGGGCGCCTTTTGGCGCACCATGCGCAACACACGCGAAGGCCTGTTCGCGCACATCGACTTCGCCCAGGTCGAGGCGGAGACGGCGCGCCTGTTCGCGGCCTCACACATCGCCGGCAATGCGCACTACGCGCCCGAAGCGCTGCAGGATACCCGCCGCGGCCTGCTGCGCGACCCCGGCCTTGCCACCCTCGGCGCCGGCAATCATTTTTGCGAATTTCAAACCGTGTCGCAGGTGCTGGACCGCCACCGCGCCTTTGAACTGGGCGTGCGCCCGGGCCAACTGGCGCTGATGGTGCACAGCGGCTCGCGCGATGTAGGCTCATACATCGGCACGCGCTGGATGGACCGCGCCAAAGCCGAGTGGCCATCCGGCGTGAAGCATCCGGAGTCCGGCCTGTATGGCTTGTGCGGGCCGCTGGCCGCCGAATACCTGACGGCGATGCACGCCGCCGCCCATTATGCGGACGCCAACCGGGCCCTGATCGTGGAACTGGTGCGCCAGCGCATCCGCCAGGTGTTCGGCGACCAGTCGATGCCGCTGGTATGCGACGTGCCGCACAATATCGTGCTCAGTGAAGCGGACGGCAATGTGCACCGCAAAGGCGCCACGCCGGCGCATGCGGGGCAGCCGCTGCTCATTCCCGGCTCGATGGGCGACGATTCTTACCTGCTCGACGGACTCGGTCACGAACGCTGGGCCAGTTCGGCCAGCCACGGCGCCGGACGGGCGGTGTCGCGCATGGAGATGGCGTGGAAGTCGAAGCACGACGCGGGTGCGGGCACGCAACGCCAGTTCGAGTGCATCACCTTGCGCGAGGAACGCCGCATCGAAGAGGCGCCGGGGGCCTACAAGCCGATCGGACCGGTGATCGAATCGCAGGTCGAGGAAGGACTGGTGCGCCCGATCGCCAAGCTGGCGCCGCTGCTGACCTTCAAGGCGTGAACGGGTGTCGAACCCTTCGCCGCCGCGATGTATGGTGGCACATTTTTCGGAACCGTCCGGGAGCCCTTTGCGCCGCCCCGTCTCGCGGACCGCGCCAACCGTTCCATCGCTGCGCAGCGGAACCATTCACACCATCCCGTCGCCGGCCGTGCCAACCGTCGCATCGCCGCACGGCGGGGCATTGGTTGGCGCGATAGCGCGCTGTCGGCAGGCCGGCCGCCGCCAGCCATCTTTACTGGACGGTCAATTGCTTGCCGCCGCTGCCAGGTTTCTTGGGCAGGGTCAGTTCGAGCACGCCGTCACGGCAGGTGGCGCTCGCTTTCTCTTCGTCTACCTGCTGGGGCAAGGTGAAGCTGCGGTATTGCTGGCCCTGGAAGCGCTCGCGCCACACACTGCTGCCTTCCTTGTGCTCCTGCTCCTGGCTGACATCGGCGCTGATGGTGACTTCATTGCCATTGATGGATACCTTGACGTCTTCCTTTTTGACGCCGGGCATGTCGGCCCGCACCACGAAGGCCTGGTCGGTTTCGCTGACATCCATGCGGATGCGCTCGCTGTCGAAGGCGCGCAAGGGGCGCATCAGGTCGAAGGCGTTGAACAGGCTGTCGAAACTGCGGAAAGGGTCCATTTGGCTGATCGGGCCAACGGGGTCGAAACGGGTGAGATGACTGGCCATTCGCATTCTCCTTCAGTTGAGTTATTCGGATTGCGGCTTGGCTACTGTGGTCCTGCGCGCCGCCGCGCCGTGCCAGATACCCGATCATATGCGCGCTATCGTCGCGTTATCTGAGCCAGCTCAAATGCGCGCCACTTCGTCGCAGTCCGCTTTTACGCCGGCGCAAAACGCCACTCAGGCGGACCATGGCTGCGGACGGAACCGTGGCCCCCTGCGGCCGCGCCACCTTGCGTCAGCCCATGAATTGCCCGCCGTTGACGTCGAAGGTGGCGCCGGCGATGAATCCGGCGTCGTCGGACGCGGGAAACGCCGCCATGCGGCCAATATCGGGCGGGACACCGATCCGGCCGACCGGAATGGCGGCGACGATGGCTTGCAGGTGCCCGGCGCCAGCGCGGCGAGCATGTCGGTATCGCAGTAGCCGGGCGCGATGGCATTGACCGTGACATTTTTTGATGCGTTCTCCAGCGCCAGCGCCCTGGTAAAGCCCCGGCACGCCCGCCTTGCTGGCAATGGCGGTAACCGGGCGCAGATCGCCGCCCGCCAGCGGCAAGCTGGCCGCAACCCGCTCGAACTGCTCCAGCGCACGCGCGCACGGTCGCGCATGGTGTCGAGATACGGCGTGATGGAGGGAGCGGCGTAGTCGACGGCGACCGTTTCGCGCAAAAAACGGGTGACGCCGCTGCTGGCCAGGCCGATAAGATGCGCCTGTTCCACCAGCGCCAACTCGGCCGCGAAAGAGTAGCACGCCCCGGCATTGGGAATGTCGTCGACGTGCACGACAATCGTTTTAAAGCTCATGATTTCCCCCGGATCGCCACCGCAAGGGCGACCTTGCCCGCCCTGCTCCGCCTCCACTGTATGACGCTGGTCAAGCGGGGATTTGAGGCAGATCAATGTGCGCACCCGAACCAAACGGCGCGCGCTGACGCACCCCGCCGGACGCGCGTTTACGGGGCCATCACCTTGTCCGGCGTCATCGGCGTGCTGCGCACGCGGCGGCCGGTGGCGTGATAGATCGCGTTGCACACCGCCGCCGCCACGCCCACCTGGCCGATTTCGCCCACGCCCTTGGCGCCCAGGCGGCTGACGATGCGGTCGTCCTCCTGCACGAACACGACGTCGATCTCGTGGATGTCGGCGTTGACCGACACGTGATACTCGCCCAGGTTGTGGTTCATGAAGCGGCCGATGCGGTCGTCGGACTGGCTTGCTTCGTGCAGCGCCTGGCCGATTCCCCACACCACCCCGCCGATGATCTGGCTGCGCGCCGCCTTGGCGTTGATGATGCGCCCGGCCGCAATGGCGCTGACCACGCGCGTTACGCGCACCGTGCCGAAGGCTTCGTCGACCCTCACCTCGACAAACACTGCCGAGTGGGTGGCGCGCAGGTAGTTCTTCTGCTTGAGCACATTCGGCAGCATCATGTACTTTTCTTCCAGCCGTCCGGCGCCATCGAACGCCACGATCGCCGCCAGCGCCAGCGCGTGGCTTGGCTGCGCACGCAGGCGCAGGGTGCCGCCGGCAAATTCGGCATCCTCGAAGCGCGCCTTGGCGAACGGCGAATCGGGCATCGTGCGGGCCAGCTTGAACAGGCTCTTTTGCAGCTTCTCGCACACACCCTGCACGGCCGATCCGACCGTGGCCACGTGCGAGGAACCGCCTTCGACCGGCGCCACCGGCAGGGTCGAGTCGCCCAGCTGGAAGCGCACCCGTTCGAGCGGCATGCCCATCGTGTCGGCCGCAATGATGCACATCGCCGTGTAGGTGCCGGTGCCGATGTCGGTGGCGGCGCTGCTCACCACCAGCTTGCCGTCGGCGTGCAGCACGGCGCTGGCGCGCGCGAACATCTGCATCGCGTCCCACATGCCGGTCGCCATACCCCACCCAATCAACTCGTGGCCTTCGCGCATGGAGCGCACCGCGCCCGGACGCCGGTGCCAGCCGAAGCGCTGCGCACCCTGCTCGTAGCAGGCGCGCAGCTCCTTGGTCGAATACGGCAAGCCCTCGGTCGGGTCAAGATCCGCGTAGTTTTTCAGGCGCAGCGCGAGCGGGTCCATTTTCAGTTCGTACGACAGTTCGTCCATCGCCACTTCGAGCGCGTGCACGCCGTGGGCGGCGCCCGGCGCGCGCATGTCGATGGGGCTGAAGCGGTCCAGCGCCACCAGCTTGTAGCCGAGCCGGATATGCTCGCAGGCGTACAGCTGGCCCGACCAGTTGACCACCGCTTCCACGTAATCCTCGTTGCGCGAGGTTTCGGCCAGCGCTTCGTGGATGATGGCGGTCAAGGTGCCGTCCGGGCGCGCACCCAGGCGCACCTTCTGGACGGTTTCCGGGCGGTGGCCGAAGCTGAACATCTGCTGGCGCGTGAGCACCACCCGCACCGAGCGTTCCAGCTTGAGCGCGGCCATCACGGCCAGCGCCAGCTGGTATTGCGGGCGCAGGCCGGAACCGAAGGCGCCGCCCACGTATGGGTTGCGCACCGTGACCTTGTCTTTGGACAGGCCGAACACGTGCGACACATACCAGCGGCTGTTCTGCGAGCTCTGTGTTTTATCGTAGATGGTCAGGTGGCCGTCAAGGCCGCGCACCACGGTGGAAGCGAACATTTCCAGCGGGTTGTGATGTTCGACCGCGCTGTAATACTCGCCTTCCATCGTCACCAGCGCCTTGTCCCAGACCTCGTCGGCGAAGCCTTTCGGCTCGGGCGGGGGCGTGTAGCCGGCCTTCAGGCGGCTCGGCTTGTGGCTGCGTTCGAGGTGGTCGAGCAGGCACGTTTCGTGCGGCTCGGCCTCGTAGGCGATATCGACCAGCGAGGCCGCATGGCGCGCCGCCTCGAACGTGTCGGCCACCACCAGCGCCACCGGCTGGCCGCTGCTGTGGATCCTGTCATCGTAGAGCGGGCGGAAGGGCGAGCCGCCCGGTGCCGTCATGTCCTTGTAAAACAGGTCGAAGGAGCGGATGCGCGGGCGGTTCTGGTGGGTGATCACCTCGATCACGCCGGGCACGGCAAGCGCCCTGCCCGCATCGATGGCGGCGATGCGCCCCTTGGTGATGGTGCCGCTGACGACCACGCCGTACAGCAAGGCCTCGGCCGGGTGTTCGGCGGCGTAGCGCGCCCGGCCGGTGACCTTGTCGCGGCCATCGACGCGCGAGACGGCCATGCCGATGGTGACCGGTCCGGTGCCTTCGTCGGCCACCGGGGTGCGCAGTGCTTCAATGAGATCGGTCACAGTGGCTCCTTGCCGGCGCTGGCGGGCGCCGCATGCATGTTGTCGATGGTGCCGGCGGCGGCCTGTCCGAGCGCGCGCACCACGGCGCGGCGCGCCATCGGGATCTTGAAATCGTTTTGCCCGTGGCCGCGCGCGCCGGCCAGCAGCAGCTCGGCGCAGGCCTCGAAGGCGGCGCTGGCGGGCTGCTTGCCAAGCAGCGCATCCTCGGCCGCGGGCACGCGCCACGGTTTGTGGGCCACGCCGCCCAGGGCCACGCGCGCGGCGCGCACGGTGCCGTCCGGGCCGATGTCGAGCGCGGCGGCGACCGACACCAGCGCGAATGCGTACGAGGCGCGGTCGCGCAACTTGAGGTAGGCCGAGTGGGCGGCGAACTGGCCGGCCGGCGGCAATTCGATGGCGGTGATCAGCTCACCGGGCAGCAAGGTGTTGTCGCGCTCGGGATTGGCGCCGGGCAGGCGGTGAAAGTCCGTAAAGTCGATGCGCCGTTCACCCTGCTCCGAGCTTGCGTGCACCACGGCCCCCAAGGCCGCCAGCGCCACGCACATGTCGGACGGGTGGGTCGCGATGCAATGCTCGCTCGCTCCCAGGATGGCATGCTGGCGGGTCAGGCCGCCGATGGCGGAGCAGCCGCTGCCCGGAACGCGCTTGTTGCAGGGCACGGCGATGTCGTAAAAATAGTGACAGCGCGTGCGTTGCAGCAGGTTGCCGCCGTCGCTGGCCATGTTGCGGATCTGGGGCGAGGCGCCGGCCAGGATCGCCGCCGACAGCAGCGGGTAGCCGCTGCGTACCAGCGGGTGATACGCGGTGTCGGCATTGCGCGCGGTGGCGCCGAGCAGCAGGCCGCCCTGCTCCGTGGGCGCGATGGTGTCGAGCGGCAGGCTGTTGATGTCGACCAGGGAGGCGGGGCGCATGACGCCCTCTTTCATCAGGTCGATCAGGTTGGTGCCGCCGGCGATGTAAGCCGCACCGTCGCGGGCGGCCAGGCGCAGCGCCTCGGCATGGGCCTGGGGCGCGTGGAAAGTGACTGGATTCATGCGGGCACCGTGCCGGGAAGGTAGGGGCGGTCGGGATTGTCCTTGTGTTCGGCCAGGCCCATCACCTGCGTGACGGCCGCGATGATCTGCGGATAGGCGCCACAGCGGCAAACGTTGCCGCTCATCAGCTCGCGTACTTCAGCCACGGTGCGCGCCTCGCCTTCGCGCATCAGGCCGACGGCCGAACACAGCTGGCCTGGTGTGCAGTAGCCGCACTGGAAGGCATCGTGATCGATGAAGGCTTGCTGCAGCGGATGAAGCTGGCCGCCATCGGCCAGCCCTTCCACCGTGACGACCTCCTTACCGTTTTGCATGACCGCCAGGGTCAGGCAGGCATTGATGCGCTTGCCGCCGACCAGCACGGTGCAGGCGCCGCACTGGCCGTGGTCGCAGCCCTTCTTGGTGCCGCTCAAGCCCAGGCGCTCGCGCAGCAGGTCAAGCAGGGTGACCCAGGCTTCGACCTCGCACTGGCGCTGCTCGCCATTGATGCGCAGGCTGATAGGATAGGTGGCGACGGCCGGCGCGGGGCCGGCGGTGGTGTGTGCGTCCATGGATATCGGCTCGGCGTGTGTGGGCGCCAACTTTATCCAGAATGCACTTTTTTGTCTGTTAGCGAACGTACATTCGTTACTTGCGGTCTTCTATTTTTGTGTCGCGTCGGTCACATTTCCAGGCAGGCGCGCGCCCGGCTCAGCCGCAGGTGCCCTTGACGCTGTTGTTTAAATGGAACTGCTCCCAATCGGTGAGGCGGCGGGTGGCCGCGCCCTGCAGCACGCGCTCGGCCACGGCAAGGGGAATGTCGGAGGCGCGGAAATACGCAAGCGCCACCTGGCGGCTCAGGGTGCGGTCGTAGGTCACGCCAAGGTCGACCAGCAAGGACAAGCCGCTGTTGGCGCACTGGCGGCGATCGGGAGCGTTCAATGGTCGGCCTTTCTGCTCAGGTTTGACTACCCTTTTTTACATTAACCGAGATTGATCGCGTCCACAAATAGGGCTTTTCTATTGGTGATTTCTCAACTGGAAATGCAAAATAATTTTCGCGACACCATTGACTTATTTGACCGGGCGAGTATTGCGTAACCGTGTTGGCGGCCTTCGTTCAGCAGTGATAAATTGACTACTTATGGTAACAGGGGAGGCGGCATGGAACGCTATGAACGCCACTTCGTATCTCAGCGAATTGGCAGAGCGGTAGGGGCGGTGGAGTTTGATGGAACTGGCGTGGGCGTGGTGATCATCACGGCGACGGGTTCGCCAGCGCGGTTAGTGTTTTCGTTCACTTTAGCAGGGGGGCCGGAAGGGAACGAGGCAACGCCGGCGCTGGCCGAACTGCTGTTACGAACAGCCATCTCTCAAGTACATAAAGAGATAGCCAAGCCGACGCTGCGGATGGGGCCGGACGAATGCCGCAGCCTGTCGAGTGCCTGCGCGCCATGGATTGGCGACCTGGAGGGGGAGCCGTACGGCATGGCCGGGCCGGGCTATGCCTTGCAAGGATCAAGGGAGAATGAATAAGGGCGAACCAATAGCGGGCGCGGTCCGCCCCGGCCTCAGATGAGGCGCAGTTCGCGCGCCCGGGCGATCGCGGCCGTGCGGCTGCTGACCAGCAATTTTTGGTAGATATTGCGCAGATACCATTTGACCGTTCCTTCCGAAATGGCCAGTTGCACCGCCAGGTGCCGGTTGTCCAGCCCGCACTGCAACAGTTTCAGGATCTCGACCTCGCGCTGGGTCATTTTCACGGCTGTGCCGAGCCCGCCACAAAATGGCGGGGTGCTGGCGGGGGCATCATCGCAGGCGCTGAACAGGCTGTTCAGATAGTCGTGCTCCGCGCTGCTGCCGCCCGGCGCCGCCGGCCGGTCCCCGCGCCGGCGCAATTGCTCCAGTACCGCGCGCACCTCCGGTCCCTCATCCACGATCGAACGCGACAGCCCGCCGGCGGCGCCCAGTGCGAGCGCGCTACCGAGCACGGCGCAGGCATCGTCCATCCTGCCGGTTTGCTGCAGCAGCACGCTTTTCAGCGCCAGCAGGCGCACCGTCAGGCGCACTCGCTGCTGCTTGCGCGTCTGCGCCAGCAAGTCGTCGATCGACAGCCCCAGCCCCTGCAGGCGGCCGGTGGCCAGGCGCAGGCGCAGTTCGATCAGCACCAGCTCGGACGGGCGCGCCAGACCGGCGCCCTCGCCCGGCTGCGCCAGGTCGATCCCGGCGCCGCGCCCGACCTTGAGCGCTTCGTCGATGCGCCCCTCCTGCAAGTAAACCCGCACCCTTTCGGCCTGCAAGGCCACGGTCAGGCGCGGCAGGCTGCGCTCGCGCGCCAGTGCCAGGCCATCGGCCAGGCAGGCGTTGGCAGCCTCGCCCTGGCGATCGCAACGCAGCACGCGCGAGGCGGTCAGGAAGGCGGCGATAAAATCGGTCACCAGGCCGTACTTGGACGACATGTCGAAAGCGTTGGCCAGCACCGTGCGCGCCAGGTCGACATGGCCGCATTCGTAGGCCGCATCGGCCAGCTGGATGCCGGTGTTGGCGGCGATGATCGAATAGGTGCCCAGCTCGCGGCAGTTTTCCTCGTACAGGGCGGCGAGCCCCTGTTCCGCCTCGCGCGCCTGGCCGCGTTCGCGCGCGAGCACCCAGCGCATGCGGCGGCAGCCGACCACGCCGGAATAATAGTCGCAGCGCTCGTAGAACGTCTGGGCGCTCGCGCTCAGCGCCAGCGCCTCGCGGTAATCGTGTTCGATAAAGGCGAAGCAGGCCGCCGCCAGCTTGACCCGTGCGATGTCGATCGGATTGCCGCTGCGCTCCCATTGCGCGCCCCAGGCCCGTTTGCTTTCGCGCACGCGCTCGACCCGGTTGCTAAACACATGAAACATATACCAGCAGATCTGCAGGTCGCCCAGGATGGCCGCATCGATCGCGTCCTTGCCCTCGTAGACGCTGACCGCGTAGCGCAGCGCCAGGTCCGACTCGATCGCCAGCAGCGCGCTTTGCGCTTCGCGCAAGCGCCCGCTCCACATCGCCGAGCGCACGTACGACAGGCGCAGGCCGATGCGCTCGAACAGGGTGTCTTCCGGCAGGCGCTGATACCAGCGGATCAGCTGATCGTGGTCGCCGCGGCGCTGGGTGACATCCTCGACGCAGCGCTCGATCAGGTCGGCCGCCAGATGCAAGTCGCCCGACTGGAAGGCGCAGGCGATGGCCTCGTCCTGCAAGCCTTCGCGCGCGAACCAGGCGCTGGCCGCGCGGTAGGCCAGGCAAGCCTGGTCGGGCGCGCCGGCGGCGGTGGCGCCGCGCAGGTAGTCGGACAGCAGATGATGGTAGCGGAACCATTGCCCGCCATCGTCGAGCGCGATCAAAAACAGGTTGTGAGCGCGGATCCAGGCGATCGTGGCGCCGGCATCGTGCTGGCCCAGCGCGTCGCTGCACAGCGCCGGCGAAAAGCGGTCGAACAAGGCGGTCAGGCTCAAAAAGCGCATGACGGCCGGCGGCACCTGCGCCAGCACCGCTTCGAGCAGATAGGCGCTGACGTCGCGGTCGGTGCCGGAAAACTCGTCGATGAAGCCGGCGCCGCGGCCCTCGGCCTGCAGGGCCATCGCCACCAGCTGCAAGCCGGCGGCCCAGCCCTCGGTGCGCTCGAACAAGGTGCGCACCTGGTCCGCGCTCAGCGCCGGCAGTTGCGCGGCGCTCAGGAAGCACGCGGTTTCGTCCAGGGTCAGACTCAGTTCGGCGCTGCCGATGTCGGCCAGCACCTGCTGGCGGCGCAAGCCATCCATGCCGGCCGGCAGGCGGTAGCGGCTGGCGATCAGCACGCGCAGGCAATCCGGGCTCACCTTCAGCAGCCACGCCAGCACCGCGTGGACCGCGGGGTTGTCGATCAGGTGATAATCGTCGAGGAACAGCGCCAGCGGCGCGGCGCGCGCGGCCAGGTCCTCGCACACCGAGCGCAAAATGGCCTTGAGCGCATCGACATTGGCCTCGCTCACGTCGGCCAGCATGTACTGGCCCACGCCGGGCAGCGCGCGCTGGACCGCCTCGATCACATATTGCAGAAAGCGCGCCGTTTCGTTGTCCTGCGCGTCCAGGCTCACCCAGCAGGTGGCGCAGCCCTCGGCGTCGAGCGCGCGCGCCAGCTTGAGCAAGGAGGTGGTCTTGCCGAAGCCGGCCGGCGCGCTCAGGCACACCACGCGCCGCGCCAGGGCCGCCGTCAGCGCGCGGTCCAGGCGCGCCAGCGCCACCAGTTCGCCCGCCACCTGCGGGCGGCGCAACTTGGTTTCGATGAAGCGCCCCTCCGCACGCGGCGCGCGCGGCATCGTCAGGGCGGGGTCGGGCGCGGCCATCCGGTCAGAGCAGGTTCAGGCTGCGCGCCCGCGCGACGGCGCCGCTGCGGTTGCGCACCGCGAGCTTGGCGAAGATATTATGCAGGTGCCACTTGACCGTGCCTTCCGAGACGAACAGCAGCGCGGCCAGCTCGCGGTTGGCCAGCCCGCGTTCGGCCAGCTTGAGCACCTGCACCTCGCGCGGCGACAGGGCATGCGCTTCGGGTAGCGCGGCCGCGCCGGCCGCCGCGTCATCGGCCACCGGGTGCGCCGGCGCGCCACACGCGGCCAGCAGGTGCGCCAGGTAGTCCGGCGTGACCAGGCGCGCGTCGCGCCGGCGTGAATGCGCTTGCCAGGCGCCGTGGCTGGCGACCAGCGCGCGCACCTGCGGCCCCTCGTCGGCGATCGAGCGGCACAAGCCGCCCTCCTCGCCGATCAGCAGCGCTTCATGCAGCGCCGCTCCCGCTTCCTCGTGCTCGGCGCGGACGCCATGGTAGCGCGCCTGCAGGCACAGAAGCTTGACCAGCATGCGCAGGCGAGTCTGCAGGCGCGCTCGGGCGATCAATTCCTGCAGCCGCGCGCCGATGGCGCCGGCCTCGGCGCCGCCCTGCGCCAGGCGCAGGCGGATGCGCGCGATGCCGACCGCGACTTCCTCAGCCTCGGCGCGGCCGCGCGCCGCCGGTCCGGCCGTGGCATCGATCGCGTCGAGCGCGTGTTCGTGGCTGGCCGCCAGCCCCACCTCGTCCTGGCGCAGCGCCAGCCGGATGCGCTCGGCCATCAGGATGCGCGCCAGGCGCACTTGCTTGCACTGCAGCGCGCTGGCCACGCCGTTGGCCAGCACCGAATCGGCCGCGCCGCCCTGGCCCTGCACGCACAGCAGGCGCGCGCGGGTCAGATACGCGGCCATGTAGTCTTCCAGCAGGCCGAAGCCGTGCGGTATCGGGCCGCCCTCGCCCTGGGCCGGCGCGACCGTGTCGGTGGGGATGGTCAGCGCGCTGTCGAGCGCCGCGGCGGCCGCGTCGATCTTGTCGAGTTCATAGGCCGCCTGCGCCAGGTGCACGCCGGTGTGCGAGGCCACCATCGAATCGGCGCCCAGGCGGTCGCGGTTGGCGATGTACAGGGCGGCCAGCACCCGTTCGGCCTCGCGCGCCTGTCCCTGTTCGAGCCGGATGATGCTGATGAAGCGCTCGGTCCACACCACGCCCGAATAAAAATCGGCGGCCGCGTAAAAGGTTTCGGCGCTCTGGCAGGACTGTTCGGCGACCGCGTAATCGTGCGCCACGTAGGCGCTGTAGCCGATCGCGATGTGCGCGCGCGCGATGTCGGACGGCTGCGCCGATCCTCCCCAGCGCGCCAGCCACGCGCGGCTGCGGCTGGCCGCCAGCGCGGTCTTGTCCTGGAACGCGTACAGCAGGCACCACAACATCTCCATGGTGCACAGGATGGCGCCCACGCCGGCGACCGGCGCGCCGGTGCCCAGGTCGTATTCCAGTTCGGCCAGCGCGCTTTCAGCCTGTTCGAAGCGATTGTTCCAGATGCTGGAACGGATGAAGGTCAGGCGCAGCTGCACGCGCTGGGCCAGCAGGCGGTAAGGAACGGCCGACATCCAGCGCAGCAAGGTATCGAAACCGGCGCGCGCGCGAATCAGTTCATCGACGCAGCCGGCGATCAGGTCGACCGCGCGCGTGCTGTCGTCGCCGGCCAGGGCATAGCGGATCGCTTCATCGTTCTCGCCGGCCCGTTCGCACCAGTGGCTGGCCGCGCGGTAGTCGGCGCGCGCGGCCGCGCCGTCGGCGTTCAGATAGCGCGTGCGCAGATACTCGCCCAGCAGGTGGTGATAGCGGAACGATTCGCCGCGCCGGTCCAGCGGAATGAGGAACAGATTATGCGCGGCGATCCAGTCGATCAGTTCGGGCGCGTCGCGCAGCGCCAGCGCGTCCTGGCACAGGCGCCCCGAAAAGCGGTCGAACAGCGCCGTGCGCGACATGAACTGGTCGACCTGCGGCGGCAGGCGCGCCAGCACCGCTTCCATCAGATAGGACGCGATATCGTGCGCGCTGCCGGAAAAATCGTGGATGAAGCGTTCGCGGTCGGCGGCGTTTTGCAGCGCGATCGCCGCCAGCTGAAGGCCGGCCGCCCAGCCTTCGGTGCGCTCGTACAGCACGCCGCAGTGGGCGCCATCGAGCGCGCCGGCGCTCACCACGTCCATGAAGGCGCAGGTTTCCTCGCGCGTCAGGCTCAGGTCGGCCGCGCCCAGGTCGGCCACGCCGCCGCACAGGCGCAGGCGGCTCAGTTTCAGGGGAATCCGGCTGCGCGAGCCGATATACAAGGTCAGCTGGGCCGGGCTGACCGCCAGCAACCAGTCCATCAGTTCATGCACGGCCGGGTTGTCGATCACATGGTAATCGTCGAAAAACAGGGCAACGTCGCAGCTCTGGTGGGTCAGGCGGTTGCACATGGCCAGCAGCTGGGCGCGCCCGCTGGCGTGCGCCGTGGCGCCCGCCCCGAAAGGATGAGCGGCGGCCAGGGCCGCCGTGACGTGCAGCAGGAAGCGCTCGACCTCGTTATCGGCCGCATCGAGATTGATCCAGCAACTGCCCACCCCGAGCGCCGCCAGCGCCGCCATCTGATGCGCCATGGTCGTGCTCTTGCCGAATCCGGCCGGGGCCACCAGGCACACGATACGGGCGCCAGCGACCGCCGCGATACGCTGGTGCAGGCGCGGCACGGGAAAAAACCGGGCCGGCAGCGCCGGCGGATGAAATTTTGCTTCTGTTGTCATGAGAAGGAGCGCGAAAACACAGGTCGGACGGCTGCCGTTCGCCACGGTCGAATCGTGAACAAGCGCGGTTATATTTGTGACAATTGCATTACATATTAACCGAAAAGCATCGAATGGAAAGCGTGGATTGTTACTTTTTCACCGAACCGCCTTGCGCGGCATGCTTGATTGCACCGAAGAAAAACTCTGGGGCAGGCATTCGTTCTCACATGTAACAGTTTGACCGATTGGCAAATACGAACCTAACTTTCGATAGGTAGCCAGCCTCGCGCTTCATGCTTTGATGTGTTGACCGGCGCCGTATGCGACCGGCCCGTCGGCCAAGAGAGTGCCGCCGTACCAAAACACAATCATAAGGATAATGTATGCGTGTACATATTCATGTTGGCGGAAAACTTTTGTATGAAAACTGCATGGCGAACATTCGTGAGTTTCGTTCGGCCACCACGAGCAACGAGCTGCTCGCCTTCAGTGGGCTGGACATCTCGGCGCTCAATCTGCACGGCGGCAGCGCCGACTTCCTGTGCGATGCCAGCCTGGCGAACGTCATCCTGGTCGACAGCCGCGAATACCGTCTGCTCGACGCCCTCGCTCCAGCCCAGCGCATGGCGCGCGGCATGGCCGACCGGCGCCTCTGGCCGGCGCCACTGATCCTGGCGGTCGACGCCCACCAGAGCCCGCCCAGCGCCACCGATAGCGGCATGCTGGCCGCCGACTGGGTGTTCGCGCCAGTCAGCCCGACCGACCTGCTGCGCCGCGCATCCTTGCTGCTGCAGCGCCTGCAAAGGCCGGCCCAGGGCGCGCCAGACGAACCCGTGGCGCGCCCGGCATTCGCGGACGGGCCGGCGCTGTCGCTGCATGCGGCATCGCTGTCGGTGGCCTACCAGGGCCGCACGGTGCGCCTGAGCCGCGCCGAATTCATGTTGGTCGACTTGTTTCTCGGCCGCTCGGGCGGGGTGGTTTCCTTCGGTGAACTTTCCGAATTCTTCCAGACCCAGGGCAAGGCCGATTCGCGCAGCAATATCCGGGTGGGGATCTTCGAGCTGCGCCTGAAACTCGAACAACTGAGCGGCAGCGCGCTCGGCCTGGTGAGCATTTACCGCCAGGGTTACGCCCTGCGCCATACGAGCGGGCGCGCCACGCAACAGTACGCAGCGCCGTTCACAGCCGGGTCAGGCAGCGGCTGGCCTCGACAATCTCGCGCCGGAACGGGTTGTTGACGCTGCTGGCCTTCAGTTCATACCTGAAGGCCAGCCCGTCGATGTCGAAACTGAGCGCAAAGCGGTCGGGCTGCGCGGTTTTTTCCAGGCGTCCCAGGTCGAGCATGTGCAGCCAGGCCCAGCTTCCCTCGGTATGCAGGGCGGCGGATCCGGCCTGCAGCCGCACCTGCTCGCTGTCTTTTCCGCCCGGCACCTGGAAACGGGTCGCGCCCAGGGTTCCGCCGGCCGCATGCGTGAGGAGCTGGCCCTCGATATCGAACACCGCCTTGGCCAGCGCCGGGTCGGCGTCCAGCGGGCGCAGGGAAAAGCGCATCGCCACCCGCTTGCCGCCATCGGCAAACCAGGTAGCGCGGATGCGCGCGGCGCGCTGGAATTCATCGAGCGCTTCCTGGCTGAGCCCCAGGCGGTTGCTAGTGCCGGCACGCAGGCGCCAGCGCCCCGAGCCGGTGTCCACATGGGCCGACAGATGCTTGTCGAAGAAAGTGTCGACCAGGCCGCCGACGCCATAAAAATCGCCGAAATCGTCCGCATTGACGTCGGTTTTGGCGCCGCGCACCAGCGGGTAGCGTCCCTCGATACCGCTGCGGCACAGGAGCGCCGGCCCGGCCTGCCACAAGGCGTTCAGGCGCGCATGTTCGTTGTCCAAGGTCAGGCCGGCCGCGCTGGCATGGGCCGTCGTCAGCAGGGCCGCCAGCGGCGTGGGCAAGCCCTCCCCCAGTTGGCGCAGCCCGGCCAGCGCGGCGCCGGCCGGCATGGGCTGGCCGCTTTGCTGCGCCAGGGCGACCGCCGCCAGCTCGGTCGACGCCTGCTTCAACGATTCCATCAGCCGGTCGAACTCGCTGACCTTGTCGGTACCTGGCGCCAGCAGCCGGTGCAGGCGCGCGAAATGCAGGTCGACCGGGTGCGCCGCCGGCGCGGCGGCCAGGGCCGGGGGCTGCACCGGGGCCGACAGCGCCGCCTGGACCCGGCGGGTGGTCATCTGCACCGCCTGTTGCAAGGCAAAGCCGCCGACGGCGCCGGCGGCCTTGCGCCCGGCGCTCTCCAGGCGGGTCTGGGTGGCGGCGGCCTGCAACAGTTTGCGCAGCGGCGATTCGCTCCCCGCCAGCGCGTTGAGGGTGCGCACGGCGCCATCGATGCTGTCGACCGGGGCCAGGGCGATATCGGCCAGCAGCCCATCCCACTGGGCGATGTAGTCGTCGGCGTACAGGCGCAGCACGGCCGCCTTCAAGCCCGCATCGCGCCGCTCCAGCACCCAGCCATCGGCCACCTCGGCGGCCACGGCGTGGTCGAGCAGGCCGAGGAAGGCCGTGTTACCGGCCACCGTGAACAGGCCGGGGACGCCGCGCGAAAATGGCAGCGCGCTGCGGCGCGTGAGCACCTGGCTCAGGCCCGGGCCGCCCAGCGCGGCCAGGTCGAGGTCGGCCAGAGAGGCCAGCCCCGGCGCCTGGCGCAGGCGCTGGTAGACGCGCTCGCTGAGCGGCAGCGAGTCCAGCGCCTGGCGGGTGGCGGCGATCAGCTGCGGGTCGAGCTGCACCGGCGCGCCGGCCAGGGTCGCTTCCGAGAACAAGGCCGCCAGATGGCGCGCGGCGGGCGCGGCGTTGTCGAGATGGCGCTCGCACCAGCCGCGCAGGGCCAGCGGATCGCGATGCCGGCTCTGGCCCAGCATCAGATACACGCGCAGCAATTCGTAGCGATAGTCGCTGTCGTGCGCGGCGCCACGGCGCAATTCGATTTCCATGCGCTCCTGTACCCGTGGCAGCAGGGTGGCGCGCAGCAGACGGCGATAGGCGCCGTCTGCCGCCGTGCCCAGGCGCTCGCCCTGATACAAGCCAAGCCGCATCGACAGCGGCGCGTCGCCGGCGCGCTCCTCGTCGCTGCCCGCCATGACGCGCACCGCGTCGAGCAGGGCCAGCGGCGCCAGCACGGTGCGCTCGGCCGGAACCAGGGCGCGCGCCGCCTGCCGGGCCAGCACGGTCTGGCGCGCCGCCTGCTGCACGTACGCGCGGTTGCCGGCGAAGCTGCGCGCCAGGGCGGCCGTGCCCGCGAGCAGGACCAAAGCGCTCGCCGCCAGCGCGATGCGTCCATGCAGGCGCCGCCGCCCCGTGCGCGCGGCGCTGTGCGCTTGCAAGCCGCTTTCCTGGAAGACCAGGTCGCGCAGCAGGCGCGTCAGAAAATAGCTGCGCGCGCCCGGTCCGAAGCCGCCGTCGGCCGGCGCCGCGCTGACAAAATAGGCGCCGCGCAGCATCAGTTCGTCGCCGAATTCGCTGGGCTGGAAGGCCTCGTCCAAAAACGAGCGCAGCGCCTCGCCCAGGGTGGAAAACTGTTGCGGGAAGCCGAACACCAGCGCGCGCCGCGTCTCATCGTCTTCGCTCTGCATGCGCTCGATCAGGCGCGCTCGCAGCTGGCGTTCGAGCGCCTCGAAGCGCGCGCCAAAGCCTTCGCCGGCGGCATCCGGCCCGAGCGGAAAGCTCATGCCCCACACCTGGGCCCGGTCATGTTCGGCCAAGGAATCGAACCAGGCGCCGAAACCGGGCAGCAAATCGCACTTGCTGACCACCACATACAGCGGCACGACAACGCCGAGCTGGCGCTGCAATTCATCGATCCTCGCGCGGATCGCATGCGCCTGTGTGCGCCTGGCCGCCGCGCCCTGGCTCAGCAGGGCGGCGGCGCTCAGCACCACGATCACGCCTCCCGGCGGGCACTGGCGCCGCCGCTGGCGCAGCAGGGCGAGCGCATCGGCCCAGGCGGCACCATCGTCGGTGCTGTAGTGGCCGGGCGTATCGAGCAGCAGCGCCGCGCCGTTGACCCGCCATTCGCAGCGCGCGGTCGGCGCCAGGGTGCGCCCGGCGCGTGCCTGCGCCAGCGCCATGGTCAGGCCGGACTGCTCCAGCATGCTGGTTTTACCGCTACCGGGGCCGCCCAGCAGCACATACGATGGCAGCGGCGCCGCCCAGCGCCCGCGCGCCTTGCGTCCCAAAGCCAGGGCCGCGCGCAGGCGCTGTGCCAGCAGGCGCCGTTCGTCGGCGGCGGCCACTTGCTCCGGTGGCGGCGCAGACGCCGCCGCGCGCCGCGCCAGCGCCGCCCTGCCCCAGCGCGCGCCCAGAAAGATCATCCACACGGCCAGCAGCGCCACGATCGCCAGCGCGCGCGTCCGTGGCGCCGCGAAAGGCACGGCGCCGTTAAATGCCAGCAGCGGTGCCTGGGTCCAGATCAGCACCGCCAGCAGCACCAACGCCACGAAGGTCAGGCCAGTTGGCGAAACAAGAAAGCGCAGCAAGCGTTTCATGGGGTTCCCTCAAGGTTGTCGCGCGACAGGATGATGACCACACGCCGGTTGCGTGCGCGGTTGGCTGCGCTATCGTTGGGCACCAGCGGCGCGCTGTCGCCGCGTCCCTGGGCGGTGAAGCGGTCCGCCGACGCCGCGCGCGACGCCAGCAGCGCCGCCACGGTGGTCGCGCGCGCGCCGGACAGCGCCTGGTTCGACGGAAAGCGCGGCGAGGCGCTCTTCACGTCGTCGGTATGGCCGATCACCAGCACCCGCCCCGGCAAGGGCGCGAGCGCGCCGGCGATACGATCAAGCAGGGGCAGAAAGGGCGCGGCGACATCCGCGCTGCCCGAGGCGAACACGCCCTCCCCGTGCAGCACGATGGTCGACTGCGCCGCGGCGTCGGTGACGCTGATCAAGCCGCGTTCGACATCGGGCGCCAGCAAGGCGGCCAGGCGCGGCGGCGCCGCCAGCGCCATCGTTGCCACGGGCGCCGGGGGCGCGGCATTGGGCACGCTCAGCGCCGCAAGGCTGGCGACAACCGGGTCGGTGTTGCGGTCGAGCGTGACGCGGGCGGCAACGCCCAGGCCCAGCAGAATCGCCAGCATCGCCGCCAGCGACAGCGCCAGCACAGCGGGACGCGCCGGCGCCCGCGCCACCGGCGGCGCCTGCCAGTCGGGCGACAAGGCCATGTCGCAGGCGCCTCTTTGCTTGCGGATCAGCAGCTGCAAGCGCTGGCGGATGGTATCGAGCCGCGCCTGCCCGCCATCGATGACCCGGTAGCGCCCTTCCAGCCCCAGCGCCAGGCACAGGTACATCAATTCCAGCAAGTCCAGGTTCGTATCGGGGTCCTGGCACAGCTTCTGCAAGATCAGGAAGAATTTTTCGCCGCCGAACGCCTCGTTGTGAAAGTGGACGAGCAGGCTCTGGCTGGCCCAGACGCCGTTGCCGCCCCACGCCGTGCCCGAGATCGTTTCATCGAGCAAGGTGCACAGGCAATACTGCGCTCCCGCCACGGTGGCCGGCGCGCTGCCGTGGCGCGCGGCGTCGGCGGCAAAACGCTGCATCCCCTGCAGCAGTTGCTGGCGCAGTGCGGGCAGGTCGACATGGGCCGCGCCGGCGCGCGCTTGCAGCGCAAATTCCAGCAGCGGCGTGGCCAGCCCGACCAGGGCATTCGGCCAGCGCGGCGCGCAAAACGCGTACATTCCGGGCGTGAACGCCAGCGGCGCCTGTTTTCCTGCCACGGCGGGCCTTGCCGGGCGCGCGCGCCGGGGCGCGGCGTCGTCGATCCGCAAGACGGTCTGTTCCCAGTCTTTATCGATTTGCAACACGGTATGCCTTTCTCATGAGCGGATCGCCCAGAACGCCATCTGCAAGCCGGGAAAGTCGCCCGCCACATGCATGGCAAAGCCGGCCGAGCTGCTCAATTGCTGCCAAGAGTCGCCGCCGCGCTCCAGTTCGAAGTAGGTAAAGCCCGCGTGGAAGGGCAGCTGGCGCGGCGCCACCGCCAGCGGACGCAGGCTGATGCCGGGCAGTTGCAGGTTGACCAGGTCGCGGATGCTTTCGACCGATCCGATCTTGATCTGGCGCGGCAGCATCAGCCGCAAGGTTTCGGCCGGCAGCTGGGCGTTGACCGCCAGCACGAAGGTGGCCGACTTGACCAGCTCGGGCTCGCGCAGCAGGGCCACGCGGATGCCGTACTGGCGCTCGTCGAGCGGCAGCGCCACCGCCTGCGTCTCCAGCACCAAGGACAGCGCCTGGCGCAGGTCTTCGATCAGCGGCGCGAAGCTGGCGTGCAGATCGTCGTGGCGGTAAGCCGGGTAGCGCGCCGCGCGCCGCGCGCCGGCCCCGAAACTGCGCAATTCACCGGCGAGCTGCAAGGCGGCGCGGTAAAACGCTTCCGGGTGCAGCAGCGGCGTGGCCGCCAGGTGCGCGAACAGGGGATCGGCGCGGTTAATCATTTGCAGCATCAGGAAATCGGAAATCTCCGCCGCTCCCGCCGCGCCGGGCTGGCCGAGGCGCTGGGACAGGGCATCGCCGCGCTGGCGCAGCAGGCCTAGTAGTTCGTCGGCGAAGCTGCGCAGGTAGGGCGCCACGCGCAGGTCCAGGGATGGCGGCTGGTAATCGGTATCGAGCACCAGTTGCTTGTCGGGCCGGCGCTCGATCACCCTCGCCACACCAAGGCAGGCGTGGGCGCTGGCGGCGTCCTGGGCCAGCATCAGGCGCAGGCGCAGCTTGCCGACCTGGACCAGGGCGCTGCTGTCCAGGCCGGTGCTGTCGCGCACTTCCTGCTCGGCCGTGGCATGGCGCGCGTCATTGTCGGCGCCGGCGCCGTGCATCGTGACCTCATCCACGCCGGGGCGGCGCAGGGGCACGGCGAGCACCACCAGCACATCGCGCGCGTCGTCCGGGATGTCTAGCGGCAACGGCAACTCCTCGTCGCAGGGCAGGCTGAACACGGTTCCGTCCGGCATGACGGCGGCGCAGGAGGTCAGCGCGATGCGGCCGGATCCGAGCTGGGCGACGTCGATGGCAAGCTTGGAAAAGCCGTAGCCGTACGGGCCGAGGGCGGCCACCCGCGCATCGAGCTGGTGTTGCAGATAGCGGTCGTGCTGCTGCAGATGCTGCGGTTGCAGCAGCATGCCCTCGGACCAGACGACTTTACGGTTGCATGACATGGTTCAGGTTCCAGGGTGGTCGTATGGAAGGGGCGCCGTTCAGCGGTCGCCCTGCATTTTGCGCAGGCGCGCGTCGTAGGCGGCCGCGAACGGCGCGCCAAACAGCTGCTCGAAGTCGTGCCGCGCCGCCAGCGCCAGGTTGTCGTGGGCGTGCACGGCGTGCGTCCACAGCCGCGCCTCGCACTGCGACGGCAGCAGCCTGGCGAGCGCGCCGGATGGCCCGGCGTCGGCGGCGATGCGCACCGGGTCCAGGCGCTCGATCACCCCCGCCAGCGCGGCGCGCAGGCCGGCCTCGATCGCCGCTTCGTGGCAACGCACGCCGTCGAAGGCGCTGGCGATGGCCTTGTCGGCGCCCATGGCACCGATGTCGGGCGCGAACAGCAGGTGCGCCAGCGCGCTCTCGGCGTCGGGGCAGGCCAGCAAGGGATTGCGCGTGTCTTCCGGCGGCGATTGCACCTCGTAGCGCGCGTCGCGGCGCCCGGCGGCGCGCGCCTTGAGCACGGCCATGGCGCCGGCCATCGCCTGGCGCAGCATCACGCCGGCCAGGTGGGCCAGTTCGGCCGGCGGCGCCGCCGTGACGGTGTCGGACAGGCCCATGCCGGTCAACAGGGCCTGGAGTACGGCGCGGGCGCCGCCATCGGTGGGGGGCGCCACGTCGGCCAGTGGATCGTAGTCGTCGGGGATCAGCATGCGCGGCGTGCTGCACAGGCGCACCTGGTCCATCGGGATCGCATGCGAGGCGACGTGGTCGAATTGGGCGGCGCCGCTGTCGGGCGCGCGCCAGCCATCGGTCAGCAGGCCGAGTGGATCGTCGCCGTCGGCGCCGGCCGATGCGCCGATCAGGTCCAGGATGTTGGTGCTGGCGGCTGCTTCGCCGACGCCGGCCAGCGCGGCAATGGCAAGCATGGTGTGCTGCGCCAGTTCGACACCGAGCACGTAGTCGCCGATGGTCAGCTGGTCGCCATCATTGAGCAGCGCGCTCTCGCCGCTGGTGAGCGGATAGCCGTTGATGGCGCTCGGGTTGCGGCCCACGTCGGTCAGGCTGTAGCGGCCGGCCTCGAAAGCGATGCGGGCGTGCTCGCGCGAGATAGTCTGCTCCGGGTCGGGCAGCGCCACCGCGCAGGAGGGCGCGCGGCCCACCTTGGCGCCATCCTGGCCGACGCAAAACACGGCCGGCAGCGCGGGCGCCTGGCCGTGGTGGCTGAGGATGCGCAAGGTCAGTGGCATCGGGCGCTCCTCAATTGATCTTCACCAAGGCGCCTTCGATCGTCATGATCGCGCCCGATTTGATGCTGGCCATGGCGCCCGACTTGACGGTCAGGTTGGCGTCGGCCTGCACCAGCACTTCCGGCGCCTTGATCGTGATCTTGCCCGGTTCGATCTTGACGCTGCTGGCGCCGACCTTCAGTTCGATCGAGGAATTGGCTTCGATGACGATGCTTTTACCGGCCGACACGGTCTGGTCGCCGCCGATGTCGACCGCCTGCTTGCCGCCCACGTCGAGCTTGTGGTCGGCCTTGATGGTCACGCACTGGTCCTTGCCGATGTCGAGCCGCTGGTCGTTGCCGACCTTGCACCGCTGATCGTGGCCGATCTCCAACTGCTGGTCGTTGTGGATCGAAATCGACTGGTCGCCCTTGTCCTTTTTCTCAAAGCCGACCTTGAGCGTGTCGTTGTTCTTGACCACGCGCAGAAAGTCCTTCTCGGCCTGCACGAAAATCTCCTCGCCGTCCTTTTTGTCGTCCAGCCGGATCTCGTTGAAGCCGGTGCCGTCGATGCTGTGCGACTTGATGGTCGAGCGGCTCTGCTGCTGCGGCAGGGTGTAGGGCGGCATGGTGTCGCTGTTGTACACGCAGCCGGTGACCAGCGGGCGGTCCGGATCGCCCTCCAGGAAGTCGACCACGACCTCCATGCCCACCCGCGGAATGAACATGGTTCCCCAGCCTTTGCCGGCCCAGGCCTGCGACACGCGCACCCAGCACGAACTCTTGTCGTCGTCCTGGCCGTCGCGGTCCCAGTGGAACTGCACCTTGATGCGGCCGTATTTGTCGGTCCAGATTTCCTCGCCCGGCTTGCCGACCACGATGGCCGTCTGCGGTCCCTGCACGCGCGGCCTGGCGATGTGCGGCAGCGGGCGGTAGCCGTGATCGGCACCGATGGCGGCAAAGCGGCACAGCGCGCGCAGCGGGCGCGAGATGGCGGCCGAGGCGTAGTCGTCGCCTTCGATGGTGAAGTCGGTCGCGGTGACGAGGTAGGCGCGGTTTTGATCGGCGCGCGGATGACCGGCCAGACCGAACAAGCCGCCCGGGTACAGGCCGCGCGCATTGGTCGCGGCGCTCACTTGTTCGCCCTGCCCGTGCACGCTCTCCATGCGTCCCAATGCGAGCGCCTCGCCTTCCTGGGCGGTGGCGTGGGTGCCGGGATAATCGAACAATTCGTACAAGGGCTGGGTGGAGGCGGCCGCGCGCGCCCGCACCAGCAGGCTGCCGCTGGCGCTGGCGGCGGCCTTTTCGAAGTCGTAGTCGTTGAGCACATAGGCGCCGGAAGCGATTTCGCCGGCCGCCGACCAGGTCTGCACGCTTTCGCGGTCGGCCGCGTTGGCGCCGCTCTCGCCGCAAAACGTCAGCGCACCGTAGCCGGGGATGGTGCTGTGCGCGGCGTAGGAGTCGGCCAGCACCATCGTGTGATGGCCGCTGGCGTGGGTGAAGTAAAAGTAAATGCCCGCGTGTTCGAGCAGGCGGCAGACGAAATCGAAGTCGGTTTCGCGGTATTGCACGCAGAACGGCAGCTTGGGATAGTCGCCGCTCAAGCCCTTGGCCGACAGGTCGGCCAGGCCGCCGTAGACGGCCGCCCCGCAGACTTCCTTGACGATCTCGATGATGGTGCGGTTCTGGAAAATGCGGCAGTTCGACGAGCGCTTGAGGAGCCACAGCCAGGGGTGGACAGTCGCTTCGTAGACGGCGAACTTGTCGTTCCAGCCGGTCATGCCGAAGCGCGTGACGATGCCGTTCCAGTGCCGCTTCCCGCCGTCGGCCAGATCGAGGCGCACGGTGAGCGGCTTGCCCAGCACCTCGTCGATCCTGATGGCGTGGTTGGCGCTGAACAGTTGCAAGCGGTACTCCGGCAGACGGCCCAGCCGCTCGCTTCCATTCATGCGATGGAACAGCAGCACGTCGGCACCGAGCGGGGTGCTGACGGAAACGTCTCGGTTCTCTTGCGTGTCGAGCATGGGGGCCTTTGCGAAATCGGTGCGCTCGCGCGTCTAGGGAATCATCGTCTTGATGGTCCCGGCGGTGGTGAAGGCGATCGCCCCGCCCCAGTTGCACAGGCACTTCGACAGGTTGTCCAGCGCCGGCATATTACCCAGCAGGACAGTCGGCGCACCCGTGACCCAGGGCGCGCTGGTGACCGGGATACAGGGCATGGGCGTGAGCGCACCCAGCGCGGCGGCGGTGGCGGCGGCCACCATCGGATTGGCCATCGAATTGCACATGCCGAAAGGCGGGATGTTCACGATCGGGATGTGGTCCATGATGTTGGCCGCCGGTGGCCCTTCGGCCAGCACCTTGTTTTTGGGGAGCACCACGAGGGTGGACGGCGCGACGCCGAAGGTGCAGGTCATCATCGCGCCCATGGAAACCTGGCTTGCCATTAGCTTCTTTCTATCAAATGAACGGTACCGCGCTCGAGATCGAGTTCGGTCTTGAGATACAGGTGTTCGGGAAAAGGCTGACCCCAGAGTTCAGCGCAAATGTCGAACAAGATCGTGTTGCTGGCGTCGGCGGCGGAAGCGACCGCGCTCACCGACACGGAATTGCGCAACAGGCGCGGCTCGAAATCCCAGATGGCCTGGCGGATGCCCTGTTCAAGGCCGGCCAGATCGAGGCCGTCGACGCTGACGCCGGAAATATCGGGAATGCCGTAATTGAGGACGCTGTCGTGCACATGGCGCGGCAGGCCTGGCTGGGCGCGCGGGAACAGGCGGCTGGCGTTGAGCAGCCAGGTCAGGTCGCGCAGCACGGCGCGGCGCAGGCCGGCCATGCATAGCACGCGCTGCTCGCGCGGCTCCGACGTCTGGTCCGGCGCGAGGTCGGTCAGGCGGTCGAGCAGCGAAGGCTGCAAGCGTTCGCGCGGTGTCAGTTCAGCCATCTTGTGAAGGCGCCATTGGCGCGGCCGGGGCGATGCAAGGCCTTGCAAGCGGCATCGAACGCTGTAGGTTCACGAGCAAACTCCTTGCGATATGCGGTTAAATGCGGGCGCCCCCCGGTGCTGCGCCGGTGCCGGGAGGCGCATGCGGGCGACTACCCTTTTTTGGCGTCGTTAGCGGCGATATTCCAGGTAAATTTGCCGTTGTTGGCAACAGTGCCGTCGTCTTTTTGCTTGAAGTAGGCGATTTCGATCTCCCCGAAATGCAGCGACACGTTTTCCGTCAGCCGGTCCTCGCCTCCGCTGCCGCCCGTCGATATCGACGACACCAGCACCTTCTTCATGGTGATTTTCAGATAGTCGGACTGCCCTTCCCCGGCTTTTCGCACCAGCAGTTCGCACTTGGGAATGTGCGAACCGAGCGACAGCGCGATCATCATCGCCGCCGACGAGGAATCGACATACTTGGTGAACGACAGGTCCTGGGCCGTCGCCTTGCCGGAGCCGCCCCCGCCATTGCCATGGAAGGTGCCGGAATTCTGCAATCCCCAGCCCCATGCGAGGATATCGATGTCGCCCTTTCCGCTACGCTTGCTATCCTGGGTTTCACCCTTGATGTTGTCACCCATGTTAACGAACATATCTACTGCCATTTTTCGCTCCTTGTAATGCCGGCTCCACGGCCGGCGTTGTGACACAAAATGACCGGACCAATACGCCCCGGTGCACGCTACCGACTACCTGTTACGCGCCTGCCGCCGACGGCAGTTTGGAGACCAGGCGCAGCGATACTGTCAAACCTTCAAGCTGATAATGGGGACGCAGGAAGAACTTGGAGGCATAGAAGCCCGGGTTACCTTCGATCTCTTCGAGCACGACCTGCGCGGCCGACAGCGGCATCTCCGCCTTGGTGCGTTCGCTGGAGTTCATCGGGTCGCCGTCGACATAGCGGTTGATCCAGTTGGTCAACCAGCGCTCCATTTCCTCGCGCCCTTTGAACGAGCCGATCTTGTCGCGCACGATGCACTTGAGGTAATGCGCAAAACGGCAGGTGGCGAACAGGTATGGAAGGCGCGCCGCCAGGTTCGCGTTGGCGGTCGCATTCGGGTCGTCGTACTCGGCTGGCTTGTGCAGCGACTGGGCGCCGATGAAGGCGGCGAAGTCGGTGTTTTTCTTGTACACGAGGGGCATGAAGCCGTTGGCCGCCAGTTCGGCCTCGCGCCGGTCGGAAATCGCAATCTCGGTCGGACACTGCGTGGCGATGCCGCCGTCGTCGGTCGGGAAGGTATGCACCGGCAGCCCTTCCACGGCGCCACCGGATTCGATGCCGCGGATGCGCGAGCACCAGCCGTACTCCTTGAAACTGCGGTTGATGTTGACGGCCATCGCATACGCCGCGTTGGCCCAGGTGTAGTTCTTGCTGCCCGCGGCACTGGTATCTTCCTCGAAGTCGAATTCCTCGACCGGATCGGACTTGGCGCCGTAGGGCTGGCGTGCCAGGAAGCGCGGCATCGCCAGGCCGACATAGCGTGAATCCTCGGTTTCGCGGAACAGGCGCCAGGCGGCGTGCTCCGGGGTCTGGAACAGCTTGCCCAGGTCGCGCGGATTGGCCAGCTCCTGCCATGATTCCATCAGCATGACCGAGGGCGCGGCAGCAGCCAGAAACGGGGCGTGCGCGGCGGCGGCCACCTTGGCCATCGCTGCCAGCAGTTCGACATCCGGTGGGCTGTTGTCGAAGTAATAGTCGGCGACAATCGTCCCGAACGGTTCGCCGCCGAACTGGCCGTACTCTTCTTCGTACATCTTCTTGAAGATCGGGCTTTGGTCCCAGGCCACGCCCTTGTACTTCTTGAGCGTTTTTGCCAGATCGTTCTTGGCCACGTTCATCACACGGATTTTCAGGCTCTCGTCAGTCTCGCTGTTGTTGACGAGGTGGTGCAGGCCGCGCCACGCGCCTTCGAGCGCCTGAAACTGCGGCGCGTGCAGCACCGCGTTTATCTGTTCGCTCAATTTCTTGTCGAGCGCCGCGATCAGGCTTTCGATCGTTCCCAGCACATCGTCCGATACCAGGGCGGTGCCGATCAGGGCTTGCTCGGCCAAGGCGCGCACCGCGCTGTCGACCGCTTCCTTCGCCTTGTCCGACTGGGGCTTGAACTCCTTTTGCAGCAAGGCGCCAAAATCGCTCATCTCCAGCGTTGCAGTGCCTTGCTGCGCCGCTACCGCCGCGTCCAAATCTGTCTCTGCCATGTTCATCGCTCCTTGTTCTCTTATTCTTGCGGCTTGGGTGCCGCGGTCAGGGCTTGCATCAATGCCGGCTCCTTCAGCAGCCGTGCGATCAATTCCTCGGCCCCGGTCTTGCCATCCATGTAGGTCATCAGGTTCGACAACTGGGCACGGGCGTCAAGCAGGGCCTTGAGCGGTTCGACATTGCGGGCAATCGCCGCCGGCGAAAAATCGTCGAGCGAGGAAAACGTCATGTCGATCGCCATATTCCCTTCGCCAAGCAGGGTGTTGGGTACCTGCAGGACCACGCGCGGCTTCATCGATTTGAGGCGCTCGTCGAAATTGTCGATGTCGATTTCAAGGAACTGACGCTCGGCCACGGGCGCGAGCGGCTCGGCGGGCTGGCCCGAGAGGTCCGACATCACGCCCATGACGAAGGGCAGGCGCACCGTCTTTTCGCTGCCGTACACCTCCACGTCGTACTCGATCTGCACACGGGGCGCACGATTACGCCCGATGAATTTTTGGCTGCTCTGACTACCCACGTTTGACTCCTTGATGATTAGATAAACACTGCAACGTTCAGCGCTCCGCCGCGTCCTCGCACGAACCGCTGACAACCAACAACTGCTTCACGCCATCGGGCGCGAGGTCTTGCATCGCTTCCAGAAAATTCATCGGCACCAGCCGCTTGACCCGGTCGAGCAGCAGCGGCACCGGGCTCGATGGCTCGGACTGGGTGTAGTAAGCGCGGATCCGTTCGAGCATGCGCAGCACGTCGGCGCGGCTGGCGACGGCGCCGTCGGGCGTGGCCAGTTTCACTCCCCCGGCCGACCCGGCCACGGCTTGCGGCAGCAGCGCCGCGCGCCGCGCCAGTTCGGCGTCGAGGAAATCGAGGCCGCGTTTGAGGGGCCGGGTCAAGGGGCCGAGATTGAGCGCGTTGACGGCGCCCAGTTTGTGCATCAACAGCGCTTCGATTGCCAGCGTTTTGCCGTGCGCCTGGCGCAAGGCGCCCGCCGCCTGTTCCAGGGCTGCGGCGGCCACTTCACCAAGCGCGCGTTCCAGGGTCTGTATCGTTTGCCTGTCGCTGCCCGGCCGCGCTGCGAGGTCGCCATTGGCGACTTCGAGTTCGCGCACCGTCAACGCGCCCACGCCGGGCAAGGTCACAAGCAGCATGTCCCTGACGGCGCCAGCCACCGCATCGCTGTCGGCCAGCATGGCCAGGGAATTGACGCGCAGGGTCGGGTCCATGTCGTCGGCCGGATCGAGCTGGGGATGGACATCGTCCCAGTGCGCGGTCAGAAGATTGTCGATCAGGGTCACGCCATCGGCCAGGCCACGCAGGCCGTGCAAAGCAAGCGATGCGCGCAGCAGCGGGCAGGCGATACGCAGATCGCGGCTGCGTTCGAGAAGGGCTACGGCGAGCGACTCGACTGCTTTCCACTCCGGCTCAACGGCTGCAACGATGGTCGTGCCGTACTGGACTTCGGGTTTGCCGAGCATGAGTTCTTCAAGTGCGAGGAAGTCGGCGTCGTATTCCAGGTTCGGGCCGCAAGACACACCGGCGTCGGAGCCCGCAGGCATTGGATGGGTCGCGATGTTGTCGGATTCGGCCATGGAAGTTTAGAATACTCAGTGTTCGGTTAAGTGGCTGGCACACTAACGGGTGCCGTCGATGAATCCACGATATCCGCAGTGGCAACGTCTTCCAACGACTATTAGAACCATTAGGAATCGTTAGGATGAAAAGCCAACTCATTAGCGTAAGCGCGTTGGGGAGTGGCTCGGGCAGCGGCGCCGCAACGCGTTGCGCGTGAAGACGCGCCTGGTCGGCAAGGCAAATGCCGCACTCGGTGCGGCACCGCTACCAGCGTTGACGGCGGCACTGTCGCGCCCGATCGCCTGTCAGGAAATAATGCAACATCCTTTTAGCGACCCGGCTGGGTGGCTTGGATGCAAGGTACTTCGTGGTTGATACCGTTCAAAGTCTTCCGGCTTGGTGACCCATGGTGGCTCGACTTGTTTGAATTCCTTCCAAAATTGGATGCCCTTGATGAATTGTTCATCGTGCCGATTTCTATAAATAAAGCGCAGTTCCGCACCGGTATATGACCGCCGTTTCGTCCCATCCGCGCTGGGACGATCGAATTCGGTTAATTTCGTCATGGTGCCGGCAATATCCAGTCCGTCCAGCACGAAATGAATGGTTCGATTTCTGGAGAATGCCCACTTGATTCCACCCTTGCATTTACGACGCAGCGCCAACGTGGTCTCCGTGGCGGGCGCACCGGCGTGTCGAAACTTCTTGTCTTTCTCCAGCCAGTCCAACAACTCGAGGTTATCTTTCTTCGCAGCCGGTGTTGGCAACCTATCGAATTTCTCCAGTTCGCTCCGGACGACGGCGTAGGAATCGATCACCCCTAACTCTTTCAGCGCGCCGCTGACCAAATACTTCTGCCGCTCATCGGCGAGGCCATACACAAGATCACCAGGTTCGGGTGCATTAAATTCGTAGAAACCCATTGTTATCCCTCACGTAAGTAGGTAGGAGCTGCAGGCGTATGAAGTACCTTGCCCCGCTTCGCCGATGGCGCGCAAAACACGTGGCTGATGGATCGAAGGTAGTCGAGTTCGGACTGCACCTCCAAGAATATTAGGACCATTAAGAATGGTTAGAACAATTAGAATAATTAGCGTTCTCGCTTTTGATAGCCGCTCTACAATTGACCGCGCCACAGGCACCGGACACGTGAGAACTCGGTCATCAACTCAACCCAGGAGCGCTTTGCCATGCTGAACTGCCACTACAGGCGCTCTGCCCGGCGTCCGTCATGAACCCCGCCTTCTTGCGCTACTACAGCCAGGAGCTGCATCACTTGCGCGAGATGAGCGGCGAATTCGCACGCGACTATCCCAAGATCGCCGGACGCCTCGGCCTCGATGCTTTCGAGTGCGCCGACCCGTACGTGGAGCGCCTGCTGGAAGGCTTCAGCTTCATGGCCGCGCGCGTGCAGATGAAGATCGACGCTCAATTCCCGCGCTTCACCGAGCACCTGGCCGAACTGGTCTACCCGCAGCTGCTCGCCCCCACGCCATCAATGGCGGTGGTGCAGTTGCAGCCCGACCTGTCGCACCCCGCCCTCGCCGCCGGCGTGGCCGTGGCGCGCGGCACCGCCATGCGCAGCGTGCTTGGCAAGGGCGACACAACCGCTTGCGAATACCGCAGCGCCCACGCGCTGACCCTGTGGCCGATCGAACTGGTGGCCGCGAATTTTTTCACGCACGGCGGCACCTTGGACGTGGCGCTGCCGGCCGGCGTCAAGGCTGGCATCCGGCTGCGTCTGCGCACCACGGGCGATATCGCTTTCAAGGACCTGGCGCTCGACACCCTGGCGCTGCATCTGCGCGGCAGCGACGCCATGCCGGCCCGCATTCACGAAGCGATGCTGGCCGGGATCGAGGGCATTCTCGTGCTGCCCGCCACCCGCCCCGCGCGCTGGCACAAGCTGCTGCCCAAGAGCGCATTGCGCCCACTGGGACTGGACGAAGACGAAGCGCTGCTGCCGGGCAGCGGCCGCAGTTTCGACGGCTTTCGCCTGCTGCGCGAGTATTTCGCCTTCCCGCAGCGCTTTCACTTCGTCGAAATCGGCCAACTGCAAGGTGCGCTGCGCGCCTGCGACGACACGGAAATCGAGATCATCGTGCTGCTCAACCGCACCGACGCCCACCTTGAGCAGGCGCTCGACACCAGTCACTTCGCGCTCCATTGCACGCCGGCCGCCAACCTGTTCCCGCGCCGCGCCGACCGCATCAACGTCGCCGACGACAAGTTCGAATACCACGTGCTGGTCGACCGCACCCGCCCGCTCGACTACGAAGTACACCACATCGACCGCGTCACCGGATACGGCAGCGGCGCCGGCGCCGAACAGGCCTTCCTGCCCTTCTACTGCGCCAAGGATGGCGGCGGCGATGGCCGCGCGTACTTCCAGATCCGGCGCGAGCGGCGCGCACTGTCGCAGCACCAAAAGCAGCACGGGCCGCGTTCCAGCTACATCGGCAGCGAAACGTACATCGCCATCGTCGATGCGGCCGAAGCGCCCTACCGCGCCGACCTGCGCCAGCTCGGCCTGACCCTGTGGTGCACCAACCGCGACCTGCCGCTGTCGATGCCGCTCGGCTTGGGCAAGACCGACCTGGTGGCCGACACCGATGCGCCGGTCACGGCAGCGCGCGTGGTGGCCGGGCCGAGCCGGCCATTCCCCTCGTTCGCCGAGGGCAGCGCCACCTGGCGCCTGATGAATCACCTGTCGCTGAACTACCTGTCGCTGCTCGACAGCGATCCCGAACATGGCGCCGTGGCTTTGCGCGAACTGCTGTCGCTGTACTGCCAGACGGGCGACCTGCAAGGCCAGCGCCAGATCGAGGGCCTGCGCTCGGTCAGTTCGGCCACCGTCACGCGGCGCCTGTCCGCCCCCGGCCCCATCGCCTTCGGCCGCGGCCTGCAAATTACCGTCACGTTCGACGACGCCGCCTTCGAAGGCAGCGGCGCCTTTCTGCTCGGCGCGGTCCTGAACCGCTTTTTTGCCCAATATGTGTCGATCAATTCGTTCACCGAAACGGTCATTCGCACCGTGGCGCGCGGCGACATCATGCGCTGGCCCGCCAGCAGCGGCGTATGCGCGATCCTGTAGCGCTCGATGCGCAATTGCAGGCCGGCGCGCACGGCATGGAATTCTTCCAGATCCTGCGCCTGCTCGAGAACGCCCATCCGCACAAGCCGCGCATCGGCGCCTCGCTGCGCGCGGGCGACGATCCGGTGCGCTTCGGCCAGGACCCGGTGCTGACATTCCAGGCGAGCGCAGTCGGCGCCTACGTGCCGGCGGCATCGCGCGTACCGCCTCGCCTGTCCGTCAATTTCTTCGGCATGTTCGGCCCCGGCGGCGCCCTGCCCCTGCACCTGACCGAGCATGCGCGCGAGCGCGTGCGCAACGCAGGCGACACCACCCTGGCGGCATTCGCCGACGTGTTTCATCACCGGATGCTCTCGCTGTTCTACCGCGCACGCGCCTGCGCCGAGCCGGTGGTCGGCTTCGACCGACCACAGAGCGACCGCTTCGCCGATTACGTCGGCAGCTTGTGCGGCATCGGCTCACCCGCCATGAAGGGCCGCGACAGCATCGGCGACGCCGCCAAGCTGCACGTGGCCGGCCTGCTGGCCAATCGGGCGCGCCCGGCCGCCGGGCTGGTGACGCTGCTGCGCGACTATTTCGCCCTGCCGGTGCGGATCGAGCAGTTCGTCGGCCACTGGATGCCGCTACCGGACGACAGCCAGACCCGCATCGGCGCGCGCGAACGCGGCAACCGCCTGGGCCAGTCCACGGTGCTCGGGCGCCAGGTGTGGGATTACCAGCACAAGTTCCGCATCGTGTTCGGCCCCCTGTCGCTGCACGACTACAAACGCATGCTCCCGGGCGGCGAGAGCATGCGGCGCCTGGCCGACTGGGTCAGGCTGTACGCCGGCACGGTGCCCGACTGGGACGTGCGCCTGATCCTCGCCAGGGCCGAGGTACCGGGCCTGCGCCTGGGCGCCGCCACCCGCCTGGGCTGGACCAGCTACGTCACCAGTACCAGGCCGGCGCACGATGCCGATCAACTGCTTATCAACCCCCAGCCCCGCGCGGGCTGACTCCGACGAAGGAAAATTCATGGCCGACATCAGTCGCGTTGCCTTGTTTGGCAAGCTCAATACCTTGTGCTACCGGGCGATCGAGAGCAGTACCGTGTTCTGCAAACTGCGCGGCAATCCGTATGTGGAATTGGTCCACTGGCTGCACCAGCTATTGCAGCAAGACTGCGACCTGCGCCGCATCGTCGAGCACTACGATCTCGATGCGGCGGCCCTGGCGCGCGACGTGACGGCGGCGCTGGACCGGCTGCCGCGCGGCGCCACGTCGGTGACCGACCTGTCATCCCGGCTCGACGAGGCGGTGGAACGGGCCTGGGTGTACGGCACCCTGCTGTTCGGCGAAGTGCACATCCGCTCCGGCCACCTGCTCATCGGCATGCTCAAGACCGCCAACCTGCGCCACGCGCTGCTGGCCATCTCCAGCCAGTTCGACAAGCTGCGCGCCGACGACCTGGCCGATGCCTTCGCGTCCCTGCTGGCCCAGTCGCCCGAGGCCCGGCTCACGGCCAGCAATGGCGTGGACGTGGCGCCGGGCGTGGCCAGCGGCGCCATCGCGCCCGGCCCCATGGGCAAGCACGAAGCGCTGAAAAAATTCACCGTCGACCTGACCGCGCAGGCGCGCGAGGGCAAGATGGACCCGATCGTCGGGCGTGACGACGAAATCCGCCAGCTGGTCGATATCCTGATGCGGCGGCGCCAGAACAATCCCATCCTGGTCGGCGAAGCCGGCGTCGGCAAGACCGCCGTAGTGGAAGGCTTCGCCCAGCGCATCGCGCGCGGCGACGTGCCGCCGGCCTTGAAAGAGGTGCAGCTCTTGATGCTCGACGTCGGCCTGTTGCAGGCCGGCGCCAGCATGAAGGGCGAATTCGAGCAGCGCCTGCGCGCGGTCATCGACGAGGTCCAGGGCAGCGCCAAGCCGGTCATCCTGTTCATCGACGAGACGCACACCCTGGTCGGCGCGGGCGGCGCGGCCGGCACCGGCGACGCCGCCAACCTGCTCAAGCCCGCCCTGGCGCGCGGCACCCTGCGCACCATCGGCGCGACCACCTTCGCCGAGTACAAAAAGCATATCGAAAAAGACCCGGCCCTGACGCGGCGTTTCCAGATGGTGCAGGTCGACGAGCCGGACGAGGCGCGCGCGCTGCTGATGATGCGCGGCGTGGCCGCGACCATGGAAGCGCACCACCGCGTGCAGATCCTGGATGAAGCGCTCGATGCGGCGGTCAAGCTGTCGCACCGCTACATTCCGGCGCGCCAGCTGCCCGACAAGTGCGTCAGCCTGCTCGACACGGCCTGCGCGCGCGTGGCGGTAAGCCTGCATGCAACGCCGGCGGCGGTGGACGACAGCCGCCGCCGCATCGAAGCGCTGGAGACGGAACTGGCCATCGTGGGCCGCGAGCGCGCCATCGGCATCGACACCGGCATGCGCGCCAACTGCGCCAACGACCTGCTCGGCCTCGAACGGGAGCGGCTGACGGCGCTGGAGTCGCGCTGGGAAGCCGAACGCACCCTGGTCGACCAGTTGCTGGCCCTGCGCGCCACCCTGCGCGACGGCGCCCCGCCGCCATCCGCAGAGAGCCGCGATGCGATGACGGCGCAGCTCAAGGCCCTGCAGCAGGAGCTCACAACCGTGCAGGGCGAGCAAGCGCTGATCCTGCCGACGGTGGATTACCAGGCCGTGGCGGCCGTGGTGGGCGACTGGACCGGCATTCCGGTCGGGCGGATGGCGAAAAACGACGTCGAAACGACCCTGGGCATCGCGGCCGTGCTGGCGCGCCGGGTGATTGGCCAGGACCATGCGATGGACATGATCGCCAGGCGCATCCAGACCTCGCGCGCCGGGCTGGATAATCCGAACAAGCCGATCGGCGTGTTCATGCTGGCCGGGACCTCTGGTGTGGGCAAGACCGAAACCGCGCTGGCCCTGGCCGAGGCCTTGT